>NZ_CAMFKW010000024.1 GCF_945957345.1 uncultured Allobosea sp. | reverse complement strand
AGACGCCGCATTCGCCGACGCCGTTCTGATGCACATGCATCATGATCTGCGTGGCCTCGGAGCGGTCCTTGTTGAAGAACCGCTCCAGAACGTGAACGACGAACTCCATCGGGGTGTAGTCGTCGTTGAGCAGCAGGACGCGGTAGAGATTGGGTTTGCGGGTGCGCGTCCGGGTGAGGACGGCCGTGCCGCTGCCCTCGCGCCCATTGCCTTCGCGCCCGCCGCCATCGCTTGGCGGCTGGCCGCGCTTGGGGCGGTCGGCCATATCCAGCCCGGCCATGACCAGCTCGTCGCTGGCGCGCACCGACCACCCGGCCTGCCTTGCCTTGTCTTGGCCTGACTGCATCATTCCCGTCCGCGCCGTATCCACATCCGATCCTGCATCGACAACCGAGATAGTGCTTCGCTGACGAATTTACAGACCTCGCTCCCGCTTCGCCAGCCCGTTCGCAGCGAACATGGCCGATCCGCGCTCCACAAGGCAGCGCTGACTTGACCCGGCGGGGCTACCAGACATAAGCCCGGCGGCCCGCTGGACAAGGACGCCGCCATGACTCCCAACGCCATCGTGACCATCGGCGAGGATCTCGCCCGCCCCGTGCGCTTCGGCAATGCGCTGCCGCTCGCGCTGATCGCCGGCCCTTGCCAGATGGAAAGCCGCGACCACGCGCTCGAATGCGCGTTTGCGCTCAAGGAAATCGCGGCGGAGCTGAATATCGGCCTCGTCTTCAAGGCCTCATTCGACAAGGCCAATCGCACCAGCGTCAAGGGCGCCCGCGGCATGGGGATGAAGGCAGGCCTGCCCGTCTATGCCGAGATCCGCGAGCGCACCGGCCTGCCGGTCGTGACCGATGTCCACGAGGCCGATCAGTGCGCGCCTGTCGCCGAGGTCGTCGACATCCTCCAGATTCCGGCCTTCCTCTGCCGCCAGACCGATCTGCTCGTTGCCGCCGCGAAGACCGGCCGCGTCGTCAACGTCAAGAAGGGCCAGTTCCTCGCGCCCTGGGACATGGTCAATGTCGCCGCCAAGGTCACGGAGAGCGGCAATCCGAACGTGATGCTGACCGAGCGCGGCGCCTCCTTCGGCTACAACACGCTGGTCTCCGACATGCGCGCCCTGCCGACCATGGCCGAGATCGGCGCGCCCGTGATCTTCGACGCCACCCATTCGGTGCAGCAGCCCGGCGGCAAGGGCGCCTCGACCGGCGGCCAGCGCGAATTCGTGCCGGTTCTGTCGCGCGCGGCGGTCGCGGTCGGCGTTGCCGGCCTGTTCATCGAGACCCATCCCGATCCCGACAAGGCGCCTTCCGACGGTCCCAACATGGTGCCGCTTGCAGAGTTCAAGGGACTGATCGCCGAATTGCAGGGCTTCGACCGCCTGACCAAGTCGCGGACCGCCCCGACGGCGATTGCCTATGTCTGAACCCGCCAAGGCCCCCGGCGAGAATCTGGGGGCTCTGATCCCGGTCCTCGGGCTCTGCGGCTTCGCCTCGACCTTCACCATGCGGCTGATCGATCCGCTGGTGCCGACGCTGGCTTCGGAATTCGGCCAGAGCGTCCACCAGATCGCCTTCCTGGTGACGGCCTTCGCCAGTTGCTACGCGCTCGGCCAGCCCTTCCTTGGCCCGATCGCCGACTCGGTCGGCAAATTGCGCAGCATCGCAGCCTGTCTCGCCGCCCTCTGCGTGCTCTCGACGCTCGCCGCCTTCGCGACGAGCTTCTGGATGCTGCTGGTGCTGCGCGCTGTCGGCGGCATCATGGCCGGCGGCGTCATTCCCGCGGCGATGGCCGCCATCGGCGATCGCGCGCCGATGGCCGAGCGGCAGATCATGCTGGGCCGCTTCCTCGTCATCATGATCATCGGCCAGATGGCGGGCGCGACCTTCTCAGGGCTGGTCGCCGACCATATCGGCTGGCGCGCGGTGCTGGGCATAGCCGGTCTTCTCGCCGCGGGCGGCGCCTTGCTGGTCCGGCTAGTCCTCAAGCCGCGCCCGGACGCGGCCCGTCCGCCGTTGAGCGTCGCGGGAGCAATCACGAGCTACAAGGCCGTCTTCTCCAATCCGCGCAGCAAGCTGCTCTATCTGCTCGTGATGATCGAAGGCGCCTTCGTCTTCGGATTGCAGCCCTTCATCGCTGCGATCCTGCATGAGCGCTCCGGCGTCGGCGCCTCTGAGGCCGGCCTCGCCATCGGCGCGATGGGGCTCGGCGGCCTCGTCTACGGCATCCTCACCCGCATTCTCGTCGAGCGCGTCGGGCCGCGTCAGATGATGCGTTTCGGTGGTCTTGCGGTGGCGCTGAGCTATTTCGCCTTCACGATCCACGGCCCGTGGTGGAGCGCGATCGGCATCTTCCTGCTGACCGGCTTCGGCTTCTTCCTCATGCACGGCACCTTCCAGGCCCAGGCGACGGAGCTGGCGCCGACGGCACGCGGCTCGGCCATGGCGCTGTTCGCCTGCTTCTTCTTCATGGGGCACGCGACCGGGCCGCTGATCATGGGCGCGCTCCTGCACCTGCTCGGCCCGCAATTGGCCCTCGTCGTCTTCGGCGTGGTCATCGGCACGCTCGGCGTCGTGACCCCGCGCCTGCTGCCGCCGCTCGGCACGCGGACTTGAGGCATCAAGCCTGGAACGTCATGCCCGATCCGGGCATGACGTCGCCATTCAACCGAAGCCGATAAACCTCAACGCCCGCGATAGGGCGCGACGCCCTGGTCGGGCAGCCAGAGGCCCTTGGGCGGCTCGCCGGTCTGCCAGAACACGTCGATCGGGATGCCGCCCCGCGGGTACCAGTAGCCGCCGATGCGGAACCATTCCGGCTCCAGCAGATCGACCAGCGTCTTGCCGATCCCGACGGTGCAATCCTCGTGGAAGGCGCCGTGATTGCGGAATGAGCCGAGATAGAGCTTCAGCGACTTCGACTCCACCAGCCATTTCCCCGGCAGGTAGTCGATGACGAGGATGCCGAAATCGGGCTGGCCGGTGACCGGACAGATCGAGGTGAATTCCGGGCAGGTGAAGCGGGCGAGGTAGTTCGTGCCGGCATGCGGATTGGGCACGCGGTCGAGCCGCGCCTCCTCCGGCGAGGCGGGCAAGGCGCTGCTCTGGCCGAGCTGCAAGGTCGAGGCGTCGATCGTCATGGGATGCTCCTGGATTTGGGCGGGTTCTAGAGCATCTCCGACCGACATGGGAACTGCCGCCCCCGACGCAGCCACTTCCGCCGCCGGAAAGCCGTCCGATCCGGCGCCCGGCACCCGGGTCGCACCGCGTTGATTAATGGAACGCCCCATCAATAGATAAAATTAAACACAAGCAAATCAGCAACTTTATTAAATATCTCTCGACCTTCCACACGCTTGTTTGCGCTATCGAGAAGTACTGTCTAGTTCGATCTCACGAAATCAGAAGCCTAGACCGAACTATATGATCATTGCCGGCATATTATTCCTGATCGGCCTGCTGATCGGCCTGTCCCATGGCTACCCGGCAATCATCCTGGCCAGCGCCGCGACCACGCTCATCGTCTTTCCGACATGGATCTTCCGTGGCGAGTTCGGCCTCTTCGTCGTCCTCGTCTGGATCGGCTATCTCTTCGCGCTGCAGGCCGGCTTCATGCTCGGCAGCTATCTCGCCCTGCCGGACGAGCTGGAAGACCTACCAGAACCAGACCGGCCGCCCCGCGAAGAGGCAAAGCCCCGCCCACCAGAGCACAGTGAGACCGGACCAGAACAGGACAGAGGTGAGTGAAGGCCGGCGGCGTGTAGGCATGGTCTGGAACATGATCGTTTCCCGATGGGACGAAGCGTCTGGATGCCCGGACGATCCGCAAGCCACGCGCCATCGGTCGGCCCCGCCATCACGGGCCTGCGGATTGAGGCTTTCCCCGCGGCAGGCTGTTGGCTAGAAGCGCCCTATCCATTCCGCCCCGCCTCTCCCGGAGCCTGCCATGACCGCGATCATCGACATCATCGGACGCCAGATCCTCGATTCCCGCGGCAATCCGACGGTCGAGGTCGATGTCGTGCTGGAAGACGGCTCGATGGGCCGCGCCGCCGTTCCCTCCGGCGCCTCGACCGGCGCGCATGAGGCCGTCGAGCTGCGCGACGGCGACAAGTCGCGCTATCTCGGCAAGGGCGTGCTCAAGGCGGTCGAGGCGGTGAATGTCGCCATCGCCGAGGCGATCGTCGCCATGGATGCCGAGGACCAGACCGCGATCGACCAGGTGATGATCGAGCTCGACGGCACCCCCAACAAGTCGAAGCTCGGGGCCAATGCGATCCTCGGCGTCTCGCTCGCCGTCGCCAAGGCAGCAGCCGAAGCCTCCGGCCTGCCGCTCTACCGCTATGTCGGCGGCACCTCGGCCCGCGTCCTGCCCGTGCCGATGATGAACATCGTCAATGGCGGCGCCCATGCCGACAACCCGATCGACTTCCAGGAATTCATGGTCATGCCGATCGGCGCGAGCTCCTTCGCCGAGGGCCTGCGCATGGGCGCGGAGATCTTCCACACCCTGAAGAAGAAGCTGCACGACGCCGGCCACAACACCAATGTCGGCGACGAGGGCGGCTTCGCCCCGAACATCAAGTCGGCCGAGGCCGCGCTCGACTTCGTCATGCAGGCGATCGAGACCGCCGGCTACAAGCCGGGCCAGGACGTCGCGCTGGCGCTCGACTGCGCCGCGACCGAGTTCTTCAAGGACGGTTCCTACGTCTATGAGGGCGAGCGCAAGACCCGCGATCCCAAGGCGCAGGCCAAGTATCTCGCCAAGCTCGTCGGCAACTACCCGATCGTCTCGATCGAAGACGGAATGTCCGAAGACGACTGGGAGGGCTGGAAGGCGCTGACCGATCTCGTCGGCTCGAAGTGCCAGCTCGTCGGCGACGATCTCTTTGTGACGAACGTCACCCGCCTGTCGCAGGGCATCAAGAGCAAGACGGCGAACTCGATCCTGGTCAAGGTCAACCAGATCGGCTCGCTGACCGAGACGCTCGCCGCCGTCGAGATGGCGCAGCGCGCCGGCTACACGGCCGTGATGTCCCATCGCTCGGGCGAGACCGAGGATTCGACCATCGCCGACCTCGCCGTCGCGACGAATTGCGGGCAGATCAAGACCGGCTCGCTCGCCCGTTCGGACCGGACCGCGAAGTACAACCAGCTCCTGCGCATCGAGGAAGAACTGGGCGCGCAGGCGATCTATGCCGGCCGCAACGCGCTGAAGGCGCTGGCCTGATCGAAGGCCTCAAGCTGCCGCGCTCACCAGCGTGGCAGCAGGCCATTCGCCTGGTCGAGGGTCCAGGAGCCCGCCGCCTGCATGCTGCCGGCCGCGCCGGACACCGCATCGACCACCTTCATTGCTGGCGCGACGACGAACTGGCGCAGGGATGAATCGGCGCCTTCGCCGCCCGATGCTTCCAACGCAGGCATCGGCTCCATCGCGGTCATGGCTGCCGGGGGCAGGATCACCAGGGGTGGGGCCATAGCCTGCCCCTTTTTCTCGGACAGCACCGCCAGGCGGCGCGACGGCGGCACGGCAGCGCCGGCGGCGACATGCGTTTTTACCTGAGGCCCGGCCCGCGGCGGCATCCAGTCCCCCTGCTCCGGCCAGGCCAACGACATCGGCATCGCCAACGCGGCAGGCGTGAGTGGACGCCCGGCTGCAAACTCGTCTTCCCCGATCGGCCCGGCTTCCGCGAGGCGGTCTGCGATCTTGCCGTCGCGCAGCAAGGTCAGAGTGGGCGGCTTGGCATGATCGGGCGCTGCATCGGATAGCAGGGCCGGCGCCGCCACGAGCACTGTGCTTGCCATGGCGATCCCCAGGGAGAGCAGAAGATGGCTCCCCAACCGCGCCGCCATGGTAGCCGGCGCCGGAAAATCAGATTCTGTCGACATCTGTTGCGCTCCGCATCGCTGCGCCCCTTCAACTGACGCAGCAAGGAAGCCGGCGCCTCTGGGCGCCAGCGGGGCCGAAACGGGGCGCAAATGCGGTCTGCCACCGCACGCGCAGTCGCCATGCAAAAGGCCCGGTAACGGCTGCCAGCCAATCCGCGCTATGGCGGCGCATGGACCAACGCATCGCCAATCCCCTGCTGCACCAGCAAGAGCAGAGCCGGCGCCGCTGGCTGGCCGTTGCCGGGATGGTTTTCAGCGTCCTCATCTTCGGCTCCAACTTCGTCGTCAGCCGTTACGCCGTGCTGCACGGCATGACCGCGCACGACATGATGGCCGTCCGCTTCGGCACGTCAGGCCTGCTGCTCCTTCCGCTTTTTCTGAGCCGGGGATTTGCGAATTGCAGCGGCGTCGGCTGGGGGCGCGGCCTTTTCCTGCTCGTTTCGAGCGGTTTCCCGATGAGCTTCCTGATGCTGACCGGCTTGAGCCTGGCCCCCGCTGCACACGGGGCCACGATCACTCCAGGCACCGTGACGATGATCGGCATCGTCGGCAGCGTGGTGATGTTCGGAGCCGCGATCACGCGCAACCTCGTGGCCGGGACGGCCGGAATGCTGGCCGGGCTCGCCTGCCTCGCCATCGCCGGTTCGAGCGGCGGCCAAGGCACGCTGACGGGCGACCTGATGTTCTTCTGCTGCGGCCTGCTCTGGGGCTTCTATCCGCTGATGATCCAGCGCTGGCGGATCGAGGGGCTGCATGCGGCGGCGATCGTCGCGGTTCTGTCGCTCGCCTATCTGCCGTTCTACTTCGCCTTCTTCCACCACGGGTTCGGCGCGCATTGGACGGTCTTCGCCTTCCAGGGCTTCTACCAGGGCGTGCTGAACATGATCGTGGGTCTCTGGCTCTGGGGCCGCGCCGCACATGTACTGGGCGCCGCGGTCGTTGGGCGCTTTCCGCCATTGATCCCCGTCACCGGAACGGCACTGGCGATCCCGGTGCTGGGCGAATGGCCCGCGGCTCTGCAATGGGTCGGCATCGTCCTGATCGTCGGCGGCCTGTTTGTCGCATCATGGCGCCGACCGGCGCGCCAGGCCGAGCAGGATCAGGTTCCAGACCACTGAGATGCCGAGCCCGAGGCCGAGCGCCGTCCACGAGCCCCACGGCACGGCGGTCAGGTGCACGGCCGCGAGCCCGAGCCCCGCGCCCAGCAACCCGAGCGCGCTGCTGCCGATGACCGCGGCCGCAGCTGGCCCACCTGCCCGCAGGTGCAGGATGATGATCAGGCTCGACAGGATGATCGGCAGGCCGGCGAGGATGCCGGACCATTGCGGACCGACGCGCTCGCTGAGGCCGGTCACGATGGCGACGAGCCCGGCGACGCAGGCCGCCCGGATCGGGATGGCATAGCGCGAGAGCCCGGCCGGCGGCTTGGCGCGTACCCTGAGATAAGGCCGCACGAGCTGGTGCACGGCGAGGAAGGCGACGACTGTGATGACCGTCAGCGGCAGCACCGGCAAGGCAAGGCTACGAAGGGTGAGCAGCAGCACGGTCCAGATCGCGAAGGCGCCGCCAAGCGAGACAACCACTCCATGGCGCTGAGCCAGCAGCACATAGCTCAGCACGAAGCTGGCATGGGTCGCATTGGCGTTCATCGTGCCGAGCGCGGCGCCCGCGATGAAGTCCGGGCCATGGTCGAGCGCCAGGAAGACGAGGACCGGCCCGAGCGAGATCGGCAAGGTCGCGATCATCGCCGCCATCAATGGCCCGGCCCGCTCGGCCAGCATCGAGCAGCTCACGACCACGCAGGCCGCGAGCGCCATCTTGAGCGGCAGCAGCGCGAGGCCCGTGCTCAAGCCGGCTCGCCCCTTTCCCACCCTTCGCGGGTCTCGGCGATGAAATCGTCGAGACGCCCGGCGGCGATCGCGGCGCGCAGGCCCGCCATCAGATCCTGATAATAGGCGAGGTTCACCCAGGTCAGCAGCATCTTGCCGAGCATCTCCTCGGCCTTGACGAGATGGTGCAGATAGGCGCGCGACCAGCTATTGGCGGCGGGGCAGGAGGATTGCTCGTCGATCGGGCGCGGGTCTTCCGCGTGCTTGGCGTTTTTGAGGTTCATCCGGCCGAAGCGGGTGAAGATCTGGCCGTGGCGGCCGGCCCGTGTCGGCATCACGCAGTCGAACATGTCGATGCCGCGCGCCACCGATTTCACGATGTCGTCCGGCGTGCCGACGCCCATCAGGTAGCGCGGCTTCTCCTGCGGCAGATGCGGCTCGACCGTCTCGATCATCGCCAGCATCACGTCCTGCGGTTCGCCGACCGCCAGCCCGCCGACCGCATAGCCCTTCAGGTCCATGGCGGCGAGTTCGCGCGCGCTCTCGACGCGCAGATGCGGCACGTCCCCGCCCTGCACGATGCCGAACAGAGCCCGGCCCGGATGATCGCCGAACGCCGTCTTGCAGCGTTCGGCCCAGCGCAGCGAGAGCCGCATCGCCTTCTCCGCGACCTTCTCCTCGCAGGGCAGCGCCACGCATTCGTCGAGCTGCATGACGATATCGGAGCCGAGCAGATTCTGGATCTCGACGGAGCGCTCGGGGGTGAGCACATGCTTCGAGCCGTCGATATGCGAGCGGAAGGTCACGCCCTCTTCGGTCAGCTTCCGGAGCTGCGACAGCGACATCACCTGAAACCCGCCGGAGTCGGTCAGGATCGGGTGCGGCCAGTTCATGAACTTGTGCAGGCCGCCGAGCCCGGCGACGCGCTCGGCGCCCGGCCGCAGCATCAGGTGATAGGTGTTTCCGAGCACGACATCGGCGCCGAGCGCCCTCACCTGCTCTGGATACATGCCTTTGACAGTTGCGGCAGTGCCGACCGGCATGAAGGCCGGCGTACGGATGACGCCGCGCGGCATGCTGATCGCGCCGGTGCGTGCGGCGCCGTCGCGAGCGGCGACCTTGAAGGTGAATTCGGGTGTGGCAGCGATTTCCGGCTGCATGGACTGGGGCTGAACGGTCATGGCCTGCGAGGTAGAGCAGCGCGCGGGTTTAGGGAAGAGACACAGGGGACCGACCCAGCCTCTGGGGATCACCTGTCACCAAGTGGACACGTGCATCTAAAGCGTCTCGGCAAACACCTGCGACCGGCGAGCAAACCGCTGAATGTTGTCGCGACCCGCCATCTTGGCCTGGTACAGAGCGTGATCCGCGGCAAACAGAAGCTCCCGCGTGAAATCGGCTTCGTTCGGCGGCGGCAGGCAGCAGGCGCCGACGACACCGCCGCTGACTGTCACAATCCCCAATGGCGATCTGCAGTGCGGAATGGCGAGTTCCTTCACCTTCGCCCTCACTCTGTCGGCAATTTTCCAGGCGATGTCCTGGTCGGCATCCGAAATCAATGCCGCGAATTCCTCGCCGCCATAGCGAAAGAAGGCAGGATCGCCCTTTCGCGCCACTTTCGTCATGCTCTTGGCGACGCGCTGCAGGCAGGCATCACCGTTCTGGTGGCCATAGCTGTCGTTATAGGCTTTGAAACGATCGATATCGAACAACATCAACGCAAAACAACGTCGGTCGGCGATGAACTCTCTGACTTTTTGGTCGAGGAGCGCATCGAATGCCCGCCTGTTGCCCAGCCTCGTCAGGTAATCGTGTGATGAAAGGAAGCTGAGTTTCCGGTTTATCCTGGCGACCTTACGCTCAGTCGCCTTCTTCTCGGTTATATCGAAATGCGCGACCGAAATGGCCGCAAGGCTGCCGTTGGGATCATGCAGCGGAGAAACAGACACCATGTAGTGGCGGCCGCGTATCTCGATCTCATGGTTGGGAACAGTCATTCCAGCATCGAAAAGCTGGAAATCGCGTATGATGTTGCGTCCGCCTTCGTCATGAAGATCGGCAACTTTCACGCCGATGAGGCCGTTCGCATCACGTCCTGCAAGAACAGTATGCAATTCGTTGACAGCGATCAGCCGCCCTTCCCGATCGATGACGCACAGCGCTATGGGAAGCTTTTCATACACGCTTGTTAAATCGATATTTTCTTTCAAGGCGGAACGCATATCCGTCATGAATTCGATATCCATACGTTACAATTCAAAGCACAAGCAGCTCCAATTCGACGAAACCGCATGCGCCGGGGCTCGATCCTGAAGCCCCGGCTCGTTCCAACGCTGTCAGAGCACACCCATTATGTGACCCTGAGCGCCACCTCGTAAACCTCCGGCTTGAAACCGACGATCGTCTTGCCTTTGCCGAGGTCCAGCACCGGCCGCTTGATCATCGAGGGCTGCGCCAGCATCAGCGCGATCGCCTTCCCGGCATCGAGCCCCTGCTTCTCGGCATCCGGCAGGGCGCGGAAGGTCGTGCCGGCGCGGTTCAGCACCGTCTCCCAGCCATGCTCCTTGACCCAGCGCTCAAGCGAAGCCCGGTCGATCCCGCTCGCCTTGTAGTCATGGAACGCGACCGCGATGCCGTGGCCGTCGAGCCAGGTGCGCGCCTTCTTCATCGTGTCGCAATTCTTGATGCCGTAGATGATGATCGTCATGCCGTCGTCCGAACCTCGTGAAGCCGCAGGGCATCCGCTGCGCGGCTGTCATAACGGTTCGCCGGCCGGACGGCAGACAGGCATGACAGGGCGGGCGGCAGCGCCAGATACAGGCAGGGATTAGCATGGATACCGCGTCAGTCTCCGCGCCAAAAATGCCGGACAGCCCGGCTTTTCCCCATCGGCGTTGGAAGGACCATCCGGTCCCCGGCGTTGATTTTCCCGATGCCACGACATTCACCAGCGATCCGCGCTGGGTGCAGACGGCCTGCGAAGCGCTCTCGGCCCGCCTCGACAAGGAGATCGACCTTCTCGCCGGCATCGATATCGGCGGGCTCGGCTTCGCGGGCGCGCTGGCACTGCGCAACGGCCTCGGCTTCATCGATATCCGCAAGGTCGCGTCGATCCGCGCCGATGTCGTGCGCAGCCTCGCGGCCAATTACGAACTCGGCAACGGCATCGCCTTGTCGAAGGGACAGGCGCTGGACGGGCGTCAGGTCGCCATCATCGACGACTGCCTGATGTCGGGCGGCACCGCGCTGGCGACGGCACTGTTGCTCCGCCGGCTGGGCGCAAACTGCACGCATGCGCTTTTCGTCTTCGAACTCGAAGGCCTCGGCGGCCGTGAGCGGCTAACCCAGAACGGCGTTGCCGTACACAGCCTGCAGGGCCTCCCTCCGACCCAGCCCAAATAGGCTTTCGGACTGGGTCCAAGAGCAGTCGGCGCTCAGGCCGGCCGCTTCGGGCTGTCGAGGCCGCGCTGCACGGCCGGGCGCGACAGGCAGCGCTCCAGCCAGATCGGCACATGCGTCAGCTTGGCATAGTCGACGAGCTCGCCCGCGCCATAGAATCCGACGAGATTGCGCACCCAGCCGAGGATCGCGATATCGGCGATGCTGTACGCGTCGCCCATGATCCAGGTGCGGCTGGCCAGACGATCTTCCAGCACGCCGAGCAGGCGCTTGCTCTCGCTGGCGTAGCGGTCGCGCGGGCGCTTGTCCTCGTATTCGCGGCCGGCGAACTTATGGAAGAAGCCGAGTTGGCCGAACATCGGGCCGATCGCCGCCATCTGGAAGAACACCCACTGGATGGTCTCGTAGCGGGCAGCGGGGTCCTTCGGCAGGAGCTTGCCGGTCTTCTCGGCGAGGTAGAGCAGGATCGCGCCGGATTCCCACAGGCCCATCGGCTTTCCGTCCGGGCCGTTGGGATCGATGATCGCCGGGATCTTGCCATTGGGGTTCAGCGACAGGAATTCCGGCCCCCAGGTCTCGTTCTTGCCGATATCGATGAGATGCGGCTCGTAGGGCAGCTCCAGCTCCTCCAGCGCGATCGAGACCTTCACGCCGTTCGGCGTCGGCAGCGAATAAAGCTGGATGCGGTCGGGATGCGCGGCGGGCCAGCGCTTGGTGATCGGGAAAGCGGAGAGATCGGCCATGAGAGGCTCCGTCTGAATCGGATGAGGCTTCGGCCGGGAACGATAGAGCCGGCTGCGCCCAAAGCAACGGGACCCGACCCGGATTGCCGCAAACCGGCCTTGCACGGCTGCATGGAGCTCAGCCGAGCGGCCAGGAGCCCAAAATCACGTACTCCCTGTTATCGGTGCTCTCGATCAAGACGAACTCGCTCACCTGCCAGCGCAGTTCCGGCACATCGATTGGCTCCCGACGTTGCCCTTCGTAGAACAGCGTCACATGCGGCTGGAAGCTCGACCCATCGACCTTGAGTCCGGCATGCCGTAACTCATGAAGGAGCGTGGCGGACAAACTGTTGGCAGCGAGCAAATCCGCCCGCGTCGTCAACGAAAATGCGTATTTAGGCGGCTTTCCGAAGCTCCCGGCCTGATTGAACATGACGGCGAAGGATGTCCTCCGGATCGCAGCGGCGACCAAGCGCGCCATTGCGATGCTCTGCCCGAACGGCCCATCGGGGACGGCGATGCCGCGCAAGGTCACATGATATTTGTCCGGCCCGCGAAACTTGCCCGAGGCGCGAAGCCGCGCTCTCAAGTCACGCGCCAGCGTGTCGATCCGCGCTCTGGCTTCCGCATCCGGAAGGAGCGCGAAGAAATAGCGGGGCGGGCGGTGGCCTTCTCGCGGCCGAAACTCTCGCCCACCGTCGAGGTCGAGAACGAGCTGCACATCCCATGATAGAACAAAACAAGAACAATACAAACCCCCATCCGACCAGCGAAAATCGCAAGGCAGCCAGTTATCCCAACCACCCTGCCTGCGCTTGAGCGCCGCAGGCCCCACGGCTAGGCTGCCCTTGGCGGCCGCACGGCCTCCGCTTGCGCCCCCGCCCGGCGGGAGGCCCGGTTTCCCTCCTGTCAGGCATCGTCATGGCTTCCTCAGACGCACTCGCCGCGGTCTTCGACCATATCGAGACCAACCGCAGCGCCTTTCTCGACCGCCTCATCGCGTATCTGCGCCATCCCAGCATCAGCGCAGAGAATATCGGCATCGCCGAGGTCGGCCTGCTGCTCGTCGACATGCTCACCGGGATCGGCCTGGAAACCAGCCTTGTCCCGACCGAAGGCCATCCGGTCGTCGTCGCGCGCTGGGAGAAGGCGCCGGGCAAGCCGACAGTTCTGCTCTACGGCCATTACGACGTGCAGCCGCCGGACCCGCTGGACAAGTGGGTCTCGCCCCCGTTCGAGCCGACGATCCGCGACGGCCGACTCTATGCGCGCGGCGTCGGCGACAACAAGGGCCAGCATTTCGCCCAGATCCTCGCGATCGAATCCCATCTCAAGGTCCATGGCGAGCTGCCCTGCAACGTCATCCTCGTGCTGGAAGGCGAGGAGGAGATCGGCAGCCCGAATATCGCCGGCTTCGTCCGCGCCAACCCGCATCTGCTCAAGGCCGACCTCGCCGTCACCGCCGACGGGCCGCGCCATGCCAGCGGCGCGCCCTCGATCAAGTTCGGCTCCCGCGGCGTCGTCTCCTTCGACCTGCGCTGCCGCCATGCCAGCCGCGACGTCCATTCCGGCAATTTCGGCGGCGTCGTGCCGAACCCGATCTGGACGCTGGTCCATCTGCTCGCAACAATGAAGAATCCCGAAGGCGAAATCACGATCGAGGGCCTGCACGATGCCGTCGAACCGCCGACGGCGGAGGAGCTGGAAGCGGTCGCGCGCCTGCCGCTCGACATCGAGGCCTTCAAGAAGGGCGTCGGTCTCACCCGCCTCGACGCGCCGGCGGATCGCCCGTTCTACGAGCGCCTCTGCTTCCGCCCGACGCTGACGATCAACGGCTTCCATGGCGGCTATGGCGGGCCGGGCACCAAGACCGTGCTGCCGAACGAAGCGCTGGTGAAATGCGATATCCGCCTCGTCGAGGCGCAGGACCCGGAGGACATCCTGCGCAAGGTCCGGGCTCACGTCGAAAAGCACGCGCCCGAAGTCGAGTTCATCTGCGAGGAAAAGGGCATGCAGCCCTCCAAGACCTCGATCGCCTCGCCCTATACCGCACCGCTGCGCCGTGCCTTCGTGGCGGCCCAGGGCGAGGAGCCCCTGCTGATCCCGGCCGGCTTCGGCAGCCTGCCGAACTACGTCTTCACCAAGATGCTCGGCATCCCGGCCTTCGTCACGCCCTACGCCAATCACGACGAGGCCAACCACGCCCCTAACGAGAACATGACGCTGGACTGCTTCTATAGCGGCCTGCGCACAGGCGCGGCCCTGCTCCACGAACTCGGGCAGTTGGGGAAGCAGGGCTGAGGCTATCGCCACGTTGTCGTCATGGTCGGGCTCGTCCCGACCATCCACGTCTTCGCTCTTCAAAGAGCTGTGCTCAAGACGTGGATGCTCGCCACGAGGGCGAGCATGACGCGCAAAGCAAAATCGCCGTCATCCCGGGGCAAGCCCCGGGATGACGACGTGGTTCCGGTGGAAAACCGGGGAGCGCTACCGCCCCTTCCAGTTCGGCATCCGCTTGCCGAGGAAGGCTTCCATGCCTTCGCGAAAATCGGCGCTGGTGTAGCAGAGCGTCACGAGATCATGGCCGTCGATGCCTGCGGCGGTCGCAGCGGTCAGGCGGCGCATCGCCTCCTTGGTCGCGCGCATCGTCAACGGCGCATGGCCGGCGATGATCTCCGCCAGCTCGCGGGCGCGGCGCATCAGCGCCTCGTGATCCGGCACCAGCTCGTTATAGAGCCCGATCCGTGCGCCCTCCTCTGCCTCGACCAGCCGGGCGGTGAACACGATATCCTTGACCCGCGCCGGGCCGAGAATGGCGTAGAGCCGCCCGTAGTTCTCCATCGACAGACAGTTGCCGAGCGTGCGTGCGATCGGGAAGCCGAAACGCGCGCTCGTGGTCGCGATACGCAGGTCGCAGGCGAGCCCGATCGCAGCCCCGCCGCCGGTGAAGGCCCCGGAGATCGCGGCGATCGTCGGGATCGGACAGCTCTCGATCGTCTGGATCACAGTCTCGATCCGCTCCTCATAGGCGAGCGCATCCTCGGCGCTGGAGAACGAGCGGAACTGCGCGATGTCGGTGCCGGCCGCGAAGGCCTTGTCGCCAGCCCCGGTCATGACGATGACGCGCGGATCGCCATGCGCGGCGGGGTCGCGGCAGATATCGGCGATGCGCTCGTACATGGCGAAGGTCAGCGCGTTGCGCGCCTGGGGCCGGTTGAGCGTGATCGTGCCGACCCCGCCCTCGACCGCATACAGGATTTCGTCGTTCACGCAGGCTCTCCGTCAGATCACGCCTTCGGCCCGCAAGCGCACGAGCCCGGCTTCGTCATAGCCGAGATCTGCCAGGATCTCGTCGTTATGCGCGCCGGCCGCAGGCGTCGGCGTCGCGACATCGGCAGGCGTGCGCGACAGCGTCACCGGCTGGCCGATCAGGCGGATATCGCCGAGCTCGGGATGGCTCAAAGGCTTGGCGATACCAAGATGGCGCACCTGCGGGTCCTCGAACATCTCGTCGACCGCATAGATCGGCCCGGCCGGGACGCTGTTGCGCTCCATTGCCTCCAGCCAATGCGCGCTGTCGGCAGCCGCGAAAATCTCCTCGATCATATCGCGCAGTTCCGGACGGCGGGCGAAGCGCTTTTCCTTGTTGTCATAGCGCGCATCCGTGCCCCATTCCGGCCGCCCGATCGCGCGGCAGAACGAGCGCCACTGCTCCTCGCCGCCGACGCCGAGATTGATCGCCCCGTCGCGCGTTCGGTAGACGCCCATCGGCGTATGATAGGGATGATCGTTGCCGGCCTGCGGCGGTACCGAGCCCTCGACGAGATAGCGCGCGGCCTGGAAATCCATCATCGCGATCTGGGCTTCGAGCAGCGAGGTCTGCACCCACTGCCCCCGCCCCGAAACCGCCCGCTCCTGCAGCGCGACCAACGCGCCGACCGCGCCATAGAGCCCGGCCGAGGAATCGGCGAGCGCGATCCCGGCCCGCACCGGCCCCTGCCCCGGCAGCCCGGTCACCGCCATCATCCCGCCCATGCCCTGCGCGATCTGGTCGAAGCCCGCGCGCGTCCGGTAGGGGCCGGACTGGCCGAAGCCGGAGATCGAGACCAGGATCAGGCGCGGATTGCGCGCATGCAGCGTCTCGAAATCGAGGCCGAGCCGCTCCTTCACGTCGGGCCGGAAATTCTCGACGACGAGATCAGCCTCGTCGACGAGCTTCATCAGGATCGCCTTGCCCTCTGGTGTCTTGAGGTTGATCGCCAGCGAGCGCTTGTTGCGGTGGAGGTTCTGCATGTCGTAGCCGAGGCGCGGCCCGCTCATGTTCTCGTTGGGATCGAACCCCGGCGGGCTCTCGACCTTGATCACGTCGGCCCCGAAATCGGCGAAGACGCGCACGCAGGTCGGCCCGGCCCGCACCCGCGTCAGGTCCAGCACCTTAAGCCCGGCAAGCGCGGTGGACGGTCTCGGCTGCGGCATCGATCTTCGCTCCCTCTCGGAGCGAACTATCCGGTACGGCGCGCGGCGCGGTCAATGGCAGCGCGCATGCTGCATGCAGGAGTGGAGCGCATGACGACCAGCCTTGTCATTCCGGGGCGCGCCATAGGCGCGAACCCGGAATGACAAAGGAAGAAGCTCGAAACCGGCGAGCGAGCGTCTAAGCCACCGCCCGCGCCGCGTCCCGCACCGCGGCAAACGTCGCATCGACCACCGCCGCATCGTGCTCCGACGACACGAACCACGCACCGCGCTCCAGCACGCGCACGCCGCGCTTGAGCAGTTCATGGGCGAAGCGGCTATAGGCGGCCTTGTCCGCGCGCGCGACCTCCCGGTAGTTCCGCGCCGGTACGTCGAGCCCGAAGGCGACGTGGAACATCAGCGGGAAGCCCACGACCTGTGCCTTGATGCCCGTTTCCTTCAGGATGGTGCGAATACCGTCCTGCAGGCGCTGGCCCTGGGCCGAACTGCGCTCGTAATGCTCCGGCGTCAGCGCCTTCTGGGTCGCGACAAGCGCCGCCATCGCGACCGGCTGGGCGTTGAAGGTGCCGCCATGCAGCACGCCGTCGGCGAAGAGGTCGAGCAGGTCGGCCCGGCCCGCGATCGCCGCGACCGGGAAGCCGTTGGCGATCGCCTTCGCCATCAGGGTGAGATCGGGCGTAACGCCAAAGCGCTCCTGCGCCCCGCCCCGCCCGAGCCGAAAGCCGGTGATGACCTCGTCGAAGATCAGGATCGCGCCATGCTTGCGGCAGGCGGCGAGCGCGCCTTCCAGATAGCCCGGCGCGGGCGCGATGGCGCCCTGGTTGCACATCGCCGGCTCCATCAGCACGGCCGCGACATCGCCCTTGGCGAGCCGCGCTTCGAGCGCTGCGAGATCGTTCCAGCCAAGGATCGAGAGCCCCTCGCCCGCTTCCGGGTCCTGGCCCTTGCTGCCGATCACCGGCGTCGGCGCCTCTTCCGGCCCCGCCGCGTTCAGTCCCGGAGCGGTCGACCACAGGATGTTGTCGAACCAGCCGTGATAATGCCCCTCGAACTTGACGATGGTGCGCTTGCCCGTTGCGGCGCGCGCCAATCGCATCGCCGCTTGTGCCACCTCCGAGCCCGACGAGCCGAAACGCAGGCGCTCCGCCGAGGGGATGCGCTCGCAGATCAGTTGCGCGGCTTCCGCCTCGACCGGCATCTGGCCGGCGAAGAGGATGCCCTTCTCGGCCTGACGCTTCACCGCTTCGATCACCGGCGCGGGCGTATGGCCGAGCACCGTCGCGCCCATGCCGCAGTAATAATCGATGATCCGGTTGCCATCGGCATCGATCAGATAGGCGCCCTCGCCGCGCTCGAAGACGAGCGGCCCGGGCTGCATGCCCAGCCGGAAATTGCTGTTCACGCCGCCTGCGATGAAACGCGCATTTGCCGCGATCTGCCGGGCAGATTCGTCGAAGCGCAGGGCTCCCGCCTGCTGGCTGCTATTGCCTGTCACTGCGTTGCCTCCTGCTGTTGCGTTCGACCAGACCAGACCGTTCGCTCCGCGTAAAGGAACAGGGGTTTCGCCTTGCGGAATTCGTTTGCCTTGGTCATTCTGGCTCTCAAGAAGGCCCGACCAGCGGAGCGGCAATGCCCAGGAAAACCGACAACCCCTATGTCGTGCAGCCGGTGATGAAGGCGCTGAAGGTGCTGGAGCTGGTCGCGCGCCACGGCCACGAGATCGCGCTCACCGCCGTCAGCAAGGAATTGCGAATCCCGAAGACGACGACCTTCCGCTATCTGCAGACGCTGACTGCCGCCGGCTTCCTCGATCACAACCGAGCGACGGATCGCTACAATCTCGGGCCGCAACTGCGCGCCATCGCCCGCGCCGATGCCAGCGTCAGCAAGGTCCGCGAACTCGCCCGTCCGGCCATGATCGAGCTGATGCAGGAGTTCAACGAGACCGTGAACCTCGCCGTGAAGGGCAACGGCACCGTCGTCTATATCGACCTGATTGAGGCCAACCGCTCGCTGCGCATGCAGGCCCGTATCGGCGAGAGCCACCCGATGCATTCGACCGCGCTCGGCAAGGCGATCCTCGCCTTCCTGCCCGAGGCGGAGCGGCAAAGGCAGCTCGACCTGCCGCTCACCGAGCGCACCGGACGCACGCTGCTGGAACGCGAGGAGATCGAGAGGCAGCTTCGGCAGGTCGCCCGCACCGGCTATGCCACCGAGATGGGCGAGAACGAGGACGGAGCCATGTGCGTCGGCGTGCCGATCCTCGACGAGGACGGCTACCCCGTCGCGGCGCTCAGCGTCTCGGCGCCCTTGATGCGGATGCCGCATTCGCTTGCCGCCAAGGTCGGCACGCGGCTGCGCGAGGTCGCGGCCGGTATCTCGACCCATCTCGGCTCGCGCCCGACCGCCGATCTGCGCTAGGGCGCTCATCGGTATTCGATCCGCGGGTCGATCCAGGCGTAGAGCATGTCGACCGTGAGGTTGATCAGCATGTAAGCGACGAGGATCACCAGGATGCAGCCCTGGAGCAGCGGGTAGTCACGGGTGCTGATCGCCTGGATCAGCAGGCGCCCGAGTCCCGGATAGGTGAAGACCGCCTCGGTCACCACGGCCCCGCCGATGAAATTCGCCATCATCAAACCGACGACGGTGACGAAGGGCAGGAGCGCATTGCGCATGATGTGCAGGCCGACGATGCGGTTCTCCGGCACGCCCTTGGCGCGCGCGGTGCGGACGTAATCGGCTCGCGCCTCGCCGATGAGCGAGGCCCGCAGGAAGCGCGCCAGAATGCCGGAGACATAGGTCCCGAGCGTGATCGCTGGCAGCGCCAGGCTGCGCAGCGCATCGAGCGGCGACTCCCAGAGCGGGACGTGGCGCGAGGCCGATGGCAGCCAGCGCAATTCCACCGCGAAGAGCAGGATCAAGAGGATGCCGAGCCAGAAGGTCGGCACCCCCAGCGCCAAGGCGCTCCAGCCGCTGAGCAACCGGTCGAGCCAGGAATTTGGCTTGACCGCGCTCGCAATCGCGACGGGAATACCGATGACGAGCGCGACGATGATCGCCGCGAACGCCAGTTGCAGCGTCGCCGGCAAACGCTCGCCGATCAGTTGCAACACCGGCTGGCGGCTGTGCAGCGAGAGCCCAAAATCGCCCGTCATGGCCCGCCCGAGCCAGTCCGCGTATTGCACCACCATCGGCCGGTCGAGCCCGTAGCGCTGGATCGCGGCCGCGATCTCCTCCGGCCCGGCATTCTCGCCGACGATCACCGCGACCGGCCCGCCGGGCACCGCATAGATCATCGCGAAGATCGCGAAGGAGGCGACGAGCAGCACCGGCAGCATCTGAAACAGGCGGCGCAGGACATAGGCCGTCATCGCCGGCCCCCGATCGTCTCGCCGCTGGCATCGGTCTCGTCGCGGTCGAGGATCGCGGTCAGCGCCCGGCCGATCGTGTCGAGCGAGAGGATCGTCAGCGTCAGCACGATTCCGGGCAGCACCGCATAGGTCGGCGCCTCGTAGAGATAGGATTTGCCGGTGCGCAGCATCTCGCCCCAGCTTGGCGTCGGCGGCGGCACGCCGACCCCCAAGAAGGCCAGCGCCGCCTCCAGCAGGATCGCGATCGAGGCCAGCACGATCGCTTGAACCACCAACGGGCTCAAGGCGTTGGGCAGGATCGTTCGAAACATGATGTAGCCGGGGCTGCCGCCAAAGCCGCGCACGGCCGTGACGAAATCGAGCTGGCGCAGGGCCATGACCTGCGCCCGCGCGATGCGCGCGAAGCCCGGAATGCCGGCAATGCCGACCGCGATCAGCGCCGCCCCCTGGCTGCGGCCGAGCACGGCGATCAGCGCCATCGCGAACAGGATGTTCGGCAGCGCGAGCAACACGTCGATGCAGCGCATCAGCAGGGAATCGCGCCAGTCGCCATAGAAGCCGGCGGCAAGCCCGATCGGCACGCCGACGAGCGCCGCGATCACGACCGCGCCGACCGCCGTCAGCAGCGAGGTCCGCGCGCCGTAGATGACACGGGCCAGGATATCGCGGCCGAGCTCGTCGGTGCCGAACCAGTTCTCGGCCGAGGGCGGCAGCAACGAGGCGGCGACGCTCTGCGAGAGCGGATCGAAGGGCAGCACGGTTGCGAAAGCCGCCGCAAGCGCCACCAGCGCGAGGAAGCCGAGCCCCAGGGCCGCACCGCGCCGGGCCAGCAGCCGGCCCAGCAGGCCTTTCAGCCGGGCAAGCGTCTCCGTCATCGCCGGCCGCCGTGCTGGCGCCCGGCCTCGCCACGCAGCGTCATTTGAAGCCGATGGTGCGGGCGACGAAGAGGTTGTCGATATCGAGCGTCACGCCGCCAACCTTGTCGGAGGCGACGATCAGGCCGACATCGTAGGAATTGGTGGGGATGCCGAAGGCCTCTGCGACCATGACCTTGTTGAGATTGTCATAGGCCGCCTTGACCTCGGCCACTCCGCCCGAGGCGCTATCGACCCTGGCGATCGCCGCGACATAGTCGGGATGCGGATGCGGGTCCTTCAGGATTGGGTTGCCCGAGGTGCGGTAGATCGAGTTGGTGGCGACGCGCGACGGGAATTTCTGGACATTGCCGACGGCGCCGAAGGTTGCCGCGAAATCGCCGCCGAGCAGCGCAGTGACGTATTCCGCGCCCTGCCGCATGTCGAGCTCGATGGGGATGCCGACCTTCTGCAGCGAGCCCTGCACGATCTGGCTGATCGCGACGGACGGCTCGTCGCTGCCGTTGACCAGCAACTTCCAGTTCTTCATCTCGTCGGCGGAGAGGCCGGAATCCGCGATCAGCTTCTTCGCCTTATCGAGATCATAGGCATAGGTCTTGGTGTAGCTCTCGTCATAGGCCGGGCTCGCCGGCGCCCAGGGCAGTGCCACGACCTTGCCCATGCCGGCATAGCCGACGCGCAGGATGCTCGCCCGGTCCATCAGGAAGTTGAAGGCCTGCCGGAACGCCTTGTTGCGGAACGGTCCGCGCGTCGAGTTGATGCGGAAGACCTGCACCAGCGGCCCGGGTCCGGCGAAGACCTGGAAGCCGGCATTCTTGAGCCGGACCGCGCTGCGCGACGAGCCGTTATAGACGATGTCGACCGCGCCCGATTCCAACGCCGCGCTCGCCGAGGCGTCCTCGCTGAACACCGTGAAGACGAGATCCTGCGCGATCGGCTGCTTCTCGCGCCAGTATTTCGGATTGGCCTTGAGTGTCAGGCTCTGACCAACCGCGCGGTTGACCAGCGTATATGCGCCCGTGCCGGCCGGCACGGTCTCGACGGTGTCGATGCCCTTGGGATCGATCGGCAGCAGGAACTGCAGCAGGTCGAGGATCTGCCGCTCCGGCACCGGCGCCTTGAAGTTGATCGTCACCGTCGCATCGTCCGGCGCAGACCAGTCCTTGACGATCGACATCGTCGCGAACACGTTCTTGCCGCGCTTGGGATCGGCGCCCTTCTGCAGGGTTGCCAGCACGGAATCCGATTTGAACGGCGTGCCGCTATGGAAGGTCACGCCACTGCGCAGCTTCAGCGTCACCGAGGTCTTGTCGGGCGCGATCGTCCATTCAGTCGCCAGGCTCGGCTCCGGCTTCCCTTCCGGCGTGTATTCGATCAGGCTGTCATAGAGGTTCTTGATGACGTGGAAATTCACCGTCGAGAGCTGCTGCGGATCGTAATTCGCCAGCTCGCTCAGCACGGCGACGCGCAGCCTCCCGCCCTTGAGCTGCTGGGCGGAGGCCGGCAACGCTCCCGCCAGGGACGCGCCCGCCAGCGCGAGGCTGGCCATGCCGAATTGACGTCGCGACAGCTTTGTCATGGCTTTCCCCTTTGTTTTGCTTTGGTTTCGTCTCAGCTCTTCCCCGCTCCCGGCTGGGACGAGTGTGCCCGCCAGTCGCTTATTGTCTCCAACGGATAGACCGGGCGCGGAATCCGCTGCCACGGCAGGGTGAACACGTCCGATTGCCCCGGCCCGCGCGTATCGGCGCGGACGAGCCCGGAGGCGATGCGGTCGAAATACTGGAAGTTCGAGGCCGTCTTGAGCACGGCCATCTTGTAGTCGGAAAGGTCGATGCCGAAGGCCTCGTAGACATCGGGCACATTGCCCGCGACGCCGCGCAGTTCCGAGATCAGCAGAGTCACCGGCCCGACATCGAAGACCGCGACTCGGCCCATGTCGACCTCCGGCTGATGGTTGAAGTTCAGCGGGATCGAGCCGCCGCCGAGCTTCCTGACCTTGCCCGTCACGGTCAGCGGCTTGAAGAAGGCCGTCGCCGCGTCGCCACCGAGCGGCAGCGTCACCTCGGCGCCCTCGCCCGCCGCAGTCAGCGTCGCGACGGCCTTCGGCGAAATCAACGGGATCAGCGCCTTGCTCTTGATGCCAAGCCGCAGCATCGATTCCAGCAGCAGGTTGCTGTCGCCAGCCGCTCCGCCGAAGACGGTGTCGCCGGTATCGCTGACCACGACCATGCCGCGCTCGGCCGTATCGGCCTTGCGCACGGCATCGTCGATAGAGACGGCCTCGCGCACCTGGAAGTCGTCGCGCATCGACCAGGCGAGATCGGCGAGTTCATCCGCCAGTTTCTCGGCCAGCGCCTGGTCACCATCGGTGACGACGATGGTCGACCAGCCGCCCTCGGCCACATCGAGCCAGGGCTGCATCGGATAGTTCGAGGCTTGCAGGACGCGCCGGTCGGCCTCGATGGCGCGGGCCCTGTCGAACCAGATCTTCATCGGCCCCTTCGAGGTCAGGAACTGTTCCTGATGCGAGAGCAGCGGGATCTTGCGCCACGCCATCACCGGCCTGGACTTCTCTGTGAGGATGCGCAGCAGCACCTCGGTCCCGACCTTGCCAGCGTCGAACACGTCATGCGGTTGCGTGCGGTACCCAACGACGGCCGTGGAGTTGGCCATGATCTTGTGGGTGACGTTGGCATGGTGATCGAGCACGAGCAGGATCGGCACATCCCGCCCAAGAATCTTGCGGCAAAGCTCGATCTGCTCGCCTTCGACATCGTCGATGCCCTCGGCCGCACAGGCCCCGTGCAAATGCAGGACGAGTCCGTCGATCGGCCCTGCCGTATTCAGCCCCGCCCGTATCTTCGCCTGGAAGAAGTCGAAGGCCTCGCGCGAGATGCGCCCGCCCGCCACGGCCCAGGCCCGGATGATCGGGATCGTCTCGATGTCGAGCCCGCTCTCCTTCACCGCCGCGTAATGCCCGCCGATCTGGCCGATCTCGCCGAACTGCCGGGCGATCTCCTCGCCCTCGACGAGGCCGAACGCCTCGAAATCGGCGAGCGTCGTCAGTAGCGGATTGAAGTCGTTCGTCTCCTGAACGATGTGGATCAGCGCCAGACGCACAGACATCCTCCCGGATTGCGACCGCTGCTCCGGCAGATGCCGGGCAAAGCGGTTTGTCGGACTTCAGGGCATCGTTCCGGGCCACTTCTTCAGCCCGGCCTCATCGTCAAAAGCGTAGTTGCGTCAAATATTTCGCGTCAAGGATTGCATGTTCCACCTGAAGGAACATCCAGTCACACAGCCGCGCTTCGCTCCTTCGGCCAGTACCGGCAGGAGATACCGTGCCCCGGCGCGACCTCATGCCATTCGGGCGTCCCATCCCGCGCATGATCGGCACCATGAATGCAAGAGCCGCCATCGCCATCGAGAAAGCGCAGATCGGGCGGCGGCCGCCGCAACCGCCCCCGCTGGAGCACGGGATCGGGCACCGGCACAGCGTCGAGCAGGAGCTGCGTGTAAGGGTGCGCCGGGCTGTCATAGACCTGCGCTGCGCTGCCCATCTCGACGATGCGCCCACGGAACATCACGGCGACGCGATGCGCCATCTCGCGGACGATCGCGAGGTCATGCGCGATGAAGAGATAGGACAGGCCGAGCTTCTCCTGCAGCGATTGCAGGAGCGCGACGATCTGCGCCTGCGTGCGCACATCCAGCGCCGAGACCGGCTCGTCGCAGACGACGAAATCGGGATTGACCGCGAGCGCGCGGGCGATAACGACGCGCTGACGCTGCCCGCCGGAGAACTCGTGCGGATAGCGCTGCATCATCGCTGGGTCGAGATTGACCAGCTCCAGTAGCTCTTTGACGCGCTCGCGGATGCGGTTTGCCGGCACCGAGCGATGAACCTGCAAGGGCTCGCTCAGGATCTGCCCGATCGTCATGCGCGGATGCAGGCTGGAATAAGGGTTCTGCAACACGAACTGCATATGCCGGCGCATCCGGCGCAACTCACCGGAGCGCATCGCCATCAGCTCCTGTCCCAACAGCCTGACCGAGCCCTCGCTCGCCTTCTGGAGCTGGAGGATGGCGCGCCCGGCCGTGGTCTTACCCGAGCCGGACTGGCCGACGAGTCCGAGCGTCTGGCCCGGCGCGATCTCGAAGGAGAGGCGCTCGACCGCCTTGACCGGCGGCGCCCCGCGCCGCGCCGGGAACAGCACCGAGAGATCGCGAACCTGAAGCAGCGGCTCCGTCATCGCGCCGCCCCCGCTCCTTGCAGCCGTGGCACCGCATCAAGCAGCGCCCGCGTATAGGCATGCTGCGGCTCGGCGAAAACGGTGTCGACCGGCCCGGCCTCGACGATCTCGCCGCGATACATCACGTTCACCCGGTCGACCATGCCGGCAACGACGCCGAAATCATGGGTGATCAGCATCAGCGCCATGCCACGCTCCTCCCGCAACCGCATCAGCAGGCGCAGGATCTGCGCCTGCACGGTGACGTCGAGCGCCGTCGTCGGCTCGTCGGCGATCAGCAGGTCCGGTTCGCAGGAGATCGCGATGGCGATCAGCACGCGCTGGCGCTGCCCGCCCGAAAACTGATGCGGGAAATCGTCGATCCGCCGTGCCGGATCGGGAATGCCGACGAGAGCGAGCAATTCGATGCTGCGCTCACGCGCCTCCTTCCCCGACAAGCCGAGATGGCGGCGCAGCATGTCGCCCATCTGCGCGCCGATGCTCATCACGGGGTTGAGCGAGGTCATCGGGTCCTGGAAGACCATGGCGATGCGCCGGCCGCGCAGGTCGCGCATCTCGTCCTCGCCGAGCCCGAGCAGCTCCTGCCCCCAGAAGGCGACGGAACCGCCGAGCCCGATCGAGGCCCCCTCGGGCGCGAGCCGCATCAGCGCCTTGGCGGTGACGCTCTTGCCGCAGCCGGATTCGCCGACGAAGCCGACCGCCTCGTCGGCATTGATGTCGAAGGAGATGCCGCGCACCGCCTGGATCACCTCGCGGCGGGTGGTCACGGTCGCGGTGAGGTCGCGCACCCTGAGCAGCGGGGAGGTCATCGCACGCTCCCCACATCGAGAACCTCGCGCAAGCCATTGGCGATGATGATGAAGGTCAGCGTCGCGAAGACGATCGCCAGCGCCGGCCCGACCACCGTCAAGGGCGCGAGCTCCATGAACTGACGCGCTTCCGAGAGCATGCCGCCCCAGTTCGGATCGGGCGGCGGCGGGCCGAGGCCGAGGAAGGAGAGCGCCGTCACCGTGAAGATCGTCTGCGACAACGTCAGGCTCGTCGCGACGAGGATCGGCGAGACCACGATCGGCAGGATATGGCGCAGCACAAGCCGCATCTCGCTCATGCCGACGCTGCGCGCCGCCTCGACATGGTCCCATTGCTTGACGCTGAGCACCGGCGCCCTGACCACCCGCGCCATGGCCGGCGTGTAGACGATGGCGATGGTCAGGATCAGGTTGGGCACGGTCGGCCCCAGCGCCGCCACCACCGCGATCGCCAGCAGCAGAACCGGGAAGGCGAAGACGACATCGAGCAGGCGCATGATGATATCGTCGATGCGCCCGCCGAGATAGCCGGCCGCGAGCCCGAGGATCAGCCCAGCCACCAGCGCGACCAGCACGGCCGAGACCGTGATGAGCAGCGTCGTCCGGCCGCCGACGATCAGGCGGCTCAACACATCGCGCCCGATCGAATCCGTGCCGAGCCAATGCGCAGCACTGGCCGGCGCCAATGAATCCGGCGAGGTGGCCGAAGGACTGTAGGGCGCGAGGAGCGGCGCGAAGATCGTCAACACCAGCATCGCTGCCAGCATGGCGAGACCAAGCCCGAGCAGCAGCCAGCCCTGCGTGATCCCTGCCCGCTTGCGCGCCGCCACGACCGACACGCTGTCCTGCATGGCCCCGCTCACATCTGCACCCGTGCGTCGACGCGGGCATAGGCGATGTCGATCATCGTATTGACGAGGACGACGATGCCGGCCGCGACCAGCACGATCGCCTGGATCACCGGATAGTCGCGGTTGTTGATGGAATCGAACAGGTACTGGCCCATGCCGGGAATGGCGAAGATGGTCTCGACCAGAATGCTGCCGCCGAGCAGCGCCGCGATCTTGAGGCCGGCGGCCGTGATGACCGGCGTCAGCGCGTTGCGCATCAGGTAGTCGCGCAGGATCGCGGCCGGCGTCAGGCCCTTGGCGCGGGCGACCATGACGAAATCCTGGCTGGCGACCTCGAGCACGGCAGCCCGCGTGTTCTCGGCGATCGTTACCGAGACCGCGAGCGCCAACGCGAAGGCCGGCAGCAGCAGGCTGGCGAGATTGCCGAGCGGGCTCTCAAGAAAGGGCGTGTAGCCGAGCACCGTGATCTCCGGGAAATAAAGCCCGAAAAGCAGCACGATCAGCGTCGCCACGACATAGTTCGGCACCGCCAGCATCAGCCCGTTCCAGAGCCGGACAAGCCAGTCGGCCGCGCCGCGCAAGCGCGCCGCCGCGAGCCCGGAAGCGACGCCCATCACGGCGGCAATGACCGCGGCGAGCAGCGTGAGCTGGACGGTGACGGCAAGCCGGCTGAGCAATTCCCCGAGCACCGGCTGCCTGGTGACGAAGGACCTCCCGAAATCGCCGGTCAGCGCAGACCCGAGCCAGTGCAGGTATTGCGCCATCAGCGGCTGATCGAGACCGAGGTCGCGCCGGATCGTCGCCAGGACTTCGGGCGCGACACTCTGCGAGCCTGCCGCGGCGATGGCGAAATCGCCGGGGATGGCCCGCATCAGCATGAAGGCGACGAAGGAGACACCGAGCAGGATCGCGGCCATCCAGGCGAGACGCCCGAGGACGAAGCGCGTCATCGACAGAGCTCCGCCGTGAGGCGGCAGGCCGAACCTATTTCTTCAGCCATGTCGTACGCACGAAAGAGCGGATATTCGCGGCGAGGGGCACATAGCCCTGAACGTAGTTCCACCAGATCTCCCAGCGCAGCGGATACTGGTAGATCTGGATGACATAGGCGTTCTCGGCGATGCGTTTCTGGATCGCCTGGTTCTTGGCTGCGCGCTTGGGCACGTCGAGCTCGGACCGTGCCTCGGCGATCATCTTGTCCAGTTCGGGATCATTCGAGCCCATCGCCTTGCCGTAGCCGCTGGTCGAGGTGATGTACTGGAAAATGCCATCCGGATCGGGCGTCCAGGACAGCGCGACCGAGAGCAGCGTCGGCCAGTCGCCGCTCGCCCATTTGGCCAGGAGCGGCGCGGTCTCCATCGGCACCAGCTTCACGGTGATGCCGGCCGCCTGCCATTGCTGCTGCAGGATCTGCGCGCAGGCAACGTCCAGAGGATTGGCCGCGACGACGATATAGTCGCCGAGATCGATCCCGTTGGGATAGCCGGCCTCGGCCAGCAGCGCCTTCGCCGCCGCCGGGTCGTGCTTGTAATAGGGCAGTTCGCTCACGCCGTCATAGCCGCCGACCTGGCTTTCCGGGATCATCGCACCAACCTTGCCGGCGCCGCCGAGCACGGTGTCGAGGCAGGCCTTGCGATCGGTCGCGAGGCTGAGCGCGCGACGCACCTTCACGTCGTTCAGGGGCTTGGCCTTCATGTTCAGCCAGATCGGGAAGGTCCGCGAGGTCTGGCCGGGCGCCGAAACGAAATTCTGCGAGGCCCGCGCGATCGCGGTCGCGACCTTCGGGTCCTTCACCCAGGTCATGTCGATGGCGCGCGAGCGCAGCGCCGAGGTCAGCGTCGCCTGATCCTTGTAGAACTTGAAGACCACCTTCGCGAGATAGGGTTCGCCCTTCTCGTAATAGCCGTCGAAGCGCGTCAGCGAGAATTGCTGGTTCGGCTGATAGGCCTCGAAAGCGAAAGGCCCTGTACCGACCGGCTGGGTCGCGAGGTTCTCGACGCCGGCCGGCACGATGGCGCCGTTCGGGTTGCTGGCGAGATTGCCGAGGAAGGCCGCATCGGTCGCGTTGAGCTGGAACTTCACCGTGAAAGGATCGACCACCGTCACCGACTCGACGCTGGAATAGAGCGCCTTGAGCCGGCTGCCCGTCGCCGGGTTCATGATCCGGTCGAAGGTATGCTTCACATCGGCGGCGGAGAAATCCTTTCCGTTATGGAATTTCACGCCCTGCCTGAGCTTGAAGACATAGGTCTTCGCATCGGGCTGCTCGTAGCCCGCCGCCAGATCGGGCTCGACCTTCATCTGGGCGTTCCAGCGCAGCAGGCCGGTATAGAGCAGGCTGGTGAAATCGTAGGACGAGAAGGCGTTGACCGTGACCGGGTCGAGCCCGATCGGGTCGGCATCGGCACCGATCGTCAGCGTGCCACCCGCAACCGGGGCCTGAGCCTGAGCCAGGCTGCTCCACAGGCCGGGCGCCAACAACGCCGCGCCGCCCACCGTCAGCAGTTGCAGCAGGCTGCGCCGGCATAGGCCTTCAGCGACATCGGTTTCGTCGGCCATGGGCAATGGCGGTGTCGTCACGAACGATCCTCCCAGCATCCTGCTTGCCGGCCAAGCTGGCCGATTTCGCGCGAAACCGGAGCCGGCTTTCGCCGTGCTTCCCGTCATCGCCGCTTGGCCCGTCTCGTCCGCGCCGCGGATGGCGGGCCTTCCCTCTGTGAGATGCAGGCTAGGAACGGCCTGAATTCACGTCAAGGATTGCAGGTTTCACCAGAAGGAACAGATTCGGAAGCGCGTCAGAAGAAGGTCCGAATTGCGCCGGTGACGGTCCAGTCGTCGTCGACCAGCATCAGCACCGCCCATTTGTCGAAAGTCGTGCAGGGATGGCCGATGCCGAAGGCGACCATGTCGCCGACCTGCAGCGGGCTCTCCTCAGGCGTGCCGAGATGGCAATGCTGGTCGTTGAGCCCGAGCACGGTATGGCCGGCCGGCATCGGCTCCGGCCGCTTCATCACCCCACCCGGCCGATACCAGCGCAAGGGCACCGGCATGCCGGAATCGAACGAGATGTCGCGCTTGCCGACAGTGAGCAGGCTGCGCCCGCGCTCAGGCCGCGACTGGACATAGGCCCAGACTTCGAGCGCCGGCTCCAGCCCGCCCGAAGGCAGCTTCAGGCTGGTCTCCAGCGTGATCCGCCGAAATGCTGCCGAATAGGCCGTCGAATCATGGGTCAAGTAGCAGCCGGAGCGCAGCACCTTGACGATCGGCCGCTTGAAGGCGGCGGCGTTGAACGCCTCGCCGACCCGGTCGAACAGCGAGGTTCCGCCGGCGGAGAGCACCATCGGCTCCGGCCCCAACAACCCCTCGCCCTCCGCAGCCGCCGCAACCGCGACGACCTCGCCGAGCAATCGATCGGCGCCGGCCGTGTCGCTATGCAGGCCCTCGAAACATTCGAATCCGGCGAGCCGCAGGCCCGGCGCGCCCGCGACGGTCCGCGCCACGGCCAGCGCCTCCTCACGAGTCCGCGCACCCGTGCGTCCACCCATGAAGCCGATTTCGACGAAAATGCGCAGCGGATTGGCACCCGCATGCCCCTTCGCCGCCTCCGCCAGCAGGCCAACCCCGGCGACGCTGTCCGCGAGACAATAGAGCTCGAAGCCCGGCTCGCGCAGCGCCTCGAAACAGGCCGTGATTTCCTGCCGCCCGATCGGCTGGTTGGCGAGGATGACGCGCTTGACGCCAAAATGCCGGGCGACAGCCAGTTGCTGCATCGTCGCGACGGTGATCGCCCAGGCGCCATCGGCGATCTGCAGGTCGAAGAGCTGCGGCGCCATCGTGGTCTTGCCATGCGGCGCGATCAGCAGACCATTCACGGCGCTGAAGGCGCTCATCCAGGCGCTGTTGGCCTTGAGCACGCTTTCGCGGATCACCGCGAGCGGCATCGGCATGTCGCCGGCGAGCACGTTCCAGCCCTGCTTGCCGACATCGCCGAGCCTGAGCGACGCACCCGGCGGCAGACCCTTCACCAGCACATCGAGGCGCTGGTGCTCGATCTCTTCGAGCGAGAGGCGCGGGAGCGGGGCGGAAGCAGTCACAGCCATGGATTCGGGTCCAGCGGAGAGAAGGGGCGTTTCACCTTGGTATAGGGGATCTTGCTCGCATCGGGCGGATAGGGTCCACCACTGTCGAGATAAAGAACCTGTGCCGCGATCGGCGCGAAGGCGGCGTGGAAATGGTTGGAGGATTTCACCACCACCACCTTCTTGGTGCTCAGATCGATGCCGAGATTGGTGAAGACCGGCGGGCTGAATGTCTGCGCTCGCGTCGAGGCCAGCACGATATCGAACTGGCCGATCCGGATCGCCGCGGCAGGCCCCAGTGAAACCCAGCTCTGCTCGAAGGGAATGAGCAGGTCCGCGGTCATGCCGGTGACCGTCACCACCGCATCGATCGGCCGTCCCGATGACGGGGCGGCCTTGCCGATGAAGCGCAAGGGAATCTCGGCACCGACGCCGGCCGCCCGGCACAGGCTGACCGCCACCGGGTCCCACATCGCCCCGATCGCCGCCGGCACCTCGGGATGCCGCAGCAACGCCTCGACCATCACCGAGGAATCGCCGGCGACGCCGCCGCCCGGATTGTCCCAGCGATCCGCCAGCACCACCGGCTTGCCGGGCTGCGCCAGTTGGAGAGCGGCCGCGATGCCCTCCTCCGGCTTGTGGTGCTTCGGCGAAGCGCCCTGCCCCCAGCGCAGGATTTCGAGGCCGAGCTGCTTCGCCAATGTCGCCGCCTTGGCCTCGTCGCCATCGGCGATCACCAGCACCTTGGTCCCGACATCGGCGACATCCGCCGCCTGGAAGCCATGCGCGACCGAGATCGAGAGGATGCCGTCCCGACCCTCCATCGCCAAAAGTCGATCGACGAAGCTACGGCCGGGCTCCCGGCTGGTCATGAAGGCGGCAAGCCCGCGGCAATCGAACACCGCACTGACCGGTTTCACCTGCTTGCGCGCAGTCCTTAGGCAGAGTTCCAGCAGGTCCTCGGCCCGCGCCAGGAAATCCGTATGCGGGAACTCCTTGAAGGCGACGATGATGTCGGCGCCCGCGACCATCTCAGCCGTCAGATGGCAATGCATGTCGAGCTCGGCCCCGATAACGCAATCCGGCCCGGCCAGCGCCCTCACCCGCGCGATCAGGTCGCCCTCGCAATCGTCATAGCCGCGCGCAACCATCGCGCCATGCAGGCCGAGCAGCACGACATCGACCGGCAGCGCCGCCTTGAGCTGGTCGAGGATTTCGTCGCGCAGGCTCTCATACCCCTCCTGCGAGACGAGGCCCGCCGGCTCGGCCCAGGTCGCCGTGCCCTCGACCAGTTCGTAGCCTTCGCTGGCGGCGCGGCGGCGCGCCGCGACGGTCGGCGCCGAGCAGAGCGTCGGCGTGTCCGGATGCGTGCCGGGCGGGCAGTAGAAGCCGCCCTCGAAGGCGCTGCGATCGACGAAGAGCGGCGCGAAGGTATTGGTTTCCGTCGCCAGCGACGCAGTGAAAACGCGCATCCGCATGCTCTCTCGATCAGGCGCAGCAGCCGCCTCTTCGGACTGCCTGCCCGTGCCATGAAACGAGGTCGAGGCGCAGCCTGTCAAAGCACCCGCGTTCCCTTAGACGAAACAATGCAGGCTTGATCCGGAACAGATCGGCGGCGGAGATGGATAGGCCTCGCAAGCCTGGAGCTACAATCGGTCATGTCCAGCCACCGCATCCTGCTCGGATCGCTCTTCCACGAGACCCATAGTTTCGTCGACGAGGAGACGACGCTTGCCGACTTCACCATCCGCAGGGGCGCGGAATTGCTGGCCCGCCGCGGCGACGGCTCGACGGTCGACGGCTTTCTCGAAGTGGCGGAAACCGAAGGCTGGGAGGTCCTGCCGACGGTGGACTACTCCGCCCTGCCCGCCGGCACGGTCGACCATGCCGTGTTCCAGCGCTTCCTCGCCGAATTCGACGCCGGACTGAAAGACGCCCTGGCGAATGGCAGGCTCGACGGCATCTGGCTCGCCCTGCACGGCGCCATGGTCACCACCCGCTGCTGCGATCCGGAGGGCATGCTGCTCGCTCATATCCGCTCGGTACCGGGCTGCGAGACGCTCCCGGTCTTCGGCGTCTTCGACCTGCACGCCAATTTCACAGCGGCCATGGCCCGAAATGCCAACGCCCTCGTCGCTTATCGCGAGAACCCACATACGGACGCCCGCGAATCCGCTGTCCGCTCGGCGAAGCTGTTGGCGCGATCGCTCGATAGTGGCGAGCTGCCGCATATGCTCTCCTGCAACGCGCCCGTGATCTGGCCGCCGACCGGCACCGGCACGGCCGACCGGCCGATGCGCGACCTAGAGGCTCTGGCCCGCCGGATAGAACAGGAGAACCCGGATATCTGGGTCGCCAATGTCGTCGGCGGCTATTCGTTCTCGGATGTACCCGAAGCCGGCGTCGCCTTCGCAGTCGCCTTCACCGGCCCGGAAGCGGCGGCCCGCAATGCGCTGGAGCGCCTGACCGCAACCACCACCGAATTACGCGAGTTCGGCCTGCCGACCGAACGGGACATCGACGAAGCCGTCGCTGAAATCCTGCGCTCCTCCGGCGGGCCCTATATCGTGGTCGAGCCGGCGGACAATATCGGCGGCGGGGCGCCGGGCGACGCCACCTCGGTGCTGCGCGCCTTCCTGCGCCACGGCGTCGGGAATTGCGCGGTCGCCATCGCTGATCCGGCCGCCGTCGCCGCGATGGCCGGCGCGAAACAAGGCGAGATCCGCAGGCTCTCGATCGGCGGCAAGGGCAGCGCCATCGCCGAGGGCCCGGTCGAAATCGAAGCCAGCTTCGTCAGTGCCAGCGACGGCGAATTCGCGCTGGAAGACCTCAACAGCCACCTCGCGGCGTCGCAAGGCTCGCATTTCAGCATGGGTCCTTGCGTGGTTGTGCAGGTCGAGGGCGTCACCGTGCTGCTGAGCAGCCGCAAGACCCCGCCCTTCGATCTCGGCCAGCTCCGCTCGCAGGGTATCCAACCAGAGACGCTGAAGGCGATCGGCGTGAAGGCTGCGGTCGCGCATAGGCGCGCCTATGACAAGATCGCCAAGGGCAGCTTCACCGTGACGACGCCCGGCCCCTGCACCAGCCGAATCGCCGGCCTGCCCTACAAACGCCTGCGCCGGCCGGTTTATCCGCTGGATTGAACGACGTCGGCATGCGGCATGGCGGCTCTGAGCCCGCCGCATGCAGAGAACTGATTTTCCCTCTTGAACCTGAAGTGGCTACAGCTTGTAGAGAGATGTCCCGTAGCGAAAGAGAGACGGAGACACGTCATGGCCGCCCGCCCCGAAACCACAGCCCAGACCCTGTCCTGGAAGGTCGGCGGCATGGATTGCGCGAGCTGCGCGTCGAAGATTCGCGGCGCGGTTGAGCGTCTGCCCGGCGTCAGCGACGTCAAGCTCTCGGTGATGTCGGAGACGCTGACGCTCGCACTCGATACCGGCCCAACAACACCCGAAGCGATCGAGAAGCGCGTCAACGGGCTCGGCTACACCACCGCTGCATTGGCTGCGCCGGCCGCCCAGCGGCCGGCGGCCAAGCAGGACGCTTGCGGCTGCGGTCACGATCATGACCACGGCGGCCATTCGCACGACCATGCTCATGATCACGGCAAGCATGAGCACGGCGATGCCTGCGGCGCGGGCCATGATCACGATCACAAGCACGACCATGATCATTCCGGCCACGAGCATGCCGGCCATTCCCATGGCTCGAAGGCCGCCGGCGCCGCCGTTGCGAAGGAGAAGGATCACGGCCACGGCCTCCCCGGCCATGTCCATGAGGCCACGCCGGACGACGCAAGCTGGTACCAGACTAATAAGGGCCGGCTCGTCATCGCGACCGGCCTGTTCCTCGGTGCCGCTTATGCTGCCGGCCTGATCTGGCCCGGCATCGGCCACTGGGCCTTCATCCTGGCTTGCATCGTCGGCGTCGCGCCTGTGGCGAAGCGCGCCTTCGCCGCGGCCCGCGCCGGCATCCCCTTCACCATCGAAATGTTGATGACGATCGCCGCCATCGGAGCGCTCTTCATCGGCGCGGCGGAGGAGGCGGCGCTGGTCGTCTTCCTTTTCGCGGTCGGCGAAGTTCTCGAAGGCGTCGCGGCCGACCGGGCCCGCGCCTCGATCCGTGCGCTCGGCGATCTCGTCCCCAAGACGGCCATCGTCGAGGAAAACGGCGCGACCCGGCAGGTCGATGCCGCGAGCCTCAGGATCGGCCAGACCGTGCTCGTCCGCCCCGGCGATCGCATCCCCGCCGATGGCGAGATCACCGACGGCACATCCGGCATCGACGAGAGCCCGGTCACCGGCGAATCCGTGCCCAAGACCAAGGGCATCGGCGAAACCGTCTACGCCGGCTCGGTCAATCGGGAGGCGGCGTTGCGCGTGCGCGTCGACAAGGCGGCTGAAGACAACACCATCGCCCGCATCATCCGCCTGGTCGAGGAAGCGCAGGAGGCCCGCGCCCCGACCGAGCGCTTCATCGACCGCTTCTCGCGCTGGTACATGCCGGCGATCGTCGGGCTCGCCGTGCTGGTTGCGCTGGTGCCCCCGCTCCTGCTCGGCGCCGAATGGCCGGTCTGGATCTACCGGGCGTTGGCGCTGCTGCTGATCGGCTGCCCCTGCGCGCTCGTCATCTCTGTTCCCGCGGCTATCGCCGCCGCCCTCTCGGCCGGCGCTCGCCAGGGCCTGCTGATGAAGGGCGGCGTCGTCATCGAGACCGCCGCCAAGACCGGCCTCGTCGCCTTCGACAAGACGGGTACCCTCACCCAGGGCAAGCCTGGTGTCACCGATGTCGTGGCGCTCACCGGCAGCGAAACCGACGTCCTGACCTACGCCGCCGCAGTCGAGCACGGCTCGGCGCACCCGCTCGCCGAGGCCGTGCTGGAGCGCACCCGCACGGACGGCATCGCCTACAAGCCGGCGGCCGAGGCGGCCGCGCTGGCCGGCCAGGGCGTCACCGGCAAGGTCGACGGCCGCGCAGTCTTCGTCGGCGCCCCGCGCCATGCCGAGAGCCGCGCGCCCTTCGACAAGCGAGCGCGGATGGCGGCCGAAGAGCTTGAGGCTGCCGGCAAGACGGTCGCCGCCGTCGTCGTCGATGGCGCGCTCGCCGGCTTCATCGCCCTGCGCGACGAGCCGCGCGAGGACGCCGCCGCCACAATCGCCGAACTCAAGGCCATGGGCATCCGCTCGACCATGCTGACCGGCGACAATGCCCGCACCGGCGCGGCCATCGCGGCGGGCCTCGGCATGGAGCACAAGGCGGAGCTGATGCCGGACGACAAGGTAGCGGCCATCAAGGCCTTCTCCGGCGAGACCGCGGTGATGATGGTCGGCGACGGCATCAACGATGCGCCGGCCCTCGCGGCGGCCAGCATCGGCATCGCCATGGGCTCGGGTACCGATGTCGCGCTGGAGACGGCCGACGGTGCCGTCTTGAAGAGCCGCGTGCGCGATGTCGCGGCGATGATCCGGCTGGCGCGGGCGGCGATGGGCAACATCCGCACGAATATCGCCATCGCGCTCGGATTGAAGGCGGTGTTCCTCGTCACCAGCGTGCTCGGCTATACCGGCCTCTGGGTCGCTATCCTCGCCGATACCGGCGCGACCGTGATCGTCACCGCCAATGCATTGCGGCTGCTGCGCTTCGACGCGAGCAAGGCGGGCTGACGGTAGCGCCACACAGTTGTCATTCCGGGGCTTCGCGTAGCGAAGAACCCGGAACCCACGACCAGGCGAGCCGCTTGCAACTGAACAATGCAGTCGCACCTGGTCGTGGGTTTCGGGTTCGCGCCTGCGGCGCATCCCGGAATGACAAGGTGGTTCGAAACGCGTCTCAGACCCGAATATCGGCGAGCGCGCCGGTCTTGCTCTGGCCCTCGCCCTTCGCCTGCATCTGCTTCAGCATCTCGTCGCGGATCTTGCTCATCACGTCGGCCTTCGCCTTCGAGTCGAGCTTGTTGAACTGCTCTTCGGTCATGCCGAGCTTCGCGAGGATCGCGGCCTGAACGCGCTCCTCCGGCGACATCCGCGCGATCTTCAGGAATTCGTCCTCGGCCGAGGGCGAGGTCGTCGAGGTGGCAGCCGTGGCGCTGCTGCCGGTGTCGGTGCTGGTATCGTTCTGCGTGGCCGGCTTCACCGGCGTCGTGAATGGCAGGCTGATCGGCCGGTTCGTGATCGGGTTCGACATGGCTTGCTCCTTTGAGCAAACCGGCAGGCAAGCTCCGGGCCGCCGCCCCCATCTCGCAAAACCACCCGAAAATCAGAGACTTGCCGGAAGGACCATGCGATTCGGAGCTATAGCGGCAAGCGAATCCGGCAAGATCTGCCCGGCAAACGCTGCCGGATTCGAATCGCCACGCACCTCTTGAGGCAGACCGGCAGCCCACAGGATCCGCGGAAAATGCCCGGATGCTGCAACGCGAAATTGCCTCGTCGCCCATACTCGCTATTTAGCAACTGCAACATGCCTACCATGCAGGCAATTACTCCAAGCCGGTTTCCAAAGCGAACCATCTGCACAAATGGCAGGCAGCTAATTTCCTCACTTTTGCCGCAAGCGTTACGTTCAGCGCAGAACGATCCTATGAAAATGACCGGAATCTTAACTCGTCATGCGTCATGCGCATGTCGGAGCTGATCGCGTGCCCCTGTTGGAAGCAGGCTGTCCGGTTTATATGCAGTGCACAACGAAATTGTCGCTGTGGGCACCGTCCCGCTCCGGAATACTCGCAAGGAAGACCACCATGTTCGTCACCATGATCGCCGCTAAAATCCGCGCCTACCTCCGCTATCGCGAGACCGTTCGCGAGCTCTCCCGTCTGACCGACCGCGAGCTCGACGATCTCGGCCTGTCGCGCTCGGAGATCTCCTTCATCGCCCGCTCGCACGCTGCGGCCTGAAGGCTTCGAATGAGAACCGCCGCGCATCGGGCGCGGCGCGTTCCAGGTAGTTTCTCCTGAGGCTCGTGTTTCCCCTCCCCTCGAGCCTCGGTCGAAGAGCGAATGCCCGCCTCACGGCGGGCATTTTGCATTTCAGGCTGCCTTTCGCTTGACCTGCGGCCCGGCTGCGGACACATCCCCAGCCATGGAACCCGTTCATATCATCGGCGGCGGTCTCGCCGGCTCCGAAGCCGCCTGGCAGGTCGCGCAGGCCGGCGTCCCCGTTACCATCCACGAGATGCGCCCCGTGCGCGGCACCGACGCCCACAAGACCGAAGGGCTCGCCGAACTCGTCTGCTCGAACTCCTTCCGTTCCGACGATTCCTCCAGCAATGCCGTGGGCCAGCTCCATTGGGAGATGCGTCGGCTGAGCTCGCTGATCATGGCCAAGGGCGACGCCCATCAGGTCCCGGCCGGCGGTGCGCTCGCGGTCGACCGCGACGGCTTCTCGCAGGCCGTCACCGCAGCGCTCGAAGCCCATCCGCTCGTCACCATCGATCGCGGCGAGATCGCGGGTCTCCCTCCCGCCGATTGGGACAATGTCATCATCGCCACCGGCCCGCTGACTTCGCCGGCACTGGCCGCAGGCCTGCAGTCTCTGACATCCGAGGATTCGCTCGCCTTCTTCGATGCGATCGCGCCGATCGTCCATTTCGATTCGGTCGACATGGATCAGGCCTGGTTCCAGTCGCGCTACGACAAGGCCGGGCCCGGCGGCACCGGCGCCGACTACATCAACTGCCCGCTCGACCGCGATCAGTACGAAGCCTTCATCGACGCGCTGCTCGCCGCCGAGAAGACCGAGTTCAAGGAATGGGAGGGCACGCCCTATTTCGACGGCTGCCTGCCGATCGAGGTCATGGCCGAGCGCGGCCGCGAGACACTGCGCTGGGGCCCGATGAAGCCGGTCGGCCTCACCAACAAGCACAACCCGACCGTGAAGGCCTATGCCGTGGTCCAGCTCCGGCAGGACAATGCGCTCGGCACGCTGTTCAACATGACCGGCTTCCAGACCAAGCTGAAATATGGCGAGCAGGCCGCGATCTTCCGGATGATCCCCGGCTTGCAGAATGCCGAGTTCGCCCGGCTCGGCGGCATCCACCGCAACACCTATCTGAACTCGCCGAAGCTGCTCGACGAGCGCCTGCGCCTCAAGGCCGATACGCGCCTGCGCTTCGCCGGCCAGATCACCGGCTGCGAAGGCTATGTCGAAAGCGCCGCGACAGGCCTGCTCGCCGGCCGCATGGCCGCTGCCGAGCGGCTCGGTCGCGATCTGCCCCTGCCGCCCGCGACGACAGCGCTCGGCGCGCTGGTCAACCACATCACCGGCGGCCATATCGTCACGATCGACGAGGGGCCGCGCTCGTTCCAGCCGATGAACATCAATTTCGGTCTGTTCCCGCTGATCGAGGGCGTGGCGACCGTCGGCCCCGACGGCAAGCGCCTGAAAGGCCCGGCCAAGAGCCTTGCCCGCAAGCAGGCCCTGACGGCGCGCGCCAAGGCCGAAATGGAGCGCTGGGCTGCCCAGCCGGAAGCGACAGCCGCCGCCTGATGGGCGTCATGCGCTTAGCGAACGCCGGAAGACCTTTCGCATAGACGCCACGCTCAGCGAGCATGGGTCGCACCGCCATTGTCGATTACAGCTTTTGGACAATAATCCGGAGGCTCAAGGATAATGGCTACGACGAATATAACGCCCGGCGCTTCAAGCCAGGCGAATATCCGCAAGGCGGTGACCGCGGCGACGGTCGGCACCGTGATCGAATGGTACGACTACGCACTCTATGGCGCGGCCTCCGGCCTGATCATCAACAAGCTGTTCTTCCCGAACCTCTCGCCCACGACCGGCGTGCTCGCTGCCTTCGCGACCTTCGCCGTCGGCTATTTCGCCCGGCCCGTCGGCGGCATCGTGATCTCGCATATCGGCGACAAGTTCGGCCGCAAGCCGGCGCTGATCCTCACCATCACGCTGATGGGTCTCGCCACCGTGCTGATGGGCCTGTTGCCGACCTATGAGACGATCGGCCTGATGGCGCCAGTCCTGCTGGTCCTGATGCGTTTGATCCAGGGCTTCGGCGCAGGCGCCGAGCTCGCCGGCGCCATCGTGCTGGTGGCCGAATACGCGCCGCCCGAGAAGCGCGCCTTCTATACCGGCCTGCCGAATGCCGCGACGCTCGTCGGCATCATGCTGGCGACGCTGTCCTTCCTGGCCATCTCCTACCTGCCGGAACAGACCCTGCTCGGCTGGGCCTGGCGTGTGCCCTTCCTGCTCTCCGGCGTGCTGTTCTTCGTCGCGCTCTATATCCGCAAGCATCTCGACGAGACGCCGGAATATGTCGAGGCGATGGCCCGCGCCGAGCAGCGCCGACATGAGCAGCAGGTGCCGATCGGCGAGCTCTTCCGCGAGAGCCCGAAGGAAGTGCTGTTCGGCTTCCTGTCGGTGACCGCCCACAACGCCAACGCCTATATCCTCAGCGCCTTCTCGCTGAGCTACATGATCAACACGGTGGGCATGAGCCGGACGGACGGGCTGATCGCCGTCACCATCGGCTCGCTCTTCGGCATCGTCGGCGTCGGCTTCATGGGCGCGCTCGCCGACAAGATCGGGGCGGCGGCCGTCTACATCTTCGGCTCGCTGGTGATCGGCGTCCTCGCCTTCCCGCTGTTCTGGCTGTTCGACACCGGCAGTCTGCTCTGGTGCACGGTCGGCATCGCGCTGGGCTACGGCCTCGGCTTCGGCTCGACATCCGGCGCGCAGGGAGCATTCCTCACCAACCTGTTCCCGACGCGCTACCGGTTCTCGGGGCTGGCGATGTCGCGCGAGCTCAACGGCGTGCTCGTCGCGGGCCCGACACCGTTCATAGCGCAGGCACTGGTCGGCGCCGCCAACGGACGGCCGACCTATGTCGCGCTCTATATCATCGCCTGCTGCGTGCTCTCGATCATCGCCATCCTGATCATCAGGAGCCGCTCGGTCCACGTCTGATGACGAATGGCGTCGCGGTCAGCGTTTCCGCGACGCCCGCCACAGCAGCCACTGCCGGCGCCAGGCCGGCAGCGTGATGATGGTGCGGTAGGGATCGTATCCCCTCGCCTCCATCCGCTTGAGATAAGGCTCCACCAGCGCCACCGGCAGGAAGGCCGGCTTCAGGCCGGAGGGAATCGTCTCGCTGAGGCTGGTCAGCTTCTTCAAATGCCCGCGCGCGATCTCGCGCAACTCCTTCAGCGTATAGAGCACGCCCGGCCCGCCGCGCCCGCGCACGATGTCGTCGCGGGTCACGCCGTTGCGGGCGAGGATATCGGCCGGCAGATAGACCTGCCCCTCGGCCGCATGCCAGGGAAAGGCGCGCATCAGCCCGGTCAGCGCATAGGCGACGCCGGCATGGCCGCAGGCCGTCGCACCGCCGGGGTCGCGCCCGCCGGCCAGGATGATGCAGGCGAGCCGGATCACAGCGCTCGCGGTTTCGCCGGCATAGCCCTCCAGATCGCGCAGAGAAGGCATCGGGTCGTCATAGAGGTCGAAGATGCGCGCATCGATCAGCGCCGTCAGCGGCGCGACCGGTAGCCGGTAGCGCTTGATCGTATCAAGCAGCGCCGCCGCGACCGGGTGTCCTTGGGTCTCGCCGCTGGCCTGCCCCTCCAGCACGTCGCGCCACCATTGCAGCCGCACCTCGCCCGGCAGCGGCTCGCTGACAAGCGCCCTCACCCGCGCGATCTCCAGGCTGAAGGCGTAGAGCGCGTAGAGCGCCGCGCGACGGTCCTCGGGCGCGTAGAGCCCGGCGATATAGCGATCCTGGTCCTGCTCGCGGACGAGTTCGGCGCAATGGGCGTAAGCCTCCGGCAGGCGCGCCGGCGCGATATCCTTGCGGTCGTCGGTATTGGTCTGCGGCATCGTCCCGCCTCGGCCCGTCGTCATGCGGCCGTTTCCAATCTTAGGGCAAGCGCCCTGCCCCCGCTACGTATAGCCGGCATGGCCGGCATCTAGTCGACCGCGATCAGAGCCGCGGCCACGCGACGATCCTCGCCGACGAGCACGTTATAGGTCCGCGCCGCAGCGCCGGTTGCCATGCCCTCGACCGCGATCCCGACCTGCTTCAAGGGATCACGCAGAGCGGGCGGAATGAAGGCGATATCCGGCCCCGTCCCGATCAGCAGGAAATCGATCGTCCCGGCCTCGTCGAGCACCGGCTGCAGGCTCTCGATGGTCACCTCGGAAAACCGCGTCACGGGCCAGATGCGGATGCCGGCCGGCGTCGCAATGATCGAGCCCTTGTGGCTCATCTCGGCGAAGCGGAACCCGCCCGCACCGATGGCATCGAGCGGATAGCGACCGGGAATGAAGCCCTCGAAGCGCGGCATATGACTGGCAACTCTGGCCGCGATCAGGCCTTGGCCTTGGCGGCGGAAGACTTGGCTCGCGCCGCCTCCTGCGCCTCCTCACGGGCGCCAGCCGAGCGGACATCCATGTAGAGCAGCACAGGCGTTGAGATGAACATCGCCGAATAGGTGCAGACCACGACGCCGAACAGCATCACCAGCGCGAAGCCCTCGATCGCCGTGCCGCCGAACAGCACGAGCGCCAGCAGCGACAGGAACGTCGTGGTCGCCGTCATCGCCGTGCGCGAAAGGGTCGAGTTCACGGAGAGGTCGAGGAGCTCGGCCACCGGCATGGTCTTGTAGCGGCGCAGCAGTTCGCGCGTCCGATCGAACACCACGACCGTCTCGTTCAGCGAATAGCCGACGATGGTCAGGATCGCCGCAATCGAGGTCAGGTTGAACTCGAGCTGCGTGATCAGGAAGAAGCCGATGGTCAGCACGATGTCGTGCAGCGTGCCGAGGATCGCGCCGATCGCCAGCGGCATCTCGAAGCGGAACCAGAGATAGATCAGCACGCCGACGATCGCGAGCACGACGCCGAGCGTGCCGGCCTGCACGAGCTCGCCGGAAACGCGCGGGCCGACCGTCTCGACACGGCGGAAATCATAGGTCGCGGCGAAGGCCTCGCGCGCCTTGACGACGACCGCCTGCTGCGCCGTCTCGCCGCCCGGCTGCATGCCGAAGCGCATCGAGACCTCGCCGCCGGAACCGAACTCCTGCACCTCGGCCTCGCCGAAGCCGAGCCCGTTGGCCGTATGGCGGATCTGGCCGATATCGACCGCCACGCCCTTCGTCTGCATCTCGATCAGCGTGCCGCCCTTGAAGTCGATGCCGAAATTCAGGCCGACTGTCAGGAAGAGCGTGAGCACGAGGATCGAATAGGCAGCCGACAGCGGATAGCTGAAGCGGCGGAACCAGACGAATTTGAACTTGGTGTTATCGGGAACGATACGAAGCAGGCGCATGCGCATGGCCAATCTCCTGAGGGGTTGGCAGCGTCAGAACGGAAGGTGCTTGGGCTTGGCCCAGCGATACCAGATCGCGATCAGCATCCGGGTCAGCGTCACCGCCGTGATGACGGTGGTGAGGATGCCCAGGATGAACACGACCGCGAAGCCCCGCACCGGGCCGGAGCCGAGCGAGAACAGCGCGACCGCCGCGATCAGCATGGTGACGTTGGAGTCGATGATCGTGGCGAAGGCGCGCTGGAAGCCCGCTTCGAGCGCCGAGACGAGGCTGCGGCCCTGGTGCTCCTCTTCGCGCATGCGCTCATAGATCAGCACGTTCGAATCGACCGCGGTGCCGATGGTCAACACGATGCCGGCGATGCCGGGCAGCGTCATCGTCGCGCCGAGGAACGACATCAGGCCGAAGATCAGGCCGACATGGACGACGAGCGCGATGCTCGCGATCATCCCGAAGACGCCGTAGGTCGCGAGCATGTAGATCACGACCAGCACGGTCGCGATCAGGGTCGCCATCTTGCCGGCATGAATCGAGTCGGCGCCGAGGCCGGGGCCGACGGTACGCTCTTCCACGATGGTCATCTTGGCGGGCAGCGCGCCGGCACGCAGCAGGATCGACAGGTTATTGACCTGCTCGACCGTGAAATTGCCGGAGATCTGGCCCGAGCCGCCGGTGATCGGCGACTGGATGACCGGCGACGAGATCACCTTGTTGTCGAGCACGATCGCCAGCGGGCGGCCGAGATTCTCGGTGGTGATCTGGCCGAAGCGCTGGGCGCCGCGGATGTTGAATCGGAAGTTCACGATCGGCTGGCCCGAGCGCGAATCGAAGGCCGGCTGCGCGTCGATCAGGTCGGCACCATCCACGACGGGCTGGCGCAGCACCGGCACCGTCTGTCCGCCGGCATCCTGCGAGGGCAGCATGTCGACATCGCTGCTGTTGGCGTCGCCAACGAGGCGGAATTCGAGCTTGGCCGTATCGCCGAGGATCTGCTTCAGGCGTTGCGGGTCCTGCAGGCCCGGCACCTGCACCAGGATGCGGTCGAGGCCCTGGCGCTGGATGTTGGGCTCGGTCGTGCCCAACGCATCGACGCGACGGCGCAGCACTTCCATCGCCTGCTCGACAGCGCGACGGATGCGCTCGTTCGAGCCGGCTTCGGTGACCGTGAGCTGGATCAGCCCGTCAGGCTGCTCGGCAATGGCAATCGACTGGTTGCCGGATGGCCCGAAGGCGCCAAGTGTCCCGATTGGCTGCGCGAGCTCGCGCAGCTTCGGCATCACGCGCGCCCGCTCGACAGCGTCGGGAACGCGCACCTGCACACCACGGGGCAGCGTCTGGATGCCCCCCTGCGGCGCGGCGCGCTCGTCGCGCAGGATACGGCGGACGTCGTCACGCAGCTGGACGACCTGGCTGCGCACCAGCTCGGCCCGGTCGATCTCGAGCAGGACGTGCGAGCCGCCCTGCAGGTCGAGGCCGAGCACCACCGCATGGATCGGCAGGAAAGCCCGCGGAATCCAGGACGGTGCGTTGGTTTCGATGGCCTTGCGCGTCTCGGGCGACAAGAGGTTCGGCACGGCGAGCCCGCAGCCGATGAACAGCACGAGCAGGACGAGGATGACCTTGCGGGCCTGGAGACGAAGCATATGCGTGAACAGCCTTGTTGTCGTGCCCGGGCTCCCGCGTCGGGAGCCCTAGCCGCCGCATTCTCAGTTCTTGACCGGCTCGCTCTTGGAGCGGACGTCCTGGATCATGCCGCGCACGATGCGCACGCGCACGCCGTCGGCGATCTCGACTTCCAGTTCGGCGTCATCGACGACCTTCGAGACCTTCGCGATCAGGCCGCCCGAGGTAACGACGGTGTCGCCACGGCGCACGTTCTTGATCAGCTCCTGATGGCTCTTGGCCCGGCGCTGCTGCGGCCGGATGATCAGGAACCACATGATGACGAAAATCAGCAGGAACGGCACAAGCTGGATCAGCATGTCGGCGCCGCCACCGGCTCCCGTGGCCTGGGCGAAAGCGGGGGTGATCACGAAGACGCTCCTCTGGTACGGCGGCGGCACGCCGCCGACCGCGAATCTCTGGTTGAAAGACGTAAGGCCAAAACCATCGCCCGGCCGCAAAATCGCGCGGACTATAGCCAGCAACGCCGTGAAATCAATCGGACGCGCCCGGTCGCCCATGCGCGATCCCTCACCTATGGGCTGGCTGCCATTCGCGCAATGCCTCTTGCGCACCATCCACGACGCGGTTTAGCTAGCGCCCTGAACCGTACCGGACGGTACGGTACGGTTCGACAGGACGAAACGAAGGCCCCGCCGCCATGACCACGACCGAGACCGCCCCCGACCAGACACTGGCCACGCTACTGCGCATCGCCGATGCACTGGACCGCATCGCCCCGCCCCGCCGCAAGGCCGCCGACCTCAAGGTCGCCGATGCCTTCGTCTGGCAGGCTGCGGGTTCCGAACTGGTGCCCGTGCCGAAGGTCAACCGCGTCGCCCTCTCGCTTTTGCGCGGCGTCGACCGCGTCCGCGACACGCTGGCCGAGAATACCGAGCGCTTCGCCAAGGGCCTGCCGGCGAATAACGTGCTGCTCTGGGGCGCACGCGGCATGGGCAAGTCCTCGCTGGTCAAGGCTGTGCATGCCGACACCAATCTGCGCCTCGCCAAGGACGCACTGCCGCTGAAGCTCATCGAGATCCACCGCGAGGACATCGAGAGCCTGCCCCCGCTGATGAGCCTGCTGCGCAACGACCCGCACCGCGCCATCGTCTTCTGTGACGATCTGTCCTTCGACAGCGACGACACCTCCTATAAGTCGCTGAAGGCAGTGCTCGACGGCGGCGTCGAGGGGCGGCCGGACAATGTGGTGTTCTACGCCACCTCGAATCGCCGCCACCTGCTGCCGCGCGACATGATGGACAACGAGCGCTCGACCTCGATCAATCCGGGCGAGGCAATCGAGGAGAAGGTCTCGCTCTCCGACCGCTTCGGCCTCTGGCTCGGCTTCCACAAATGCAGCCAGGACGAGTACCTGGAGATGATCAACGGCTATGCCGGCCATTTCGGACTGAACGTGGCGCCGGAAGAGCTGCGCCGCGACGCGCTGGAATGGTCGACGACCCGCGGCTCCCGCTCCGGCCGCACCGCCTGGCAGTACATCCAGGACCTGGCCGGCCGGCTGGGCAGGAAGCTGGAGGGGTAGACCTCCACGTCATGGTCGGGCTTGTCCCGACCATCCACGTCTTCGCCGATCGAAGGTCGCATTCAAGACGTGGATGCTCGCCACAAGGGCGAGCATGACGAGGTATCACAAACGAAAACGGGGCCGCCCTTTTCTGGGGCAGCCCCGTTCTTTTCGATCGGGAGGGTCTCGCGGAACCGATCGAAGGGTGAAACCTCGTCCGCGGCTCCGGTATCAGTTGTTCAGGTAGGGCGTCGGATCGACCGGCGCCGAGCCCTTGCGCAGCTCGAAATGGAGCTGCGGCGAGGAGACGTTGCCGCTCTGGCCGGAGTTGGCGACGACCTGGCCACGCTTCACGACATCGCCGCGCTTCACCTTGAGATCGCCGTTATGGGCATAGGCCGAGACGTAGCCATTGGGGTGGCGGATCAGGACGAGATTGCCGTAACCCTTCAGCTCGCTGCCGGCATAGGCCACCGTGCCGCCCTCGGCCGCCTTGACCGGCGTGCCCTCGGGAACCGCAATGTTGATGCCCTCGTTGCCACCCTTGCCGCTATAGCCGGAGATGACGCGGCCGCGGGCCGGCCAGCGGAAATCCGCCTTGTCGGCCGAAGAGGCTGCCTCTTCTTCCTGCTTCGGGATGCTCGCCGTGGTCTTCGGCTCCGGAGCGGGATCGGCCTTCGGGATCGCGGTGGGCTTCGGCTCGGCGGCCGGAGCGCTCGCGACGACGACGGGCTTCGCCGGCTGGGCGGCGGGCGCAGCAGTCCTGACCGGCTTCGCTTCCGGCACAGGCTTCACGGCAGCAACCGGCGCCGCGGCAGGCTTGGCGGCCGGCGTCGGCAGGGCCGCGGTCTTGCGGGCATCCGCCTTGGCCTTGGCTTCGGCAGCGAAGCGGGCGCGGGATTCCTTCATGGCCTGAGCGTCAGCGGCGGCCTTCGCCTTGGCCTCGGCGGCCGCAGCAGTCTTCGCCTCGGCAGCAGCCCTGGCCTGCGCCCTCGGATCGACGGCAGCCGGCGCCGCGGGACGCGGGGCAGCGGACGGGCCGGCGACGAAGCGCTGCGTTTCGACCGGCGCCTGGGCAGCCTGGCGCACCGGAGCCGGCGCAGCGGCAGGAGCAGCCGGCGAGGAAGCGGCAGCAGCGTTATAGACGGGGATGGTGATACGTGTGCCGGGCGCCACGTTCGCGTTGTTCAGCCCGTTCGCCGACATGATGGCGGCGCGCGGCACGCCGTAGCGCGAGGAGATCGTATCAAGCGTCTCGCCCTGAGCCAGCACGACCGGAGTGCCGCCCTGGGCCGACCAGCCGGCGGAGCTGCCCGAAACGGGCTGCCGCGGCGGCGCGCTCAGCGCGACGGACGATTGCGGCGCCGGCAGAGGCTGGGAGCGAACCAGAGGCGCAGAGGCCACCGGCTGCAGCGGCGCGCTCGAAACCTGCCCGATCGAGCCGGTCGTGACCGGATCGCGAACAGGAGCTGGCGCCTGGGCGGATTTGAAGGGACTGTCGAAGGGCGTCTCGGTGAAACGCATCGCATCCGACGAGCAGGCACTGACGCTGAGAGCGAACAGGCACACCGTCGACAAACGACGGAGAGCGCGGGGATTGATCGATCCGGCTTGGCTACGCATGAACTGAGTACTCGCGAACGACGCAACTCGATGAACGCGATTAAAGTCCCGTTGAGCTTAATTTCGCGTAAACGACCTCAGAAACTTGGTAAGAGCTGCTCACGGCGCGATCGCCGGACTCCGGCGGATCACGAGAGCCGTTTTCGCTGGGACGCATCCGGTTGCAGGCACATTCCGCATACGTTAACGCAGCGTCATGCTCCGCTTGGCTTTGGCCTGTCTCGTACTCGCTTTCGGTTCGCAGGCCCGGTCGGCCGAGCCGATCCTGAAGCAGATGCACGGCACGTGGCGGTCGGAAAATCGACGGATTCTGATCGACACGGAGAGGATGCTTGGCAATACGGATGACACCCGGCCGTTCCAGCGTGACGCGCTCACTCTGCGGAATATCTCCGGCCGGATGATCGTCTTCGAGATCGGCCGCAAGCGCTTCATCGGCCTCTTCGATCGGAACGAGCTTCGCCTGACGGGCGATGGCATTCCCGATTCCGAAATCCTGCATCGCCGGTAGGCAAGCCCGACGCTGGATCTCGCGGCGATAACGCTTCGCCGCACGGCCTCACAAGGCGCGCGAGCGCCCCGGAATCAAGGGCGGCAGGCGTAGCGCCGGCCCGGTGGCGTGGTCGAACTGCCCGTCTTCGAGATGCGTGACCACCACCCGCCGCGCCGCGCCCTCCACCCGCAACGCCCCGACGAGGCGCCCGCCGGGCAAGAGCCGTGCCAGCAGCGCCTCCGGCACCGCCTGGGTGACGCCGTTGACGAGGATGCGGTCGAACCGGCCGAGCGTCCGGTCCGGCTGAAACCCATCGGCATGGCGCAGGTCGACGACCCCGCCGAAACCGCTGTCGGAGACGCGCTCATGCGCGGCCAGCGCCAGCGACCGATAACGCTCCAGCGAAACGACCTCGGCTCCCATCGCGGCAAGCAGCGCCGAGACATAGCCCGAGCCGGTCCCGACCTCGAGCACCCGCGCGCCGGGCTGCAGGTCGAGCGCGACGAGCAGGTTGGCGACCGTATGCGGTGCCGTCATCGTCTGGCCGCAGGGCAGCGGCACGGACACGTCCTGCCGGGCGAGATCGGCGAAGCGGGCGGGCGCGAAGCGGTCGCGCGGCACGCGCTCCATCGCGCGCAGCAGCGCGAGATCGCGCACGCCGCGCGCGCGGAGCGAAAGCAGGAAGGCGACGGTACGCTCGCCCTCGCTGGCCGGCGCGTCCTCGCTCATGCCCCTCCCCGCTTCCCGCTCAGGCGAACAGCCGCGCGAAGCGCGTCAGCGTCGGCTCATGCGTCAGGTCGAGTTCCAGCGGCGTGATCGAGATGCGCTTTTCCGCCAGCGCCTTCAGGTCGGTGCCGTTCGCCGGTTCCTTGCCGCTGCGCTGGAAGGCGATCCAGTAATAGGGATTGCCGCGGCCGTCCTTGCGCGGTTCGAGCTGCACGATCTCCTGGTCACGCCGCCCCTGCACGGTGACGGCGACGCCCTCGACCTCGTCCGGCCCGGCATTCGGGAAGTTGAGGTTGAACAGCACGCCCTCCGGAATGCCCTCCTCCAGCAGGCGCCGGATGATCCCCGGCGCATGGCTCTCGGCGCAGTCCCAGCGGATCGAGTCGCGATTGCCCGGCATATAGGCCTGGCTCACCGCGATCGAGGGCACGCCGAGCAACGTGCCTTCCATCGCGGCCGCGATCGTGCCGGAATAGGTCACGTCCTCCGCGACATTCGAGCCCCGGTTGACGCCCGAGAGCACGAGATCGGGCCGCGCCTCCTTCATGACCGCGCGGACCGCCATGATCACGCAATCGGTCGGCGTACCCTGCACTGCGAAGCGCTTCTCGTCGATCTGGCGCAGGCGCAAGGGGTTGGACAGCGACAGCGAATGCGCGACGCCCGACTGGTCGGTCTCGGGCGCCACGACCCAGACATCGTCGGAGAGCTGGCGCGCGATGCGCTCCAGCACGGCGAGCCCCTCGGCATGGATGCCGTCATCATTGGTGACGAGGATACGCATGTCTCAGGCCGCCTTCTCGATCCGCGTCACGCCGCGCATATAGGGCACCAGCACGTCCGGCACGGTGATCGAGCCGTCCGCGTTCTGGTAGTTCTCCATCACCGCGATCAGCGCGCGGCCCACCGCCGTGCCCGAGCCGTTGAGCGTGTGCACGAAGAACGGCCCCTTGCCGTCCCTGGTCTTGTAGCGAGCGTTCATCCGGCGCGCCTGGAAATCACCGCAGACCGAGCAGGACGAGATTTCGCGATAGGTCTTCTGGCCGGGCAGCCAGGCTTCGATGTCCCAGGTCTTCTGCGAGGCGAAGCCCATATCGCCGGTGCACAAAGTCATCACGCGATAATGCAGGTCGAGCTTCTTCAGCACCGCCTCGGCGCAGGCGAGCATGCGCTCATGCTCCTCGCGCGACTTCTCCGGCGCCGTGATCGAGACGAGCTCGACCTTCTCGAACTGGTGCTGGCGCAGCATGCCGCGCGTGTCGCGACCGGCCGAGCCCGCTTCTGCGCGGAAGCAAGGCGTGAGCGCGGTGAATCGAAGCGGCAGCTCCTCCTCGGAGAGGATTGATTCCCTTGCCAGATTGGTCAGCGGCACTTCGGCGGTCGGGATCAGCCAGAACTGCTCGCTGGTCTCTGCTTCCTCGACCAGCTTCTGAACGGTATCGAACGCGGAGCCGCCCTGAGGAATCGCCTTATCGAGGTCCTTCAGAATCTCGTTCAGGCGATTACCGCGCCACTCCATGTCCGCCGCCATGAACTGGTCATCGCGGAACTTCGGCAATTGCGCCGTCCCGAACATGACTTCGTCACGCACCATCAAAGGCGGCATTATCTCGGTATAGCCGTGCTCTTCCGTGTGCGTGTCGAGCATGAACTGCCCGATCGCCCGGCTGAGCCGCGCGACCTGACTCTGCAGCACGACGAAGCGCGAGCCGGAGAGCTTCGCCGCCTTCTCGAAATCCATCTGGCCGAGCGCCTCGCCCAGCTCGAAATGCTGCTTGGGGTCGTTGACGCCCTTGAGCAGCCCACGCTCTTCCGGCTTCACACCATGGACATGCAGCACGACATTGCCGTGCTCGTCGGCGCCATCGGGCACATCGTCGAAGGGCGTGTTCGGGATCGCGGCGAGCTTTTCGTCGAGCGCGTCCTTGGCGGCCTTCTCCTCGGCCTCAAGCGCCGGCTGCTGCTCCTTGAGCGCTGCGACCTCGGCCTTCAGCGTGTCGGCGAGCGCGACATCCTTCGCGCCCATCGCCTTGCCGATGTCCTTGGAGAGCGCGTTGCGGCGCTCCTGGGTGGCCTGCGCCTTGGCGATCGACGAGCGGCGGACATCGTCGAGTTCGAGCAGCGAGGACGACAGCGGCGCCAGGCCCCTGCGCTCAAGCCCCTTGTCGAACGCCGCGGCGTTCTCGCGAATCCATCTGATGTCGTACATCGTCGTCCGGCCATGCCATCGCTGCGGAATGCAGCGTTGGATGCTCTAGACCGGGATCGCGCGCGAGGGAACCACCGTTATAGGCATTTGAAGGCCCGACAACGTCATGGTCGGGCCTGTCCCGACCATAACGTCTTCGCCCATCGAGCGTGGCGCTCAAGACGTGGATGCTCGCCACAAGGGCGAGCATGACGGCAACGCCCTACTCCGCCGCATCCTCTTCGGCCTTCGCGGCCTCGCTCTTCTTCTCGACCCGGCGCACCGAGAAGATCGAGAGTTCGTAGAGCAGCAGCATCGGGACCGCGAGCATGAGCTGCGAGATCACGTCCGGCGGGGTCAGCACGGCCGCCACCACGAAGACGAAGACGATGGCGTAGCGCCGCTTTTCCTTGAGGAACTTCGAATCGATGATGCCGGCCTGCCCGAGCAGGGTCAGGATCACCGGCAGCTGAAAGGCGATGCCGAAGGCGAAGATCAGCGTCATGATCAGCGAGAGGTACTCGCTGACCTTCGGCAGGAGCGCGATGCCGGCCTGGGTCTCGGTCGCGGCCTGCTGCATGCCGAGCGAGAACTTCATCAGCACCGGCATGGCGAAGAAGAAGACCAAGAGCGCGCCGAGCGTGAAGAACACCGGGGTCGCCACCAGATAGGGCGCGAAAGCCGCCTTCTCGTTCTTGTAGAGGCCGGGCGCAACGAACTTGTAGATCTGCGTCGCGATCACCGGAAAGGCGAAGAAGCCGGCGCCGAAGGCCGCCACCTTGATATGGGTGAAGAGCAGCTCGAGCGGGCCGGTATAGATCAACTGCGCATTGGCGGCGCTGCCGGCGGCCCAGACATAGGGCTTCACCAGGATGTTGTAGATCTGCGTCGAGAAGCCGAAGCAGATGAAGAACATGATCAGGAAGGCGATCAGCGACTTGATCAGCCGCGCCCGCAACTCGATCAGATGCTCGAGGAGCGGCGCGCGCGAGGCCTCGATCTCGTCCTCGCCCTCGCGAGGATTGGCGACGCTCATGCGGAATTCTCCTCGCCCTTGGCGGTCTTGCGCTTGCGGGCGACGGGCTTGGCGGCTTCAGCCGATGCGGCAGCAACCGCGGTCTTGGGCTTGCGCGCAGCAGCAGGAGCTTTCGCAGCCTTGACCGGCGCGGCCGCAGCAGGCGCCGGAGCCGGCGCTGCCAAGGCAGCCGGCGCTTCGGCAGCCTTGGTGCTACGCTTGCGGACAGGTCTCGCCGGGGGTGGCTCAGCCACGGTAACCGGGGCGACGGGCGCCTCAACGACCGCGGGAGCGGGCTCGATGGCGGCCTTACGTGCCCGCTTCGGCTTCTCGGTGGGCTTCGGCGCCTCGGCTGCAATGTTGACCGGCGGCAGCGGCTCGGGCGGCGGCAGCGAGGCAAGCTTCGCCTCGGCCTCCTTCAGCGCGGCCTCCTCAGGCTTCGAAGCGTCCGGCTTGGCGGGATCGAAATCCTTGGGCGTATCGATCGGCTTGAAATCGTTGTTCAGCGCGCTCGACACCGATCCGCCGACATCCTCGACCTGCTTCTTCAGGTCGGCGAGCTCGGCCTCGCGCATCGCCTCGTTGAACTGGCCCTGGAACTCCGAGGCCATGCGCCGGATACGGCCGACCGTCTGGCCGACCGTGCGCAGGGCCTTGGGCAGGTCCTTCGGGCCGATCACGACCAGCGCCACCGCGCCGATCAGCACCATCTCGCTCCAGGCGATGTCGAACATCGACGGCTCGTCCTCTCAAGCCGGTGCCCCGAAGGGCACCAGGGCATCAGGCCTTGTGCTCGGCCTTGGCCTGGGCCTGGGCGGCGGCGTTGTCGGCCTTGGTCTGGTCGATCACCTTGGGATCGACATTGCCAGCGGTCGGCGCCGGCTCGTCATCCTCGGCCATGCCCTTCTTGAACGATTTGATGCCCTTGGCGACATCGCCCATCAGCTCGGAAACCTTGCCGCGCCCGAACAGCAGCATCACGATGACGCCGACGACGATCCAGTGCCAAATGCTCACGCCACCCATGGCGAAACTCCTCCGAAATTGCGGCGACCGGGGAATGGCCCCAACCAAATCCTTGCCCGGTCGCTTGTTCGGCGGCGGAACCTATTGATCCGCAGCGGGAAACACAAGGACTTCGTCCGACGGAATCTCGACACCGACTTCATCGCCCACTGCGATCTCGTCGGAAAGCGGTGCGCGAACCGAAAGCGCCCTGTCGAAGCCGTCCACCATCACCTGCAGATGGTCGGCCTCCCCCAGGAAGCGCCGTCCCGTCAATCGCCCACGTAGATAATAACCCTTCGGCACGATGCGGACGCGATGCGGCCGGATGCAGGCGACGGCTGCCGCGCCTTCAGCGATCCCCGGCGCCGCGAAACTGCCGAACGGCGTCTCGACCGCCCCGCCCGAAACCCGGCCCTCGATCTCGGTTAGATCGCAGAAAAATCGGGCGGCAAAGAGGCTGTTGGGCCGTCGGTAAAGCTCTTCGCCCGTGCCGATCTGGACGATCCGCCCGGCGCGCATCAACACGATCCGGTCGGCGATGCGCATCGCGTCCTCGGGATCATGCGTGACGATGATCGAGGTGGCGCCGGTCTCTTCCAAAAGCGCGGCGGTCTCGTCGCGCACCACGTCGCGCAATCGCCGGTCGAGATTGGAAAAGGGTTCGTCCATCAGGAGAACACCGGGCCGCGGCGCGATCGCGCGTGCCAGCGCCACACGCTGCTGCTCGCCGCCCGAAAGCATATGCGGGTAGGAATCGGCGAGATCGGCAAGCCCGACCCGCGCCAAGGCCCGCAGGGCGGTCGCATCGGCCGCTGCCGGCGCCTGGCCGCGTAGGCCGAAGCGGACATTATCGCGCACGGAAAGATGCGGAAACAGCGCGTAATCCTGGAAGACGAAGCCGACGCCGCGATGCTCCGGCTCGACGAAGCGCTCGGCCGCCGAAACGTCGCGCCCTTCCAGAAGGATGCGGCCCCCGCTCGGCCGCTCGACCCCGGCGGCAAGCCTGAGCAGCGTCGTCTTGCCGCAGCCGGATTGGCCGAGCAACGCGACGATCTCGCCGGGTTTGACTGAGAGGGAGACATCGGACAGCGCCGTTACAGAACCGAAGCGCTGCGTCACGTTCTCGAAGCCGAGCGCCATCGGGATCGCCGCACCGGCCGTGCCGCGCCGGCCCCAGCCGAGCCATCCTGCTTTGGTCTCGCTCTGCGCCAATTCCGTACTCCACATGTCCAACTATGCGCCGTCATCCCGGGCGACCGAAGGGAGACCCGGAACCATGCCGGAGCTCATCCGGCAAAGGCTCGGGCATGGATCCCGGATCGGCGCCGCCTCGGGGCTTGTCCGGGATGACCCGCGGAGGAACCGGCAGCAGCCCCGGAAGCTCGCCCCTCACCCCTGCGGTCCGCCCTCGCCGTCGTCAAGCGGGCCGAACAGATCGCCGAGCGGGTCTTCGTCGTCGCGCAAGCCCGGATCGTCGTCGGGAACCGGAACGGCCAAGTCGCGCGTCAGGCGTCCTTCGATGAAGCCCGTTCCCTTCAGTTCCTCCAGCCCCGGCAGGTCGTCGATGCGGTCCAGCCCGAAATGGTCGAGGAAGCCCGGCGTCGTGCCATAGGTGATCGGCCGCCCCGGCGAGCGTCGCCGCCCGCGCAGCCGCACCCAACCTGCCTCCAGCAGGATGTCGAGCGTGCCCTTGGCGGTGGCGACGCCCCGGATCTCCTCGATCTCGGCCCGCGTCACCGGCTGATGATAGGCGATGATCGACAGCACTTCGAGCGCCGCCCGCGACAGGCGCCGCGGCGGCTCCGCCTCGGCCGCAAGCAGATAGCCCAGATCAGGTGCCGTCCGGAAAGCCCAGCCGCCGGCAACCTGGCGCAGGTTGACCCCGCGCAAGGCATAGCTCTCGACCAGCCGGGCCAGCACCTGTTCGACCGCGATGCCGGCGGGAATGGCGCGACTGAGCGCCTCCGCTGTCAGCGGCACGGCAGATGCAAACAACAGCGCCTCGACGACGCGCAGCGCTTGCGAAAAGGCTTCCGCCCCGCCATCAGCCTCGATGTCCTCGGGTTCAGCCGCCGTCCCGGTCATGAAGCGTCCTTGGCGGCGAAGGGCAAGCCTTCAGGCCGGGCCGAGCGGCGGCGCACCTGGATCGGCGCGAAAGCTTCGTCCTGTCTAAGATCGATCACACCTTCCCGCACCATCTCCAGCATAGCCGAAAGCGCGGAGGCCCGGACCGTCGCCCGCATTTCCCGCGCCGGCAGGCCGTGCGAGGCCATGTATTGCGTGAGATAATCATCGAGTTCGGTCCAGTCACCGGCTTCCCCAACGAGCCGTTGCAAGGCCTCGCGCGCTTCGACCAGCGACCAGACGGCGCGATGGCCGACCGAGATATGGCCCTGCACCCGCTTCTGACGCTGCTGGGCATAGGCCGCGAGCAGATCGTAAAGCTCCGCCTCCCAGACCGGCCGGGCGCCGGCGACGATCTCCTCAGGCGCGCCACGCGCGAAGACATCGAGCCCCAGCCGCTCGCGCGCCGAGAGCTTGTTCGCCGCGGCGCGGATCGCTTCCAGCCGACGCAGACGGAGCGCGAGCGCTGTCGCGAGATCGGCGGCGCTCGGCTCCTCGCCCTTCGGCGGCTCCGGCAGCAGCAGGCGCGACTTGAGATAGGCCAGCCAGGCCGCCATCACGAGGTAATCGGCGGCGAGTTCCAGCCGCAGCGCCCGCGCTTCCTCGACGAAGGACAGGTATTGCTCGGCCAGCGCCAGGATGGAGATGCGGTGCAGATCGACCTTCTGCCGGCGCGCGAGATCGAGCAGCAGGTCGAGCGGCCCTTCATAGCCGTCGACATCGACGACGAGCGAAGGCTCGCCCGCACGCTCCGCGCGGTCTTCCTCGAATGGCAATTCGGCCGTCATTGAAGGCCCTGCCCCACCTGTCATCCCCGAAGGCGCAGATTCGGCCGTTCAGCCCTGCAAAGCAAGCGCGGCCGCGATCTCGGCGCGGGCGGCCTCCAGATCGACCGGCTCCGGCTCATGCCGGATGCGGCCAAGCGCGGCGTTGGCACGACGCGCACGCGCGCCCGTCATCTCCGGCACGGCCCCCGCAACGGCGATCATCTCTTCCATGATGCCGTGGCAATGCAGGACGACGTCGACGCCGGCCCGGATCGCGGCGCGCGATTTGGCCTCGAAAGAACCCGACAGCGCCTTCATCGAGATGTCGTCGGTCATGATCAGCCCATCGAATCCGAGCTCGCCGCGCATAATCTCGCGTACGATCTTGCGGGAGATCGTCGCGGGATTCTTCGGATCGAGCGCGGTGAAGACGAGATGCGCGGTCATCGCCAGCGGCATGTCTGCGAGATGCCGGAACGGCCGGAAATCATGCACCCGGAGCTCGTCCAGCGACGCGTCGACGATCGGCAGGTCGTGATGGCTGTCGGCCCGCGCCCGGCCATGGCCAGGCATATGCTTGACGACCGGCAGCACGCCGCCGGCGATCAGCCCCTCGGCCGCAGCACGGCCAAGCCGCGCCACCTGATCGGGATCATGGGCATAGGCGCGATCGCCGATCACGTCATGGCTGCCGGCGACCGGCACGTCGAGCACCGGCAGGCAGTCGACATCGATGCCCACGCTCTTCAGGTCATGCGCCATCAGGCGGGCCGAGAGCCGGACGATCTCGCGCTGGCGGATGGGATCGTTGATGCCGAGGAAGGCGTGCGCCGACGGGTATTTCGGCCAGTTCGGCGGCCCCATGCGCTGGACCCGCCCGCCCTCCTGGTCGATCAGGATCGGCGCGTGCCAGCCGACGGTCTCGCGCATCTCGGCGGTCAGCGCCGCGACCTGCTCGGGCGACTGCGTGTTACGCTTGAAGACGATGAAGCCCCAGGGCCGGGCATCGCGGAAGAAGGCCCGCTCGTCCGCAGTGAGGCTCGTGCCGAGGCAGCCGGCGATGAAGGCGCGCGATGTCATCGTATGGGGTTACGGCATCGGCCCAAAAAGGGAAATGCGGTTTTCGGACAAGGCCGATGCGAGAACACAAAAAGCGGCGCGGGCGCGGTCAAGAACGATCCGCGCCCGCTCATTGCGTTACTTCACCTGCTGGTAGTTCTGCGCGTTGAACGCGTCGAAGGGCAGCTCGGCGATGCGGAACCAGAGCTGCTCCTTCTTCCAGTACGGCAGGAAGGAATCGTAGAAGGTCTTGAAATTGGCGTTGCTGGCGGCGAGCTCGCCATACATCGCGAAGGCCTCCTTGAACGCCGCCGCCATCACCTCCTGCGGGAAGGGCCGCAGCTCCGCGCCGGTGCCGGCGAGGCGAATCAGCGCGTCGGGATTGTTGTGGTCGTATTTGGCCACGCAGAGCATGTTGGCCTCGGCGCAGGCCGCTTCCACGATCGCCTTGTAGGAGGCCGGCAGCTCGTTCCACTTGTCCTGGTTGGCGAGGAAGCTGACATTGGCATTCCCCTCCCAGAAGCCGGGATAATAGTAGTACTTGGCGACCTTCACGAAGCCGAGCTTCTCGTCGTCATAGGGGCCGGAGAACTCGACCGCGTCGAGCGTGCCGCGCTCGAGCGCCGGATAGATGTCGCCGCCGCCGATGGTCTGCGGCACGACGCCCAGCCGCGCCATGATCCGGCCGCCGAGGCCGGCGATGCGGAACTTCAGGCCCTTCAGGTCCTCCAGCGACTTGATCTCCTTGCGGAACCAGCCGCCCATCTGCGCGCCGGTATTGCCCGAGGGAATCGTGTGGATGTTGTAGGTCTTCATGAAGGCGCGGCAGAGCTCGAGCCCGCCGCCCTGATAAAGCCAGGCATTCTGCTGCCGCGTGTTGAAGCCGAACGGCAGCGAGGTCTCGAAAGCAAAGGCCGGGTCCTTGCCGATATAGAAGCTCGACAGCGTGTGGCTGCACTCGACGGTGCCGTTCTGCACGGCATCGAGCGCCTGGAGCGCCGGCACGATCTCGCCCGGCGCGAAGACCTGGATCTGGAAATTGTTGTCGGTCGCCTCGGCCACGCGCTTCGCGACATGGGTCGAGATGCCATAGAGCGTGTCGAGGCTCTTGGGGTAGCTGGAGGTCAGGCGCCAGTTGATCTTCGGCTGCGACTGCGCGACGGCGGGCGCAGCGATGACGGCGCTGCCGGCGGCACCGGCACCGGCGACCTTGACGAAACTGCGGCGATCCATGGGGTTACCTCCTGCTGGCCCGGGTACTTTGCCCGGAGCGAATTCACGCCTTGTGCCGTTCGAACGGCACAAGGTCCGCGGGCAATATCGCCCACGATTCGCGCGGCAGGCTACAGGCAGATGCGCAGCAGCGGAACCGGGCGCATCTCGCGCGCCTATGCACCAACCACAATGCGAAAACGGCGGCCCCGAGGGACCGCCGTTCGATCAGACCGGCAATGGCCGGGAGATCAGTTCTTGGCGATGAAGCACTGCCCGCCGGCCGCCTGCAGCCCCGAGCACATCGAGGTCGCATCCTCGCGGGAATAAGGCCCGACGCGGAGGCGGAAGACGGTCTTGCCGCCGGCAAGCTCGGTCTTGCGGACGATCGGCGCCTGGCCGCCGAGTTGCTGCGGGTACTTGCGCTGGAGCGCCGCAAAGGTGGCGCGGGCTTCGGCTTCGCTGCCGGGAGCGCCGAGCTGCACCACGAAGTCGCCGGTACCGGCACGGACTGCAGCCGCAGCAGGGGCCGAAGGCGCAGCGGCGGGAGCCGGCGCTGCGCTGGCGACACGGGTCGGCGCGGCCGGCGTGGTCGCTGCCGGCGGTGTGGTGGCGCGCGCCTCGGCCTTCGGAGCGGCCGAGGGGAGCTGCATCGGGCGCGACAGGGCCACGTTCGCCGCCTGGTTGGCAAGCGAGCGGGTGGGCGCCGAACCGGTCGCGATCGGCTGGTTGCTGTCGACGGCGACGGGATTCTGCGCCGGCGTGCCGTCCGGACGGATCGCGACGGTGCGAACCTTGCGCGGCTCGCCGAGGCCCGGCACGGGCGGCATCGGCGTCAGGCCGGGCTCCGGCGGAACGATGCTGCGCTCGGGTGCGCTCGGCGCGGCGGCGAGAGCCGTGCCGCCGCCGGAATTCGGACCGGGCGCGACGACGCGCGGCGCCATCGAGCGGGCGGCCTGCTGGACGTCGACCGGCTGCTCCTCGTTGTTTACGACCTTGGTCGGTGCCGTCGGCGTGTCGGGGCTGCGCTCGTAGATCTGCTTGTTCTGGTTCGGGATTTCCGCGCCGCCCGGATTGGCGGGAGCGACCTTGACCGGGCCGGAATCGGCCGCGATCATCGGTGGCTGCCCGTCCTTCGTGGTGGTGCCGCCGCGCAGGGTGAAAGCCGCGCCGACGCCGACAAGCCCGACGGCGATGACCGCAGCGGCAGCCCAGAGCCCCTTGCGCGAACGGCGCGGCTCCAGATCCGGCATCTCCTCTTCGCCGTATTCGGGCGCCTGCATCGCCTGCTGGGCATGGCCGTAATCATAGGCAGGCTCTTCCGTCGCGTAGGCGGCCGGGGCCTGGCGATACTGCGCGCCCTCGTCGAGGTCGCGCGGCGGGGCAGCGCCCTGGATCGCCGCCGGGCGGGAATAGGGCAGCGGCTCCGGCAGATCGTAATCGGGCTCGAATGCGGGCTGGGGCGCAGGCCGCGCCTGCACCGGCGTCGGAGCTTCGGCCCGGCGCGGCTCGGTGCGGCGGAGCAGCGCCTCGAACTCGTCGAGCGCCCCGCGCATCTCGGCCGGCGGCTGGCTTACTTCGGGGACGGCCGGCGCCGGCTGCTGCGGCACCACCTCGAAGCTCGGCTCCTGACGCATGGCCGGGCGCGACGGCTGGCGCCGCTCGGCGAAGATATCCTTGAGCGGATCGTCCTGCCCGACGATGCGGGTCAATTCCGCAAGCGGGTCGGCCTGCTGCCCCGGGCGGGGCGCCTGCCCTGCTCCGCGCAGCTGGCGCTCGAGATCTTCGAGATCGAGCGCGAAACGGTTCCTAGCTGGCTCACTCATGGTACGATCCATTCCAGCACAAGCCGCTTCCTCCTATGGAAGAACCGGGAACTCTGTGCGGTCAACCTGACCTTGTGCGCGCCGCCGGAAATCCTTTTTCCGTCAGCGCATCTCTTCCGGCGCCGCAACTCCGGCGACAGCCAGACCGGAAGCAAGGACGCTGCGCACCGCGTGCACGAACGCCAATCTCGCCAAGGTCGACTTTCGATCAGTTTGATTAACGAACCGTAATTGCGGCGAGTCTTTGCCCTTGTTCCAGAGCGAATGGAAGGCGCTCGCCAGCTCATGCACGAAGAAGGCCACGCGATGCGGCTCATGCGCCGCCGCCGCGCCCTCGATGATTCGCGGATAGGAAGCGAGCATCTTGACGATGCCGACTTCGGCCTCGTCGGTCAGGATCGAAAGGTCTGCACCGGCCAGCGCCGGCGTCGACAGATCGAGATCGGGGAACGCCTCGCGCGCCTGTCGGAAGATCGAGGCGCAGCGCGCATGCGCGTACTGGACGTAGAAGACTGGGTTGTCCTTCGACTGCTCGACGACCTTGCCGAGGTCGAAATCCAGCGTCGCGTCGTTCTTGCGGAAGATCATCATGAAGCGCACCGCGTCGCGGCCGACCTCGTCGATGACCTCGCGCAGCGTGACGAAATCGCCCGAGCGCTTGGACATGCGCACCTGCTCGCCATTGCGCAGCAGGCGCACGAGCTGGCACAGCTTGACGTCGAGCGAGCCCTGCCCGTTCGTGACGGCCTTCACGGCCGCCTGCATGCGCTTGACATAGCCGCCATGGTCGGCGCCCCAGACGTCGATCATCTCCGGGAAGCCGCGCATGAACTTGGAGCGATGATAGGCGATGTCGTTGGCGAAATAAGTGTAGCTGCCGTCCGACTTCAGCAGCGGCCGGTCGACATCGTCACCGAACCTGGTGGCCCGGAACAGGGTCTGCTCGCGATCCTCCCAGTCCTCGTCCTTCTGGCCCTTCGGCGGTGGCAGGCGACCTTCATAGACGAGGTCGCGCGCGCGCAGATCCTCGATGGTCTGGTGCACGGCGTTGGAATTGCCGTCCCGCCCCTGCAGCGAACGCTCCGAGAAGAAGAGCTCGTGGACGACGCCGAGCGCAGCGAGATCGTCGCGGATCATCGCCATCATGCCGTCGATCGCCGCCTGCCGGACGAGCGGCAGCCAGTCCCATTCGGCCTTGTCGCGCAAGCTATCGCCATACTGCTCGGCTAGCGCCTTGCCGACCGAGACCAGGTAGTCGCCGGGATAGAGCCCCTCGGGAATCGCGCCCATATCCTCGCCCAGCGCCTCGCGATAGCGCAGGAAGGCGGAGCGGGCGAGCACATCGACCTGCGCCCCGGCATCGTTGATGTAGTACTCGCGGGTGACGTCATGACCGGCGAAGGCGAGCAGGCTCGCCAGCGCATCGCCGAACACGGCGCCGCGGCCATGACCGACATGCATCGGCCCGGTCGGATTGGCCGAGACATACTCGACATTCACCCGGGGCTCGGGCTTCGGCGTGCCGCGCCCGTAATCCAGCCCCGCCTCGATCGCCGCCTTCAGGACCGCCGTGAACACGGCCGGCTGCAGCGTCAGGTTGATGAAGCCGGGGCCAGCGATCTCCGCCTTGGTGATCTCCGGGTCCTTCGACAACTCCTCGACCAGCAGCGCGGCAAGCGCGCGCGGGTTCGTGCCGGCATCCTTGGCCAGCACCATCGCGGCATTGGTGGCGAGATCGCCATGGGCCGGGTCCTTGGTCGGCTCGACCACGACGCGCGCGAGATTGAGGCCGGCCGGGAGCGCGCCTCGCTCGGCGAGGCCTGAGAGCGCGGCATGAAGACGGGCGGAATAGATCTCGAACAGGTTCATTGCGGCCACGATTGCGGATGGAAAGCCGCCCGGCCCTATCGCAGCGAGGGGGTGGCGTCAAACAGGCGGCGATGCTCGTCGAGCGCGTACCAGTCGGTCATCCCCGCGATATAGTCGGCAATGCGCCGGGCGCGGCGGTGCTCGTCGAGCGGATCGCAACCCGCCGCCCACTCCTCCGGCATCGCCGTCGGATCGGCGCTGAAGCGCTGGAACAGATCGCGCACCACCTGTGCGGCATCGGCCCGGATCGGCGCGATCCGCGGGTGGCGATACATGTTGGGATAGAGGAAGCCCTTGATGTCGCGGTCGGCCGCCTCGATCGCCGGCGAGAAGGCAATAACGGGCGCGTCCGCCCGCCGGATCGCATCGGCATCATCTGGCGCCAGCGCCGTCAGGCGTCGCTGCGATTCCATGATCACGTCCTCGACGAAACGCGTGATCACCCGCCGCACCAGCTCGTTGGTGGCGCGCGACCGCTCCAGGCCCGGATGCAGCCGCTCGATCTCGTCGAGCAGTTCGGCCAGGAAGGGCACGGCCCGCAGCTCGGCATGGCCGAACAGCCCGGCCCGCAACCCATCATCGATGTCATGGGCGTTATAGGCGATGTCGTCGGCCAGAGCCGCGGCCTGCGCCTCAGCCGAGGCGTAGCTGTCGAGCCAGAGATCCTGGCGCTGCTGATATTCGACGATCGCGACGGGAATGCCGCTCTTCGCGTAACGCGCCGTCGGCCGGCCCTCGTGGTCGAGCAGCGGGCCGTTATGCTTGACCAACCCCTCCAGCGTCTCCCAGCTCAGGTTGAGTCCGTCGAAATCGGCATAGCGCCGCTCCAGCCGCGTCACGATCCGGAGCGTCTGGGCATTGTGGTCGAAGCCGCCGAACCCGGCCATGCACTCTTCCAGTGCATCCTCGCCGGTATGGCCGAAGGGCGTGTGGCCAAGGTCATGCGCCAGCGCCAGCGCCTCGGCGAGATCCTCGTCGAGGCCGAGCGCGCGCGCCAAAGCACGGGCGATCTGCGCCACCTCGATCGTATGGGTCAGCCGCGTCCGGTAATGATCGCCCTCATGCGAGACGAAGACCTGCGTCTTGTGCTTGAGCCGCCGAAAGGCGGTCGAATGGATGATGCGATCGCGGTCGCGCTGGAATTCGCCGCGCGTCGCCGAGGCCGGCTCCGCCACGAGGCGGCCGCGACTCGTCGTCGAGCGGCAGGCATAGGGCGCGCGCCAGCGCTCGCCCGGCTCGGCGCCGGGTGCGAAGGAAAAGCCGGAAGGCGAGTTCTGTGGATGCGGCATGGCTGCCCCGTCGCGCGCCTATCCTTGTGGAGGCGCTGCCGGGCCATTACCTTCCCGGGTAACCAGGGTGCAAGGAGCATCTGCCCATGTCGACCGATCTTGCGGTCAACCCGCGCGGCATCGCGGTGACCGCAAATGCCGCAAAGCGCATTCTCTCGGTGATGGCGAAGGAGCCGCCGGGCTCGATGCTGCGCGTCAGCGTCGCCGGCGGCGGCTGCTCCGGCTTCCAGTATATTTTCGACGTCGACCAGGAAAAGGCGCCGGACGATCTCGTCATCGAGCGCGACGGCGCGACCGTGCTGATCGACGAGACATCGCTCGACCTGCTCGAAGGCTGCACGATCGATTTCGTCGACGACCTGATCGGCCAATCCTTCCGCATCACCAACCCGAACGCGACCAGCTCCTGCGGCTGCGGGACGTCTTTCGCGGTCTAGCCTTCGGCTCGGCAGGCGATTTCCTGCCCGAAGCACCGGCGGTGTCAGGCGGCATGCCCGGCTGCACGCTTCAGGATCGGCCTGCCGTACTGGCCGAGCCGCATGATCTCGGAATCGAGCACAACCTCCCCAAAGACCCTGACGAGATCGCGATCCAACTTCCCGCCCATAGCGACGAGCGCCGCATAGGCGTCGCCGGGCGGCATGGGCGGCTTGTAGCTGCGCCGCTCGATCAGCGCGGCATAGACGTCGCAGATGGTGATGATCCGCACCACATCGGGGATGCCGTCGCCGCTCAGCCCATGCGGATAGCCCGAGCCGTCGAGATATTCGTGATGCGAGAGCACCGCGGTCAGGACGATCGGGGCGAAGCCCCCTTGCGCGACCAGCATGTCATGGCCGATCCCCGGATGCCGGCGCATGACCTCCCGCTCCGCCGGCGACAGGCTCTCGGGCTTGCGCAGGATTTCGAGGGGAATTTGAACCTTGCCGATATCGTGCAGAACCGCCGCCTCGGCGATCAGCCGCCGGTCGGCCTCGCGGAAGCCGAGGCGCTGGGCGAAGGCCGCGGCCAGGCCGGAGACGAGCAGGCAATGCTGATAGGTCGCATCGTCATGGCGCCAGACCATGTCGAGCCAGGCATTGAGATCGCCGCCATCGGCCGCGCGATTGAGGGCGGTGACGCTGTCCTCGATCGCCTGCAACGGCAATCCGGCGCCGGCCTCAGCCGCCCCCATCAGATCCGAAAGCGCTGCAGAGGCGGCCACGAAGCGCCGCCCGAAGGCCGCCGCATCCTCGGACTGGCTCGGCGGGGCCAGCAACAATCCGACCCTGTCGAGCAGCACGGCGGTCGAGACATCGGCCGGCAGGATCTCCGTCGCGCCGAGAGCATTAGCCTGAATCTGGCAACGGCTCGACATGTCGCGGAGCAGGAAGATGCAGTGCAAGCCGGCCTGCCGGTGCGGCGCAAGCGCCGCGCGGGCCGCCTCGATGTTCAGACGTTCGGAAAGATCGAGATCGACGACGAGAAGACGACCGGCCGCATAGGGAGCGCCGCCGTTACCGCCGAGCGACAACGCCGCGCACGGACCCCAGACAGAGAGAATCCGCTGCAGCGCCTGACGGCGTTCGTCGTGGTCACTGAACAGAAGAACGATGACGAGGCCTCCGAAGAAGCCTCAATCATAAGCGAGCGAGTTGAAGAAGCGTAAAGCCCGGTGCCGAAATCCGGGCGCATGTTTGCAAAACTGACTTAGCTCAATGTCCGCGACGATGCCGCCTTCGGCACAAGTCGCGGTCAGTCAGTGCGCGACGGTAGCTCCGCCACCCTGCTCCAGGTGGATTTCAGCAGCCATCAGCCCCTTCGGTCCCGGCCCGTAGCGCACCAGCACGGTCTGCCCCGGCACCAGCTCGACGAGGCCGTAGCGGCGCAGCGTCTCCATATGCACGAAGATGTCGGGCGCCCCCTCGCCCTTCGAGACGAAGCCGAAGCCGCGCAGGCGATTGAACCACTTCACCACCATGCGCTCGAGCCCGCTGGTCGGCGAAACCGCGACATTGGTGCGCGCCATCGGCATCTCGGACGGGTGGCGGCCGGATGTCGTGTCGATCGAGAGCACGCGCACGGCTTGGCGGCCCCGCGACTTCTCGACGGCTTCAAGCACGATGCGAGCCCCTTCGGCTATCGTGTTGAATCCGTCGCGCTTCAGGATCGTGACGTGGAGCAAGACATCAGCGCCGCCCGCCTCCGGGACGACGAAGCCGTAGCCCTTCGAGACATCGAACCACTTGACGTAGCCGGTGACCTCCACCGGCACTTCCGACGCGTGGCTACCCGGTCCATCGAGCCGCATGACTCGATTGAGTGACTGGATGGGACCCATCGGTGGCCGCCCGCTCTCACCGAATTCGTCGGACATGTGCCGCTCACCCCCACGCGCAACGCTTGATTCGCATTGTCACGATACCATTGCTGCCGATTCAGGATACAGCCCCCAAAAATTCGTCCACATCATCATGGCGGGCCGATCAGCCGAGCGGACCGCCCCTTCGGGAGAAGCATGGGGGTCGCGCCCCCGAAGCATGGCATGCTGGCGGAACTCCTCCTGAACAGGATTCGCCATGCTCGACCTGCCCACGCTCGCGCTCTTCACCGCCGCGGCGGCGGTCCTCACGGCCACGCCGGGTCCGGACATGCTGCTGATCGCTTCGCGCAGCCTCAGCCAAGGGCGGATGGCGGGCCTCCTCACCTATGCCGGCATCGCAGTCGGCAGCTACCTGCAGGCCTTCGCCGCAGCTTTCGGCCTGTCGCAGCTCTTCATTCTCGTGCCGACGGCCTATGACGCCTTACGCTGGCTGGGCGCAGCTTATCTCGCCTATCTCGCCTGGACGACCTTGCGCTCGCAGACGCCGCTCTTCGCGCCCGGCCAAGTGCCTGCCGTCCCGCTGCGGCGCATCTTTCTGCAAGGTCTCTGGACCAACCTGCTGAACCCCAAGATGGCGCTCTTCATGCTGGCGCTGCTGCCGCAATTCCTGAAGCCGGAACAGGGCTCGATCGCACTTCAGGTCGTCGTTCTCGCGACGATCCTGAACGCCATGGGTTTCCTGATGAACGGCATCGTCATCCTCGCGGCGAGCCGCATCGGCCAGGCGCTGGCGAACCGTCCAGCGCTGGCGCGCCTACCGCAGCGCTTGATGGGCGCGGTGTTCGGCGGCCTCGCAATCAGGCTGGCGCTGGCCTCGCGGGGCTAACCCGGCAAAGCCCCCAGAACCGCCCCGCTCTCGGCGCGGATGACGAGATCGGCGATCGGGTCGAGTTCCGTGGGTTCGCGGTTGAGGATGACGAGCTTCGCGCCCTGCCGCTTGGCGATCACCGGCAGGGTCGCCGCCGGATAGACGACAAGCGACGAGCCGACGACGAGGAAGAGGTCGCAATCCAGCGCCAGCGCCTGCGCCCGCTTCATCGCCTCCTGCGGCATCGCCTGTCCGAAGGAGATGGTCGCCGACTTCACCGGCCCGGCGCAAATCATGCAGGCGGGCGGCTCGCCGGTCGCCTCGAAGGCGGGCCGGATCGCATCCAGTTCGTGCCGCCAGCCGCAGGTCAGGCAGGTCGCGTAGGTGCCGTTGCCGTGCAGTTCGATGACCTTGTCCGCGGGCACGCCGGAGGCCTGGTGCAGCCCGTCGATGTTCTGGGTGACGATGGCCGGCGAGCGCCCTTCCGCCACCAGCCGGGCGAGCGCCCGGTGGCCGCTATTGGGCGCCGCCCCGCGGTAATGGTCGTCCATCGTGAACTTGCGGCGCCAGGCCTCGATCCGGACGTCGCGGCTCTGGACGAAGGCGTCGTAGGGGATCGGCTTGTTGACCATCCAGGGCGAGCCGGGCGTGCGGAAATCCGGCACGCCCGATTCCGTCGAGATGCCGGCGCCGGTGAAGCTGATGATGCTGTCCGCCCGGTCGAGCAGCGCATGCAGCGCTGCGATGGCATCCTCGGTCTCGTCCTGCATGCGCCCGTCCGATCGCTGGATTGGAAGTCCTCCAGATATGGCGCGGGTTTGCTGCGCTTCCAAGGCGATTGACGCAAACGTCCGCACGCAGCAAACCAGTCAGACCATGCCGACGACCGTCAAAGCCGCCCTCAATCCCGATCTCATCGATACCGGCACGCCGCCGATCCCGGAGGCGCAGGGCTGGGCGCGCGCCTATGGCGGCGCCCGCGGCCCGCTGATCGACCTGTCGCAGGCGGTTCCCGGCTCCCCGCCGCCGGCGGCCCTGCTGGAAAAGCTCGCCACTGCGGCGGCCGAGCCCGGTAGCACGCGCTATGGCGGCATCACCGGCGACACCGCCCTGCGCGAGGCCTATGCCGCCGAGATCTCCCGCATCTACGGCACCGCCTTCAAGCCGGCCGAGGTCGCGATCACCTCCGGCTGCAACCAGGCTTATGTCGTGACGATGATGGCGCTGGCGCGGGCCGGCGACAACGTGCTGCTGCCGACGCCCTGGTATTTCAACCACGAGATGACGCTGACCATGCTCGGCATCGAGGCCCGCCCGCTGCCTTGCGCGCCGGAGGCCGGCTTCGTGCCGGATGTCGCGACCGCCGAGGCGCTGATCGACGAGCGCACCCGCGCCATCGTCCTTGTCACCCCCAACAACCCGACCGGCGCAGTCTATCCGCCTGAGACCATCGCCGCCTTCGCCGCGCTCTGTGCAAGGCGCGGCATCTGGCTCGTGCTCGACGAGACCTATCGCGATTTCCTGCCCGCTGACGTTGCCAGGCCGCATGAAGTCTTCGCGACAACGAGCTGGCAGGATTCGGTGATCGGCCTCTACAGCTTCTCGAAGGCCTATGCGATTCCGGGGTGGCGCCTCGGCGCGATCACGGCCGGCGAGCCGGCGCTGGCCCAGATCGGCAAAGTGCTCGATTGCGTGCAGATCAGCCCGGTCCGCGCCGGACAGGCGGCAGTCACCTGGGGCATCGACGGCATCCGTGATTGGCGCGAGCGTAACCGCGCCGAGATCAACGCCCGCGCCGATCTCTTCCGCCAGGCGATGGCGCCGCTCAACGGCTGGCGCGTGCTCTCGGCCGGTGCCTATTTCGCCTATGTCGCCCATCCGTTCGCAGGCGTGAAAGCGGCCGAGGTGGCGCGCCGCCTCGTCGAGGATTGCGGCGTGCTCGCCCTGCCCGGCCCCTATTTCGGCCCCGGGCAGGAAAACCACCTGCGCATCGCCATCGCCAATGTCGCGGCGGACAGGATCGAAGGGCTGTGCGAGCGACTGACGGGGTTCTCGCTCTAGCCGACAAACCGTCATGCTCGCCCTCGTGGCGAGCACCCGCGTCTTGAATGCAAGCCCCGACCAGCGAAGACGTGGATGGTCGGGACAAGCCCGACCATGACGCGAGAGTGGGCCGCAGGACTTACCGGAACAGCGCCGCGTAGCGGTCGCGATAGGCCCAGACCAGCATCGAGCCGAGCACCACGAGGATCGCGGCGACCGGCAGACCCTGCGGGTTGATCGTGATGTGGAACAACACGATCACAGCCATGACCGGGGCGATCAGCGCGAGCCCGAAGGCCGGCACGACATTCGAGATCAGGCTCAGCGCGCCGGTGAGGTTGACGGCCTTGATGAAGGGCCAGAGAAAGCCGGAATCCTGCAGAGCCGTCTCGAACACGACGCCGCGCGGGCTGGTTGGCGGATGGATCAGGTTCGCGCCGGTGGCCAGCCACCAGAAGCCGTCGACGGCGCTGATCAGGAAGATCACCCCGAGCAGGACGCGCGGGACGGTGACGAGGAAGAAGGTCTTCATGGAAATCCGGGCCGATAAAGGAATGGCCCCGGCAGCGCCGGAGCCATCCTTGGTCGCCTCGGTCGCGCGCCGGGTTCAACCGGCGCACTAAAAAACTACATCGTCGCGCCGATCTGCCAAGGCACGTATTCGGCGTCGCCATAGCCGAGCTCTTCGGATTTGGTCCGCTCACCTGAGGCGACCTTGAGCAGCTTCTCGAAGATCTCGCGGCCCTTCTGCTCCAGCGAGACGCCGTCGAGCACGTCGCCGCAATTGATGTCCATGTCGTCGATCATCTTCTCGTAGATCGGCGTATTGGTCGCGAGCTTCACCGAGGGCGTCGGCTTGCAGCCATAGGCCGAGCCGCGGCCGGTCGTGAAGGCCAGGATGTTCGAGCCGCCAGCGACCTGTCCCGTCGCCGCGACGGGATCGTAGCCGGGCGTGTCCATATAGACGAAACCCTTCTCCCTCACCGGCTCGGCATAGTGGTAAACCGCCGAGAGCGTCTTGGTGCCGCCCTTCGCCGCCGCGCCCAGCGACTTCTCCAGGATGGTGGTGAGCCCGCCCGCCTTGTTTCCCGGCGAGGGGTTGTTGTTCATGCTCATCCGGGCGCGCTCCGTATAATCCTCCCACCATTTGATGATGCCGACGAGCTTCTCGCCGACCTCGCGCGTCGCGGCGCGGCGCGTCAGCAGATGCTCGGCACCGTAAATCTCGGGCGTCTCGGAGAGGATCGCCGTGCCGCCATGCTCGACGAGGATGTCGACGGCCGCACCCAGCGCCGGATTGGCGGTGATGCCGGAATAGCCGTCCGAGCCGCCGCATTGAAGGGCCAGCATCAGTTCGGAAGCCGGCACCGTCTCACGCACCGCCCGGTTGGCGATCGGTAGCATGGTCTTCAGCGCATCGATGCCGGCGGCGACGGCCTTCTTGGTGCCGCCGGTCTCCTGGATCGTCAGCGTGCGGAAGACGTCGCTCTCGGTGACGCCATAGGCTTCCTTCATGCGGCTGATCTGGAAGCCCTCGCAGCCGAGCCCGACGACCAGCACCGCCGCCATGTTGGGGTTGCAGGCATAGCCCCAGGTCGTGCGCTTCAGCACCTCGAAGCTTTCGCCATTGTAGTCGATGCCGCAGCCGGTGCCGTGGGTCAGCGCGATCACGCCGTCGACATTGGGATAATCGGCGAGCAGCCCGGAGCGCTTCACCTCCTCGGCCATGAAGCGCGCGGCAGAGGCCGAGCAGTTCACAGAGGTCAGGATGCCCACATAGTTGCGCGTGCCGGCCTTGCCATTGGTGCGGCGGAAGCCCTCGAAGGTCGCCTGCTGCTCGACCGGCAGCACGAACTCCGGCTTGGCCTCCTGCGCGAAGGCGTAGTCGCGGTCGAAGGCATGGAAGCCGGTATTATGCTCGTGCACCCAGTCACCCGGCAGGATATCGGCCGTCGCGAAGCCGATGATCTGGCCGAACTTGCGGATAGGCTGGTCCTTGGCGATCGGCGCGATCGCCATCTTGTGCCCGCGCGGGATGCGTTTCAGCGCCTCGACGCCGGCCGCGGTCACGCCGAGATCGACGGGATCGACGGCGACGACGACATTGTCGGCAGCATTGAGCTTGAGCGTGCGGGGCGGCGCGGACTTGTCGAGCATGGCGGGGACCGGAACCTCTCGGCGCCGCGACGGCGGCGCACGCCCTAGAGATGCCCCCAACCGGCCGCATTTTCAATCGGTTCAAATCAGGAAACGGCTATGCGCCATCATAAGACGGGACGGAGGAAGCAGATACGATCCTGCTCGCCCTCGCCTCAAAGCTGCCGCCCGCGCTTCCGGGAAGGAAGCTCGTCGCCGGTTTCTCAGCCGGCGCGCCGATAGGCGAAATACCGCCCTTCCGGGATGCCTTCGGGCAAGGGAAGCACTTCCAGCGCGTCGTGCTCCAATGCCCAGCCGCTCACGATGATCGCCCCGGGCATCGCCAGCGCCGCGACGCGGGCCGGCAGCCAGGCGAATGCGATCTTGTCCCGTTCGGGAACGCCGGTGGTGACATCGACATGGATCAACGCCGCAGCCGCCCCGTGCTCGCCTTCGAAGACGGGGAGCGTCTCCGCCATATCCCCGACGACGAGGAAGCGTGCGGGCGGCCTCGACAGCGGGTTGGGATGCGGATCGCGCTCGAACACGTAGATCTCGCGGCCCGGCAGCAATTCCCGGAGGTGGTCATATGTCCGCCCGTTGCCGAGGCCGAGTTCGAGCGCAAGCCCGCTCCGCCCCTGGATCGAGGCCGCGGCCCAGTTCAGGATCGTGCGCTGCGCTTCGAGGCGACGAATGAAACTGTCCAGCCGGCTCATGGGCTCCCCGTCATCGAACGGCCTGTGCTGGAGAGTGGCCTCTGCGCTGCCGGCAGGAACGGCACCCTGCCGACCAGCGCTCTCCAAGCCCAGAGCAGCGAAGACCCTGTTGGCAGGAATTACCCGCCGGATCAATGCTGCCGGGCGGGCTCGCACCTGGAATAGTCCAGCGGCAGCTTTCGACCCTTGGCGGAAATTAAGGCACGCCCCAAGCGCCGGCTTAGGGTGCGGCAAACTGCCCCAACGCGGGCGGCAGCCGAGGACTCCGAGATCGAGCGCCGATGCGGGCAACCTAGACCGGCGCAGATGCGCTTGGCTTTATGAACTCAACGCCGATGTCCTTGTGCCGCCGCCACCGCAGGCGGACTCGCTGACGCTCGCCTTGGTAGGACAGCAGCAGGTCGAATTCATCTGGCAGCATCAAGCTATCGGTAATCCGCAACCGGGCCCCGCTGCGCGACACATCAAGGACAATGCATTCGACGGATGCATTCAGATGATCCAGGAAGAACTTGGCTCGCCTATGGACCGACTGACGTTCTCCGCCGCGGCGTTCTGCATTCCGCCTCTTGCGACGAACCAACGAATATCGCAGCGGCAAACCATCGATCCCTGAGCCGCCAATATGGTAGCTCACCTGCCTGGCGATTGCTTCCTTGAGCGATGCGTCCGCCCGTTCCACGGCGGATAGGGCCTCCTCCGCAATGCTTGGGTCGCAAGCCCCGGTCACGCATTCGATTCTAAAATCGAGATCGCTCACCGTCGCCAAGAAGCTGACTTCGTTTGCGATCTGACCGATCTTCATTTCGAGCGCGGCAGTCGTTGCGACGGCATTCAGCGCGACCACGAATGTTGAGTCCGGCCTTCGGCAAAAATATCCCGACTCTGAAATCGCGAGGAGGAGCCGCTTTGCGAACTCACGCGTCAATTCTTCGACGGCAGCGAGTCCGAATTTCCGCGCGAAATAGCCGACCTCGACGATTTGTATGGAAAGAACGCCGATCGTCCCCCTCGATTGGCGCATATTTTCATCGATTTTGTGCAGTAGGTCTTGGGGAGAAAGGAGTCGCGAACTCTGCTCCCAAAAGTCAGAGGCATGATGGCTGGATAGATCGCGTTTTTTTCTGATCCTCTCGATCGCCTCGCCAATCTCCGCCACGCAAGCGTCGTCCATGAGCACCACGTCGCTCATGCCGCGTCGAAATCCCTGGATCACGGCATTCTGGTGGCGACTTGGCGCGACTAGAATGATGGGGACACGACCTGCCACGCAAGACTGGACCTCATCGATGAGCGGCAGGGCGCTTTCAGCGTTCCCGCCCATGCAAATGATGGCTTCGAGAGGTTGGCGCTTAATGATCGCGTCCAACTCCTGAAGATCGCCGACGATCGACGCAAAGGTCCCTACATGCCTTTCAAGACCGCTCAACAGTTCCGCCCCTGCTTGGCTTTCGACCGAAAACACCGCGACGCTGGCGCCAAGAACTGGGCTGTTGGATTGACTCATGCAGGGTACTCACCGCGGCAAGCCGGCCGATCATTACCCAAGGTAGCCCATCCATCCCTTGATACAAATCAAAAGCATGTCCGGCCGCTGATGAGGCTGCCTACAGCCCTAACATCGGCGCAACGGCTTCCAACTCCCGCATGTCCGCTTCGACCCTTTGCCGCCGTTGGAACGCCTCTCTCCGCCGCCCCTTAACGATCTGTGACCAGCACCCGGATCAAGGGTTCACCCAACAGTAACCATCCAAGCCGATGTATCTCCTCAGGACTGCCCGAGAGATACCCGATGCTGACGCGCCGCTCGTTCACCTTCCCCGCCCTGTCCCTCACGGCGGCAAGCCTGGCCGGCTGCGGATCGCGCAGCATCGTCGCGTTGCCCGAGCTCAACACCAGCCCGGTCGCCCCAAAGCCGCAGGGCCTCGTCACGCGCACGCTAGCCCGGCCGAACTATGCCGATATCTATGCCGATTATCCCGGCGAGCGCTTTCCGATCTCGGCGATCGACTATCAGCGCATCGATCCCCGCTTCCTTCGGCAGACGGTCGCTTTTCCGCGCGACGACAAGCCGGGCTCCATCGTGGTCGATCCCGCCGGCTATCATCTCTATTTCATCGAATCGCCGCGCGTCGCGACGCAATACGGCGTCGGCGTCGGGCGCGAGGGCTTCGGCTGGTCGGGCGCGGCCCGGATCAACATGAAACGCGACTGGGCCGACTGGGTCCCGCCTCCCGAGATGATCGCGCGCGATCCCGAGATCAGGGCCCAGCTCGAGCAGACGCCGCGCGGACTCGGCGTGCGCGGTGGCTCGAAAAGCCCGCTGGGTGCACGCACGATGTATCTTTTCGGCGAAGGCCGGGATCTCGGCTATCGCATCCACGGCACCTTCGAGCCCTACACGGTCGGCACGAACGTCTCGTCGGGCTGCATCCGCATGATCAACCAGGACATCGCGCATCTCTATGCACGTGTCTCGCTCGGCACGCCCGTGACGGTGCTGCCCGTGTGACTGCCGCCCAGATGAACGGCAGACAACGAAGCGGTTCACGTTCCGTTGAGCATCCCTGTGATTTGATGAGTATCGAAAGGAGTTTGCCATGCGCAAGCTGTTGATTTTCGCCACGATTGCAGCCGGGAGCGCGCTGGCCGCGCCGGCCATGGCCTCCGAGGCCCTGCCGAAGAGCCTGGCCGAACGCCTCGACAAGGCGCCCGCCGAATATTCCTGGTCGGCTGCCGCCGAGCGGCGCCACATGATCATGGAAGAGACCATGCGCCAGCAGCGCTATGGCCGCGGTTACGGCCCGCCGCGCGGCTACGGTCCGCCGCCCGGCTACGGCCCCGGCCCCGGCTGGGGTCCGCCCCCGCCGCGCTACTATGCTCCTCCCCCGCCGCCCCCCGGCTGGTGGTAATCCCCAGAGCGACGGGCAACCGTCGCTCTTTTTATGATAGGCAGACACGCTTGCCAGCCAGGCCATCTGGCGGCAATCTCCGCCCGGTTAAGACATCAAACAGTGCATGCCGGAGCAGAGCCTCGTCGGGCAGCAGGACATGGGAAGTCCAAGATCATGATCATCGATGGTAGGAATGCCGATGCCCGTCGGTCGGGCCTTGTCGACCGCCGGTCGTTTCTGGTCGGCTCGGCCGTCAGCCTCGGCGCGTTGGGTCTCGCCGGCTGCGCCGGCGACGGCATGAGCCTCGCCGAAGCGCAGCAGATGTACGGGCCCGTGCCCGACAAGAAATTCGCGATTCCCGCCGCCGACATTACGAAGGTCGACCGGAAATATTGGCGCCGCACCGTCCGCTACGAGAGCAAGGAAGAGCCGGGCACGATCGTCGTCGATCCCGCCAATTACTACGTCTATCGCATTGAGGGCGGCGGCAACGCCACCCGCTACGGCGCCAATGTCGGCCGCGACGGCTTCCGCTGGAGCGGCGATGCCTATGTCGGGCGCAAGTCGGAATGGGCGACCTGGACGCCGCCTGCGGAAATGATCAAGCGCCAGCCCGAAGCCGCCAAATACGCGCGCGGCATGCCGGGCGGGCTCGACAACCCGCTCGGCGCCCGCACGCTGCATCTCTACCAGAACGGCAAGTACACGCTGTACACGATCTATGCGTCGAGCGATGAGGAATCGATCGGCTCCGGCATCACCAGCGGCTGCGTCGGCCTGCTCAGCCAAGACATGATCGATCTCTACGATCAGACGCCGGTGAAGACAAAGGTCGTCGTCCTCCCGGCCTGAGGTCGCGGAGGAGTTGCACCAGCCTACCGAAAGCCCGGTCTCCGACCGGGCTTTTTTTATGTCGTACCAGGCTTTCGACGATCGCCCTCAGCGCAGCAACATCCGCAATTTGGCCAGCGCGGATGAATCGGCCTCGTGATAGTCGATCATCGTGCGGTAGGCCCCGTCGCCGGTCATGAGGTAGACGTTGGCCGTATGGTACATGGTGTAGCCACCATCGACAGGGACCTTCTTCGCATAGGCCTTGTAGGCCTGCAGCGCCGCATCGATCTGCGCCTGCGATCCCGTGAGACCGATCACGACGGGATCGAAGGATTGCAGATAGAGCGCGAGTTGCGCGGGCGTGTCGCGCTCCGGATCGACCGTGATCAGCAGGATTTTCAACCGCGCCGCATCCGTCCCCAGTTGCCGGGTCAGATTATTCAATCGCAGCAGCGTGGTCGGACAGACTTCCGGGCAATGAGTGAAGCCGAAGAACACTGCGAGCGGGCTGCCCCGGAAATCGGCGTCGGTCACCGCCTTGCCGGTGTGATCGACCAGGCTGAACGCGCCCCCGATCGCGGGCGGCAGCTCCGTCCGGGAGCGATCCGATACCCACCAGCCCATCAGGATCGAAGTGGAAACGAAGCCGACGATCAGGACGAGCGCCCAGGCTGCATAGCGCACGAATTTCAGCATGCTTGATCCGGCCGGTGGTTCACGCAGCCTTGGCCGGCACGGCCGGATAAGCGGCAATCTCGATCTCGAACAAAACGCGGTCTCCGGCTCAGTGCGATAGCAGGACCTCTCGTCTACAAGCTGAAGCCACCCGAGCTTCAAGTCCCAATCGGCGCACCCACCGCCCAACGAAAAACCCCGGCCTCGCGGCCGGGGTTCTCAAAACGCAACTGAACTCACAAAGCCTCGGCGGCCTATCGGCCGCCGGCCGAAATCACGCCTTCGGAGCGGCCGGGACGGCCTTCGAGACGATGCCTTCGAACGGCTTGTAGGCGTCCTTGGCGA
>NZ_CAMFKW010000023.1 GCF_945957345.1 uncultured Allobosea sp. | reverse complement strand
GCAGAAAGGCCGGGGAACCTGCCCCGGCCGGAAAAATCACGGGCCAAAAAGGTCTTGGCCCTTAAGAGCCCATGCACGGGCCGCGCGTCAACGTTTTCGATGACATGGCGCGCCTTGTGCAGAGCTCAGGCCAGGTTCGACTGCAGGAACCAGAGCGACTTGTCGAGCATGCGGGAATAGGCGGTGAGCAGATCGGCGGTATCGGCATCGCCGGCCTCGTCGCAGGCGTCGATCGCCTCGCGCACCTTGTTGGCCGTGTCGGCATAGCGCTCGATCAGCGCGGTGAGATGGTCCTGAACCGAGACGATCTCGGTCGGATAGGGCTTGAGCGAGGTCGATTGCGCCGTCGTCTGCGTCGTGCCGAAGGCGATGCCGCCGAGCTGGACAATCCGCTCGGCAACAGTGTCGACATGGGTGTCGAGCTCGTCGCGAAAACCGTCGAGCATCAGGTGGATGCCGATGAAGCCGGGACCCTTGAGGTTCCAATGCGCCTGCTTGGTGACGAGCGAGAGGTCGATGCCGTCGGCGAGGCGCTCGTTCAGCAGGCCGATGATCTTCGTCTTGGTGTTCGACGCCAGGTCGATCCGGCTGGACTTCACGACCTTCGCCATGGTCGAGCTCTTCGGGGCGCTACGCGGCGCGGTCTTGTTTGCGGTCTTTGCTGCTGCTTTGGCCATGGCACACCCTCGGATCGGACAGGAATGGCGGCATCGCTGCCGGGGCCGGGCGATCCCGGCGCATCCCTTCTGATACGCATGAGCGAGGGAGCGGTTCCGATCGAGTAACCTCCCCGTTCGACGGAACCAGCCGCACTGCGCCCCGTTCAATCAACACAACCTCAAGATAGCAGCGGGAGAGCGAGATGCCTCACCACGATGACCAGACACGCGTCTGGGACCTGATCGATTCCATCAAGTTCGCGATGCTCGTGACCCATGACGGCCAGGGCGACGAATTGCGCGCCCGGCCGATGCATGCCCATGGCGAGCGCGAGGACGACGCGATCTATTTCCTGACAGATCGCCGCCACCACAAGGACGACGAGATCCAGGTCAACGACAATGTCTGCGTCGCTTTCGCCGATACCGGCGGCCAACGCTATCTCTCTGTGACGGGGACAGCGACCGTTCTCGACGATCGCAAGCGCGTGCATGATCTTTGGGACGCCAGCAACCGCGCCTTCTGGGACGACGAGAACGATCCCAATATCCGCGTGCTGCGCGTCCGGCCGAGCATGGCCGAGTTCTGGGACAGCCCCGGCAAGATCGTCACCAGCGTCAAGATGGCAGCTGCTGCCCTCACCGGTGCAAAACCCAATCTCGGCGAAAACCGCAAGGTCCCCCTCTAAGCGACGAGCAGGATGCGATGATGAAGCTCATGGTCCACGCCCTCGGGGCCTGGTTTGCCGTCGAGGCGGCCTCCGGCCGCTATCCCCGTCCGGTCGCGGTCGGGCTGACGATGCTGGTCTCCCGGCTGGGCGCGCCGGCAACCGCCTTCGCCATGGCGGGCTACGGATTGATGCGGCTCAAGGAAGCGGGCGCCTTCGAACGGAGAGAGGCGCCGTCGCGACGCCGGCGAGCGGTCACGCCGAAATAAGAGCCGTTTCGTGCCACTGAAAAGGCATGGTCATTCCCGGTAAATCCGGGATGACGACCTTTTCGCATGAAATCAGTGGAGCCTAGCTACGGCCGCCGCGCGCGACACGCTCGATCTCGGCGCGGACCAATCGCTCGACCATGGTCGGAAGATTGTCGTCGAGCCAGGTCTTGAGCATGGGCTTCAGCATGTCCTTGACCAGATCCTCCAGCGTCCGCGCATTGTTGCTGAGCACGGTCGAGGCGAGCTGACCGAAGGCATTGGTGACGACAGAGCTGGCCTGATCGGACAGCAGGCTCGCCATATCCGGAGCTGCCGCGAAAGCGGCCTGCGGCTGGGGGCGAGGCTCGGGCTCGGGCTGGTACGGAGCGGGCGGCGGCTCGACCGATGCCGCGGGCGGCTCCGGCAGCGGGGCGGTGGCCGGCGGCTCGTCAAGAAAGGCGATATCGGAATCGTCGGGAAACGCAGCCTGAGTTGGCTCCTGCGCGGGAGCCGCGACGAGCGCGGCTTCGGCGCCGAGATCCAGGACGTCGTCGTCGATGGCGGCAACCGGCTCCGGTTCCGGCTCGGGGACTGCCTTCGGCGCCGGGGCTTCGTCGGCCGGCTTCGCCTCGTCATCCGAGATGATCCGACGGATGGAGGCGAGGATTTCCTCCATCGACGGTTCGCTGGGCTTGGCTTGCGCGCTCATGAGAGTCTGACCGTTCGACACCGTGCGCGCCGATGGAATCAACGCCGCTCCAAGAGCGCAGTATTCCACGGCGCCCCAGCCAGACAAGGCGCCAACCGGCTCTCCCACAGGAGAAATCGGCCCTGTTGCCCAGCCGCATCGGGCCGGAAACCGGATTCCGCCTTCGCGAAAGCGCCGTTGCGATGATCTACGCGGAGATCGCCGCGCCGCGGTATGAGACCCCGGACACTGGGGTGAGCTTAGCGGCCGTCAGGCGTCTGGGTACCCCAGAGCTTGCCCTGAACCTGCTCGTAGTGCTGGCGAGCGTCGTAGATCTCGGCCTTGAGCTTGAGGGTTTCGGCCGAGAGCTTGCCGACAGCCGAGAGCACCGCATAGGACGCGACGACGCGATCGCGCTGCGCGACGACCAGGCTCGAACGGGCACTCACCAGTTCCTGCTGGGCGTTGAGGACGTCGAGCGTGGTGCGCTGGCCGACCTTCGCTTCCTCGCGGACGCCGGACAGCGCCGTGGACGCGGCCTCGACCTGCGCCTGGGCGGCGATGATCTGGGCTTTGGCGGCTTCGAGCCCGCCCCAGGCGGAGACCACCGCGGCGCGCACGGTATCACGCTGGGTATCGACCTCGATCCGGCGCTGGCCAGCCGTTTCCTTGGCCTGGCGGGTCCGGGCATAAACCTGGCCGCCCTCGTAGATCGGGATCGTCAGCGTGCCGACGAGACTGGCCGAGAAGCGCTGATCACCGTAGTACTGGTTGTCGTAACGCTGCTGCACCACGCCGCGCACGCCGACCACCGGATAGAGATCGGCCTCGGTGACTTTGACCTGCAGCTCTGCGGCGTCGACGCCGTGCAACGATGCGATGATCGCCGGGTGGCCCGACAGAGCCTGGTTGAGCGCCGTCGGCAGCGATTTCGGCAGAAGAGCTTCGATCGGACGGCCGGGCGCAAGGGAACGCGGCTCGGTGCCGACATTCTGCCGGAAGCGCGCTACCGAGGTCTTGAGATTGGATTCGGCGAGAATCGCCTGGGACCGCGCCGAGGACAGGCGGGCCTCCGCCTGCGCCACGTCGGTGCGCGTCACCTCGCCGACCTGGAATCGATCGCGGGTCTGGCGCAGCTGCTCCTCGAGAACCTCGACGTTGTTACGGTTGAGGTTGAGGATCGCGGTGTCGCGCAGCACGTTCATGTAGGACGTCGCGGCGTCCAGCAGCACGTTCTGCTCGGTATTGCGCAGCGTCGCGCGGGCGCCCAGCACCTGCGATTCGGACTGGCTCACGGCGCTGCGGGTCTTGCCGGAATCGAAGATGTTCTGGTCGATCTGCACGCCGGCGCCGCGCGACGCGAGGCGCGAGTTGACCGTGGCGTGGTAGGGCGAGGAACTGGCGAAGGCCGGGATTTCCTGCTGGTTGATGCTGGCGCCGATATCGGCCGAAGCCGTGATGCGGGGGCGATAGCCAGCCTTCGCCTGCGGGACGCCCTCGTCGGTCGCGCGAACCGAGGCGCGCTGCGCATTGAGCGTCGGATTGGCAGAATAGGCCCGCGCGAGCGCGGCATCCATGGTTTGAGCCGAAACCGGCCCAGCCCAGCCGCCGGCCAACGCCAAGGCGAAGACGGCGGATAGCCCAAACCCGGAAAACTTGTCGTCGCGTTTATTCACTGGACGCCTCATGTGCGCACTGAAAGTCGCGCCCAGGCATCGCCCCAGCCTCGGCAGAGTTGCAATTTATAGCCATTCCGGCACTCCGCGCCAACGCATGCGGCGGTGCCGAAATGGTTTCGCTCGGATACTGCCGCAAAAATGCGACACCGGCCGTCATCAGAAAACGAACGCCGCCGGACGGCGGAACTCGGAGAGAACAGGTGCTGCCGCATCGAAAACCGGGCGACCGGAGACGACATCGGAGGACTTCAGGTAGAGCATGACTCGCGCGGCGCGGCCAAGCCCCTCGACGACGATGAGCCGGCCTTCCGGCCGCAGCAGCGGGAAAAGCGTCTCGGGCGAGACCTCGCAGGCCCCGCTCACGAGAATCGCATCGAAGCCGGCATTCGCGGGCTGCGTGGCCGTGACCGTCACATCGCCGGCGCCGGCCCTAGCCAGTGCCGCCTCGGCCAGCGCACGAGCCACCGCATCGGGCTCCCAGAGCGTCGCCTTCGCCCGCATGCCCGCCATCAGCGCCGCGCCGTAGCCGGAACCGCCGGCATATTCGAGCACGGATTCGCCAGGCTGCGGGTCCAGCAGCTGGATCATGCGGACGGCAACCATCGGCGTCATCAGCGCCCGGCCGGTGCCCGGCAACGGAATCGACTGATCGAGATAAGCGAGATGGGACAGATTCTCTGGAACGAAGGCTTCGCGCGGCACCGTATCAGCCGCAGCCAGGGCCGCCCGGTCGGTGATGTCATAGGTGCGCAGCTGGCAATCGACCATATTGCGGCGCAGCGAGGCAAAATCGTCCATACTTGAACTCTCCGTCCACGACGCCGGCGCTGCAGGGAGGCGGCTTCCATTATGAAGCCGCCGCGACCGGTGCAGCCATCGCGCCGTTCTTCGGCAGCTTTCTGTTCGACCCCCGCGCAAAAGGCAAGCGCCGCCTGCCTGCAGGTATACCGCACCGACGGTTAAAGCGATCTATCGATGTCAGGGGAAATGTGGCTCCCGGAGCAGGATTCGAACCTGCGACCAATCGATTAACAGTCGATTGCTCTACCGCTGAGCTATCCGGGAACAACGTGGCGGCGTCTTAGCGGGGCGATCCGGATAGCGCAACCCCCTTGCAAGCCGACCAAGCAGATTTGTCGTCATCGCTGTGGAAGATGCGATGCCGGGTTGCGGCGGCGCGCCGCTTGTGGTTAGTGCGCTCTCGCTGAAGCGGCCGCGGCCGTTTTCGCAGGAAGGCCTCGTGGCGGAGTGGTTACGCAGAGGACTGCAAATCCTTGCACCCCGGTTCGATTCCGGGCGAGGCCTCCAATCTCAAGCGCGGATATCGTTGCGCTTTTTTCCCGACTTTTCCGGCCTTGCCCCCAACCTTTTCCGGCAGGACACGTTGCGCCGTTCGGTCATGCGTCGACTTTGCGGATATCAGACTGTCAGGCTGGATGACGACAACAGCGGCCTCGCCTGGCAGGGTATCGTCGATATCTCATATCCGATTCCAGCCGTTCCAGGATTGTCCCTGACTGCGGATTATCGATACTTCAGCACCGCCTCACGCGGCGTGAAGGGGACGACCCAGCAAGGCGCCATCAGTGCTGCCGGCGTGGTCGAGGCAATCGTGCCACGGGCACGCTGCGCACCGGGTCCGACTATTCCAATCAGTCGATCATGATCGGCTTGCGCTACACCTTCGGCCAGGGCTGACAGCCCTGAGCTTGCCGAAAACCGGAGACAAAAGTGAAGGCCGGGTCCGGTGAAGTCTTCGTTCGCGGAACCAATTCCCCTGCCCGGTGTTCCTCCAGCGGATTTTCGCGTGGTGCCTGGCGGCGACGGCCTGCCCGGCGAGGGCTTGGAAGCCCAGATGAGCCCCATCGGCCCAGCCGGTGGGGCTCTCTTCGTTCAGCGCGCCAGGGAGCGAGACTGGAGCGAATCCGGCGCGACCCGTTCGGGAAATGTCAGGGACGACACGGCGACGATTGCCGTCAGGCCGATCACGGCTAGCCACAGCCAGAAATCCAGAGGCGGCTTCTTGGGAGTGCTCATGAAAAGGGGACGCCCGAGCCATCTCCCGGTTCCCGCTCTCGAGCCGCGAATTTTATCGTTGCAGCCTCGGAGCCCGGAGCATTCAGGCCTTGCGGTCGGTTCCGATCATCGAATCCGGAGAGGCTTTTCGGGTGCCCTCGCCCCGTCCTGGCCCCGCTCCGTGCTTGATGGCGAGGGAGAGAATCGTCCGGCCGACTGCCTCCGGCAGATTGGCGTCCAGCACCACATGCAGACGGCCGGTGCCGGCCTCGACTGCCGATACCTCAAAGGCCGCCGCGCGGGGCCTTTGCGCCACTCGCGGGCGGCGCGCGCTGAACAAGGTGTCCAGCTTGCGGCCCATCTCTCCAAGCTCGAGATCGAGGCCGGCTTCGTGCAATGCATCCATCTTTCAACAGCCGTCCGTCTGGAGCCTTCGTTCAGGCTGTGATTCGCCTTAAGGATATCGTTTACAAATCGTTAAAATTTTAGTTAGTGACAGCTGCCTGTTCAGGCGGAGTAGCGTCATGGTTCAAGCAATTTTGATAGCGGTTCTCATGTCCGGGACCGCGGGCGTGTCCTGGCTGATCGCCGATTACCTGCATCTGCCCCTGGAAGTCTGAGCCGACGCTGCCGGATTCGGCAAGAGCGCGGGCGAAATGAGGCCTGTGCAAATCCGTGCCTTTGCCAGCGGCCGCTTGGCGTCCTTATCAAAAAGTTTTCCCTGTCTGGTACCCTTCCACCCCGGCGGCGTTGATCGGGGATCGCGACCTGTCCGGTCGCGCCGACCGGCTGAGGAATGATGACAGAACCCGCCCTCCATTGGTTCCGGAATGATCTGAGACTGGGTGACAACCCGGCGCTAGCCGCTGCAGCTGAATCCGGGCCGGTCCTGTGTCTCTACATCCTCGATACCGGGTCCGAGCGCCGACCTCTCGGTGGCGCCTCCTGCTGGTGGCTGTCGCGCTCGCTCGAGGCGCTCGGCGAAGCACTGACCCAAAAAGGCGGGCGGCTCGTACTCATGCGGGGCGATCCGGCCGTATTGCTGCCTCGTGTCGTGGCGGAAGCCGGCATCAAGCTGGTCACCTGGAATCGCCGCTACGAAGCAGCCGAGATCGCGCTCGACCGCACCCTCAAGGAGGAGCTGTCCGGGCATGGAATCGATGTCCGTAGCTTCAATAGTCATCTTCTGAACGAGCCTTGGCAGGTCACCACCACGACCGGGCAGCCGATGAAGGTGTTCACGCCATACTGGCGCGCCGCCCGGCAGAAAGGCGAGCCGGCGACGCCGATACGCGCGCCCGAACGAATCCCTGCGTTGCCCCTGCCCCATTCGGCCGAGGCGCTGACGCTCTCCCTGTCCGATCTCGATCTGGAACCCCGGAAGCCCGACTGGGCCGGCGGAATGCGGGCGACGTGGACGCCGGGAGAAGCGGGCGCTGCGGAGCGTCTTGATGATTTTCTCGGTAGCGGCCTCTCCGGCTACGCCGGGGATCGCGACCGGCCCGATCGGGCCGCCACGTCGCGGCTCTCGCCGCATCTGCATTTCGGCGAGATCGGCCCGCGGCAGATCTGGCATGCGCTGCATCATGCCCGTGCGGCGGGGGAAGCCGCAGGGTCGGAGCAGGACGCCGAGAAATTTCTCTCCGAAATCGGCTGGCGCGAGTTTTCGCACCACCTGCTCTTCCACAATCCGGAATTGGCGACCCGCAACTACGATTCGCGATTCGACGCCTTTCCCTGGCAGCCGGACGAGACAGCTCTGCGCCGCTGGCAGCGCGGGCAGACCGGCATCCCGCTGGTCGACGCCGGCATGCGCGAGCTCTGGACGACCGGCTGGATGCATAATCGCGTGCGGATGGTCGTCGCCTCCTTCCTGATCAAGCATCTGCTGCAGGACTGGCGGGCGGGCGAAGCCTGGTTCTGGGACACGCTGGTCGATGCCGACGCCGCCAACAACGCCGCGAGCTGGCAATGGGTCGCGGGCTCGGGCGCCGATGCCTCGCCCTATTTCCGCATCTTCAACCCGGTGACGCAGGGCGAAACCCACGATCCGCGCGGGGCTTACGTGCGCCAATGGGTGCCGGAGCTGGCGGGGCTTTCCGATGGGGATATCCATCAGCCCTGGAAGGCGTCCGAAAAGGCACTGCGCGAAGCCGGCGTTCGAATCGGCGAGACCTACCCTGCCCCGCTGGTCGATCTCGCCTTTGGACGGCAGCGGGCGCTGGATGCTTTCGCCGCGATTCGCGGTCGCTGACCCGGCTTAGCCGCCGCGCTCGGCGAAGCGGCTCATCAGCGCGAAATAGACTGGATAGGGCAGAAGACGCGCGACCTTCAGGATCCAGGCAAGGCGGCGCGGTACGGTGATCTCGAAGCCGCCGCGCTCGAAGGCATCGACGATTCGCCGGGCCCCGTCCTCCACCGTCATCAGGAACGGCATCGGGAAGCGACGGCCCTCCGTCATAGACGTCTCGATGAAGCCGGGATTGACCAGTTGCAAGCGGATGCCCGCCGCCTCGCAGTCGAAGCGCATCGATTCGCAGAAATGGATCGCGCCTGCCTTGGCCGCTCCATAAGCGGCAGCCCCCGGCAGGCCGCGGTAGCCGACGAGCGAGGCGTTGACTGCCATCTGCCCCTTGCCGCGCACCGCCATGCGCGGCTGCACGGCGAAGAAGCTCTTGGCCACGCCCAGCAGATTGACGGCGACCACAGCCTCTACAGTCTCGACATCGACGGCCTTGCCCTGCCTCGAGGCGATGCCGGCGTTGAGAAAGGCCAGCGCAATCGGTCCATGGATGCTCTCGATCGCATCGACGACATCCCGCATCCCCTGCGCATCGGTGACGTCGCCGGCATGGGCGACGATGCGGCCCGGCAGGCTCTCGGCGCTGCGGGCGAGACGCTCCAGCGCCTCCAGCCGCCGCGCCGTGACCGCCACAGTCCAGCCCCGGTGCGCCAGTTCGAGCGCCACCGCGGCCCCGATGCCGGAGCTGGCGCCGGTGATCCAGGCGACGCCGTCCTGCGGCTTCATGCGGGCTGAGGCCATACTGGCTCCGGGTTGGCGGGTAGTCATTAGAGGTTGTTAGGGGTCATGGAAGCGATCCGATGAGGTCAAAACGCCAGAGATGGGAGGAGCATTGCGCAGCCGATACCGCTGGTATCGGTAAGCAGTGCGACGCTGCAGCTCTGGCGTTTTCACCTCACCCGCAGGGCGCGGCGCTTTTGCGCGACCGCTGTGTCGTTCTTCGTAGCAAGCCGGTAGGCTTGCGTCCTCGAACTCCTGGCATTCGCGCAAAATCGCCAGCGTCAAATCACTTCCATGCCTCCTAACAACCTCTAGGCACGGAATCGCCCGGCCGGAAGCCATGCGCCCCAAATCATCCCCGCTATCCCGCCAACGCGGTGGCACCTCGGCTGCAATCGGTGCAGTCTGCGCCGCGAAGGCACCTGCGTGCCACGCAAGAGATAAGAGATCATGCCGACCGAACTGCTCTTCCGCCAGGATGCCTATCTCAAGGAAACGCCCGCGACGGTCGAAGCCGTGAACGAACGCGGCGGGATCATTCTCGACCGGACCAATTTCTACGCGACCGGCGGCGGCCAGCCGGGCGATGCCGGGCATCTGCGCCGCGCCGACGGCAGCCAGATCGTCATCGCCACGACGATCTACGATCCCGAGGACAAGAGCCGCGTCATCCATGTCCCCGCCGAAGGCCAGGCCCTGCCGGTTCCGGGCGAGGCGGTGACCGCCGTGCTCGATTGGGAGCGCCGCCTTAAGCGGATGCGCATTCACACCGCTTTGCATCTGCTGAGCGTCGTGCTGGCCTTCCCGGTCACCGGCGGCTCGATCGGCGATGGTGATGGGCGGCTCGATTTCGACATTCCCGAAGGCGGGCTCGACAAGACCGAGGTTTCCGAGAAGCTCAATGCGCTGGTCGCCCGCAATGCGGATGTGACCGAGCGCTGGATCACCGACGAGGAGCTCGACGCCAATCCGGGCCTGGTCAAGACGATGTCGGTGAAGCCGCCGCGCGGTTCGGGCCGCGTCCGGCTCGTCGCTATCGGCGATATCGACCTGCAGCCCTGCGGCGGCACCCATGTCCGCAATACCGCCGAGATCGGCTCGGTTGCGGTCACCGATATCGAGAAGAAGGGCAAGCAGAACCGGCGCGTCCGGATCGCGCTGGCCTGAGAACACTAAGCTTAAGTGCCCAGAGGATACGCCCATGGCCCGTGAAGACGTCTTCGTTTCGACCGAGTGGCTGGCCGAGCGCCTGAATGCGCCGGATATCGTCGTGGTCGATGCCTCCTGGTACTTGCCGGCGCAGAAGCGCGACGGCGCGGCCGAATATGCCCAGCGCCGTATCCCGGGCGCCGTCCACTTCGACATCGACAAGATCAAGGACACGCGCTCGTCCCTGCCCCATATGCTGCCCTCGGCGCCCGAATTCGCAGCCGCCGTCGGCGCGCTCGGCATCGGCGACGGCATGCGCATCGTCGTCTATGACGGGCTCGGTTTCTTCTCGGCGCCGCGCGTGCGCTGGACCTTCAAGGTTTTTGGCGCGCGCGATGTCGTCATCCTCGATGGCGGCTTCCCGAAATGGCTCGCCGAAGGCCGGCCCGTCGAGGAAGACAGCCCGAAGGCGCGCCAGCCCCGCAGCTTCACCGCAAGGCTCGACAACGGCGCCGTCGCCAACGCGGATGACGTCGCGCGCGCCACGAACTCGCAGGCGATCCAGGTGGTCGATGCCCGCGCCGCAGACCGCTTTCGCGGCGAAGCGCCGGAGCCGCGTCCGGGCCTAGCCTCCGGGCATATCCCCGGCTCGCTCAACCTGCCGTCTTCGCAGCTCACAACCGATGGCCGGCTGAAATCTCCGGAAGAGATCGTCGCGCTGTTCCAGGATGCCGGCGTCGATCTCGACAAGCCCTCGATCATGACCTGCGGCTCCGGTGTCTCGGCCGTGATCCTGTCGACGGCGCTCGAGACCGTCGGCAAGCCGGCCAAGGCGATCTATGATGGCTCCTGGTCCGAATGGGGCATGGGCGAGCGGCCCGTCGAGACCGGGCCGGCGAAGCAGGCTTGAGCGGAGATTCCCATGGGCCACGATCATTCGCACGACCACGACCACCCGCACGATCTCAGCCATGACGGCGAGCCGCGCTGGAAGCACGACGGCGTGCGCGTCATCACCGGCGACAAGCTCGACCCCAACACGGCGCAGACGCCGGGCATGTTCCGGCAGGCGGCGATCAACCATGCCCGCGTCGGCGCGCAGAAAATCTGGGCCGGCACGGTCGCGATCGAGCCCAACGCCAAGACCGGCGTGCACCATCATGGCGCGCTCGAAAGCGTGATCTATGTGGTGAGCGGCAAGGCGCGGATGCGCTGGGGCGAACGGCTGGAGTTCGTCGCCGAGGCCGGGCCGGGCGACTTCATCTACGTCCCGCCCTTCGTGCCGCATCAGGAGATCAACGCCGATCCCGATAACCCGCTGCAATGCGTGCTGGTGCGCTCCGACAACGAGGCGGTGGTCGTCAACATCACCGATGTCGATCCGGTCGAGAAGCCGGAAGAGGTCTATTGGGTCGACCCGATCCACAAGCATCCGCACGGGTGAGTAGCCGGGAATTTCGCGGCTGAACCACGCCGTCTTGTTCGCCCTTGTGGCGAGCATCCACGTCTTGGACGCCGCCTCGCATGAAGGAAGACGTGGATGGTCGGGACAAGCCCGACCATGACGCGGAGGACCCGCTTTTACCGATCACCCCGTTTCGAAATCGCCGGGCTGCGGCGGCGCGATCGGGGTGAACAGCGTGCGGTCCGGCTTGATATCGAGCAGCGGTGTCTCGTCGAGGCAGTCGAGCCCGCGCACCAGCAGCACCCGCCCGTCCCGCGCGACCAGGGTCGCGATCGAGGTGCCGATCGGGTTAGGCCGGACGGGAGTGCGCAGCGCGAAGGCGCCATGCGTCTCGCCGTTATTGGCCGGGCTCTGGCGGACGAGATCGCGGCGCGACTGGTGCAGCCAGTAGAGCACCTCCAGCCGCTCGAAGCGCTCGATCCCTTCAAGCGCCTCGTCCCAGGGTGGGAAGAGCTCGATGCGGCAGATCGGCCCGTCCGCCCTGCCCTGGCGCGGGCAGACAAGCCGCGAGGTCCAGGGCGTGCGGATCGTGCCGATGAAGACGAGGCCCGCATCGGTCGCCTGCGGCGGGGCGACGGCGACCTCCTTCTCGCGGATCTCGTTCTCGCGGACCATTGTGGTCAGTCGATCGCGATCATCACGTCGGAGGCCTTGACCACGGCATAGGCTTCCTTGCCGACGGTAAGGCCGAGATCGTCCACCGCCGCATTGGTGATCGAGGAGGTCACGATCGCGCCGCCGATATCGATGCGGACATGGGCCGTCGTCGCGCCCTTGGTGATCTCGACGATCCTGCCCTTGAGCTGGTTGCGGGCGCTGATCTTCATGGCTCGTCCTCTCCTTGCGACAACACGACCGCCGCCGCGCCTTGACTTGGCTTCGGGCGCGCGGCAACCATCGCTATATCCATTGATATACAACGATCAGAGCGCGAGGAAGAGCATGATCAAGCGCAGGACAATGCTGGGCATGGGCCTGGCCTTCGCCATAAGCATGGCGCCCGCCTTCAATGCCGCGCAGGCGCAAACCAAGGACCTCGTCATCTTCGCCGCCGCCAGCATGAAGAACGCGCTGGACGAGGCCGCTGCCAACTGGGCCAAGGAAAGCGGCAAGCCCGCGCCGAAAATCTCCTATGCCGCCAGCAACACGCTGGCGAAGCAGCTCGAGAACGGCGCCCCGGCCGATCTCTTCGTCTCGGCCGATCTCGACTGGATGGACTACGCGGCGAGCAAGAACCTGATCAAGCCGGATACCCGCGTCAGCCTGCTTGCCAACCGTATCGTGCTGGTCGCCGGCAAGGATTCGACCGCCAAGCTCGACCTGAAGCCCGGCGCCGATCTTGCGGGCGCCATTGGTGCCGGCCGTCTCGCCATGGGCAATGTCGATTCCGTCCCGGCCGGCAAATATGGCAAGGCCGCGCTGGAGAAGCTCGGCGCCTGGGACAAGGTGAAGGACAAGATCGCGCAGGCCGACAATGTCCGTGCGGCGCTGCTGCTGGTCTCGCGCGGCGAGGCCCCGCTCGGCATCGTCTACGCGACCGACGCCGCCGCCGACCCGCAGGTCAAGGTCATCGCGACCTTCCCCGAGGATTCGCATCCGCCGATCATCTACCCCGTCGCCGTCACCAAGGATTCGGCCAATCCCGACGCACAGGCCTTCCTGACCTATCTGCGCAGCGCCGCCGCCAAGCCCGTCTTCGAGAAGCAGGGCTTCACGGTGCTCAACAAGGCTGCCAGCTCTTCGTGACCGACTGGCTATCGCCTGAAGAATGGACGGCGGTGAGGCTCAGCCTCATCGTCGCGACGACCGCCATGGTCGCGAGCCTCCCTTTGGGGCTTGGCGTCGGCTTGCTGCTGGCGCGCGGGCGCTTCTGGGGCAAGTCCCTGCTCGACGCCATCGTCCATATGCCGCTGATCCTGCCGCCGGTAGTAACGGGCTATCTGCTGCTCGTCGGCTTCGGCCGGCGCGGGCCGATCGGGCAGTTCCTCTACGACTGGTTCGGGATCGTGCTGTCCTTCCGCTGGACCGGCGCGGCGCTCGCCTGCGCGGTGATGGGTTTTCCCCTGATGGTGCGCGCCATCCGCCTTTCGATCGAGGCGGTCGACCGCAAGCTCGAATCCGCCGCCGGCACATTGGGTGCCAGCCCGATCTGGGTCTTCCTCGTCGTGACCCTGCCGCTCTGCCTGCCCGGCATCATCGCCGGCATGATCCTGTGCTTCGCCAAGGCGATGGGCGAGTTCGGCGCGACGATCACCTTCGTCTCCAACATCCCCAGCGAGACGCAGACCCTGCCCTCCGCGATCTACACCTTCACGCAGGTGCCCGGCGGCGATGCCGGCGCGCTGCGCCTGACGCTGATCTCGATCGCGATCTCGGTCGCGGCGCTCTTCCTCTCCGAGCTGATGGCCCGCATCGTCGGCCGGCGGATCAATGTCGAATGACAGATGTCCTCGACATAGCCGTCCGTCACAAGCTCGGCGAGTTCGCCCTCGACGCTTCCTTCACTTCCGACGGGCGCCTGACCGCGCTGTTCGGCAGCTCGGGCTCCGGCAAGACCTCGCTGGTCAACGTCATCGGCGGATTGATCCGCCCCGATTCCGGCCATGTCCGCGTCGATGGCGAGACGCTGGTCGATACGGAGCGCGGCATCTTCCTGCCGAAGCATCGCCGGCGCATCGGCTATGTCTTCCAGGAGGCGAGTCTCTTCCCGCATCTCACCGTGCGGCAGAACCTGCTGTTCGGGCATTGGTTCGTGCCGCGCAGCCAACGCAAGCCGGCCGAGCTCGACAAGGTGCTCGAACTGCTCGGGATCGGGCATCTGCTGCGGCGTCGTCCCGGCGCGCTTTCCGGCGGCGAGAAGCAGCGCGTCGCCATCGGTCGCGCCCTGCTGGCGCAGCCGCGTCTCCTGCTGATGGATGAGCCATTGGCCGCGCTCGACGAAGCCCGCAAGGCCGAAATCCTGCCGCATATCGAGCGTCTGCGCGACGAAGTCGGCATCCCCATCGTCTATGTCTCGCATGCTCTGGCGGAGGTCGCGCGCCTCGCGACTACCGTCGCCATGGTCGAGCACGGACGCGTCGCCGCCTGTGGTCCGACCGCCGAGATCCTGTCCCGACCCGATCTGGCCGCACGGCCGGGCGCACCGGAAGCGAGCACGCTGCTATCCGCAGAAGTTACCGGCTTCGAGGAGGCCTTCGGTCTGGCGCGGCTGACGACGCCGGCCGGACCGCTCACAATCGCACGCGGCATGCTGCGGCAGGGCCAGCGGATCAAGATCCGCATCCTCGCCAGCGACGTCATGCTCAGCCTCGGCCAGCCTGCCGAGATCAGCGCGCTCAACGTGTTGCCGGGCACGATCTCAGAGCTCGGCGAGCGCAGCGGTGCTGGCGGCAGCACCGTGCATCTGCTCATCGCCTGCGGTGAGGCGAAGCTGGCGGCGCGCCTGACGGCGAAGTCGACAACCTTGCTAGGTCTGGTGCCCGGCAAGCCAGTCCATGCGGTAATCAAGAGCGTCTCGGTCGAGACGCCCTGAACCGGGCGCCGAACAACCTTCCCAAAAAGTCATGGATTGAGCCTTGACCTTACCATGATGGGAAGGACTATATCGCTTGTCATCACCACGAAGGAGGCGGCGATGACGGCCATCGACAGGAGCAGGAACGACCTCGAAACCCTCGATCTGGGCATCGAGGGCATGACCTGCGCGAGCTGCGTCGCCCATGTCGAGCGCGCCATCAAGGCCGTGCCGGGCGTCGATGCGGTCGCGGTCAATCTTGCGACCGAGCAAGCGCATGTCAGTTTCGTCAAGGGCGGCACCGACCTCAAGCAAATCGAGGCGGCGGTCCGCCGGAGCGGCTACACCCCGGTCGAGACCACGATCGAACTATCGGTCTCGGGCATGACCTGCGCCTCCTGCGTCGGCCATGTCGAGAAGGCCCTGCGCGCCGTGCCCGGCGTGGTCGAGGCGACCGTGAACCTCGCGACCGAGCGCGCCAGCGTGAAGACGCTCGCCGGTAGCGACATCGTCCCTGCCCTGGTCAAGGCCGTGGCCGGCGCCGGCTACGAGGCGAGCCCTGTGGTCGCGGCCGATGGCGATGCTACTGCGCGCCAACAGGCGGCCAAGGATGAGGAACAAGGCAAGCTGCTGCGCTCGGTCATCCTCGCCGGTTTGCTCACGCTGCCACTGCTCGTGGTTGAGATGGGCAGCCATATGGTCCCTGCCCTGCACCATTGGCTCTCCGGCACGTTCGGCGCGTGGAACCTGCGCGTATTCTCCTTCGTGCTGGCGACCATCGTCCAGTTCGGGCCGGGCCTCGTCTTCCTGCGCAAGGGTTTCCCGGCGCTGCTGCGGCTGGCGCCCGACATGAACTCGCTGGTCATGCTCGGCACCGGCGCGGCCTATCTCTATTCGAGCGTCGCGACCTTCCTGCCGGATCTGCTGCCGGCGGGCACCGAGGGCACCTATTTCGAATCCGGCGCCGTGATCGTGACGCTGATCCTGCTCGGCCGCTGGTTCGAGACCCGCGCCAAGGGCCGGACCGGCGCCGCCATCCGCAGCCTGATCGCGCTCCAGCCCAAGACCGCCCGGGTGCTGCGCGACGGCGCCGAGAGCGATATTGCCGTGGACGACGTCCGCCCCGGCGATGTCGTGATCCTCAGGCCGGGCGAGCGCGTCCCGGTCGATGGCGAGGTCACGGACGGCACCTCCTTCGTCGATGAATCGATGATCACCGGCGAGCCTGCCCCCGTGCGCAAGGAGGCCGGCAGCGCCGTCACCGGTGGCACCGTCAACGGCTCGGGCGCGCTGCGCTTCACCGCCCGGAAGGTCGGCTCCGACACGCTGCTCGCCCAGATCGTGCGGACGGTTCAGGCCGCGCAAGGCGCCAAGCTGCCGATTCAGGCGCTGGTCGACCGCGTCACGCTCTGGTTCGTGCCGGTCGTGATCGTGCTGGCGCTGCTGACTTTCGCCGTCTGGCTGAGCTTCGGCCCGAGCCCGGCTCTTTCGCACGCACTGGTCAATGCCGTCGCGCTGCTGATCATCGCCTGCCCCTGCGCCATGGGTCTCGCGACCCCGACCTCGATCATGGTCGGCACCGGCCGGGGCGCCGAGCTCGGCATCCTGTTCCGTCAGGGCGACGCCTTGCAGGCGCTCAAGGACGTCCAGATCGTCGCGCTCGACAAGACGGGTACGCTGACCAAGGGCAAGCCGGAACTCACCGATATCGAGCCGGCGAATGGCTTTGCGGCCGACGACGTGCTGCGCCTTGTCGGCTCGGCCGAGAACCGCTCTGAGCATCCGCTGGCGCTGGCGCTGGTCGCGGCAGCCAAGGCGCGAGGGCTTGTGCTCGCCGAACCGGCCGATTTTACCAGCGATGCCGGCCGCGGCGTCATCGCGACCGTCGAGGGCCGCAAGGTCGCGATCGGCGGCCACCGGCTGATGGAGGACGCCAGGCTCGACATCGCGCCCTTCGTCGCCCGCGCCAGGGCGCTGGCCGAAGCCGGCAAGACGCCGCTCTATGCCGCGATCGACGGGAAGATCGCTGCCGTGATCGCCGTCACCGACGCGGTGAAGGAGACCACGCCCGCGGCCATCGCCGCCCTGCACAAGCTCGGCCTCAAGGTCGCGATGGTGACCGGCGACGACCGTCGCACGGCGGAAGCGGTCGCGCGCGGCCTCGGCATCGACGAGGTCTGGGCCGAGGTGCTGCCGACCGACAAGGCCGAGGTGGTGAAGCGCCTGCAGAGCCGCGGCGCCAAGGTCGCCTTCGTCGGCGACGGCATCAACGACGCGCCCGCCCTCGCGCAGGCCGATGTCGGCATCGCCATCGGCACCGGCACGGATATCGCGATCGAGAGCGCCGATGTCGTGCTGATGTCCGGCGACGTGATGGGCGTACCCCGTGCAATCGCGCTGTCGCAGGCGGTGATTTCCAACATTCGCCAGAATCTCGCCTGGGCCTTCGGCTACAACGCGCTGTTGATCCCGGTCGCGGCCGGTGTGCTCTATCCGGCCTTCGGCATCCTGCTCTCGCCGGTCTTCGCCGGGCTCGCCATGGCGCTGTCGAGCGTCAGCGTCGTCAGCAATGCGCTCAGGTTGAAGCGCTTCAAGGTGGAGGCCTGAGATGAATATCGGCGAAGCCGCAACCCGCTCCGGCGTCAGCGCCAAGATGATCCGCTATTACGAGAGCATCGGCCTGATCACTGCGCCCGCCCGCACGGCCGCGCAATACCGGGTCTATGCCTCCGACGACGTGCATACATTGCGCTTCGTGCGCCGGTCGCGCGATCTCGGCTTCTCGCTGGAAGAAACCCGCGAACTGCTCGCCCTCTGGCGCGACAAGAGCCGGGCCAGCGCCGATGTGAAGAATCTCGCCATGGCGCATGTGCGCGAACTCGAGGAAAAGGCGGCCGAGCTCAAGGCCATGGCCGACACGCTGCGGCATCTGGCGACGCATTGTCATGGCGACCACCGGCCGGACTGCCCGATCCTGGCGGACTTCGCAGCTACCACGCCGACGCAAGGCAAAGCCTGAGACGCTGCTCCGCCATGCGCTGAATGTCTGGACGGGGCGGTGCGAGATTGCTCATATGCGCCTGCCCACCAGAGGCGGGTCCGGCCCGGCTGCATCGGCCCCGTCGGGGAATCCGCCTCTCAACAAAAGACGGGGAACGCCCGCGCGGTCCCCAGGCGGAACGACAATGGACAATCGAAACGATCTCTGGCGGCATGTCGATGCGAACAAGGAGCGCCTGATCGCGCTCTCCGACCGGGTCTGGGGCATGCCGGAGGTGTGCTACACCGAGAAGCGCTCTGTCGCCGAGCATATCGCCGAACTGAAGCACCAGGGCTTCAAGATCACCGAGAACGTCGCCGACATCCCGACCGCCGTGATCGGCGAGGCCGGCGAAGGCGGCCCGGTCATCGCCTTCCTCGGCGAATACGACGCCCTGCCCGGCCTGTCGCAGGAAGCCGGCGCGTCCGAGCACAAGGAGATCGAGACCAACGGCCACGGCCATGGCTGCGGCCATAACCTGCTCGGCTCTGCCGCGATGCTTGCCGCCGTGGCGATGAAGGAGTGGCTTGCCGAGAACAAGATTCCCGGTCGCGTGCGCTATTACGGCTGCCCGGCCGAGGAAGGCGGCGCCGCCAAGGCCTTCATGGTTCGCGCCGGAGCCTTCGACGACGCCGATGTCGCCATCAGCTGGCACCCGTCGAGCTTCTGGGAGGTCGCCCCCGCTCTGGCGCTCGCCAATACCCGCGCCGATTTCGTCTTCACCGGTCGCGCCTCGCATGCCGCCGCCGCGCCCCATCTCGGCCGTTCCGCGCTCGATGCCGTCGAATTGATGAATGTCGGCGTCAACTACATGCGCGAGCATATGCCCTCCGACGCGCGCGTCCATTACGCGCTGCTGGACACCGGCGGCATCGCACCGAACGTCGTCCAGGCCCATGCGCGCGTGCGCTACTCGATCCGGGCTCGCGACCTGCGCGGCATGCTCGAACTCGTCCAGCGCGTGAAGAAGATCGCCGAAGGCGCGGCGTTGATGACGGAAACCAAGATGGAGATGCGCGTCGTCAGCGCCGTTTCCGATCTCGTCGCCAACACGCCACTCGAAGAGGCCATGCACAAGGTGATGGGCGAACTCGGCGCGCCGCATTTCGACGATGCCGACAAGGCCTATGCCGAGAAGATCCGCGGCACGCTCTCCCCGCAGGAGATCGCCTCGATCTGGCGTACCATCGGCATGCCCGATACCGGCGCCCCGCTCGCCGACTTCCTCGTGCCGCGCGACGCCAAGCGCAACCCGGCGATCGGATCGACCGATATCGGCGACGTGAGCTGGGCGGTGCCGACCGTGCAGGCCCATGCGCCGACCGTCGCGATGGGCACACCGTTCCACACCTGGCAGGTGGTGGCGCAGGGCAAATCCCCGGCCGCGCACAAGGCGATGGTCCATGTCGCCAAGGCGATGGCCGCGACCGGCGCCGCCGTGCTGAGCGACCCGGCCCTGATGGCCGCCGCCAAGGCCGACCACAAGGCCCGTCTCGGCAAGGAAGGCTACACCTCGCCGCTGCCGCCCGAAGTGAAGCCGCCGCTGACGATGTCGCTGGGCTGATCGTCCAACCGCTTCAGACCCGATGCAGACGCATCCCGGGTGGCCTGACGGTCATCCGGGATGTTTCGTTTTCAACGCTGTATCGCGATTGAACGAACACATATGATCCGGGGCAACATCGCTGCCGTCAGCCAGCAGAATCGCTACCCGGGGCCAATATGGATCGCGCAGAGGAATCGGAAGACGGGCTCGGCCGGCACCACCGCACGGCCAGCGGCCAGGCCGATTCCGCGACGCCTGAACCGGTCGACCTCGCCGGCTACGTTCTGGACGAGCAGTTCGGCTTCCTGCTGCGGCAGATGCAGCAGCGCTATGTCGCGATGTTCGTGGAGATGATGGGCGCGGACGGACCGACGCCGCCGCAATTCGCGGTGCTCTGCCGGCTCGCGGTCGATGGGCGGATTTCCCAGAACCAGCTCGGCCGGATGACGGCGATGGACCCGGCCACGATCCGGGGCGTGGTGACGCGGCTGGCCGAGCGCGGGCTGGTCGAGCGCCTGCACGATCCCGGCGACAAGCGCCGCGTGCTGGTGCAGCTCGGCCAGCGCGGCCGCGAACTGCTGCCTGGATATGTCGAGCGGGCCAAGGCGATCACCATCGCGGCGCTTGATCCGATGGCGGAGCCGGAGGTCGAGCCACTGCTCGACGTGATGCGGCGCCTGCTCTCCGGCTTCAAACCGCCAGATACTGGCTCCGCGCCGCCTCGTCGGCCTTGAGCGCGGCCATCGTATCGTCGAAGCGAATCAAGCCCTTCTCGATGATCACGGCACGGTCGGCGATGCTGCCGGCGAAATGCAGGTTCTGCTCCGAGAGCAGCACCGACAGCCCCTCACCCTTCAGCACGCGGATGGTCTGCGCCATCGCCTCTACGATCACCGGCGCCAGCCCTTCCGATGGCTCGTCGAGTAGGAGCAGACGCGGATTGCCCATCAGCGTCCGCGCGATGGTCAGCATCTGCTGCTCGCCGCCGGACATGGCGCCGCCCGGCCGGTCGCGCATGCGGCCGAGATTGGGGAAGAGATCGAACAGCCGCTCCGGCGTCCAGTGCGGCGCGCCTGCCCGCGCCGGCTGGCGGCCGACTTCGAGGTTCTCCATGACGGTCAGGTCGGAAAAGACGCGCCGGTCCTCCGGGACATAGCCGATGCCGAGCCGGGCAATGGCGAAGGGTTCGCGGCCGGCGATCTCCTTGCCCTCGAAACGGATCGAACCCTGCGGCTCAGGCACCAGCCCTATCACCGCCTTCATCGTCGTCGACTTGCCGGCGCCGTTGCGCCCCATCAGCGCGACGACCTCACCATGCCCGACCGAAAAGCCGACGCCATGCAGGATCTTGGCGCGGCCGTACCAGGCCTCGACGCCCGCAAGCTCAAGGAGCGCCGTCATCAATGCCCTCCCGACGTCACGCCGGAGCCGAGATAGACCGCGCGCACCTGCGGGTTGCTGCGCACCTCGGCGCTGGTTCCGGAGGCAATCAGGCGGCCACGGTCGAGCACCAGCACGCGGTCGGCATGGGCGAAGACGACATCCATGTCATGCTCCGTGAACAGCACGGCGATGCCGCGCTGCCTGGCGATGCGGGCGGTCAGCGCCATCAGGGCGATGCGCTCCTGCGGCGCCATGCCGGCGGTGGGCTCGTCCATCAGCAGGAGCTTCGGCTCGTTGGCGAGCGCGACCGCAAGCTCGACGCGCTTGAGATCGCCATAGGCGAGCACGCCGCAGGCGTGCTCCGCCTGCTCGGCCATGCCGACCTGGGCGAGCAGCGCATCGGCCGGTCCGAGGCGACGCTGGTCGGCGCGGCCGAACAGGCGCCAGCTTTTACCGGCATGGGAGATCAGCGCCATCTGGACGTTCTCGCGTACGGTCATCGAGGCAAAGGTCGCGGTGATCTGGAAGGTGCGGCCGACGCCGAGCCGCCAGATTTTGCGCGGCGCGAGCCCTGTGATCGGCTGGCCCGCAAGCAGCACCTCGCCGCGATCCGGCTTGATCTGTCCGTTCAGCATGTTGAAGCAGGTGGTCTTGCCGGCGCCGTTGGGGCCGATCAGGGCGACCAGCTTGCCGGCCTCGACCGAGAAGGAGGCGCCATCGACCGCCTTCACGCCGCCAAAGGAGCGGGCGAGATCGCGGGCTTCCAGCACTGGGGGCACGGGTGCGCTCATGCGGTTGCCGCTGCTTGCGCGGCGCTCTCGCGGCGGGCGCGCCAGTACAGCCAGGTGCCGACGAGGCCGCGCGGGAACAGCACGACGAGCAGCACGATCGACAAGCCCAGCACGAAGCGCCAATAGGCCGTCAGTTTCATGAGCTGCTCGTTGAGGCCCATATAGGCGAAGGCGCCGATAACCGGGCCGGCAACCGTCTGAACGCCGCCGAGCAGCACCATGAGCAAGGCATCGACCGAGCGCGGGATCGCCATATAGGTCGGGAAGACCGAGCCTTTCGAGAAGGCGAAGAGCCCGCCGGCGATGCCAGCCGCGATCGCCGCGATGACGAAGGCGGCCCATTGCAGGCGCCCGACATCGAGGCCGATCGCCTCGGCCCGCAAGGGGCTGTCGCGGCCGGCGCGCAAGGCATAGCCGAAGGGCGCGAAAATAATGATGCGCAGCGCCGCGATGACCAGGACGGCGATGGCAAGCGCGAGGTAGTAGAACGCCATCTTCGGCACCGCCCAAGCCGAGGGCCAGACGCCGAGGATGCCGTTGTCGCCGCCGGTGAGGTCGACCCATTGGAAGGCCGTGGCCCAGGCGATCTGCGCGAAGGCCAGCGTCAGCATGGCGAGATAAACGCCCGAGAGCCGGACGCAGAACCAGCCGAAGATCGCGCCCGCGATGCCAGCCATCAATGGCGCCAGCATCAGCGCCTCCTCCATCGGGCTGCCCAGCCATTTCACCGCCAGCGCCGCGCCATAGGCGCCGAGGCCGAAATAGGCGGCATGGCCGAAGGAGGTGATGCCGCCCGGCCCCATCAACAGATGCAGCGAAGCGGCGAAGACCGCGAAGATGACGAGGTCGGTCAGGGTCAGGACGACATGGTCAGGCACGACGAGCGGCGCGAGGACCAGCAGGCCGAGCGCCACGGCTCCGAACGCCTTGGCCGCGCCGTCGGCCGGGCGCAGCAGGAAGAGCTGACCGGCATGGCCGCGCGGCTCGACTGCGGCCTTGCCGAGCAGGCCATGCGGCCTGACGATCAGCACCGCCGCCATCACCAGGAAGACCAGAACCAGCGTGATCTTGGGCAGGATCAGGATGCCGAAGGCGTGGAGCACGCCGATCAGCACGGCGGCGAGATAGGCTCCCGTCACGCTGCCGAGCCCGCCGACGACCACGACCACGAAGGCCTCGGCGATCATCGACAGGTCCATGTGGAGGTTGATCGCCTCGCGTGGCAATTGAAGTGCGCCGCCCAGGCCCGCCAGCGCCGCGCCGAAGGCGAAGACCGAGGTGAAGAGCAGGCGCTGGTTGACGCCGAGCGCGCTCACCATCTCGCGGTCCTGCGTCGCCGCCCGGATCAGCACACCCCAGCGCGTCCGGTGGAACAGCAGCCAGATCAGCCCGAGCACCACCGGCCCGACCGCGATCAGGAAGAGCTCGTAGCTCGGGAAGCGGTTGTCGAACAGGATGACGAAGCTGCGAAAGCCCGGCGCGCGCGGGCCGAGCTTGTCCTCCGGCCCCCAGGTCGCCAGCGCGATATCCTGCAGCATCAGCACGACGCCGAAGGTCGCGAGCAGCTGGAACAGCTCCGGTGCCTGATAGATCCGCCGGAGGATCAGGGCCTCGATGAGCACGCCGGCGAGGCCGGTCAACAGCACGGCGAGGATGACACCGCCCCAGAAGCCGAGCGGATCGGCCGGGCCGAGCCAGGTCACCAGCGTGAAGGCCAGATAGCCGCCCAGCATGTAGAGCGAGCCATGGGCGAAGTTCACGATGCGCGTGACGCCGAAGATGATCGACAGCCCGCACGCCACCAGGAACAGCGACGACGCCGAGGCCAGGCCGTTCAAGGTCTGGGTGAGGACGAGATCAAGCATGTCGTCTCGGGCGCAACGCCAAAGCCCTCAGGCGTTAGCGCCGCGCTCCATGTCAGGCAAGGTCAGACGGCCGGGCGCAGCTTGCGGACCTCGTCGTCACTGGGCAGGTACTTGGCGCCGTCGCGATAGCTCCAGTCTACCATCACGCCTTTGCCGTTCTTCTGCGCGCTCTTGCCGACATAGGCACCGAGCGTCGACTGGTGATCGATCTTGCGGAACTCGATCGGGCCGAAGGCCGAGCCGAACTTCAGCCCCTCGAAGGCGTCGACCAGCTTCTCGTTGTCGGTCGCGCCGGCCTTCGCCAGCGCGGCGGCAATGGCCTGCACCGTCTCGTAGCCGACGACCGAGCCGAGCCGCGGATAGTCGTTGTATTTCGCTTTGTAGGCGTCGCGGAACTTGACGTGCTCCGGCGTCTGCAGATCGGCATGCGGATAGCCGGTGATGATCCAGCCTTCCGGCGTCTCGGCGCCGAGTGTATCGAGATATTCCGGCTCGCCGGTCAACATCGAGACGACCTGGCGCCCCTCGAACAGGCCGCGCGTGTTGCCCGCGCGGACGAAATTGGCGAGGTCGACCGCGAAGGTGACGTTGAAGATCGCCTCCGGCTTGGCCGCTTCCAGCGCCTGCACGGTGGCGCCGGCATCGATACGGCCGAGCGCCGGGAACTGCTCGGCGACGAAGGTCACGTCCGGGCGCGCCTTCAGCAGCAGTTCCTTGAACCACTTCACCGCCGACTGGCCGTATTCGTAGTTCGGCGCGACGATCGCCCATTTCTTGGCCGGGAGCTTGGCCGCTTCTTCGACCAGCATCGCGGCCTGCATGTAGGTCGAAGGCCGCAGGCGGAAGGTGTAGCGATTGCCCTTCGACCAGACGAGCGCATCGGCCAGCGGCTCGGAGGCGACATAGAGCCGCTTGTTCTGGTTGGCGTAATCAGCGAGCGCGAGGCCGACATTGGAGAGAAAGCCGCCAGCGATGATGTCGACCTTCTCGGCCGTGGCAAGATCGGCGGCGTGGCGCACCGCGTCCTCCGGCTTGCCGGCATCGTCGCGGAAGACGGTTTCGAGCTTGCGGCCGAGCACGCCGCCGGCCGCGTTGATCTGCTCCTGGGCCAGTTCCCAGGCCTGCCGATAGGGTTTCAGGAAGGCCGGCTGCGCGGTATAGGAGTTGATCTCGCCGATGCGGATCGGTCCTGCGCCCTGGGCGCGCGCCAACTGGGGAACGCCGAGGGCAAGCGTGCCCGCGACGAAACTGCGACGATCGATCTGCATGAGGGTTTAAGTCCTTCGCCTCGCTGCGGCTGCAATCCGCGCCGATACCGCTCCCACCCGGTCGGGCGACGCAGATTTCATATGCATACATATGAATGGATAGATCGCCGCGCTTGTCAATCCGATATTCTTGCATTGCAGCAGATAGGCAGACGATTGACGCCTGCTCGCCCAAGCGTGCGTGAAATTCCAGAAAGCCTTTGATTTCAAAAGAAAATCTTGTCGCCCAAAAATAAGTCAGCGATGCTGCCCTTTTGGCCTTGCGGGCGCGCCTTGCGGCTCCTATTTAGATTGCACCGCAGCAGAGATGCTGCGTCGCCCTCCTTGGGCGTTTCCTCCCTAGACTTGGGCTGCGCTTCCGGCGTGGCCCTTTTTTCTTTTGGGCGTCACCCGCGCTTACCAGCGCCGGCCGTATCCCCAGCCGTAGCCATAGCCCCAGGGCCCGCCAAAGGACGCGTCGAAGCGATCGAAGCGGCGGCGCCGTTCTGCTGCGCGGTCGAGATCGAGCTGGAGGAGGCAATTCGAGAACGCCTCACCCGGCGCACGGAAGCCGAACGATCGGCAGCGTTCCTCATCCAGTGCGCGATATTCGGCCTCGGTGGTGACGCAGCCGCTCAAGGCGAGAGCCAGCATCGCCCCGGCAGCGAGCTTGATGACCGTCATGGCGCTTCTCCTCTCGCGCATCCTGTCCGTCCTACGCGCGGGCGGCCCTGCAGTTCCCAGAAGGGACCCAGCCCAGACTGGATCATACCGCGTTTTGATCGAAATACGCGGGTCATCCAGGGCGGAGCGGAGCGAAAATCCGGGATCCATGCCTGAACCTCGACCGGAAGCGCTCCGGCATGGATCCCGGGTCAAGCCCGGGATGACCCGCGTGTTTCCGAGTCGGATCGACAATGCCTAGCGCGAGAACTTGACCGGAACAGATAGCGAGATCGCTCCGCCCCCGAGCCCGTCCGGCGGTGCCGGAACGGGGCTGGCGCGGCGGATCATCGAGACCGCCTCCTCGTCAAGCGCCGCATCGCCCGAGCCGCGCACGAGCCGGGCCGAGAGCACGCGCCCGCCCCGGTCGATGCTGAACGCGACCTGGACCGTGCCTGGGCTGGCATTGCCCGGGAAGCGCTTGTAGCGGTTGAGATGTGCCATCAGCGAGCCGCGCCAGCTCGCCGTTGCGGCCGGCGACGGCGAAGATGCGCCGGAATTCGGGGCGGCTGCGCGCGGAGCGGCCTGATCCTGCGCTACCGGCGCTGTCGTCTGCTCGGCTTTCGGCTTGTCAGGCCGGATCGGCTTCTTCTTCTCGACGATCTTGGGTTTCGGTTTAGGCTTGGGCTTTACCTCCGGCGGCGGCGGCTTCGGCACTTCCTTCGGCGGCGGCGTCAGGAACGCGGCGGCATCCGGCGACGGCGGCAATTCGGGGATCTTGATCTCGGGCTCGGGAATCGCGACGGGCTCCGGTTCCGGCGGAGGTGGCTCGACTTCCTTCGGCTGCTCGACCGGCTCGGGCGGCGGCGGCTCCGGCTCGGGCTGCGCCTCCGCCATCTCGGGGCCGGGCGCGACCTCCTGGGGCGGTGCTTCAGGCGCGACGGCCAACGGCGCAAGTTCGATCATGACCGCGGCCGGCGGCGAACCCATCGCGGCCTCGGCGCGCTGCCAGTTGGCGATCACCCAGCCAGCCGTGCCATGGGCGCTCGCGACCACGAGGGCTGCCAAGCTCCAGCGCAAGGCCGTCGGCGCGAAGCGGGAGAGCGAGGGGCGTTCGAGGCTCATGGCTTCGGCCCCGCGGCGGTGCCCTGCCCGGTATCCTCCAGACCGACCAGCGCGATCTTGAGATAGCCGGCATTGCGCAGCAGGTTCATCACGTTCATCAGCTCGCTATAGGCGACGCTGCCATCCGCTCGCAGGAACACGCGTTGCTCGCGGTCGCGATTCGTCTTCTGGTCGAGCGCCGCCTGCAGGGCCTCCCGCGGCACGGCGTCATTGCCGAGAGCGAGCGAGAGATCGCCCTTCACGGTCAGGAACATCGGCGTGTCCGGCCGGGGCTGCGGCTGTGCGTTCGAAACCGGCAGGTCGACGGCGACATCCACGGTCGAGAGCGGCGCGGCGACCATGAAGATGATCAGCAGGACGAGGATGACGTCGATGAACGGCGTCACGTTGATGTCGCTGACCTCGCCGAGATCGCCGTCCTGCGGGTCCTTGAGGGAGACGCCCATGACTCACTCCGCCGGAACGAGCGGTGCGGAGGCCGCTGCGGCGGCAGAAGCCGAGGAGGTTGCAGCCGCACGCGGAGCCGGCGCGACGGCGCGCTGGCGGCGCTCCAGATCGCGCGAGAGATGGCGCAGGATCTCGCCCGAGGCATCGGAGAGCGTGGCGCGGTAGCCGGTGATCGCGCGGGCGAAGACATTGTAGATGATGACGGCGGGAATGGCGGCGACGAGGCCGATCGCGGTCGCCAGCAGCGCCTCGGCGATGCCCGGCGCGACGACGGCGAGATTGGTCGTCTTGGCCTGGCTGATGCCGATGAAGGAATTCATGATGCCCCAGACCGTGCCGAACAGGCCGACGAAGGGCGCGGTCGAGCCGATCGTGGCCAGCAGGCCGGTGCCGCGCGCCATCGAGCGGCCGGCGCGCGCCTCGATCCGCGACAGCGCGATAGCGGCGCGCTCCTTGATGCCGTCCTCGCCGAGATCGGCCGAGCGGCGCGTCTCGGACAAGGCGGCGTTCAGCAACTGACCGACGGCGCCGCGCAGCTTGCCGCTCTTGCCGGCAGCGGCCCCCGCGGCCTCGCTCAGGTTCTCGGCAGCCTCGATGCGGCGGAGCGCCACGCCCGCCGATCGCTTGGCCGTCGCGAGCTCCATCGCCTTGGCGAGCCAGATCGTCCAGGTCACGAGCGAGGCGAAGGCGAGCCCGAGCATGACGCCCTTCACGACGATATCGGCCGCCATGAACATGCCCCAGGGCGACAGGTCATGCGGCAGCGTCGCCGTCATCGCCGGAGCCGTCACGGGCGTCGCCGGATTGCCGAGGGCCAGGGGCGGATGAGCGGTGCTCGGCGGGTTGATGCCAAGTTGCGGCAGAGCGGGCGGCAGCGGATTGGTCGGCGTCGTCGGCTGGGCCTGAGCCGCGGGCGGGGCCGTCTCGGACGGCGCCGGAGCGGGCTGCCCGGAGACCTGAGCCTGGGCCGTCATCACCGACAGGCCTGCGACCACGAGAGCCAGTCGAAACGCACGCATCATCACAAATCCAGCCTTCTCTGGAGGAGTGCTGCGGCGGCCTTTCGCCAGCTCCGCAGCATTGCCGTCAGGCGCGGGAGCACCAGCAGCTTCCTCATTGGAATCATTACAAAAAAAGACTTGCAGCGGCGTTGCTGCACATGCGATACGCCTGTTCGAATCGGGCGGTCCTGTCAAGGAAAAGCGGCTCGCCGGCCAGGCCCCGGATCGGCCTCGACCACGGCAAATCAGCCCTGCCCGCGCTCCGGGACGGCCCTCACATATCCGCTATTCGATGAATGCAGGGCGCTCGCGCGGAAGCGGTACTGCGTCAATCGCGCTCGGGCCGGTCGATCTCGGCCTGCAAGGCTGAGAGATGCTCGGCCGCAGCTTTGGTCGCCGCCTGTTCGACGGCGCGGAAGCGCAGGATCAGGGCTTCGCCCAGAGCGGTCAGTTGCGCGCCGCCGCCATTGCGCCCGCCGACCTGGCGCTCGACCACCGGCTTGCCAAAGAGCACGTTCAGCTCCTCGACCAGTTCCCAGGCGCGCCGGTAGGACATCTCCATCGCCCGGCCGGCAGCCGAGATCGAGCCATGCGTCGCGATATTCTCAAGCAGCGCGATCTTGCCGGGGCCGATCCTGCCCTCCGGATCGAGCTGGATCCTGAGACTCAGCGAGGCCATCGCCGCCTCAGGAGGCTTTGGCCAAGGTCGTTTCGACGCCCTCGCCGCAGGCCTCGAGCCAGATCGCCGCGATGCGCTCGATGCCGGCCTGATCATCGGCATCGAAACGCGCCGGCGACGGACTATCGAGATCGATCACGCCGATGACGCCGTTGCGACCGACGAGCGGCACGACCAGTTCGGAGCGCGAGGCCGCATCGCAGGCGATATGGCCGGGGAAAGCATGGACATCCTCGACGAGCATCGTGCGCGCTTGCGCCACGGCCGCGCCGCAGACGCCCTTGCCGACGGGGATGCGGACGCAGGCCGGCTTGCCCTGGAACGGGCCCAGCACCAGCTCGCCTGATCGCATGATGTAGAACCCGGCCCAGTTCAGGTCCGGCATCATCTGGTACAGCAGCGCGGAGGTGTTGGCGGCATTGGCGATGGCGTCGCTCTCGCCGGCCAGCAGGGCTTCGAGCTGCGCCGCGAGCTCGCGGTAGAAGTCCGGCTTGTTGCCGCTGTCGATGCTGCGTGCCTCGAACATGATCCTGACGCCTCGCTTGCATGCGCTCTCGAAATCCAGCGCCGGTCCTACCATCATAGCCCCGGCCGCGCCATCGAAGAGGCTCCCCCTTCCCCGCGCCATGCGGATCGTGGCAATCCTCGCCCGCGCCCGCCCGAGGGGGAAACGGTCTTGAACGAGGATGCCCGGCCAATCCGCATTGCAGCCGCGCTGCTGACCGACGCACGCGGACGCCTGCTGCTCGTCCGCAAGTCCGGCACCTTCTGGTTCATGCAGCCGGGCGGCAAGATCGAGCCGGGCGAGGAGCCTTTCGATGCGCTCGCCCGCGAACTCCGCGAGGAGTTGGGGCTGACCGCCTCGCGCGAGGCCGCGCGCCATTGCGGGCGATTCGCCGCCCCGGCTGCCAACGAGCCCGGGTTCACCGTCGAGGCCGAACTCTTCGCCCTGCCTCTCGACGGCGAAGCCAGACCGGCCGCTGAGATCGCCGAGATCGCGTGGCTCGAACCCGACGCGGCAACAGCGCTTCCCCTCGCCCCACTGACGCGCGACCACGCCCTGCCGCTCTGGCTGTCCATGCTGACGGAGACATCCCGATGAATGACGTAACTTCACGCCCACGCCGGGCCGATGGCAGCGCTGGCGACGCCGATTACGGCCGTATCGGCCAGGGCTACGCCTCCTATCGTCAGCCTGAGCCGGCCATAGCCGCGCTGATCGAGACAGCGCTCGGCCCGGCGCGCAAGGTGCTCAATGTCGGCGCCGGAGCCGGCTCCTACGAGCCGCGCGGCCGCGACATGACGGCGGTCGAGCCCTCCGCTTCGATGCGGGCGCAGCGCCCGGCCGATATCGTCGCGGCGATCGATGCCACGGCGGAGGCCCTGCCCTTTCCCGACGGGCATTTCGACGCGAGCATGGCGACCTTCACCGTGCATCAATGGCAGAATCTCGATGCCGGCCTGCGCGAGATGCGCCGCGTGACGCGCGGCCCGGTCGTGATCCTGTCCTGCGATCCCGAGCTGGTGCAGGCCTTCTGGCTCGATCATTACGCGCCGGAGGTGCTGGCGACCGAGGCGCGGCGCTATCCCTCCCTCGGCCATATCGGCACAGTGCTCGGTGGCGATGTCGAGATCGTCGCGGTGCCGATCCCGCTCGCATGCCGCGACGGCTTCAACGAGGCCTATTACGGCCGCCCCGAACTCTTCCTCGATCCGGGCGCGCGCTCGGCCTGCTCGGCCTGGAGCTTCGTCAGCGAGGCCGAGAGCGCTGCCTCGATCGAGAAGCTGCGACGGGACCTGGAATGCGGCGCCTGGGACGACTGCTACGGCTTCCTGCGCAATCAGCCGAGCTTCGATGGTTCGCTGCGCCTCGTAATCGCGCGACCCTGAGCCGAAAACGAAAGGACCGGCTCCCTTTGCGAGAACCGGCCCTTCTGAAGACATCGATGGCCATTCCGACCTGAAGCCCGCCGCAAGCCCTGGAAAGGTTTTATGCGGTATATTTTGTCCACTGTCTGTCAGTCCATGGTGGATTACTAAATTCAGTTCTCGCAAATTCTAAAGATTGCCCGGCCACGTCTTTAATGGTGAGGGCCTGACATTCTCGCCCTTGAGCTGCCGCCGCCGGACTGGCGCAACGCTTATTGCCCCCGGATTGGAGCGAGGCGGATATGGGTGTAAGTTGCTGCGAGAGATTGTGCGGCCTAGCCGCCTGTCCGGCGGAAAGGTCGAATTCGAAGGAGAACCTTCGATGCGGCGCCGGGTTCTGGTAGCTTTCCTGATGCTCGCGGTTCTTTCCCATTCAGCCAAGGCGGCAGGCGACCCGGCTGCGGGTGAGAAGATTTTCCAGAGATGCCGTGCCTGCCACCAGATCGGGGAGACTGCCAGAAATGCAGTCGGACCGAAGCTGAATGGTCTTATCGGCCGGCCGGCGGGTTCGATCGAGGGTTACACCTACTCGCCGGCCAACAAGAACTCCGGCATCGTATGGGATGAGCCGACGTTCCGGGATTATATCAAGGCGCCGCAGGCCAAGATCCCAGGGACAAAGATGACATTCCCTGGCCTCAAAGCCGACAAGGAAGTCGACGACGTCGTCGCGTTCCTCAAGCAATTTGACGCTGACGGAAAGAAAAAGTAGCGGGATTGTCTCCCGATTTCGACCGTGCTTAAGCCGTTTTGCGACGCGGACGCGATTGACAACTCCCGTGAGCGGGACGACAACATTGAGATGACTTTGGCCGATGACATGGATGTCCCGCGGCCCGGTCTGAATTGATGCGCCGATAGCGGCGCATGGTCGTCCAGGCGAGCCAAGGGTTCGGCGATGACGAGCAGGAAGCAAGAGATTCGGCCTCCCGATCCGCTCGGCGGAGTTCGTGCCCGGCGCCTGCCTTGCTCTACCACCGAGCTTATCAGCCTGGTTCGTTGCAAGCGGAGAACCTGTTTGGCCCCGCGCCGCAACGTCGCTCTGATGTCGACGATGAGTTTGTTTGCCTAGCGCTGTGGCGCGCCAGCCTGCGTCGCAGCGTTGCCTTGCTCCTGTTCATCGCCGCCCTCGGCAAGGATGAAAAGGGATGGGTGTCGCAATCGTCCTGGCTCTGGTCGTGATCGGCTCGGTGGTCTTCCACTTCCTGAGTCCCTGGTGGTGGACGCCGATCGCCTCCAACTGGGGCTATATCGACGACACCATGATCATCACGTTCTGGATCACCGGCGCCGTCTTCACGGCGGTCGTACTGTTCATGGCCTATTGCGTCTTCCGCTTCCGCCATCGCGAGGGCCGCCGCGCCGCCTACGAACCGGAAAACAAGCGGCTCGAATGGTGGCTTGCGATCGGCACGGGAATCGGCGTCGCCGCCATGCTCGCACCCGGGCTCGTCGTCTGGCACCGGTTCGTCACGGTGCCGAAGGATGCGACCGTCGCCGAGATCGTCGGCCAGCAATGGCAATGGGCCTACCGGCTGCCGGGTGCGGACGGCCACATCGGCGCCACCGATATCGCCCTGGTCACGGCGGACAACCCGCTCGGCATCGATCCGAAAGACCCGCGCGGGCAGGACGACATCGTGATTCAGGGCGACCAGCTTCATCTGCAGCTCGGCAAGCCGGTCAAGCTGCTGCTGCGCTCGCTCGACGTGGTCCATGATTTCTACGTCCCGGAATTCCGGGCCAAGATGGACATGATCCCGGGCACCGTCACCTATTACTGGCTCACGCCGACGCGGGCGGGCACCTTCGAAGCGCTGTGCTCCGAGCTGTGCAGCACCGGCCACACCTTCATGCGCGGCGGCGTCGTGGTCGAGCCCGAGAGCCAATACCGCGACTGGCTGCAGCAGCAGAAAACCTTCGCCCAACTCCAGAGCCCGGCGAGGACGCAGGCGAAGAACCAGGAGTGAGACAGCGGACGAACTCCCGAACGGGGATTTCGTCCGAGATGGAGTGGGAGGCGAGCCGATGGTCGACGTGATGCACGGCGTTCCCGAACCGCGACCGGCGGCCGAGACCGAAGATGTCGAACTCTATCATCCGCATAGCTGGATCACGAAATACGTGTTCTCCCAGGATGCGAAGGTCATCGCCATCCAGTATTCGCTCACCGCCCTGGCGATCGGCCTGGTCGCGCTCGTGCTGTCCTGGCTGATGCGGCTGCAGCTCGGCTTCCCGGGCCTGGTCTCCTTCATCGACCCCGAACGCTATTACCAGCTCATCACCATGCACGGCATGATCATGGTGATCTACCTGCTGACAGCGCTCTTCCTCGGAGGCTTCGGCAACTACCTGATCCCGCTGATGCTCGGCGCCCGCGACATGGTGTTCCCCTATGTCAACATGCTGAGCTACTGGATCTATCTGCTCGCCGTGCTGGTCCTGGTCTCCGGCTTCTTGGTGCCGGGCGGGGCGGCCGGGGCCGGCTGGACGCTCTACCCGCCGCAAGCGATCCTCGCCAACACGCCGGGTCAGCAATGGGGCATCATCGTGCTCCTGGTCTCGCTGATCCTGTTCATCATCGGCTTCACCATGGGCGGGCTGAACTACGTCGTGACCGTGCTGCAAGGCCGCGCCCGGGGCATGACACTGATGCGCATGCCGTTGACGATCTGGGGCATCTTCACCGCGACCGTGATGGCGCTGCTCGCCTTTCCCGCGCTCTTCGTCGCCGCCGTGATGATGCTGCTCGACCGGCTGCTCGGCACGAGCTTCTTCATGCCGGCCATCATCGCGATGGGCGAGCCGCTGGCCTACAAGGGCGGCAGCCCGATCCTGTTCCAGCACCTGTTCTGGTTCTTCGGGCACCCCGAGGTCTACATCGTGGCGCTGCCGGCCTTCGGTATCGTCTCCGATCTGATCAGCACCCATGCGCGCAAGAACATCTTCGGCTACCGCATGATGGTATGGGCGTTGATCGCGATCGGCGCGCTCAGCTTCGTCGTCTGGGCGCACCATATGTATGTCAGCGGCATGTACCCCGCCTTCGGGTTCTTCTTCGCCACCACGACGCTGATCATCGCGATCCCCACCGCGATCAAGGTCTACAACTGGGTGCTGACCCTCTGGCAGGGCGACATCCACCTCACGGTGCCGATGCTGTTCGCGCTCGGCTTCATCGTCACCTTCGTGAATGGCGGGCTCACCGGCCTGTTCCTCGGCAATGTCGTCGTCGACGTACCGCTTTCCGACACGATGTTCGTCGTCGCCCATTTCCACATGGTGATGGGCGTTGCGCCGATCCTCGTGATCTTCGGGGCGATCTACCATTGGTATCCGAAGGTCACCGGGCGCATGCTCCATGACGGGCTCGGCAAGCTGCACTTCTGGGTGACGTTCCTGGGCGCCTACGCGATCTTCTTCCCGATGCATTATATCGGGCTGATGGGCGTGCCGCGGCGCTATCACGAGATCGGCGGCATCGCCCTCGTTCCGCCGTCGGCGGCAACGTTGAACGAATTCATCACGGTCGCCGCCCTGATCGTTGGCACCGCTCAGCTCGTCTTCCTGTTCAACCTCGTCTGGAGCCTCGGGCACGGCCAACCCGCGGGCGGCAACCCCTGGCGCGCGACCACACTGGAATGGCAGACGCCGCACACGCCGCCTGCCCATGGCAACTGGGGCGAGACCCTGCCCGTGGTCTATCGCTGGCCCTATGACTACAGCGTGCCCGGCGCCGCGGAGGACTTCCTGCCGCAGAACCAGCCGCCGGTTCCGCGGACAGGATGAGGAGATGCCGCCATGGGCGTGGCCCTCATATTCATCGTCATCGTGGCAGCCTTCTCCGGCTGGTGGCTCTCGCGCCAGCGCCTGACGGCGAAGCCCTGGCTCGAAGTCGGCGTGATCGGCGACGCTCCCGAGCCAGCCTCGCCCATGACGGCGAAGCTCGGCCTCGGCACCTTCCTCGTCGTCGCCAGCTCGCTCTTCGCGCTTCTCGTCAGCGCCTATGCGATGCGCATGAGCGTGGCGGATTGGCGCGCGCTGCGGATGCCGACCGTGCTCTGGTTCAGCACCGGACTGCTGATCCTGGCGAGCATCGCCCTGCACATGGCGGTGATCGCCGCCCGTAGCGACGAGCCCGGCCCGCTCCGCTCCAGCCTTCTGGCCGCGGGCGTCTGCTCGCTCGCCTTCCTCTCCACCCAGGCGTTGGCATGGCGCGAGTTGGCCAACTCCGGCCATTTCACCGCGTCCAACCCCGCCAGCGCCTTCTTCTATCTGGTCACCGCCATTCACGGCGCCCATGTGCTGGGTGGGCTCGCTGCGCTTTGCCGAACCTCCGTCAAAGCCTTCGCAACACCCAAGAATCTCGTGCCGACGATCCCGCGCGAGCTCACCCTCAGCGTCGAGCTCTGCGCCATCTACTGGCATTTCCTGCTGCTGGTCTGGCTCGTCCTGTTCAGCCTGCTGATGCGCTGGACGGACGATTTCATCGAGATCTGCCGCGGATTGCTGACCTGAAGCTCCTGATGAGGAGGGGCGGATGAATGAGATTGCGCCAACCACCCTGAACGCAAAAGCCGGACACGCCTCTGGTTGGCGCGGCATCGTGGCCGACTGGTCATCCGATCAGCGGGCCTTCAAGACCGTTTCCTGGGGGAAGGCCATGATGTGGATCTTCCTGCTCAGCGACACCTTCATCTTCGGCACCTTCCTGATTTCCTACATGACGGTCCGAGCCTCGACGGTGGTGCCCTGGCCCAATCCGAGCGAGGTCTTCGCGCTCGAAATCGGCGGTCGCCAGCTTCCCCTGCTCCTGATCGCGATCATGACCTTCGTCCTGATCAGCAGCAGCGGCACGATGGCGATGGCGGTCAATTTCGGCTATCGCCGCGAGCGCAGGAAGACGGCGATCCTGATGCTCGCCACCGCCCTGCTCGGCGTGACCTTCGTCAGCATGCAGGCCTTCGAGTGGACCAAGCTGATCCGGGAAGGCGTCCGCCCATGGGGCAATCCCTGGGGCGCCGACCAGTTCGGCTCCAGCTTCTTCATGATCACCGGCTTCCACGGCACCCATGTCACGATCGGCGTGATCTTCCTCGCCATCATCGCCCGCAAGGTCTGGCGCGGGGATTTCGACCATGGCCGGCGCGGCTTCTTCACGAGCCGGAAGGGGCGCTACGAGATCGTCGAGATCACCGGCCTCTACTGGCACTTCGTCGATCTCGTCTGGGTTTTCATCTTCGCGCTGTTCTATCTCTGGTGAGGTGGCAACATGGCACAGCCAGCAGCTCATAACGACGCCAAGCAGCACCCGATCAAGCTCTATCTCGTGGTCTGGGTCTGGCTGTTCATCCTCAGCACCTGCTCCTATCTGGTCGACTATTTCGGCCTGGTCGGCTACCTGCGCTGGTCCCTGATCCTGCTCTTCATGATGTTGAAAGCAGGCCTGATCGTCGCGGTCTTCATGCATATGGCCTGGGAGCGGCTCGCGCTGACCTATGCGATCCTGACCCCTCCGCTGGCGCTCATCGTCTTCGTCGCGATCATGGTTTTCGAGTCCAACTACACGCACTTCACCCGGCTGGCGTTCTTCGTCGCTGGTCAGTGACAGGCGATCCGGGGGCTCTCAATTCGGTCAAGGGAGGAGCTCATGAGAACCTATTACCTGTTCCAAGCGGTGAACTCCCCCCATCATCGCCAGAATGGTCGAGCGTCGATCAGCGTATCGTAGGCTTTGATGGCGTCCGACAAGAAGCCGGCGGCGGTATCATCTACCTCGGCCGCCATGAGGCCGGCTGCAAACACGACGTTCCGATCTACCTTCGAATCCGCGAGGCTCTCCAACAGGTCGTGACCGGTAGCGATGTCATTCAGACTGCCAAGAGCGTCCTGAATCGCGGCTAGCGCTGATGCGAACTCGCGAAATCGTTTCGCTTTCTTGTGGGAGTAGAGAGCGGTGAAGAACTCCGTGCCGTCACGAAGCTTTTTGGCCGCGATCCGGAGCTGATGCCGCTCTGCGGCGTCGAGATCCGCAAGCTTCCGGCCCCGCTTCTTCACCTGTCGCCTGCGCTTGTCGAGAAGCCGCGATGCGACGGAGGTCACCGAACTGTCGCGTGTGTCCCGATCGGAGGTGTCGAGCCACTTGCCCACATTGATCCATTCCACGAGATCGAGGCAGAACATCCGCCACTCGTTGGATCGAAGCTGCTCGCCCACGGCCGCGTAGGCGAGCGTCCGTTCGATATCAAGCTGCTTCTCGATGTTGAGGAGTTCGTTCTGCTCGTGATGGCGTTCGACCTCGTTCGGAAGCGTTCGCGTCAAAAACACATCGAGGTTCCGGGCCTTTCCAAGTGGCGCCGATAACCGCCTGAGGTCGGATTTGATCGTCTCGAACTGCGGATCGTCGCGGAGAAGGATATCGAAGAGCGAGAAGGCCGAACGCAGCCGGCGGATCGCCCCCCGCATTTGATGGAGCGCCTCGGGATCGGGGCTTTCCAGGAGAAGGTCCTCGTTCAAGCGCATATGCCGGAGACAAGCATGGGCGACGGAACGGAAGGCTTCAGCAGCGCTCATGTTCGCAGACAACCTGACTACCCCGGCTTTCCGTGGGCCGGTATGCAGGCCGTCCAGTTTGAAACCGCGCTCGGCCTTACTCTCGACGCCGATGCGGACAGGCACGAAACCGGCGATCTCACGGGCGAGCATGAAGACGTGGACGGGTGAGCCGCGCTTCAGCTCAAGTTCGATTTCGCAAATCGGTTCGGGAACGAAGTCCTCGTTCGCTCCGCGCTTCATCACACGACCGCGATCGAGGGCCAGCTCGATCTCGGATGACCCGTATTCGATCGAAAACGTCGAACGCTCGACGAGGACGGTGAACAAGGGCTTGAGTCTTGGCTTTTTGCCGAGAACAGCAGCCAAGGGGGTCTTCATGAGCGCCGTGATATCGGGGCTCGGTCCATTGGCAGCCTGCTCCCACTCGTTGCGTTCGATCAGCCCGTCGCCACTGGCTTTGGCGGCCTGGATGTAGCCATCGCGTGTCTTCCGCACCCGGAGCACGAAGCCCGCCTTCTGCAAGGCGCGGCCCGTCGTATCGAAGTACACCGATTGCAGATCGTCCGTGACTTTCGCCGACGCGGTCTCCAGGCGGGGCATCTCCGACAGAGCTGCCAATGCCGCCGCGTCGCATGTGAGCTTGAGCTCCACTTCCATGCTCTCGCGCATATCGTCCTGCCAGCATTTCTGATGAAGCGGGAAACACGACGTGCGCGGATCGATCCTGCTCCTGCCGCGATACGTCGCAATACGGCCGCGACCAATGCTCTGCCGATTGACGGTTGGAGGCAAGACTGGCCTGGCTTGATCCGAGAAGCGCGGATCGACCGCCGGCGAGAAGCGCGAGAAGGTGTCGACCACCGTCAGAATCCGGATTTTGCGACCTGTGGCGAGCTGATCATGGACGAAGTCCATCGCCCAGACATCGTTCGGCCGCGTCGCCGGCGCGCGGTCCTCGCGCAGCTTCGCCTTGACCCGTCGCTTGGGCGTCTTGTTCCTGAGCTGCAAGCCTAACTCATTGTAGATCCTTCGAATCCGCTTCTGATTGACATGCCAGCCCTCGCGCCGCAGCAGCACGTCGACACGGCGATAGCCGTAGCGAACGCGGGTTTCGCAGATCGCCTTGATCTGGGCTGCCAAGGGGGCTAGGTCGGGCCGGCACGATTTGTAGCGATAGCTCGCCGTGTCGAACTCCAGGACCGCACAGGCCCGCCGGGCCGACACCTGCACTCGCCGCAGATCGCGCCGACAAGCTCACGCTTGCGACCAGGCCTTAGATTTTTCGGCGGATGACGTCCTGCAGCTATATGCGCCGGATCGAGGCGAACCTGCCGCAGCGCGGCGACGTGCACATCCTGACATTCACTGGCCGGCAATATGAAAATATCATCCGGTTCTCCGGCCAGCGCCGCCGGCAGCGCCGCAAAAATCCGGACCAGCTGGCGCTGTTTTGAAGGGACCTATGCGAAAACAACTATCCCCGATCGCACATATCGCCCATATCGCCCTTGTTTCCAAGGGGATAGGAGCAGATCGAGAATAGCCGCTCAGAGATTGCGGTCCAGCGGCAACCATCGCGCGTGGGGGTGGTCTGGGGGGTGGAGAATAGCCGCTCAGAGTGGATTGCCTCGGCCGATTTTTTTTGGCTTTACGCGCTTCCGCAGAGTGTCTCGAAGATCGATGATCTCCGAGGGCGAGATCAATTCCAGCGTTTCGAACCGAGCACGCAGATCTATGCCGCGCTCGAAAGCCCAGTTCATCAACACCGCGATAGCACGGGGATGGGCATCCATGGTCCCGGCCGAGCCCTCTCGGCTTCGTAGGACGTGGATCGCGTAGATCGTTGGATCAAACGCAACTATGCCCGCGCCATCGAGAGCGCGCGGAAAGCGTTCACCGGACGGAAAGCGGCCTCGCTTTACAGAAAAAGGCGCAATTTCCTGATACATTCAACCCCTTAGAGGCTCTCAGTTTACAAAACCAAGAGCCCGCGTATTGCAACAAGGGATCGGTTGCATTTCCATAAACAGATCGGCCGATTTTCATCAATCAGGCCAGACTGTTACAGGCACAGCTTACAAATTCGCAAGTATCGCTTTTTAGAATGGAATGTCGTCGTCGAGGTGGCTGGAGGAGGAGCGTCCGCCACCGCCGCCCGACATGGCCGGCTGGCGCGAAGCGCCGCCACCACCACCCATCGCACCCGAACGGCCGAACGAGCCGCCGCCGCCCGAGCGGTCGTCCATGTAGCCGCCGCTGCTGCCGCCGCCCTCGCCATACTCGTCGCCGCCACCCTGGCGACTGTCGAGAATGGTGAGCTCGCCGCGGAAGCGCTGCAGCACGATCTCGGTGGTGTATTTCTCGACGCCGGACTGGTCCTGCCATTTCCGGGTCTGAAGCTGGCCCTCGATGTAAACCTTGGAGCCCTTCTTCAGGTACTGCTCGGCCACCTTCGCCAGGTTCTCGTTGAAGATCACGACCGAGTGCCACTCGGTGCGCTCCTTGCGCTCGCCGCTCTGCTTGTCGCGCCAGGTCTCGGAGGTGGCGATACGCAGATTGACGACAGGCTCGCCGCTGCCGAGGCGACGCACCTCGGGATCGCGCCCGAGATTGCCGACCAGAATGACCTTGTTGACGCTACCAGCCATGACAGGCTCCATTTCCTGCGCACTTCACACAAACCGGCCGCTCGACCGGAGCCGGACCCTACGCGTCCGAGCTGCCACTATCAATCATGTTCCTGTTTTGTTCAAGTGATTTCAGGAGGGTTGTCCCCGGTTTTGTCGGCCACGCCCAAAGGTGCCGCGTCGAGCGCATTCAGCCGATCGATCAAATGCAAGGGATTGCGGGAAGCCGGACTTTACCGCCGGGTCCTATAGGGGTTCCAGCCGAGATGGAGGAACCATGGCGCTCAAGTTCATGATGGCCGCGGCTGCGGCGACGATGATGCGGCAGATCGCGGTGGTGGCACCGGTCACGCCGGCGCCACTGGTGGCCCACCGGGTCGACGATCTCGAGATGGAGATGGAGCCCGCTCCTATCGAGCCGTCATGGATCATCGCCGGACAGCCTGAAGCGCGCGTGGCGTTGCATTCGCGTAGCGGCGACGATGCCGCGAGCACCGCGATCTGGGATTGCACCGCCGGGGCATTCCGCTGGTATTTCGACTGGGACGAGACCGTGGTCATCCTCGAAGGCGCGGTCCATGTCACTGCGCAGGACGGCTCCGAGCGGCTGCTGCGCGCCGGCGATATCGGCACCTTCGCCGGTGGCACCTGGGCAACCTGGCGGGTCGACACTTACGTCCGCAAGATCGCCTTCTGCCGCAAGCGCTTCCCCGCGCCGGTGGCGATGGCCTACAGGCTGCGCAACCTGCTGCGCGGCAGCAGCGGCTCTTCCGGCAGCCTCGCGGCCTGAGCGGGACGCCCGCGGCGCTCAGTCGACCGAGCGCCGCTGCCCGAGCAGCGCCTGCGCCATGCGATCGAGCAGGATCGCCACGATGACGATCGCCAGTCCGCCGACGAAGCCGAGGCCGGGATCGGCGCGCTGCAGCCCGAGCAGCACGATCTCCCCGAGACCCTTGGCACCGATCATCGAGGCGACCACGACCATGGCCAGCGCCATCATGATCGCCTGATTCAGCCCTTGCAGGATCACCGGCCGGGCGAGCGGCAACTCGATCAGCCAGAAGGCCTGACGCGGCTGCAGGCCCAGCGCCCGCGAGGCCTCGACCAGCCCGGCATCGACGCCGCGCAGGCCGAGCTCCGTCAAGCGCGCGAAGGGCGGCAATGCATAGACCAGCGTCGCGACAAGGGCCGGCGCCCGCCCGAGCCCGAGCAGCATCGCGACCGGGATCAGGTAGACGAAGCTCGGGATCGTCTGCATGAGGTCATAGAGCGGCGCGAGCGCCCTCCCCAACCGCGGCAGGCGCGCCGCCGCGACGCCAAGCGGCAGGCCCAGCAGTACGACCAGCAGCACGGCGACCGCGACCAGCGCAAGCGACTGCATCGCCTCGCCCCAGACACCTAAGCCCGCGAGCGCCAGCGGCAGGACCGCCATGGCCAGAGCGAAGCCGATCCGCCGCGTCGCGAGCCAAGCGCCGGCAGCAACGGCCAGCACGAAGGCCGGGACAGGAACATGCTGAAGCGCCATCTCGACCAGGCGCACGGGCGCCGTCAGCACCGCACCAACGCCGTCGAGCTTGTCGCCATAGCCGGTGACGAGGGCATCTACGGCCCGGTTGACGGCGCCCTGAAGCACCTTGCCGAGATCCGGCACCAAGACGGTCGTCACAAGCTGGCAGCGACCTTGCTGGCGACATCGGCCGGCAGCCACTTCTTCCAGATGTCGCCCTGCGTCTTCAGGAAGACCAGCGCCTGCTGCTCAGGCGTCACGCCCTTCTCGCGGGCCTCGGCCAGCATCTTCGAGGTAACGTCGCTGGTCGTGCCATAGCTCCTGAAGAAGCCGGCGAGCTGCGGCGCCTTCTTCGCCAGCTCGACATTGGCACCGATCACCACCTTGCTGGTCGGATAGGCGGTGGCGCGCTTGGGGTTGTCGCTCGCCTTGAGCTCGGCCCAGATAGCGGGATCGAAGGGCGCTTCCTCCAGCTTGACGAGATCATAGGCGCCGAGCAGCCAGCTCGGCCCCCAGTAATAGAACACGACCGGGCGTTTGCGCTTCAGTGCAGCCTCGATCGCGGCGACCAAAGCCTCGCCCGAGCCGCCGCGGGTGTTGGTGAAGTCCTCGGTGAGGCCGTAGACCGCGAGCTTCTTGGTGTTGATGCCCTCGCAGACCCAGCCGGCAACGCAATTGTAGAAGCGCCCCTTCCCCGGCTCCTCTGGATCGGCGAACAAAGCCTTGTAGCGCTTGAGGTCCTGCGGCGTCTTCAGATCCGGCGCCTTGGCATCCGACCCCGAGACCAGATAGCGCGGCACGAACCAGCCCTCGCTCGCGTCCGGGAAGGTCGTGCCGAGCGGCTCGACTTTCCCGGCCTCGGCCGCCTTCACCCAGGCATCGACCGGGTTGGCCATCCAGATTTCCATGACGATGTCGACATCGCCACGCGCCATGCCGTTAACCAGCGGCGCGATCACGCCCGGAACGCGCTCGACCTTGCAGCCGAAGCCGCGCTCGGCGATCGCGCCGGCAACCGCGGTATGGAAGGCGGCGGAATCATAGTCGAGCCCGGCGATCTTCAAGGGGCGATCAAGCTCGCAGGCCATGGCCTGGGCGCCCAAGGCGAGGCCAAGAGCGAATGTCGCTGCTCCGAAAAGGGCCTTCATTGTCGTCGCTCCCCCGGTTGATCATGACAAAAGCCGCCGGAGCCGGTCGCACAGGCGGTTCGCGCTGAAACGCAGGACCCGGCGAATTGATCCGCCCGAGCCTCGTTCTTGCGAGTCAGCATCGCGCAAGACGGGCAGCGAGGCGATGCACGACCCTGTCAGCGCCCGTCAGGACCGTGCAGGCCTCTGTGCCCCCGGGACTGGCCCGTCACCGGCCGCGATAAGGCACGCCGCCATCCCAGCGCGACTGCCAATGGGCCCGATACTGCGCCGCGACCTCCGGCATGTCGCGGATGACGACGACATTCTCCGAGTTCTTCGTCTCCGCCGAAGGCGCGAAATTGAACGAGCCCGTCTGGACGGTGACGCCGTCGACGATGATCGTCTTGTCGTGATGAAGGTGGAAGCGATCGTTCGTGCGCAGCTCCACACCATTGCGCGTCACGAAATCCATGGCGGCCTTACTGGCCTTGCCCGTGTTCCGGTCCTTGTCGACGACCACGCGAACCTCGACCCCGCGCCGCCTCGCCTCGATCAGTGCATCCATGATGTCCTGCGCCTGGAACGCATAGGCGAGAATCTGAATGCTGTGCCGTGCCTCGCCGATGACCTTCAGCACGAGCGCACGCGCCGAGCCTTCCGGCGAGAAGCCGACCTGTATGTCGGGCGCGGCTTGGCAGACAGGCGATAGGGTCAGCGCAACCGCCAGGCTGATGATGCGGATCCTATTCATGACGGCTTCGCTTTCATCGGCGCTCGCATCGTTCGGAGATCGCCCCGTCCGGCAGGTCGTATCCTCGGATTGACGCGATCATGCGCGCCTGCTCCAAGGCGACCAAGCTCCCAGATCGCTCCGGGAAACGGAAGGACTGCTCCGCGATGACCAATAACCGCATCGTCCTCTCAAGCGACCATGCCGCCATCCAGCTCCGGCAGGCCATCGCGAAGCATGTGGCGGCGCAGGGATGGGTCGTGGTGGATATCGGCCCGACCACGCCGGAGAGCACGCCCTATCCAAAGCATGGCGAGGCCGCCGCAAGGCTCGTCGCCTCCGGCGATTGCCGGCTCGGCATCATCCTGTGCGGCACCGGCCAGGGGATCATGATGGCGGCGAACAAGGTCAGGGGCATTCGTTGCGGCGTCTGCTCCGATACGTTCTCGGCCCGCATGATCCGCGAGCACAACGATGCCAACATGCTCTCGCTCGGCGCGCGCGTGGTCGGCGAAGGGCTGGCGCTCGCAATCGTGGACGCCTTCCTCGGCGCCGCATTCGAAGGCGGCCGGCATGCGACGCGGGTGGAGATGATCGCAGCGCTGGAAGCCTAGCGTCGCTGCTCTGGCCCCGCCTTACCGGAGCGGTGCCGATCGTCAGGCCGCCGTGAGATGGCTGAACAGGATCGAGGCGCCCAGCCCGATCAGCGCCAGGCCGCCGAGGCGCTCCGCCCAGCGCCCGAACGCCGCGCCGATCAGATTGCCGGCCATCATGCCGCCCGTCGACATCAGGAAGGTCGCGAAGCCGATGGCCAGCGCGACGACCAGGATATTGACGTCGAGGAACGCCAGCGAGACGCCGACCGCCATGGCGTCGATGCTGGTGCCGACGGCCGTCGCCATGAGCGCCCAGAGCGAAGTTGCCTGCACAGCTTCGGCCCGCTCGGCCGCGCTCTTCAGCGAATGCAAGACCATGCGGCCGCCGACGATCCCGAGCAGGACGAAGGCGATCCAGTGATCGACGGCGGCGACATACTGGCTGGCCGCGAAGCCGGCGGCCCACCCGATCAAGGGCGTGACCGCCTCGACGATCCCGAAGATCGCGCCGGTTCGCAGCGCTTCCAGGAAACGTGGACGGGTGGATGCGGCCCCGCGGCCGAGAGACGCGAGCAGGGCGTCGACGGACATGCCCACGGCGAGCACGGCGATGGAAACAGGCGACATGATGATCTCGTGCGCGGGCCTGAGGACCGGACGGAATTCGAGACCAGGCCCGCATGGTCTCTCCGTCACGGTCTCGCTTGGCCGGAACACTCCGGCTGATCGCACCACGCGGTCCTCGCCGCGAGCCTGTTGATGCGACCGCGCTCCGACAAGAGCGCCGCTACTCCCCGATGGCCGGGGGTGTAGGCAGGCGCTTCAATCAAGTCAATAGACAAATGAAATCAATAACTTGTCATTGAGATGCATTTGCAATAACGGGCAACCCTGCCCTTCATGCCGCCGATCGAGCGGCCCCGACGACCACCCTGCCCCCGTGGTGAAAGGCCCGTTTGCGCTCGATCCCGAAGCAACAGCCGACGGCTGGACAGGCGCTCCGGCGCGCCGCAAGATGGCTCATGCGCTTCACGAAATGGGATTACATCATGTTCCCATTCCTCGCTGCCCTCGGCATCGGGGTGTTCTACGGCGCCATCCGCCTCGTGGGCTATTTCGGGCTCGGCGTTCTCGGCCTCGTCATCGTCTTCATCACCGTCCGCATGGACCTGGAAAAGGATGGCCCGAGCGGCGTCCACCCCTCCGTTCTCGCCGAGCAGTTCAAGGCCCGCGACCGCATGTCGAGGGCAGAGAAAGCGAGCCTGTTCGCGGAGCAGCGCACACGGCTGCAACCCCAGTTCGTCGCGCTCGTCGTCGGGACCGGCTTCATCATCCTCGGCTTCGGACTGCATTTTCTGCTCTAGGTCCGCGAAAGGCCGTGCCGCCATCGCGCCTCCGCAGGCCGTCGCCGGAGAGAGCCCCTCTCCTAAGCACGATGAAGCAGAGACATGGATGTCTGCTTTCGACCCGTTGCAGGCATTGGCCGAAAAATCTAAAATCGAGGTATCTACTAACGATAGGAAATTTTGATACAAGCATCTCTTACAGATCGGATTGATTGGCGAAACAAAGGACCATTGAAATTGTATCGAAGATTGGATTGGCGTCTTCGGCGTTAATATTTTTATGCTATCCGATAGGAAGGCATTTCGGGAGCAACGAACAGCAGTCGTTTGCCATATCGGTAATCGTTTTTCTCGGTGCGCTTTTCACGTTGGTCGCCGCCGGATTGATTTTATTGATCGACAAAATTCGCAACGACTAAGCGCATAAGCGGCACATGCAGCTGTGATTTGACCGCAGGTCAACGCCCGCTTCCGACCTTGAGCAGACTGAATCCGCCTCCGCGCCATAGCTCCTCCGAAGCTGAGCACCGTCGTTCGGGAACCGCCTGAACCGGAACCGATCCCGAACGGGAACGGGACAATCTGGCGCGCTTCTTGTTCCGGCTGGCTGGCCACCCACTGGAGCGCGCTGAAATGAAACACAGCGATCGATTCCGGCGCAGCCGGGCAGCAGCCAAGGAGCCGACGAACCAAGTTCGTTTCCGTTTGACACTCGAGCTTGCGCTGGCAGCGTTCATCGTCATCTCCGCTTTTCGACTCCACGACATCCTGAGACCGATGCTCCCCTGAGCGGGCAAGCGCCGCTCGGCTGCCGTCGACCGAATCTGACGGGAGATCGGCTCGATCCGGCGCCCCATCGACCGCGAGAAGGTGCCTCGCGCCTGGGTCGAGCGAATGTCTGCACGCGACGGCGAACCGTCACCGGGCAGCGAGCGGCTGTTGCGGGGGATTATTGACGAAAGCGTGACAAATATTCGCCGTTCCGGCGCTCTGCGATCTTGAATGCCTCCACCGAGAGGCAGAAGCTACGCTTGCTGCCTCACCTTCGGGACGCTCCCCCATGAAATACCTGCTCCTGCTGATCCCGTGCATCCTCTGCCTCTGGGTGCCGCTCTACAATGCTGTCGAACCGCGACTTGCGGGGGTGCCGTTGTTCTACTGGCTCCTGATGGTGCTGATCCCGGTGTCGTCGCTGTTCATCTGGCTGGCCTCCAAGGTCGAAGGAAGCGACGCATGATCAGCAACCTCAACTGGACGGCGACGGTCGTCTTCATCCTGTTCTTCGCGCTGGTCACCGTGATGGGCTTTGTCGCGTCGCGCTGGAAGTCCGGCAATCTCGACGAATTGCACGAATGGGGTTTGGGCGGCCGGCGCTTCGGCTCCTGGATCACCTGGTTCCTGCTCGGAGGCGATCTCTACACGGCCTATACGGTCATCGCCGTGCCGGCTGTCGTCTACGCCATCGGCGCCTACGGCTTCTTCGCCGTGCCCTACACGATCCTGATCTATCCCTTCATCTTCCTGACGATGCCGCGGCTGTGGAACGTCTCGCACAAGAAGGGCTACATCACCGGCTCGGACTTCATCTATGGCCGCTATCGCAACAAATGGCTGGAGCTCGCGGTCGCCTTCACCGGCATCCTGGCGACCATGCCCTATATCGCGCTGCAGCTCGTCGGCATGGAAAAGGTCATCCAGGCGCTGGGCTTCCAGGGCGAGGGCCTGTCGTCCCACCTGCCGCTGACGATCGCCTTCGTCATCCTCGCGCTCTACACCTACAAGAGCGGCCTGCGAGCCCCGGCCATGATCGCCTTCGTCAAGGACATCATGATCTACATCTTCGTCATCGCGGCGGTGGTGATCATCCCGGCGAAGCTCGGCGGCTACGGCGCTGTGTTCGATGCGGCGGCGAAGGTCTACGAGGGCAAGCCGAACCAGGGGCTCACCCTCTCGCCGGCCCAGATCGCGCCCTTCATCACACTGGCGATCGGTTCGGCCATGGCGCTGTTCATGTATCCGCATTCGATGACCGGCGTGCTCTCGGCCTCGGGTCCGCGGGCGATCCGCCGCAACGCCATGACGCTGCCGGCCTATTCGCTGGTCCTGGCGCTGATCGCGCTGATGGGCTTCATGGCCCATGCCGCGGGCATCAAGGTCGCCAACCCGCAGGATGCGGTGCCGCAGCTCTTCCTGAAGATGTTCCCGGACTGGTTCGCCGGCTTCAGCTTCGCGGCCATCGCCATCGGCGCGCTGGTGCCGGCGGCGGTGATGTCGATCGGCGCGGCGAACACCTTCACCCGCAATGTCTGGCGCCCCTTCGTCGAGCCCGAGATGTCGCCCGGCCGCGAGGCGACGCTGGCCAAGCTGATGTCCCTGATCGTCAAGGTCGGCGCGCTGGCGGTGATCGTGTTCATGCCGACGAAATTCGCGCTCGACCTGCAACTGCTCGGCGGCGTCTGGATGATCCAGATCTTCCCTGCGGTGATCTTCGGCCTCTACACGAGCTGGTTCAGCGGCGAGGCGCTCCTGGCCGGCTGGGCTGTCGGCTTCGGGCTGGGAACCTACCTGTCCTGGGGCCCGACCGCCTGGGTGCCGACCTCGGTCATCTTCGGTTCCGGCGCCTATAACGGCATCATCGCGGTCGCTGCGAACATCATCGTTGCCGTCGTGCTCTCGCTGGTGCTGCGCAAGACGCCGGGCGAGATCGCCGCGGCCGATTTCGAGGATGCTCCGCGCACGTCCTGAGCCGCCGTCCAAACGACATTGCCCCGCCGGCCCGAGCTGGCGGGGCTTATTCGCTTACCGATCACGGCCACGACGGAAGCCGCCGATCTGCCCAAGCGACAGTTTTCCAACCTCGGAAATGTACGAAGAATAACCGAACAGCGGATTTGCGGAGGAAGCGGCATGGTGCCGTTTTCGGACTGCAGCGATGGAGTTCGCCGTGCTGAAACGATGCGTCACCTTGATGTTTATCCTTCTCGGGCCGGTCGGCTGCGTCACGCAGGACAGCGTTCCCCGGGCCAGGGCCGACGGGCCGGCCTATATGCAGCCCGGGATCGGCGCGCCGGCTCGTCAGACGGACCTGTTTGGCAACGCCATTCGCTAAGCGCCTGCGGTTCGTCATAGCGCCGCGACTCGGCAACCGCCCCAAGAGCCCAACAAAAACCCGGCAGGCCCAAGCCTGCCGGGTCGTCGATATCGGATCGTTCGGCTGTTCAGCCGCGCGGCGCGAAAGCCTTCAGCGTCGCGGCGGCCAGAGCCGACTTCAGGATGGCGCCGAGGATGAAGGGCGTCGCACCGAGCGCGATCGCCTTGGGCAGGCCGATCAGAGTGCCGAGCCAGGCCACGCCGATCACCAGGCAGAGCGCGTTGCCGGCGAGCATCGCGGCGAAGGCGAGGCCGACGCGGCCGCCGTTCCAGCCCTGCTGCGCCAGCCAGCCGGTCAGCGCCGCGGCGAAGGGGAAGGCCAGCAGATAGCCGCCGGTCGGGCCGGCGAAATAGGCCGCGCCACCGACGGCACCGGCAAAGACGGGCAGGCCCATGGCGCCCTGCGCCAGCCAGGCGATGACCGTGACCGCACCCAGGCGCCAGCCATAGAGCGCGCCGATCAGCGTGACCGCGAAGGTCTGCATCGTCATCGGCACCGGATACATCGGCACCTTGATCTGCGAGGACAGCGCCAGCAGCAGGCTGCCAACGATCACGGCGCCGGCCTGCCAGGCGAGCGAGCGGCTTTCCAGCCGCAGCGGGCTGAACGGGCGGCTGAGGGCGAGATCGGTCATGGTCACTCCTTGGTCGCGATCAAAATTATCTATAATTTTGATCTTTGATCTATGAGAGAGCCCATATCTCGCAGGAAAAGGCAAGCGCGCCCTTTGTACGCATCCCCCAAGGCCGACTTGGGCGCCCCTCACCCGACGATGGCGAAAGCGCCGCGCGTCGCGCCGGACGCGGTGCGGACCGGGCGCTCGCCGATCCACTGGGCATGCCGCGCCAGCGTCGCGATCGCGGTTTCCAGGTCGCCGTTGCGCAGGGCGTTGAGGATGGCGCGGTGGTCGTGATCGGTGCGGGCCTCCCATTCCGAACGCCAGGCCGAGAACAGGAAACGCGCGCTCGCTGCATGGAGATCGTCGATCGTCGCGAGCAGGCGCTTCATCCCGCAAGGCGCGACCAACGTGCGGTGAAAGCGGCGATTCGCCTCCTCCCAGGCGCGAACATCGGTGGCGGCGTCGCAATCGCGCCGGGCCTGCTCTGCCTTGTCGAGGATCGCGGCGGTGAGATGCGGCGCAGCATGGCGCAAGGCCAGCACCTCCAGCGCAGCACGCATCGCCGCGACCTCCTTCACCTCCGACAAGTCGAAGGAGGCGACGCGGACGCCGCGGCGCGGCTCGCTGATCGCCAGCCCCTGCGCCTCCAGCCGGCGGAAGGCCTCGCGGACCGGAACATGGCTGGTCTCGAATTCCTCGGCGACATGGTCCTGCCGCAACCGGGTGCCGGGCTCGATCGTTCCGGCGATGATCCGCTCGGCTAGAGCCCTGGCGATGCGGACGGCAATGGTGTCTTCGGCGGGCTTCGTCATGATTTATAGATAATTCGAGCGCGCGGCAGTGTCGATTGCGATCGATGCGACAATCCCCATATCGAGCCCTCGCCGATCCTGACGTTTCCTGTCAGGAAGACGGCAGCAGCCGGGCCGGCTGCGTGCTATTCATGCCGGGCAGATCGTCGCGAGGCTGGAATGGCCCGGCATTTGCCCTATCTGTAGTGCTCCTCCTCGACCGGACGCCCCGATGGCCCGCAAGACCGATACCGCCGCTGCCCAGGCCGCAGCGCTGGAAGACATGTTCGACCGCAATCGCGCGGCCGATCCGAACAGCCGCGCCATCACGGTGCGCGGCGCGCGCGAGCACAATCTCAAGAATGTCGATCTCGCGATCCCGCGCGACAAGCTCGTGGTGTTCACAGGCCTTTCCGGCTCGGGCAAGTCCTCGCTCGCCTTCGATACGATCTATGCCGAAGGCCAGCGCCGCTATGTCGAGTCGCTCTCGGCCTATGCCCGCCAGTTCCTCGAGATGATGCAGAAGCCCGATGTCGACCAGATCGACGGGCTCTCGCCGGCGATCTCGATCGAGCAGAAGACGACCTCGAAGAACCCGCGCTCGACCGTCGGCACGGTCACCGAGATCCACGACTATATGCGCCTGCTCTGGGCTCGCGCCGGCATCCCCTATTCGCCCGCGACCGGCCTGCCGATCGAGAGCCAGACCGTCCAGCAGATGGTCGACCGCATGGTCGAGCTGCCGGAGAAGACGCGCGGCTACCTGCTCGCGCCGGTGGTGCGCGGCCGCAAGGGCGAGTTCAGGAAGGAGATGGCCGACTGGCTGAAGCGCGGCTTCCAGCGCGTCAAGGTCAATGGCGAGTTCTACGAGATCCCGGACGCGCCGCCGCTCGACAAGAAGTTCAAGCACGACATCGACGTGGTCGTGGACCGCATCGTGATCCGACCCGATCTCGGCGCCCGCCTCGCCGACTCGCTGGAGCAGGCGCTGGAGCTGACCGACGGCATCGCGGTTTTCGAGTATGCGGACGAAAAGCTCGATAACGGCGAGGCCAGGCGCGTCACCTTCTCCTCGAAATTCGCCTGCCCGGTCTCCGGCTTCACCATTCCCGAGATCGAGCCCAGGCTGTTCTCGTTCAACAACCCGTTCGGCGCCTGCCCGGTCTGCGACGGCCTCGGCCACGAGATGCGGATCGACCCGGACATGATCGTGCCGGACCACTCGCTGACGCTGAAGAAGGGCGCGATCGCCCCGTGGGCCAAGTCGACCTCGCCCTATTACGGCCAGACGCTGGAAGCGCTCGCCAAGCATTTCGGCTTCTCGATGACCAAGCCCTGGTCCGAATTGCCGGAGAGCGCCCGCAAGGCGATCCTGTTCGGCACCGGCACGGAAGCGGTGCGCATGGCCTATAACGACGGCCTGCGCAGCTACGAGGTGAAGAAGCCCTTCGAGGGCGTCATCACCAATATGGAGCGGCGCTGGAAGGAGACGGAGTCGGACTGGGCGCGCGAGGAGATCGGCCGCTTCATGTCCGAGACGCCCTGCGCCGCTTGCAAGGGCTATCGCCTGAAGCCCGAGGCGCTGGCGGTGAAGATCGACGGCCGCCATATCGGCGAGGTCTCGAAGCTCTCGGTCAAGGACGCGCTGGACTGGGTCACCGCCCTGCCCGCCCGCCTGTCGAAGAAGCAGAACGAGATCGCCCCGCGCATCCTCAAGGAAATCCGCGACCGGCTGACCTTCCTGCTCGATGTCGGCCTCGAATACCTGACGCTCGCCCGCGCCTCCGGCACGCTCTCGGGCGGCGAGAGCCAGCGCATCCGCCTCGCCAGCCAGATCGGCTCGGGCCTGACCGGCGTGCTCTATGTGCTGGACGAGCCCTCGATCGGCCTGCACCAGCGCGACAACGAGCGCTTGCTCGGAACGCTGCGCCGGCTAAGGGACCTCGGTAACACGGTCATCGTGGTCGAGCATGACGAGGACGCGATCCTGACGGCGGATTACGTCGTCGATGTCGGCCCCGGCGCCGGCATCCATGGCGGCGAGATCGTCGCCAAGGGCACGCCGCAGGACATTCTCGACGATCCGAATTCGCTCACCGGCAAATACCTCACCGGCGAGATGTCGGTCGCGGTGCCGGCCAAGCGCCGCAAGGCCACGAAGGGCCGCAGCCTCAAGATCGTCGGCGCGCGCGGCAACAACCTGCGCAATGTCGATGTCGAGATCCCCTTGGGGATGTTTACCTGCATCACCGGCGTCTCCGGCGGCGGCAAGTCGACGCTGGTGATCGACACGCTCTACAAGGCGGTGGCGCGCAAGCTGAACGGCTCGATCGACCACCCGGCCCCGCATGACCGCATCGAGGGCATCGAGCATCTCGACAAGGTCATCGACATCGACCAGTCGCCGATCGGCCGCACGCCGCGCTCGAACCCGGCGACCTATACCGGCGCCTTCACGCCGATCCGCGAATGGTTCGCCGGCCTGCCGGAGGCGAAGGCGCGCGGCTATCAGGCCGGGCGCTTCTCCTTCAACGTCAAGGGTGGCCGCTGCGAGGCCTGCCAGGGCGACGGCGTCATCAAGATCGAGATGCACTTCCTGCCGGATGTCTACGTCACCTGCGACGTCTGCAAGGGCAAGCGCTACGACCGCGAGACGCTCGAAGTGAAGTATCGCGACAAATCGATCGCCGACGTGCTCGACATGTCGGTCGAGGAGGCCAAGATCCTGTTCAAGGCCGTGCCCTCGATCCGCGACAAGATGGAGACGCTGCACCGCGTCGGGCTGGACTATGTCAAGGTCGGCCAGCAGGCGACGACGCTCTCGGGCGGCGAGGCGCAGCGCGTCAAGCTCTCCAAGGAACTGTCGAAGCGCGCCACTGGCCGCACGCTCTACATCCTCGACGAGCCGACGACCGGACTGCATTTCCACGACGTCGCCAAGCTCATGGAGGTGCTGCACGAGCTGGTCGACCAGGGCAATTCGGTGGTGGTGATCGAGCACAATCTCGAGGTGGTGAAGACCGCCGACTGGGTGATCGACATGGGCCCCGAAGGCGGCGACGGCGGCGGCCAGGTTGTGGCCGAGGGCACGCCGGAGGACATCGTCCGCATCGGCAAAGGCCACACCGCGCGCTTCCTCAAGGAGGTGCTCGACCGCCGGCCGATCAAGAAGGGCAAGGTGCAGCGGCAGGCGGCGGAGTGAGGACAAGACAGCGCGGCGCCGATCGTTGAAGCCATCCTAATCGGCGCCGCGAAATACTAAGCTCCCTAAGCTGTTTTTTGCCTAATCATTCGCGAAGCTCTTTTGGGCAGAAGCCAGTCCTGAGCGAGCTTCCTCCAATTTTCCAGTAAATGTCTTTTCTGCTGCACGTAAAGATTCTGATCGTTTCCTCTGGAGCGATAGTTTCGGCAAATTCACAATTACTCTATCCAAGGCTTCAGCCGGCAGCTCTATAAGGCCTGTCGAGCCTGTGAACAGCCGAGCAATCTGCTGAGCGCCGAAGCCAGCGCGTAGATAATCGCACAAATACTCAGGGTGAACCTTTAACGGGTTAACACGAATTAGGGCTACGTGCCCGTCAAAGATAGCCGGTGCGACGCCGCGATAGACTGCGCATTTTCCCAGAGTGCCATCGCCGGTCGAAGAGACTAATATATCTCCATCTTGGACATAAACAGCACTCATTTCATCATACAGATTCTTCTCAATGTAATCGCCCTCTCGTACAATAGTTCCAAATCGGCTAATATTTGTTCCAGCCTTTATCACAATTGCATGCCCATCATCTTCATCCACATATAAAGATGACGGAGGGCTTTTGCCGCGACGCGTCTTAACTAGATTGATGTCACGAATAGAGGTCGCGCCCGCTCCAGTCATCGCATCCAAACGGGCAGTGATGTCAGGCTCCCAGTACTTTAAATCAAAACGTTTGGTTAGGTCTTTTGCAATTGCAAGACTTGACCGAGTGAACCACCGCCATTTATCGCCAGCCCCGGAAGCGCCCGCCACGCCTCGCGCTGCGCCGTGATACTCGCTCTCGACCGCACTAACGATCTTGCTGAAATCCACGCCACGTAAGGGCTCCCCTGTTCCATCATAACCCAGCGTTTCAGCATCGATGAACAAAAACGGGTAATCGTCATCCAAATCAGGAACCGGTGCAGCGCGCTTTTCCAAATGGAGGAGAGAACTCTTCACATTTATCTTATTGGGTTTAAAGGTTACGTCCGGCAAACGAACGATCCCCCGCACGATGGTATGCTCCATAATATAGCCACGCAGGGCGGCCGCCTGCTCGGTATTAAGCAAGCCCTCATCAATCACAGTGCAAATCTCGCCGCCCGCTCGAACAGCCTGAATCATTTTTTGTAGAAACAGGATCTGGCCTCGAGCGCCACCAACTGGAAATTGAACCAGATCGTCAGCCTCAAGCGTCTCTGACTCAGATGTACCAAACGGCGGATTGGTTATAATCAGGTCGATACAAGGTTCCGTGGTACTCCAGAGCGTCGAAGAAGCCGCCAAGGAATCGCCAGCTTGAATGTTGGAATGTCCGTCGCCGGCGATAATCATGTTCATCTTAGCGGAGGATGCTACGCCCTCATGTGCATCGCCACCGAAGAATACATTCGTCCTGATCTTAGAAATCAGGCTATCTTTCGATGAGACCGATATTTTTCCGGCCCGAGCAAGATCTTGAGTACGCTCAATAGCTGTCTGCATCAAGTACACTAGAAATCCACCGGTACCACAAGCTGGATCAACTACACGAAATTTTCCCTCCAACAGGAGAGAATTTACGATCTTTTCACGGCCAATCATAGCATGCATAAGCTCGACGAGCGGCCTTGGTGTAAAATATTGACCTAGCTTTTTCCCTTTTAAGGTGGCGCGAACGAAGTACTCAAACGCCGCGCCCTTAGAATCCATTCTGCTATCGCGGAATGAGACTTGGGACAGCTCAATCACGAGCTTTCGGAATGTCTGCGCCTTGGTGAGGTGGAGTTTCTCAGTGAGAACATCACCATACGGCGTTGAAGTCTTTACCGCCTTAAGCATAGCATTTATGGCAGTTTGAACCTGATCTGCCTCAGCCTCAGGCTTTTCCGCCAGCTCATGGAAACGATAGCTATACGGTAGAATAGTATCTTCGCTGTCAGATTTCTCTTCGAGTAATTTTAGGAAAAGCAGCTTCGCAAAATCAGAAAACGCGTGATCCTCGTTCTTTTCGTTCTTACGTATGGTATTGTGGCATCGAGCAAAAAGGGCATTCAATTGCTTGAGTGGAAGTCCCGGCCTAAATGGCAAAGAACTGTCCCCCTTCAGCGGAACATCGTGCAATGCCGAGTCCTTCCGCAGCGCTGTCAAAGCCGCGGATAGCTCGGATCGACCTGGTATCTTATCACTTAATCTTCCATTCCACCGAATTCTCTTACCTGATGTAGAATTATAGCTCTCAAATTGAGCGCCATTTGTCACAACCACAAATGGAACCTTACATGAATTACCATATTCTATCGCTTGTTCTCTATCTTTCGGAGAAAGCGTCTTAGCTATCCGCTTAGCCTCGATAAGAAAAGCTATCTTACCTGCGTGTTTTACTAGAATATCGACGAATTGAAGAGAGGCGCGCGCGGAGCTCGCGGTCGGGTATTCAAATGTAATATCGCCACTGACATCGTATCCGCGGCGCTCCAGATAAGGCAGAATCTTTTTGATGACCGTTTCGGTCTCGCTGATTTTTGCCATTAGCCGCCGACGTCCCCTTATTGCTCGAGGTCACCAAACCTCGAATCGCACGCTATAAACCAGTCTCGCATTATCTGAGGACATATCTGCCGTCACGTTCGTAGTCTGGCGCGTTTAAGGGGCGCTCCTACCCCCAAACTTATCCCCGCCCCTCCTCACCCGCCCTATCCTGCCCTCGCCCATCACCCAAACGGGGCGGCCGTCCGGAGGTATGCTGGAGGTTGGGTGAGGGTCGGCGCCTGCGGGCGGGGGTTACGCCCCGCTCCCGGGAGGCTTCGGGGCACCGCCCTGGGGATACTACGGTCCCTGCGCGAGGAGCCTCGCTAGGAGAGGTGGCGCGGCGGTTGCTGCCGGCGGAAGAGCGACGACCCGATGAGGGGAACTGGCTCGTGGCGCCGTCCACGATCGTTTCGAGCCGCCCAACGGAAGCGCGGCCTGAAGTCTGCAAGAACGCCGAAGGCGGAGCGCCACGGGGCGTGCGAAGGGTGGCTCAATCCCTTCGCCCGCATCCCGGCTCAACGGATGCGGTCACCACCAACGCGCCTCGCGGCGCTCCGCCAGCCCCGTCATCGCCAACGCCCGGCGGCTCCCGCCGGGCGCGGATCGGTATGAGTGCGGCTCAGAACCGGTCGATGATCGTCACGCCCGTGCCCTCGAAGCGGTCCATCGCCATCAGGGCGGGGATCGATTCGGCGAGGTCGATGCGGCGGCCGACGAGCTGCTGCGGGGTGAGCTTGCCGGCGCTGATCATGTCGAGCATCGCGCCGTAGCGATGCGCCTGCATGCCGTGGCTGCCGAGGATTTCGAGCTCGTGGGCGATGACCTGCGCCATCGGAATCGGCGGCGTCGCCTGCTCCGCCAGCAGGAGCCCGACCTGGATATGCTTGCCGCGCTTGCGCAGGTTCGCCACCGAGTTGAAGCAGGTCTGCGGGTGGCCGAGCGCATCGAGCGAGACATGGGCGCCGCCGCCGGTGGCGTCGCGCACGGCGGCGACGACATCGGGCTGGGACTTCGCGTTGATCGTCACCGCGGCGCCGACCGCGCGGGCGAGCTTTAGTTTGTCGTCGGAGATATCGACCGCGACGACATTCGCGCCGAGCGCATTGGCGATCATGATCGCGGAGAGGCCGACGCCGCCGCAGCCATGGACGGCGACCCATTGCCCGCCCGTGACCTTGCCCTGGTCGACCACGGCGCGGAACGAGGTCACGAAGCGGCAGCCGAGGCTGGCGGCGGTGGCGAAGTCGATCTCGTCGGGCAGGCGCACGAGGTTGAAATCGGCCCGGTCGATCCGGACATATTCCGCGAACGAGCCCCAATGGGTGAAGCCGGGCTGGAACTGGTCGTCGCAGACCTGCTGGTTGCCGGAATGGCATTGCGGGCAGGAGCCGCAGCCCGAGACGAAGGGCACGGTGACGCGGTCGCCCTCGCGGAAGCGCACGACGCTGCGGCCGACCGCGGCGATGACGCCGGCCAGCTCATGGCCCGGCACATGCGGCAGGCGGATATCGGGATCGTGGCCGACCCAGCCATGCCAGTCGCTGCGGCACAGGCCCGTCGCCTCGACCTTGATGATGACACTGTGCGGCTCCGGCGTCGGGTCCGGCAGGATGCGCAGTTCGGGGGCCTGCCCGAAGGCTTTGTAGACAACGGCTTTCATGGGGCGGGCCTCCTTCGGTCGAGGCCGGTGTCATGGGGCAGCACGGGGAGAAGCGTCAACCGCGCGGCGTGGCGGTGGGCCCCTGCCCTGCGCTCATGCGAACCGGACGTCGATCCCGCTGCCGGGGCCGAGTCACTGGACAAGCGAGCCTTCTCCAGAGAAACAGCAGCCGGCCCGAAGATCCGGCAAGCGAGACATCCATGACCGATACCCCGATTTCCCTTGGCCTCGTCGGCGCCGGCATCATGGGCGAGCGCATGCTGCGCGCCGCGCTCGACCAACCGCAAACGGCGCTGCGCGTTGCGGGCATCTGGGATCCGTCCGCCGAGGCGATGGCGCGGATCGGCGCCGCCCTGCCGTCGGTGGCGCAGCAGCCAGACGCCGCGGCCCTGATTGCAGCGAGCGACTGCGTCTATATCGCCTCGCCGCCGTCGTCCCATCTCAGTCATGCGCGCGCGGCGCTTGCAGCGGGCAAGGCCGTGTTCTGCGAGAAGCCGCTGGCCGTCGATGTCGAGGATGCCCGCACTTTCGTTGCCGAGGCCGGCGAACGCGGCGCTGTGAACTTCCCCTTCGCCTCGTCGCCGGCGGTGGAGCGCTTGCGCGAGTGGATCGATTCCGGAGCGGTCGGGACGCCGCAGCGCGTCGCGATCGAAGTCGCTTTCGCGAACTGGCCGCGCTCCTGGCAGGTCGATGCCGCCGGCTGGCTCGACCGCACGGCGCAGGGCGGCTTCACCCGCGAGGTCATCTCGCATTTCCTGTTCCTGACCCGCCGCATCGCCGGACCGTTCGCTGGGCTTGCCGCCAAGGCCTCGTATCCCGAAGCCGGCAAGAGCGAGCGCCGGATCGAGGCGACGCTGACCGCAGGCGCCCTCCCCGTTACCCTGACCGGCAGCGTCGGCACGACCACGAAGGACGACCATAACGTCTGGACGCTGGAGGGGGATAAGGGTGCGGTCCGGCTCTGCGACTGGTCGCGCGCCGAGCGCCGCCTCGCCGATGGAAGCTGGCAGCCCGATCCGGAAGCGCTCTCCCAGAACGAGGCACGCCCGCTGGCGCTGCGTCGCCAGCTCGAAGGCGTGGCGAAGCTGACACGCGGCGAGCCGCATCATCTCGCGACCTTGCGTGAAGCGTTCGATGTGCAGGACATCGTCGAGACGATCCTGAAAAGTGCCTGAGGCGCGGCCTGCATCCGGGCAGCCTACCAAGCGAGGCGCGAGGCGCTGCCCGAATGGCACAATTTTGCGGCAGATCGGCTGGAAAACCGCTTCTTGGGATAATTCTACTCTACCGCCGAGATAATTCGAAAAAACCGACTACCTGATGTGAATTGAGCCCTACCCCGTCCGTAGCGTAAAACCTCTGTTCGAAAGACCGAACGGGGGTGGGCGTTATCGTGGCAGTTCTGAACGTCATCGATCGACAGGGCCGGAGCCATGAACTCGAAGCCGTCGAAGGCTGGCGGGTCATGGAGATCCTGCGCGACTACAAGGTCGGCATCGAGGGCGTCTGCGGCGGCTCCTGCGATTGCGGCACCTGCCATGTCATCGTCGCGCAGGAATGGGCCGGGAAGCTGCCCGAGCCGCGCGACGAGGAGATCGACGCGCTCGACGAACTGCCCTTGATCGAAGCGACCTCGCGCCTCTCCTGCCAGATCATCTGGGCCGATGATCTCGACGGGTTGACGCTGACGCTCGCGGAGGCCGCGTGATGGCCGCCCAAGCGAAACGCGTTCCCCTGCCGGCGATCCTCCTCGCCAACGACCTGCTCGACGGCGATGTCGTCTTCGCCTTCATTGACGGCGCCGGCCCGCTGGCCTGGACGCGCGATCCCGCGCTCGCGCTGGTCGCGGCTGACGATACAGCGGCCGAAAAGCTCGAAGCCTTCGCGGCCGCCGAGCTGCGCGACAACAAGGTCGTCGATGCCTATCTCGTCGATGTCGCCATCGAGAGCGGCAGCCCGGTGCCGCGCCATTTCCGCGAGCGCTTCAAGACGCTCGGCCCCAGCAATCGTCCCGATCTCGGCAAGCAGGCCGGAGACGGCATCGCCTCCGCGCCGAAGGGCTAACCATGTATCGTTACGACGAATTCGACGAGCGTTTCGTCCGGGAGCGGGTGGCCCAGTTCACCGATCAGGTCGCACGCCGGCTCGACGGCTCGCTGACCGAGGACGAGTTCAAGCCGCTTCGGCTCAAGAACGGCGTCTATCTCCAGCTCCACGCCTATATGCTGCGGATCGCCGTGCCCTATGGCACGCTGAACTCGCGGCAATTGCGCCAGCTCGCGCTGATCGGCGAGCGCTACGACCGCGGCTACGGCCATTTCACCACGCGCCAGAACCTGCAGTTCAATTGGCCGAAGCTGCGCGACGTGCCTGAAATCCTCGGCCTGCTCGCCGATGTCGAGATGCATTGCATCCAGACCTCCGGCAACTGCATCCGCAACGTCACGGCCGATCATTTCGCCGGCGTCGCGCAGGACGAGATCGAGGATCCGCGCCCGACGGCCGAACTGATCCGGCAATGGTCCTCGGCCCATCCCGAATTCAGCTACCTGCCGCGCAAGTTCAAGATCGCGGTGACGGGTGCCGAAGCAGACCGGGCGGTGATCAAGGCGCACGATATCGGCCTGCGCCTGCGCCGCCATCCCGACACGCATGAGACCTGCTACGAGATCAGCGTCGGCGGGGGCCTCGGCCGCACGCCGATGATCGGCAAGGTGGTGCGCGACTACCTGCCGAAGAAGGACCTGCTCGCCTATCTCGAGGTGATCATGCGGGTCTACAATCTCGAGGGGCGGCGCGACAACAAGTACAAGGCGCGCGTCAAGATTCTGGTCCACGAGATCGGCGCCGAGGAATTCACTCGCCGGGTCGAGGCGGAATTCGCCCAGCTCGACGGCCCCTCGATCAATGCCGATCCGGAAGAGGTCGCGCGGATCGCCGCCTATTTCGCGCCGCCGCGCTACGAGGTGCTGCCGGCCGTCAGCAACACGCTGGAAGCGGCCAAGGCGGCGAACCCGGCCTTTGCCCGCTGGGTCGAGGTCAACACCGTCCCGCACAAGGCGCCGGGCTACACGGCGCTGACGATCTCGCTGAAGCCTGTCGGCCAGGCGCCGGGCGACGCGACCAGCGAGCAGATGCGCCGCGTCGCCGATCTGGCCGAGCGCTATTCCTTCGACGAATTGCGCGTCACCCATGCGCAGAACCTCGTGCTGCCGCATGTGCGCCAGCGCGACCTCCACGCGATCTGGCAGGAGCTCGGCGAGGCCGGTCTCGCCACGGCCAATGTCGGACTCGTCACCGACATCATCTCCTGCCCCGGCCTCGACTATTGCGCGCTGGCGACGGCCCGCTCGATCCCGATCGCGCAGGCGATCCAGCAGCGTTTCGCGGATGAAGCCCGCCAGCGCGAGATCGGGCCGTTGGGCATCAAGATCTCCGGCTGCATCAATGCCTGCGGCCACCACCATGTCGGCCATATCGGCATTCTCGGCCTGGAGAAGCGTGGCATCGAATCCTACCAGATCACGCTCGGCGGCGACGCCACCGAGAAGGCCGCGATCGGCGAAATCCTCGGGCCGGGCCTCGCCGCTGAAGAGGTGCCGGACGCGATCGAACGGATCGTCGGCGTCTATCTCGCGGCGCGTAGCGAGGGCGAAAGCTTCATCGACACTATCCGCCGCATCGGCCTCGGGCCGTTCAAGGCCGCCTTCTAGGAGACCGCCCGTGCCGCTGCTTGACCGGAACGGAAACGCCGAGGACCGCTGGACCCGCAGCGAGGGCGCGGCGATCGGCAATATCCCGGCCGCGCTGGTGCCCTGGGAGGTGCTCGTCGAGGCGCTCGACGCGCAGGAGCCCGAACAGGTGATCGGCGTGCTGATCCCCAACAACGTGCCCTTCGCCGAACTCGCGCCTTTCCTGCCGCGGCTGGCGCTCGTCGCCATTGCCTTTCCGGCTTATTCGGACGGGCGCGGCTTCAGCCTGGCACGCCAAATACGACGCGCGGGTTTCGCGGGTGAGGTTCGCGCCAGCGGCCCGCTGATCGCCGACCAGTTCGCCTATGCGCTGTCCTGCGGCTTCGACACGATCGAATTGCCGGAGCCGAACGCCGCCCGCCAGCCGGTGCCGCAATGGCTGCATGCCAAAGACTCGTTCAGCGCGACCTATCAGCGCGGCTACGGCGAGAGCGGCCGCAACGTCCTCGACCAGCGCCGGGTGGCGCGGGCCTCGGCCCTCATCGCAGCGGAGTGAGCATGACGATCTCGACCGCGACCCACGGTTCCATCAAGCGTGTCCACATCATCGCCACGCCCATCGACGGGGACGGATCGGACATCGCGTTTGAAACGTTGTCGCCGCACCCATCTGCAAGCGAGGCTCGCGGGCGCTGGTTCGATCTCGGCTTTCGCCTTATCATCCTGGCACTGGCCGCGCTGTGGCTGCTGATGCCGCCGGCAGGCGGCGGGCACCGTGCGGCTGACGAAAAGGCCGTAGCGACGACCCGATGACCGACAGACAGCCCGAATCCACCGCGGCCCGCATCGAGCCGCTGGCGACGCTGCCGCTCTTCCACAAGCTGGACGGGCGCAAGGTCGTGCTCGCCGGCGGAACCGAAGGCGCGCTTTGGAAGGCAGAGCTGCTCGCGGCGACGGGAGCGCAGCTTCATGTCTTCGCCGATGGCGAGCAGGCGCTGTTCGCAGGACTGGTGCAGGGCGAAATCGGCGGCCGGGTCCATATCCATGAGCGCGCCTGGCTGGCCAACGATCTCACCGATGCCGCGATCGCGGTCGCCGACCTGGACGATGCCAATGCGGTCCACGCTTTTGTCGCGGCGGCGCGGCAGGCAGGCGTGCCGGTCAATATCGTCGACAAGCCCGAGCATTGCGATTTCGCCTTCGGCGCGCTGGTCAACCGTTCGCCGCTGATCGTCGCGGTCTCGACCGATGGCGCGGCGCCGGTCTTCGGCCAGGCGATCCGCACCAAGATCGAAGCACTGCTGCCAGCGGGATTGAAGAACTGGGCACAGGCCGCCGCCGATTGGCGCCCCGCTGTCCAGGCCCGCGAACTGCCCTTCGCGCTGCGCCGAAGCTTCTGGGAACTATTCGCCGGCAAGGCCATGGCCGAGCCGGAGCGCACGCCGAATCTCGATGACGAGGCCGAGCTTTTCGCGAAGCTCTCCCGGATCGAAGCCGCCCATGACGGCAAGGGTCGCGTCACGCTGGTCGGGGCCGGGCCTGGCGACCCGGAACTGCTGACCCTGAAGGCGATCCGCGCCCTGCAGAGCGCCGACATCATCCTCTATGACGACCTCGTCTCGCCGGGCGTGCTGGAACTCGCCCGGCGCGAGGCCAGGCGCATGCTGGTCGGCAAGACCGGCTACGGCCCCTCTGTGAAGCAGGGCGACATCAACGCGCTGATCGTTTCGCTGGCCTTGCAGGGCAAGCATGTCGTGCGGCTGAAGGGCGGCGATCCCGGCATCTTCGGCCGCGCCGGCGAGGAGATCGAGGCCTGCCAGGCGGCCGGCGTGCCCGTAGCAATCGTGCCGGGCATCTCGGCGGCGCAGGGCGCGGCGGCCTCGCTCGGCCTGTCGCTGACCCATCGCGACCATGCGCGTCGCCTGCAATTCGTCACCGGCCATTCGCGCAAGGGCGAGCTGCCCGACGATCTCGACTGGCGCGCGATGGCGGATCCTGCCGCCTCGACCGTGATTTACATGGCTCGCGCCACCCTGCCCGGCTTCCGCGAGCGCGCCATTGCCGCCGGCCTCGACCCGCAGACGCCGGCCGTCGCCGTGCTCGCTGCTACGCGCCCTGACGAGAAGCGTGTTGCCGCGACCATCGCGGAGCTGCCGGAACGGCTCGGCGAATTGCCGGCGAATGGTCCTGTTCTCGTCCTGCTCGGCCATGCCTTCGGCCCAGCCCTCGCCGAAGCGAAGCCGGCCGAGGATCGCCGCCGAGCCTGATCCGGCCGGAACGACAGCGCCGGAGATGCGTTTTCTCCTCCAGCGTCCAAGTTTAGAAGGCGCCCATTGCTGCGGGTTCTTGAGACAAGGCCGACAATTCAGTACGTTTCGTTTGTTTTTCAGAACGGCTCGACGCTTCGAGCCTCGCCGTGAACGCAACGGAGCCCTGACATGACACGACCCGTGTTTCCCCGCCTTCTCCGGGCCGGCCTTGTTCTGGGAGCCTTCACGCTCTGCTTCGGCGTCGTCGCCGGAGCCCGCGCCCAGACCGAGCTCCTCAACGTTTCCTACGACCCGACCCGCGAACTCTATCGCGACATCAACGCCGCCTTCCTCGCTGAATGGAACGCGAAGCACCCTGACAAGAAAATCTCGACGATCCGCCAGTCGCATGGCGGCTCTGGCGCGCAGGCCCGCACCGTGATCGATGGGCTCAATGCCGATGTCGTGACGCTGGCGCTGGCCGGCGACATCGATGCCGTGGCCGAGCGCTCCAAGAAGCTGCCGCTCGACTGGCAGAAGCGCCTGCCGCATAATTCCTCGCCCTATACCTCGACGATCGTCTTCCTCGTCCGCAAGGGCAATCCGAAGGCGATCAAGGACTGGGGCGACCTCGTGAAGCCGGGCGTGCAGATCATCACGCCGAACCCGAAGACCTCGGGCGGCGCGCGCTGGAACTACCTCGCCGCCTGGGCCTATGCCGAGAAGGCCTTCAACAAGGACGAGGCGAAGGTGCGCGACTATATCGGCAAGCTGCTCGCCAATGTCCCGGTGCTCGACACCGGCGCGCGCGGCGCAACCACGACCTTCACCCAGCGCGGCATCGGCGACGTCTTCCTGTCCTGGGAGAACGAGGCCTTCCTCGCCCTGAAGGAGTTCGGCGCCGACAAGTTCGACATCGTCGTGCCGAGCCTCTCGATCCTGGCCGAGCCGCCGGTCGCGCTGGTGGATGCCAATGTCGACGCGAAGAAGACCCGCGAGCAGGCGCAGGCCTATCTCGAATTCCTGTACTCGCCGAAGGGGCAGGCGATCATCGCCCGCAACTTCTACCGGCCGCGCAACCCGGAAGCGGCGGACGCCAAGGACATCGCCAATTTCCCGAAAGTCGAGCTCGTGACGATCGACGACGTCTTCGGCGGCTGGAAGAAGGCGCAGCCGACCCATTTCGGCGATGGCGGCACCTTCGACCAGCTCTACAAGCCTGCGCGCTGAGGGTTTCTGCATGACGGCGGCGACGACGACCTTCCGCTGGCGCGAGCCGAGCATCCTGCCCGGCTTCGGGCTGGCGCTCGGCATCACCGTGACGGCGTTGTCGCTGATCGTATTGATCCCGCTGGCGGCGCTGTTCCTTAAGGCCGCCAGCGCCGGCCCCGCCGATATCTGGGCGGTGGCAACTTCCCCGCGTACGCTCGCTGCGCTGAAGCTCTCCTTCAGCGCAGCGCTGTTCGCAGCGCTGGTCAACGCGGTTTTCGGCCTGATCCTGGCATGGGTGCTGGTGCGCTATGACTTTCCCGGCCGCCGCCTGATCGATGCGGCCGTCGACCTGCCCTTCGCCCTGCCGACAGCGGTCGCCGGCATCTCGCTCGCGGCGATCTATGCGCCCAACGGCTGGGTCGGCTCGCTGCTGGCGCCGCTCGCCTTCAAGCTGACCATCCCCTTCACCGGCCTCTCCCTCGGCTTCGACGGCAAGGTCGCCTATACACCGCTCGGCGTGATGGTGGCGCTGATCTTCATCGGCCTGCCCTTCGTGGTGCGCACCGTCCAGCCCGTGCTGGAGGAGCTGCAGAGCGATGTCGAGGAGGCCGCCGCGCTGCTCGGCGCCAGCCGCTCGCGGACGATCTTCCGGGTGGTGCTGCCCCAGATCCTGCCGGCGTTGATGACCGGCTCGATCCTGGCCTTCGCGCGGGCGGTCGGCGAATACGGCTCGGTGATCTTCATCGCGGGCAATGTGCCGATGGTCTCGGAGATCGCACCGCTCCTGATCGTGATCCGGCTCGAGCAGTTCGACTATGCCGGCGCGGCGGTGGTCGCCACGATGATGCTGCTGATCTCCTTTGCGCTCATCCTGACCGGCAACCTGATCCAGGCCCGCGCCCGCCGGAGGTTCGGCGATGTCTGATGCGACCCTGCCTTCCGCCAGCGCCCAGGAGCCCCGTCGCAGCGCCAGCCGGGCGCGCGGAGAAAGCCCCGTCGTGCAGGTCATCCTGATCGCGGTCTCGCTCGTATTCCTGCTGCTCTTCCTGCTGCTGCCGCTGGTCACGGTCTTCGTCGAGGCCGCCGCCAAGGGATGGGAGGCCTATCGCGCCGCGATCACCGAGCCGGATGCGCAGGCGGCGATCCAGCTGACATTGCTGGTCGCCGCCATTGCGGTGCCTTTCAACGTCATCGTCGGCATCGCCGCCGCCTGGGCGATCGCCAAGTTCGAATTTCGCGGCAAGGATTTGCTGATCAGCCTGATCGACCTGCCCTTCTCGGTCTCGCCGGTAATCTCAGGCCTGGTCTTCGTGCTGCTCTTCGGCGCGCAGGGCTATTTCGGGCCGTGGCTGCAAGCCAACGACATCAAGATCGTCTTCGCGCTGCCGGGGCTGATCCTCGCCACGGTCTTCGTCACCTTCCCCTTCGTGGCGCGCGAACTGATCCCGCATATGCAGTCGCTGGGATCATCCGACGAAGAAGCTGCGCTGACGCTCGGCGCGTCGCCCTGGCGCGTGTTCTTCCGCGTCACGCTGCCGAACGTGAAATGGAGCCTGTTCTACGGCGTGCTGCTCTGCAATGCCCGTGCGATGGGCGAATTCGGCGCGGTGGCGGTCGTCTCGGGCAAGATTCGCGGCCTGACCAACACGATGCCGCTGCATATCGAGATCCTCTACAATGAGTACATGGGCGCGGCCGCCTTCGCGGTGGCCTCGCTGCTGGCAGGGCTCGCGCTCGTCACCCTCGTGCTCAAGACCCTGCTGGAATGGCATTACGGCGATGTGATCTCCGCCAGCCGCCATCACTGACCCACAGACGAAGGATTTCTCGCCATGTCGGTCGCCGTCACCATCGAGACCATCGAAAAGCGCTTCGAGAACTTCCCGGCGCTGCGGGGCGTCTCGCTCGATATCCAGCCGGGAGAGCTGGTCGCGCTGCTCGGTCCCTCGGGTTCGGGCAAGACCACGCTGCTGCGCCTGATCGCCGGGCTGGAAGAGGCCGATCGCGGCCGCGTGCTGTTCGGCGAGACCGATACGCGCGAACTCTCGCTGCGCGACCGCCGCATCGGCTTCGTCTTCCAGCAATACGCGCTGTTCAAGACCATGAACGTCGCCGAAAACATTGCCTTCGGGCTGAAATCCCGGCCGCGGCATGAGCGCCCGAGCAACGACGAAATCCGCAAGCGCGTCCGTGATTTGCTCGACCTCGTTCAGTTGCCGGGACTGGAGAAGCGCTATCCCAGCCAGCTCTCCGGCGGCCAGCGCCAGCGCGTCGCGCTCGCTCGTGCACTGGCCATCGAGCCGCGCGTCCTGCTGCTCGACGAGCCGTTCGGCGCGCTTGATGCCAAGGTCCGCAAGGACCTGCGGGCATGGCTGCGCGAACTGCATGGCCGCACCGGCCACACCACCGTCTTCGTCACGCACGATCAGGAAGAAGCGCTGGAGCTGGCCGACCGCGTCGCCATCCTCAACGAGGGCCGCATCGAGCAGGTCGGCTCGGCCGACGATGTCTACGACCATCCGGCGACGCCCTTCATCTGCGAGTTTCTGGGCGAGGTGAACAAGCTTCCGGTCAAGGTCGTCGGCAGCCAGGCCTTCTTCGGCGACCGGCCGGTGCTTGGCGGATTGTCGCAGAACCAGGGCGGCCCGGCCTCGCTCTATGTCCGGCCACAGCATCTGCGCATCGTCGACGAGACGCCGCTGGCGCTGCCCGGCACGGTCGAGCACCTGCGCCGCAACGGGCCCTTGCGCCGGGCGGAGGTGGCGGTCGAAGGGCTGAAGAAGCGCCTCGAGGTCGATCTCGCCAGTCAGGTCGCCCCGGCGATCGGCGAGCGCATTCGGCTGCGGATCACGCATGGCAACCTGTTTGCGGCGGCGTGATCCCAACGACTCCGGGCAGATAAGCCGTCCTGCTCGCCCTTGTGGCGAGCATCCACGTCTTGAACACGGCATTCGACCAGCGAAGACGTGGATGGTCGGGACAAGCCCGACCATGACGGAAGGTGCGTCGAGAGCAGCTATCGCCATGGGCGATCCGAGGGCTTATCCCTGCTGCCAGTGATTTGCATGGGAGATCGCGATGAAAGCACGCGCGAAATGGGTTGATGGCATGGCCTTCATGGGCGAATCCGGCAGCGGGCACGCCATGATCATGGACGGTGCGCCGGAATATGGCGGGCGCAATCTCGGCATCCGGCCGATGGAGATGCTGCTGATCGGGCTCGCCGGCTGCACCGCTTTCGATGTTGTCGGGATGATCAAGAAGGGCCGCGAGAACATCACCGGCTGCGAGGTCGATGTGGAGGCCGAGCGCGCCACGACCGATCCCAAGGTCTTCACCAAGATCCACCTCGCCTATCGCATCACCGGCAAGGGCCTGTCCCAGGCCAAGGCGGAGCGGGCCGTCACATTGTCGAAGGAAAAATACTGTTCGGCTTCGATCATGCTCGGGGCGACCGCCGAGATGAGCTACAGCCTCGAAGTGATCGACGAATTGCACAAGGAGGCTGCTGAATGAGCCGGGCTGAATTCGCCGGATTGATCACGCCGGACGCGCTCGCCGCGCGGCTTGGCGACGAAAACCTCGTCATCATCGATATCCGCACCGCGGCCGACGGCGCGAAGGCGGCCTTCGAGGCCGGTCATATCCCCGGCGCGGTCCATTCCGACTACGCCGCAGATGGCTGGCGGTCCAAGATCGGCAATGCGCCGGGCATGCTGCCGCCGCTCGACCATCTCGCCGCGCTCGCGGGCCGGCTCGGCATCAAGCCGCATGATGATGTCGTCATCGTGCCCGCCGGGACCGCCGCGACCGATTTCGCCGCGGCAGCGCGGGTCTACTGGACGCTGAAATTCATCGGCCACGGCCAGCAGGCCATCCTCGACGGCGGCTTCAAGGCCTGGGGGGCCGATCCGAAGCGCCCGGTGGAGACTGGTGCCTCCAAGCCGAAGAGCGCGGCCGCTTACCCGGTGGTGGCGCAGCAGGCCCTGCGTAGCACCGCAGATTCGACCCTCGTCGCCTCCAGAAGCAAGCAGGCGAGCCTCGTCGATGCGCGCGGTGCCAGCTATTTCGAAGGCCGCGAGAAATCGGCGGAAGCGGCGCGGGCCGGGCATATTCCCGGTGCAATCCAGCGCGACTATGCCGGTGCCTTCGAGCCTGGCAGCGGCAAGCTGAAAGCCACCCGCGAGCTGGAGCAACTCTTCTCGGCCGTGCCGCAGGGACCGGTGATTTCCTACTGCAATACCGGCCATTCGGCGGCGGCGAACTGGTTCGTGCTGTCGGAGGTTCTGGGCCGCGACGAGGTCGCGCTCTACGACGGCTCGATGACCGACTGGACGCAGGATCCGGACCGCCCGGTCGCGACCGGCAAGGCGGCCTGACGCTCCCTTTCCGTCATGGTCGGGCTTGTCCCGACCATCCACGTCTTCGCCCATTGAGGGCGGTGTTCAAGACATGGATGCTCGCCACAAGGGCGAGCATGACGGCAGAGCCTCCAGTCTTAATTTGCAAAAAGCCGAAAAAGGCTTCAAAGAGCAGCGCGCGCTTGAGCTGCGCCGCTTCCTGACATTCTGAATCGAGCCATCAGCCGATGAACGCCGTCGCGCCGAAAATCTCCTTCGTTTCGCTGGGCTGCCCCAAGGCGCTCGTCGATTCCGAACGGATCATCACCTCGCTGCGCTCCGAGGGCTACGAGCTCTCGAAGAGCCATGCCGGGGCCGACCTCGTCATCGTCAACACCTGCGGCTTCCTCGACTCCGCCAAGGCGGAATCGCTGGAAGCGATCGGCTCGGCCATGGCCGAGAACGGCAAGGTGATCGTCACCGGCTGCATGGGCGCCGAGCCCGAGCAGATCCGCGACGTCTTCCCGAACGTGCTCGCGATCACCGGCCCGCAGGCCTATGAGAGCGTCGTCTCGGCCGTGCACCAGGCCGTGCCGCCGAAGCACGACCCCTTCGTCGATCTCGTACCCGATCAGGGCGTGAAGCTGACGCCGCGGCACTACGCCTATCTCAAGATTTCAGAGGGCTGCAACAATCGCTGCACCTTCTGCATCATCCCGAAGCTGCGCGGCGACCTCGTCTCGCGGCCGATCGGCGATGTGCTGCGCGAAGCCGAGAAGCTGGCCAAGGCCGGCGTCAAGGAACTGCTGGTGATCTCGCAGGACACCAGCGCCTATGGGCTCGACATCAAGTATGCGCCCTCGATGTTCAAGGATCGCGAGATCCGCACCCGCTTCTTCGAGCTCGCCCGGGAGCTCGGCCAGATGGGGATGTGGGTGCGCCTGCACTATGTCTATCCCTACCCGCATGTCGACGAGGTCATCCCGCTGATGCAGGAAGGGCTCGTGCTGCCCTATCTCGACATCCCGTTCCAGCACGCCTCGCCGAATGTCCTCAAGGCGATGAAACGCCCGGCCCATCAGGACCGCACGCTCGACCGCATCCGGAAGTGGCGCGACATCTGCCCGGACCTCGCCATCCGCTCGACCTTCATCGTCGGTTTCCCCGGCGAGACCGAGGAGGACATGGACATCCTCGTCGACTGGCTGAAGGAAGCGAAGCTGGAGCGCGTCGGCGCCTTCAAATACGAGCCGGTCAAGGGGGCACCCGCCAACGATCTTGGCCTCGCCCTCATTCCCGAGGAGGTCAAGGAAGCCCGCTGGCATCGCTTCATGAAGGCGCAGGCCGAGATTTCCGCCCGCATTGTCAAGGGCCGCGTCGGCAAGCGCATCCCGGTGATCATCGACGAAGCCGGCCCGACAGTGGCCAAGGGCCGCTCGAAATGGGACGCGCCGGAGATCGACGGCAATGTCTATGTCGCGAGCCGCCGGCCCTTGCGGGCCGGCGACATCGTCACCGTGAAGATCGAGCGCGCCGACGCCTACGATCTCCACGGGATCGCAGTCTGAGCGGTCACACCCTCAGTTGAAGGTGCAGAGCCGGCGGATGGCGCGGCCGTTGCGGTCACGCGCCGTGCCGAGGCTGCTGCAAGCGTCGCTCGCCGCCACGGTCTCGGCCTGCTCCACCTCTCGGGGTGGCTCGCTGCAGATGCCGCTGGTGCACCCGGTCTGCGCATAGCGCAGGCGCACCGGGCCGGGCACGCGCATGCGTCCCTTCTCGGCGCCTTGCAGGATCGCTTCGGTCGGGGTGGGCGCTCCACCGATTCCCTTGGCCTGCTGGGCCAGCGCGACGCCCGAGAGGGCGATGACGGCGACGAGGAAAGCGGCGGTCTGAAATTTGGACGACATGAGCGTCGAGGTCCTGAATGGTCGCCAGCATGCGCTGACCCCGATTCGTCGCGGCACTTCAGGTCCGGGTTCATAACCCCATGAAAAATGCGCCCGGACGACCGGGCGCATCGCATTCACGTCAAACAATCTCAGGGAATGAGGACGGTCGAGCCCGTGGTCCCACGCGACTCGAGCGCCCGATGCGCATCCGCTGCGTCCTTCAGCGGGAAGGTCGCGTTGACCGGCACCTTGACCTTGCCGCTCAGCACGGCGTCGAACAGGTTCTTCGCCATCGCGATCATGGTTTCGCGCTTGGCCGTGTGGGTGTTGAGCGTCGGGCGCGTCACATAGAGCGAGCCCTTGGCGGCAAGAATGCCGAGATTGAAGGATTCGACCGCGCCCGAGGCATTGCCGAAGCTCGCCATCAGGCCGAAAGGCTTCAGCGTGTCCAGCGACTTCATGAAGGTGTCCTTGCCGACGCCGTCATAGACCACGTCGCAGAGCGCCCCGCCGGTGATCTCCTTCACCCGCGCTGCGAAATCCTCCTCGCGGTAGTTGATGACGTGATCGGCGCCATGCGCCTTGGCGAGCTCCGCCTTCTCCTTCGAGCCGACGGTGCCAATCACGGTCGCGCCCAAAGCCTTGCCCCATTGGCAGAGGATCAGGCCGGTGGCGCCGGCCGCGGCATGGACCAGGATCGTGTCGCCCGGCTTCACCTTGTAGGTCCGGTGCAACAGATATTCGGCCGTCAGCCCCTTCAGCAGCATGCTGGCGGCGGCCTCGTAGGAGATGCCCTCCGGCAGCGCGACGACGGAAGCTGCCGGCACGATGCGCTCCTCGGCATAGGCGCCGAGCCCTGCGACCACGGCGACGCGGTCACCCGGCTTGAACTCGGTGACATTCGGACCGACGGCGAGCACGTCACCGGCGCTCTCGTTGCCGAGCGTGAACGGCATCTGCGGCGCCGGGTAGAGGCCGGAGCGGAAATAGGTGTCGATGAAATTCAGGCCGATTGCCCGGTTGCGGATCAGGATTTCGCCGGGGCCGGGCTGCGGCAGCGTGATGTCCTCGAACTGCAGGACCTCGGGGCCGCCGGTCTTATGGGCGCGAATGGCTTTGACCATGAAAGGCATCTCCTACGGATGGATGCCCGACCATAATTCATCGGGCGGGAAAGGCATCCGTGCCCGACGCAGAACGCACCTTGCGACTTTGCGGCCCGTGGCCAAGACGCGGCGCATCGGCTAGCCAGGAGCGATGAGCACGGACATTGCCGATCAGGTCGATATCGCCATCGTGGGCGCCGGTGCCGTCGGGCTGGCAGCCGCGCTGGCGCTGAGCCGCGAGGGGCGCAGCGTCGCCCTGCTCGGCCCGGTTGCGACGCCGCGCGACGGGCGCACCGTCGCGCTGCTCGACGGCTCCTGGCGGATGCTGGCCGAGCTCGGCGTGCAGGATGCCTTGCTTGAGAAGGCCGCGCCGCTCGCGGTGATGCGGCTCGTCGATGACAGCGGCAGCCTGTTCCGCCAGCCGCCAGTCGAATTCCGTGCCTCCGAGATCGGGCTGGAGGCTTTCGGCTGGAATATCGAGAATGCCGACCTGACGGCGATACTCGCCGAGAAGGCCGGTGCGCTGTCAGGACTACGCATGATCCCCGGATTCGTCCGGTCCGTCGAGCCGGAAGCGGACGGCGTGCGCCTATCCGGTGAAGGCTTCGCAGCGCTGAAGGCCCGGCTCGTCGTCGGCGCCGACGGGCGCAATTCGCAGGTGCGCGCGGCCGCCGGCATCGAAAGCCGCGACTGGCGCTATCCGCAGATCGCGCTAACCGCGATCTTCGATCACCGCCGCGACCATCAGGAAACCTCGACGGAATTCCATACGCGCAAGGGGCCGTGCACGATCGTGCCCCTGCCCGGCCGGCGCTCCTCGCTGGTCTGGCTCGTCGATCCGGAGGAGGCTCCGGCCCTCACCGCGCTCGATGATGCGGCCTTCGCCCTGCGAGTCGAGCGGCAGGTGCAGTCTCTGCTCGGGGCAATGACGGTGTCGGGCCCACGCGGCAAGGTGCCGATGGGGGGGCTCTCGGTCGAGCGCTTCGGTGCCGGGCGCGTGGCGCTGATCGGCGAGGCCGCGCATGTCTTCCCGCCGATCGGCGCGCAGGGGCTCAATCTTGGCCTGCGCGATGTCACGGCGCTGAGCGAGGCGCTGGCGGGCGCCACGGATGCCGGCGCGCCGAGCGTCATCGCCGATTATGACGGGGCTCGGCGGACAGATGTCCGTCTGCGTACCGGCGCGGTCGATATGCTCAACCGCACGCTATTGACCGATCTGCTGCCCGCCGACCTGATGCGCGGTGCCGGCCTGCTGGCGCTGTCGCGGATCGGGCCGCTGCGACGCCTCGTGATGCGGCAAGGGCTGGCCGGCGGCGCGCGCGCCTGAGCGCGTCGCTATTCGCCGAGAAGCTTGCCTGTATCAGCCCCGCTCGCCACGACCTTCCGCAACCCGGCCGCCTGCTCGCGGAAGACTGGTGCCAGCGGCAACGGCGTCGAGACGAGGCGACGGCCGCCGGGTTCCTCGACCTGCGCGTCAAGCAGACCGCGGGCGCTCATCTGCGGATCGGAGACCGCCTCCTCCAGCGTCCGCACCACCGTGCAGCAGCAGTCGAGCGGCTCGATGAGCGCGCGCCAATAGGCAGAACTTTCACTGGCGATGATGGCGGCGATTCCGGCCCGCGTCGCCTGCGGGTCGCGGCGGTCGTCGCGCAGCCTCTCGTCGAGCCCGATCCCCTCGCAGAAGCCCAGCCAGAACTTGGGCTCGATCGCGCCGACCGCCAGAAACCAGCCATCGGCGGTGGCATAGAGCCCGTAGCGCGGGCTCGCACCGGTCAGCAGGCCCTCGCCGCCATCGGGGAAGGAACCGGTCACCTGCCCCTGCGCGAGCCCGTACCAGGCGAAGGTCGGCATTGCGTCGGCCATGGCGATGTCGAGATGGCAGCCCTGCCCGGTGCGGTCGCGCTGGCGCAAGGCCAGCAGGATGTTGAGCACGGCCGGCATCGTGCCACCGGCGATGTCGGCGACGAGCGGCGGTGGCAGAGGCGGCGCCTCGCCGCGTTTCAACGACTGGCCAAGCAGGCCGCCGAGCGCCTGATAGTTGATGTCGTGCCCGGCCTCCTGCGCGCGCGGACCGTGCTGGCCGTAGCCACTGATCGAGCAATAGATCAGGCGCGGGTTGATCGCCTTCAGCGCCTCATGGCCGAAGCCGAGTCGCTCCATCACGCCTGGCCGGAACTGCTCGATCAGGATATCGGCCTTCGCGATCAGCGGGGTCAGCCGCGCCAGCGCGTCCGGCGCCTTGAGATCAAGCTCGACCGAATCCTTGCCCCGGTTGAGCACCGCGAAAGGCGCTGCAGTCTCGCCGAAGCGCGGCGGGAAGCCGCGCATGTCCTCGCCGCCCGGCCGCTCGACCTTGATGACGCGTGCGCCCGCCTCCGAGAGGAACAGGCTCGCCAGCGGCCCGGGCAGGAGCGTCGAGAAATCGAGGACCAGCAGGTCGTCCAGCGGCAGCATCGGCACCCTCAGATTCTTTGCTTCAACGCATTTTCTTCACGCTAACCGGCGTCCACTTCGCTCGACAATGCTTCAGTGAAACAGATCGGCCGCTATCCTGCCTGTCTTCACCAGCCACAGGAAGCCCGAGAGCGTGACCGTCGAGACGATGGTGCCGACGAGGATGCAGGCCGAGGCACGCTCGATCCCGACCTTGTACTGCGTCGAGATGACGAAGATGTTCAGCGCTGGCGGCAGCGCCGCCATGATGATCGCGGCATAGATCCAGTTGATCGGGATGCCGCCGATGGCCGAGAGCAGCACCCAGACCAGGAGCGGATGCAGCAGCAGCTTGATGAAGACCAGAGCCGGGACGCCGGCCGGCATCCGCTTCATCGGCCTCAGTGCTACGGTGACGCCGAGCAGGAAGAGCGCGCAGGGCGCCGCAGCCTGCGACAGCCACAGCACGATCCGGTCGAGCGCTACCGGCAATTCGAACTTGAGATAGCTCGCCAGCACGCCCGCCAGCGTCGCAACGTTGAACGGGTGGGTCAGCACGCGCCAGACCACCTCGCCTGCCGTCGCGAGCAGGCTTTTCTTCTCGACGCCAGCGACGGCCATCAGCAGCGGCACGAGCGAGAACAGCAGGACGCTGTCGAAGACGAAGATCAGCACGACCGGCGCGCTCGCCTCCGGCCCCAGCGCCGCCAGGATCAAAGGCGGGCCCATATAGCCGATATTGGAATAGGCCCCGGCCACACCCTGCATCACCGCTTGCGGCAGGTCGCCCTTGGCAGCTCTGAGTCCGATCACGAGCGACAGGCTGAAGGCGCAGAAGGTCGCCGTCGTGGTGCCCGCGATGAATTTCCAGTTGGCGAGCTCGCTCAAGGGCTTGTCGGCGATCAGCCGGTAGAACAGGGGCGGCAGCGCGACATAGATCAGGAAGAACTGCAGCCAGGCCAGCCCCTCCTCCGGCAACTGCTTGTAGCGGCCGATGGCGAAGCCGAGCAGGATCAGCCCGAAGAACGGCGCGACCAGATTGAAGATGCTGAGGAGGTCGGCCATCGGCGGCGTTTTCGTCCTGCGGAGAAGGCGCCCGCTTTCGACCAAACCCGGCGGACATCTGCATCTAGCGCATGACTCGAAGGCGGCAAGGGCTTTTGGAGCGTGCTCGCCCTCACCCAATGCAATAAAGAGACAGGATACCTAGGATAAATTACGCAATTATATACTTGACAAAGCAGACATGACGAATCAGCGTGACCCGGGACAGGCCGGCACAGAGCTACGCGATATCGATATCACGCCTCAGATGATCGAGGCGGCTGTTTGCGCTTTGCGCGCCCACCTTGGGGAGGCGCTTGACGAGGCGGCTTACTCGCCGGAATTGATAGCCCGTGAATGTCTAGTTCAAGCCCTTTGTCACGCCATTCCAAATAGCAAAACCGCAAGTTCATGAGGGCGCCTGCCGCTCGGTTAAAATCGTTATTCAAGTTCCATATCGATTGCAGATCTCTTTCCGCCATTTTCATGGGGGAGATTTGCTTCGGCATCCTGGATTGCGATTGTTGAATATTCGCGCGAACGTCAAATTGAACAGGGGTTGATTGCGTTTGAGCCCAGCTGTCATGAACTAGGCGATTACGCTTCGGGCACAGCTCGGCTTTTATGTACTTTAGAGTGTCTTCCAAAGCGGCTAACCACCTATCGTACGGCTGTTTGATGATGGCCAATTTGAGGGCGAGGTCGCAGCGGGTCTGTAGAGAAGCGCCGGTCGCATCGATTATTGCGCGGCGCTCGTCAAAGGAGCAGCCCAGAAGCACCTCTAGCAGGCTATTTACGTCATATTCCAGATTGGCGTGACACATACACAGATAGCCAAGCGCCGTTGCGTGATGCTCTAACGAAGGCCACCAAAAGCGACCAAGCTCCGCCGGCTCGGGCGGCAAGTTTATTTGTGAAGGATCGTCAGACATGGGGGCCTCAAAGACAGAGGGCGATAAGCGCCGAGACGAGGTGCTAAAGCGGATGCTGTCGACGCCGCCGAAGCCGCATGAAGCTGGCCGACAGAAAGCCGGCCAGCCAGTAGCCCCAAACGGGCTTAAGGACAGTGAGGGAGTGCCAGGAGGTTATTCGGCTCAACCCCGTCCGAAGTCGTCTTGAGGTACTTCCGGCGGTTACGTTCCTTGACCTCGATCCACACGGAATTGCCGGCGGTGTCGACGGTCCAGAACTGGTAGGTCCCGTTTTCGATCCAAGCGATAAGCTGGTCGATATCGCGATACCAACCGCCGCCGCTGGGGCCCCCAAGGCCTTCGATGCGGCGATCACGGTCTCCGTCATCGGGCTTGTGGCAAGTCACCTGAAATTGTTCGGCCATTTTGCATACCTTTGGTGCTCAAGCCGGGCTTGACCAAAGGCACGATTCGGGAGTCAACTCCGAACCGCTTCACAGCCTGTCCCGCAGCCCGGCTAGGGGTTAAGCGGTCCAGAAATTTCCGCGCCACCGGGCTCCTAACCCCGGTGGCGTTTCCATTTCCGGCGATCAACTGGGGAGGCTGGAGCGATTCGGTCTGCTCGCGCAAGTTGACCACGGCGGGTTGTCCGCACCTATTTTGATTTCGCGCGTCTCTTCCGTAAGAGACGCCTCGCTTTCTGCTTAAGCGAACGCGGTGCCGTTAATCCGCCGATAGGTCAGGCGCTTGCCGTCAATGCCCTTCAAGGCATTGTCGCGGCGCTCAACGTCGCTGACACCGAGCTTGGTGCGGTTGTTGTAGCGGAAATCGAATTCCGCGAGATAACGGAACAGGTGCTTCTCGGCGCAGTGCTGATAGACGCCCTTCATGCCGCGCTTGAAGACAGAGAAGAAGCCTTCTATCGTATTGGTATGGATCGCGCCGCGAACGTACTCGCCAGCCGAATGCTTCACCGTCTCATGGGCGGCGAACTCCGTGCCGGTCTTCGTATAGAGCTTGCTTTCGTCGGTATGGAGCGATGACGAGCGGCGAACGTTGGTGACGACGATCTCGCGGATCGAGGTCACATCGGCCCTATCGACGTGGAAGGAACGAACCGAGCCGCCGCGCTCAACTAGGGCGACAACTGCGCGCTTGCTGGCGAGGCCAGACTTGCCGCGCTTCGTGCGCTTGGTGATGGTTTCCTTGTCACCGAAATAGGTTTCGTCGGCTTCGATGATCTGGCCCTCGCCGCCCATCGGTTCCGGGTTCTCGTCACGCATGGCCTCGCGGATGCGGTGAGCCATGAACCAAGCGGTCTTGTAGGTGACGCCAAGCATGCGGTGGAGCTGGTGTGCGCTCATGCCCTTCTTGCTGGCGCACATCAGATGCACGGCCAGGAGCCACTTGTTGAGCGGGATCTTGGAGCGCTCGAAGACGGTGCCGACCGTCACGGTGAACTGCTCGCGGCATTCGGCGCACTGATAGAGGCCTGGACGATGAGCCTTGCCCTTCAACGCCGCGATGCGGGAAGGATCGGCATTGCCGCAATGCGGACAGACCGCGCCGTTCGGCCAACGCTGGGCTTCCAGATGCTCGCGAGCCTTGTCGGCGTCGGTGAAAATCGGGTTGTCGAGTGCGCCAGACATTGCCTTGCTCCTATGGCTTAGGATCATAGGCCTAAGGGCTGCTTTGTCAAGTATATAAATGTGATAAATTACCCATGCTTCACCATAGGATTAACAACCTAGGCTTATTGCCCCATCCGCCGCCGAAAGAACCATGGACGGCGCCCGGCGTCTCCGCCACAGTCGCTGCATTGCAGCATGGAGCCGCCGATGACGACCAGGACGCCGCGCCAGTTCTTCCGCCCGCTTGCGATCGGCGCGCCGGAGCCCTTCCGCGAATTGCCGCTGCGGCTCGAGCGGATGATCCATTTCGTGCCGCCGCATCTGGAGAAGGTCCGGGCCAAGGTCGGCGAGCTCGCCGGTCAGGTCGATATCGTCCTCGGCAATCTTGAGGATGCGATCCCGGTCGAGGCCAAGCAGGCGGCGCGCGACGGCTTCATCACCATGGGCAAGGCTGTCGATTTCGGCAAGACCGGCCTGTGGACACGCGTCAATGCGCTGAACTCGCCGTGGTTCCTCGACGACATCACCGCGATCATGGGCGAGATCGGCGGCAAGCTCGACGTCGTGATGGTGCCGAAGGTCGAAGGCCCCTGGGACATCCATTATGTCGACCAGTTGCTGGCGCAGTTCGAGGCGCGGCATCAGCTACGCAAGCCGATCCTGATCCACGCCATCCTGGAGACGGCGGAAGGCGTCAAGAATGTCGAGGCGATCGCCACCGCCTCGCCGCGCATGCATGGCATGAGCCTCGGCCCGGCCGACCTTGCCGCCTCGCGCGCGATGAAGACCACTCGCGTGGGCGGCGGGCATCCCGAATACAAGGTGATCGCCGACCTCTCCCCCGATGGCGGATCGCGCGCCGTGGCACAGCAGGATCTCTGGCATTACACGCTCGCCAAGATGGTCGATGCCTGCGCCTCGGCCGGGATCAAGCCGTTCTACGGCCCCTTCGGCGATTTCGCCGACGAAGCGGCCTGCGAAGCGCAGTTCCGCAACGCCTTCCTGCTCGGCTGCGCCGGCGCCTGGACGCTGCACCCCTCGCAGATCGCCATCGCCAAGCGCGTCTTCAGTCCCGATCCGGCGGAGGTCGCTTTCGCCAAGCGCATCCTGGAGGCGATGCCGGACGGCTCCGGCGCCGTGATGATCGACGGCAAGATGCAGGACGACGCCACCTGGAAACAGGCGAAGGTCATCGTCGATCTCGCTGTGCAGGTCGCGGCGCGCGACCCCGCCCTGGCGGAGCGCTACGGAATGTGATGGGACGGCCGGTCCCGATCGATTGATTTCGACGCATTTACGACGCATTGCTTGCGCAAGGCGGCAAGACCTAAGCCGGCGGCGCATTGGCCGGCGCGAGATGGATCTGTCATGGAAGCGCGTTCGGCCAAGTTCAGGATCGGGCAGGTGGTCAAGCACCGCATCTACCCGTTCCGTGGCGTGATCTTCGACGTCGACCCGGTCTTCTCGAATACCGAGGAGTGGTGGATGGCGATTCCGGAAGCGATGCGCCCGTCGAAGGACCAGCCCTTCTACCATCTCTTCGCCGAGAACGAGGAGGCGGAATACGTCGCCTATGTCTCCGAGCAGAACCTCGTCGACGACGATTCCGGCGAGCCCGTGCGCCATCCGCGCGCCAAGGAATTCTTCCGGCGCGACCGCAAGGGCCGCTACAAGCTGGACCGCGCCGACCTGAACTGACGCCTGCCGGGCAACGATCTGCCCTTCCCAGCGGACGCTCCCTCGGCAACGAAGCAACAGCCACGAAAAAGCCGGCCCCGCGAGGGACCGGCTTTTTCGTTTCAGGCTATCGCGTCGCCGCTCAGGGCTTCGGCGGTGTCGCCGGCGCGGCAGGTGCGGCCGGCGCGGCGCCGGGGGCCGGGGCAGCAGCGCCGCCGGCGCCAAGGCGCTGGCGCAGCTCTTCCTGACGCTTGGCGAGTTCGTCCTGGAGCTGCTTCTGCTGGTCCTCGAGCACCTTCGGATCGATCGCAGCGCCGTCGAAGCCCTTGGCGAACTCGGCCAGCGGAATGGTGAAGGTCAGCTCGCGGCCGCCCTGGTTCTGGACGCTGACGTTCAGGTTCGTGCCCTTCTTCATCGCGTTGATGA
>NZ_CAMFKW010000022.1 GCF_945957345.1 uncultured Allobosea sp. | reverse complement strand
ATACGCTGGACGAGATCGACTACTTCAAGAATGCCGGCATCCTGCATTACGTGCTCCGCGGCCTCGCCGCGTAAGCTTCGGCGCAGCAAGCAAGACGGGTCATGGCCGGCGCAAGCCGGCCATGATGCATTAAGTATTCCGCGTGGTTGTCCTCGCGCCCGCCGCAGTGTAAGGGGGCGGTTCAGTCATCTTTCGGTGGCGACTAGGGGCAGGCGCAGGGACGCGATCCCGCGCTCGGATGTCGTCCGCCATCACCGACAACAGACGGGAGCACCCGCAGCATGTCCGCTACGTTCGAGACGGTCGCCGGCATCATTTCCGAAACCTGCGACATTCCGCGGGAGAAGATCACGCCGCAGAGCCACGCGATCGAAGATCTCGGCATCGATTCCCTGGCCTTCCTCGACATCGCCTTCGCGATCGACAAGGCCTTCGGCATCAAGCTGCCGCTCGAGCAGTGGACGCAGGAAGTCAACGAAGGCAAGGCCCCGGCCGAGCAGTATTTCGTGCTCGAGAACCTCTGCAAGCGCATCGACGATCTCGTCGCCGCCAAGAAGGCCTGAATCAGCGAGGCGTGATCGCCCGCCGCTGCCGCTGGACTTGAGCCGGCGCGCGGCTCCCGATACAGCATAGGGGCCGTTGTGCGGATCGTCCGATCCGTGCCGCGGCCTTGCGCCGTTCTGGCGCCCACAGAGTCAAGGATCGCATGCGTCTCGAATATTTCGACATGATCGACAGGGTCGTGACCTTCGATCCGTCGCAGAAGCGCATCGTGACGCGCTCTACCGTCCCCGCCGAGAGCCCGGTCTTCGAGGGTCACTTCCCCGGACATCCGCTGGTGCCCGGCGTGCTCTTGACCGAGACCATGGCGCAGGCCTCGGGCTATCTCCTGCTAGGCCTCAACGGGCTCTCGCAGATGCCGTTCCTGATGACGGTCGACAAGGCACGCTTCCGCACCTTCGTCGAGCCTCGCACCGAGCTGGAAGCCAGCGCCGAAGTGGTGATCGAGGGCTCCGGCTACGCCGCGACCAAGGTGAAGCTGTCGAGCGGAGGCAAGCCGATCTGCGATGCCGAACTGCGCTTCCGCCTGATGCCTTTCCCCGCCGATATGCGCGCGCTGATGCAAGGCCGCATCGAAGCCATCGGCCTGAAGCCGGAGCCTGCCCCATGAACCGCCGCGACGTGGTCATCACCGGCATCGGTATCGCGTCGAGCCTCGGCGAAGGCCTCGAGACCCATGCCGCCGCGCTTGCTGCGGGCGGCCCGCCGGTCGTCGACACCGAAAGCTTCAAGCCCTATCCGCTCCACCCGCTCGCGGCGCTGGAGCTGGACAAGCAGATCCCGAAGAAATCCGACCAGCGCCAGATGGAACCCTGGCAGCGGCTCGGCGTCTATGCGGCCGGCCTCGCCCTCGATTCCGCCGGGCTGAAGGAGGATGCCGAGGCGAAGAGCGCTTTGCAGGTCATCGTCGCCGCTGGCGGCGGCGAGCGCGACCATGCCGTCGATGCCGCCATCCTCGAAGGCCTGCGCGGCGCCAACGAGCCCGGCGCCTTCCTCAACGAGCGCCTGATGGGCGATCTCCGGCCGACGCTCTTCCTCGCCCAGCTTTCCAACCTCCTCGCCGGCAATATCGCCATCGTCCACGGCGTCACCGGCCCGTCCCGCACCTTCATGGGCGAGGAACAGGCCGGCGTCGACGCGATCCGCACGGCGCACGCCCGCATCGCCTCGGGCCAGTCCGACCTGATGCTGGTCGGCGGCGCTTACAATGCCGAGCGGCGCGACATGCTGCTGCTCTTCGAGCTCGGCGGCTATCTGCATCGCGACGATTTCAGGCCGGTCTTCGAGCGCGAAAGCGCGCCCGGCCTGATCACCGGCAGCGCCGGCGCCTTCCTCGTGCTGGAATCGGCCGAGCGCGCCGCCGCCCGCGGCGCCAAGGCCCATGCGAAGCTTAAGCACGCCGGCGCCGCCCGCAGCCGCCGCGAGGCCGGCACGGTCCAGTCGGCACTGACGACGCTGCTCGGCGGCTTCGGCCCGATCGCTGGCGATGCCCTCGCCATCTCTGCCGCGACCGGTTGCTCCGGTGTCACGGCTGAGGAAGCCGCGGCCATCGCTGCCACCGCGCCCACCGCCAAGCGCACCGCGACCGGCGATCTCGTCGGCCATGGTGTCGAGGCCGCCTTCCCGGTTTCCGTCGCGCTCGCCGCAATCGCGCTGTCGGCCGGGCAGGCCAGGGAAGCGATCGTCACCGGCGCCGGCCACTGGCGTGGCGAAGGCGCCGCGCATCTCGTTCAAGCGTGAGGGTTGAAGCCATGACCACGCATCGCGACGCCAAGGGTCGTCCGCTCGTCGCCGTCACCGGGCTGGGCGTCGTCACCTCGCTCGGCCAGGGCAAAGAGACCAACTGGCAGGCCCTGACGGCCGGGAAATCCGGCATCCACCGCATCGATCGCTTCCCGACCGAAGGGCTGAAGACCAGCATCGGCGGCACCGTCGATTTCCTGTTCGACGGCTCGTTCACCGCCCCGCAGCTCTCCGAGAAGCTCGCGACGCTCGCAGCCGAAGAGGCCGTCGGCCAGAGCGGCATCGGCACGGCCGGCGATTTCCCGGGCGAGCTCTTCATGGCGGTGCCCCCCGTCGAGATGGAATGGCCGCAGAAGCAGGAGCTTGCCCAGTCGATCGACGGCGCGGTCGACTATGACAGCCTGCTGCGCGCCGCCGCGACCCACAAGTACTCGAAGATGCACGAGCTCTTCGTCTTCGGCGGCGTCGCCGACCATATCGCCGACCGTTTCGGCACCAAGGGTTCGCCGATCTCTCTCTCGACCGCCTGCTCCTCCGGCGCGACCGCGATCCAGATGGGCGTCGAGGCGATCAGAAGGGGCGATACGCAGGCAGCCCTGTGCATCGGCACCGACGGCTCGATCCATGCAGAGGCGCTGATCCGCTTCTCGCTGCTCTCGGCTCTCTCGACCCAGAACGACTCGCCGGAAAGCGCCGCGAAACCCTTCTCGAAGAACCGCGACGGTTTCGTCATGGGCGAGGGCGCCGGTGCCCTGGTGCTGGAGGATTACGACCACGCGTTGGCGCGTGGCGCCACGATCCTCGGTATCGTCGCCGGCTGCGGCGAGCGCGGCGACGGCTTCCACCGCACCCGCTCGAGCCCGGACGGCAAGCCCGCCATTCTCGCCATGCAGGATGCGCTCGCCGATGCCGGGCTGACGCCCGACGATGTCGACTACATCAACGCCCACGGCACCTCGACGCCCGAGAACGACAAGATGGAGGCGATGAGCTGCGCCGCCGTCTTCGGCGAGCGGATGCCGAGCCTGCCGATCTCCTCGAACAAGTCGATGATCGGCCATACGCTGACCGCGGCCGGCGCGGTCGAGGCGGTGATCTCCTTCCTGACCATCGCCAACGGCACGATCCCGCCGACGATCAACTACGTGAATCCCGATCCCGCGATCGCGCTCGACGTGGTGCCGAACGAAGCCCGCAAGGCCAAGGTGAAGACGATCATCTCCAACTCCTTCGGTTTCGGCGGTCAGAACACCTGCCTCGTGCTGACGGCGCCTCCGGAGGCCGCATGACCAAGATCCTCGTCACCGGCGGCGCCAAGGGTGTTGGCGCCGCGATCGTGCGCGCGCTCGCCGCCGCCGGCCATGATGTCGATTTCACCTATCGCTCCTCCGCCGACCAGGCGAGGGCGCTGGCGGAGGAGATCGCGGCAAGCCATCCCGGCCGCGCCATCACCGCGCTCCCGCTCGATCTCTCCGACAAGGAGGCTCTCGACGCCTTCTGCGAGGCGCGCGAGGGCGAAACCTATTTCGGCCTCGTCCACAATGCCGGTCAGCCCTATGATTCGCTCGCCGCGATGATGGTGCAGGACAAGGCGGAAGCGGCGATGCAGGTCAATTTCTGGGCCTTCACCCGCCTCGCCAAGAGCCTGATGCGCACCATGATCCGCGCCCGCGCTGGCCGTATCGTCGCGATCGGCTCGGTCGCGGCACTCCGCGGCAACCCTGGCAACGCCGCCTATGCGGCCTCCAAGGGCGCGCTGATCTCCTATGCCAAGACGCTGGCCATCGAGACCGGCAAGCGCGGCGTCACCGTCAACGTGATCGCGCCGGGCTTCGTCGATACCGACATGATGGCACCCTACGCCGCCTATCGCGACAAGATGCAGGGGCAGATCCCGGCCGGCCGCTTCGCCAGGCCGGAAGAGGTTGCAGGCCTCGCCGCCTTCCTGATGAGTGAGCCCGCCGCCTATATCAGCGGCACCGTGCTGCCGATCGACGGCGGCCTGACGGCCCAGCTCGGCGTCCACCGCTGAGTTCGACCAGGGCCGCCGTTCATGCTATGGTTCGCCTCGAACCGGAGTGAACCGACATGACGGCAGCCTTCACCATCCGCCTCGACGACGAGATGCTGGCCAAGCTCGACGCGCTGGCCGCCGACACCGACCGCTCGCGCAACTGGATCGCGGCGAAGGCTATCCAGGACTATGTCGAACTCAACGCTTGGCAGATCGCCAAGATCAAGGAAGGCATCGCCCAGGCCGATCGTGGTGAGTTTGCGACCGAAGAGGAGCTGGATGCCATCGAAGCGGAGCTGCAAGCGCGGATTGATGCCGCTCGATGAAGCTGATTTGGACGCCTCGCGCGAAAGACGATTTACGCGAGATTGGCCATCATGTCGCTGATTTCAATCCGGCTGCGGCGCTTGCCCTGGCCCGAAAGCTCCGGCTTTCCGCCAAGGTGCTGGGCGATTATCCCGCCATAGGCAGGCCGGGTCGCGTCGAGGAAACGCGCGAACTCGTGGTCTCCGGCACGAACTACATCCTGCCCTATCGCGTCCGCGAGGGCCGCGTCGAAATTCTCGCTGTTTTCCATACCTCCCGGCGATGGCCGGACACGCTCTGAAAGACCGATCCCCTCATGCGTTCCCTTCAGCTTCATGGCGATCGTGACCTCCGTCTCGAGGAGATCGAGCCGCCGCCGCTGCCCGCTCCGGGCGAGGTGCAAATCCGCATCAAGGCGGTGGGCTTAAATTATCTCGACCTCTGGGGTTTCCGCGGCATGGCCTTCGCCAAGCGCAAGATGCCGCAGGCGGCCGGCGTCGAGGCGGCCGGCGAGATCGTCTGCGTCGGCGAGGGCGTGACCGGCTTCGCGCCGGGCGACACCGTGACCGCCTATGGCGCCGACACCTGCGGCCAGTGCAAGGCCTGCCGCGAGGGGCGTGACAATCTCTGCGAGAACGTCGCCGGCATCATGGGCTTCCATATCGACGGCTTCGCCCGCGAATTGCTCAACCGCCCGGCCCGCCTCACCATCAAGGCGCCGAAGGGCGTCTCCTTCGAGGATGCAGCCTGCGCGCCGATCGGCTTCGGCACGGTCCAGCACATGCTCTTCGACAACGCGAAGCTGGAACCCGGCGAATCCGTGCTCGTCCATGCCGGCGGCTCCGGCATCGGCACGGCTGCGATCCTGATGGCCAAGGCAATCGGCTGCACGGTCTATACGACCGTCGGCGACGACGAGAAGGGCGCCAACGCCAAGGCGCTCGGTGCCGATCACGTCATCAACTATCGCGAGGACCGCTTCGAGGGCGTCGTCCGCAAACTGACCGGCCGCAAGGGCGTCGATGTCGTCTTCGAGCATGTCGGCGCCGACACCTGGAACGGCTCGCTGCTCTGCCTGAAGCGTGGCGGCCGGCTCGTCACCTGCGGCGCCACCTCCGGCCCCTCGGCGACGATCAACCTGATGCAGCTCTTCCAGCAGCAATACCGCATCACCGGCTCCTTCGGCTGCCGCATCGAGAATATCGCGCAGTCGCTGGAGAAGATGGCCGGCGGGATGAAGCCCGTGATCGACTCGGTCTTCCCGCTCGCCGAATTCGAGAAGGGCCTCGCCCGGATCGAGGGCCGCAAGGTCTTCGGCAAGGTCGTCATCGCCTTCTGAGCAGGGGCGGCCTGCCCCACCCGGGCTTGACGCAAGCGGCTTCCTGCCCCAGATCGCCTTTTTAAGGCCCTGTCTTGCTCTCGGCACGGGCGATTGAGGCAGGACCGACCTTGAGACGATTGAAGGCTATCGCCGCGCGCGCCGGCGCCGCGGTGATGATCGGTGTGATCCGCACCCTGTTCGCGTTCCTGCGCCTGCTCGGCCCCGAGCGCGCCAGCGATCTCGGCGGCGGGCTCCTGCGCACCGTGAGCCCGCTGATTCCGGTCAACCGCGTCGCGCTCGCCAATATCCGTGCCGCCTTCCCCGAGAAGGACGAGGCAGAGGTAAAGCTCATCGCGCGCGGCGCCTGGGAGAATCTCGGTCGCGTCGCCGGCGAGTACGCCAATCTCAAGGCGCTCTTCGACTACGATTATCACAACCCCGACAAGCCCTCGCGCGTCGAGGTCAAGGGCATCGAGCATTTCATCGCGCTCAAGGATGACGAGAAGCCCGGCCTGATCTTCTCGACCCATCTCGCCAACTGGGAACTGCCGGCGATCTGCGCGCAGGCCTATGACCTCGAAACCACGGCGGTCTTTCGCGCTCCCAACGATCCGGCGATCGCAGCCGTTGTCCACGAGATCCGTTCCGGCGCGATGGGCGGGCTTGCCGCTGCCAAGCAGGGTGCGGCCTTCGCCATGCAGGGCGTTTTGGAGAATGGCGGCCACCTGGGCATGCTGATCGATCAGCATTTCACCCGGGGCGTGGTCGTGCCCTTCTTCGGCCGCCCGGCCCTGACCAACCCGATCATGGGCAAATTCGCCAAGCGCTTCGAATGCCCGGTCCATGGCGTGCGCGTCATCCGCCTGCCGAACCACCGCTTCCGGCTGGAGCTGACCCCGCCGCTCGACCTGCCGCGCGACGCGAATGGCGAGATCGACGTCCAGGGCGCGATGGCGATGATGACGGCCGTCGTCGAAGGCTGGGTGCGTGAATATCCCGAGCAATGGCTCTGGATGCATCGCCGCTGGCGGCCCAAGATGATCTCGGCCGCGGCGCAGGCCGAATTCGATCACGCCCGCGCGACCGTGCCGGTTTTCAAGGCAACGTGATTTCCCTCGCAAGGGCATTGCGGGCTTTGGTAACCTCCGGAAAAGAAGTCGTCCGCAGAGTCCTGATCATGTCCCCGCGCCCGCGCCTCCTCGCAGCGACCGTTGCAGTCCTTGCCCTCGGCACAGCGGCAGCGCAAGCGCAGACCCCGGCGAAGCCGCCCAAGGCGGTGATCGAGCTCTTCACCAGCCAAGGCTGCTCATCCTGTCCGCCGGCCGACGCGCTTGTGGTCGAGCTCGCCAAGGACCCTTCGCTGATCGCGCTGACGCTGCCCGTGACCTATTGGGACTATCTCGGCTGGAAGGACACGCTCGGCAAGGATTCCTTCGCCAAGCGCCAGAAGTCCTACGCCAAGGCCCGAGGCGACGGGCAGGTCTACACACCGCAGGTCGTCATTAACGGCGCCTCCCATGCGATCGGTTCCGAACGGGCCGAAATCGAGAAAGCGGTGAACCAGGTTGCGGCGACCGGATTCACCGCCCGGATCGCCTTGAAGGAAGAGAACGGCTCCCTGCAGATCAACGTCGCTCCGGCAAACGGCGAAAGCGAAACTACGGCCGGCATCTGGGTGCTGCCGACCACACGTCAGGCTGCCGTGCCGGTCACGCGTGGCGAGAACCAGGGGCGCACGCTGTCTTATGCTAATGTCGTGCGCGGCATGGTCCGCGTCGGCGACTGGACCGGCAAGGAGACGAGCATCAACGCGCCGCTTTCGGCCACGCAGGCGCCGGAGGCTGACGGCTATGTCGTCGTGGTCCAGGCCGAGTGGCTCGGCAAACACGGCCTGATGATGCCCGGCGCGATTCTCGGCGCTGCCAGAGGGCTGCCGAAGCACTGAGCTTCCCCGCGCTGCGGCCTACAGCAGGATCACCTTGTTCGAGAGCTCGTCGACATCGCCGGGCACGGGTGGCACATGCCGCCCCAGCACCGTGCCTACCGAACCGACCGCGGCGATCAGGCCTTCGGTCAGGCGATCCTCCCGCGCAGCGGCGAGTAGCGGCTCGATGATGCCGCGCCAGGTATCCTTCTCGACCAGCCCGTCGATCCCGGTATCGGCGAGGATCTCCGCGTAGCGCTCCTGCAGCGCGATATAGAGCAGCACGCCGGTGCGCCCTTTCGTTCGGGTCAGCCCGCGCGCCGTGAATTCGCGCAAGGCCACGTCATGCGCGCGCCGGCGCTTGACGAAACCGGGCACGAAGCGCCCGCCACGGCCATACCAGAGCAAGGCCGCCAACAGACCGGCGGCGAAGAGAAGCTGGATCAGGAAGATGCGCTGCGCGCTGATCGTCGTCAGCGACAGAAGTGGCCAGGGCGCGAACAGCGCGAGCGTCAATGCCAGCATTACCGGGATATTGCGATAGCTCGACGCCGCACGGTCGATCACCACGACGATCTCGCCAGCGGTCTGCAGCTCGGCCCGGCGCACGGCCTCCGCGATCGCGTCCCTGTCGGCTGCGTCCATCACCAGTCTCCCGAAGCCCCGCCGCCGCCGGATGAGCCGCCGCCGCCAGAAAATCCACCGCCGCCCGAGCTCCAGCCGCCTCCGCCGCCGCTCCAGCCGGAACTGGAACCCGAACCAGTGCTCCAGCCGGAGCTCTGCGGCAGCGTCACCCATTGGCCATTGCGCAGGCGATGCCGGCGAACGCCGCCCTGCTGGCTCAGGCCTCGCAGGAAGGCGACGATGAACAGGAAGATGAAGATCATCGCGATGATCACCGCGATATCCTCGCCCAGGGTGCTCTCGTCGGAGCGCACCTCGGCCTTGCGCTGCCATTCCTCTGCATCCCCCGCGAGGATGGTCAGGATGGCGTCGACACCGGCCTCGATCCCTCCGGCGAAATCGCCGGTCTTGAACTTGGGCGCGATCGCCGTGGTGATGATGACCTTGGAAAGCGCATCGGTCAGCGCGCCTTCCAGGCCGTAACCAACCTCGATGCGGACCTTGCGCTCCTTCGGCGCGACGATCAGCAGCGCGCCGTTATTCTTCGCCTTCTCCCCCAGCTTCCAGTGTCGGAAGAGCCCGTTGGCGAAATCCTCGATCGTCACATCCTGCAGCGAAGGCACGCTCGCGACGACGACCTGGTCGGAGGTCTTGTCCTCATGCGCCTTGAGCTTGTCTGCGATCCGCTGCCGGACATCCGGCGCAAGCAGATTGGCGCCGTCGACCACCCGGCCGGTGAGCGCGGGATAGGTCGGCTCGGCGGCTAGTACCGGGAGCGCGCAGAGGAGGAAAAGCAGGAGCGCGGAAACGCGACGCAGAACCCCTCTCCTGTAAGGAGAGGGGTAGGGGTGAGGTGTAGGCCACTGGACCAATGAGGCGTCATGCCGCCGGCGGCGCCAAGTGTTCGGCCACGGCGTTTCCCGCCCTGCCCTCACCCCTGCTCCTCTCCCACTCGGGAGAGGAGTTCCCCGCGTCTCTTTCGGCAAGGACGTCACACTGCTTACTCGCAAATCGCCTCAGAACTTCACCGCCGGCGGCCGCTCGGCCCCAGCGGTCGCTGCAAAGGTCTCCATCGGCTTGGCACCCCAGAACAGCTTCGCCCAGATCACGCCCGGGAAGGTGCGGATTTCGGTGTTGAAGGCCTGCACGGCCTGGATGTAGTCGCGTCGCGCCACCGCGACGCGGTTCTCGGTACCTTCGAGCTGCGACTGCAGAGCGAGGAAGTTCTGGTTGGACTTCAGCTCCGGGTAGCGCTCGACGGTGACGAGCAGCCGCCCCAGCGCGCCGGTGAGCTGGTTCTGCGCGTCCTGGTATTCCTTGAACTTCGCGGGGTCGTTGATGGTCGAGGCGTCGACCTTGACCTGGCTCGCCTTGGCGCGGGCCTCGACCACGGCGGTCAGCACCTCGCGCTCCTGCGCCGCATAGCCCTTCACCGTCTCGACGAGATTCGGGATCAGATCGGCGCGGCGCTGATACTGGTTCTGCACCTCGGACCAGGCGGCTTTCGCTTTTTCTTCCAGCGTCGGCACGTTGTTGTAGCCGCAGCCCGCAAGCACCACGCCGAGCATGCCGAGGACCAACCAGGCAAGCGGTCGGCGCAGAAGGGTCAAAAACGACATGCCGAAAACCCCTTTTGGCAACGTCAGGACAATCGATTCGGACCTTACCCGCCAGCGCCCGACCATCCAAGCTGTCAGACCGCGGCGAATGGCCTATCCTGCATGTCCTCACCGGAGCTTCGCCATGCGCCTGTCCCTCCTGTTCTCCCTGCCTCCAGCCCTGCTCGCCACCCAGATCGCCATCGCCCAACCACAGGCGCCCGCTCCCGAGGCCGCGACCGGGCGGACCGTCAAGACGCTGGGAACGGCCCAGCGCTTCATGGCCGCCGCGGCCAATCCGCTGGCCGCGACGGCAGGCCGCGACATTTTGCGGGCCGGCGGCAGCGCCACGGACGCCGCAATCGCGATCCAGCTCGTCCTCAATCTCGTCGAGCCGCAGAGTTCCGGCATCGGCGGCGGCGCCTTCTTCGTCCATTGGGACGAGGCCGGCCGCAAGGTGACGACGCTGGACGGCCGCGAGACCGCGCCCGCCGCCGCCAAGCCCGATCGCTTCATGAAGGACGGCAAGCCGATGCCGTTCAAGGAGGCCGTGGTCGGCGGCCGCTCGGTCGGCTTGCCCGGCACGCTGAAACTGCTGGAAGAGGCGCATCGCCGCTGGGGCAAGCTGCCCTGGGCGGATGTCGTGGCGCCCGCGCTGAAACTGGCGGAGGAGGGGTTCGCGATCTCGCCGCGCCTGAACGGCCTGCTCGCCGGTGAAAAGGATCTGCCGAAGAACGCGCTCGCCGCCGCCTATTTCTACGAAGCGGACGGCAAGCCCAAGGCGGTCGGCACCATCCTGAAGAACCCGGCCTTCGCCGCGACGCTGCGCGCCGTGACAGCGCAAGGTTCGGAAGCCTTCTACAAGGGGCCAGTCGCCGAGGACATCGTGGCGACCGTCACCGGCCATCCGACCAATCCCGGGGACATCACGCTTGCCGATCTCGCCGCCTACAAGGTCGAGGCGCGCGAGGCGGTCTGTGGCGCTTATCGCATCTGGCGCCTCTGCGGCATGGGGCCGCCGAGTTCGGGCGCCGTCGCGCTCCAGCAGATGCTCGGCATGCTCGAAGGCCAGGACCTGCGCCGCATGGGGCCGGGCGCCGAGGCCGCGCACTGGTTCAGCGAGGCCGGCCGGCTCGCCTTCGCCGATCGCGCGCTTTATCTCGCCGATCCCGCCTTCATCAGTGTGCCCGTGCGTGGCTTGATCGACCGCGATTATATCCGCTCGCGCGCCGGGCTTATTAGCCCCGAACGCTCGATGGGCCGCGCCAAGCCCGGCGATCCCCCGAACAAGCGCGCGCAATTGCTCGCCCCCTCGGACGGCATCGAGAACGGCACCAGCCATATCTCCGTCGTCGATGCGGATGGCAATGCCGTCGCTATGACCACGACGATCGAGGACGGATTCGGCTCGCGCCTGATGACCAGGAGCGGCTTCCTGCTCAACAACGAACTGACCGATTTCAACTTCGCACCTGAAGAGGACGGGAAACCCGTCGCCAACCGCGTCGAGCCCGGCAAGCGCCCGCGCTCCTCGATGGCGCCGACGCTCGTCTTCGATGCCTTCGGCCGGCTCTATGCCGTCGTCGGCTCGCCCGGCGGCAGCCAGATTATCGGCTATGTCGGCAAGACACTGGTCGCCCTGCTCGACTGGAAGATGGACCCGCAACAGGCCGTCGATTTCGGCAATTTCGGCAGCCGCAACGGCCCGACGGAGCTGGAGAAAGGCACGGAGGCCGAAGCCTGGAAGGCCGCTCTCGAAGCCAAGGGCCACGAGGTCCGTTTGCTGGAGATGACCTCGGGCACGCAGGCCATCGTCAAGACGCCGGAAGGCTTTCTGGGGGGTGCCGACGGCCGGCGAGAGGGCGTGGCGATCGGGGACTGATACCCTGTCATGACGCTGTCATCTTGGGGGCGCGTGGCTCCGCGCGCCCAACAGGATGTACCGCCATGCGCACTATCGCTCTTGCTTTTCTAACCCTGCTCGCTTTCGCACCCATTACGGCGCGGGCCGAAGACGCAAAGCCCTTCGCCACCGCCAAGACGGTCGACCTCCTTGCCATCCTCAAGCCGCCCCCGGCGAATGAATCGGCCCAGACCAAGGCTGAGCTCGGCGAGGTCCTGACCCTCCAGGTCACCCGCTCGCCCGAGATGGAAGCCTCAGCCAAGGCCGACGCGGTCGAGGATGTCTGGCGTTTCGCCGATGTCATGGGCCCGGCCTTCAAGACCGAAGCCCTGCCGGTGTTCTCGGCCTTTTTCGATCGCGTCGTCGCCACCGAAGGCGCCGTCGTCGATCCCGCCAAGGATTCGTGGAAGCGCCCGCGCCCGCACCACCTCAGCCCGCTGGTCAAGCCGGTGGTGAAGATCTCGAATTCCGGCGCCTACCCCTCCGGCCACACCACGGTCGGCACGCTGATGGGCATCATCCTGTCGAACATGGTGCCGGAAAAGCGCGTGGCGATCATGGACCGCGCCTGGTTCTACGGTGAAAACCGCATCATCGGCGGCATCCATTACCGCTCGGACATCGAGGCCGGCCGCATCGCCGGCTCGGTCATCGCCGCGCGCATCATGGAGCAGCCGGACTTCCAGGCCGAGTTCACCGCGGCCAAGGCCGAGCTGCGCAAGGTGCTCGGCCTCTGACGATCAGCGCGACGCAGGATCGGCGGCGGGTCTCTCGCCGCCGGCTCCGCGCCCGGCGATCAACCAGTAGACGAAGCCCGTCGCCGCACCGACCAGGAAGAGACCGGAGATGATCTGGATCTCGGCCGTGCTCGGTGCCCGCGACAGCCGAAGCATGGCGAGCGGCAGCAGCGCGGCCAACAGGCCGGTGAAACCGCTCTGAAGCAAACCGCTGCGCAGACGGAACAGATCCGAAGCGACCGCGACCAACACGACCGGCGCGACGATGATGGCCATGCCGAGCTTGCCGATCAGGGCAAAAGCCGCTTGCGCGGCCGGCCCGAGATCGACGCCGCTCTCGGCGAGCCCGAACAGGATGTCGATCAACCGCTCGATACCACCGCCGATCAGCATCGCGACCGCTGGCGAAGCAACACTCGCCAGGGCCAGGAAGAACAGCCCCGCACCCATTGCGACGAGGCAGGCGAACGGGATCAGCAGCAGCCAGCGCAGCAAGGCTTATTCCGCCGCCACGGCGGGAGCATCGGCCTGCGCCTCTTCCAGCATCAGCCGGGCACGGGCGGAGAGCTTCTCCGTCTCGCTCTTGAGCTGGCCGCAGGCGGCGAGGATGTCGCGCCCGCGCGGCGTGCGCACCGGCGAGGCATAGCCGGCGCGGAAGACGATCTCGGAGAAGCGCTCGATCCGATCCCAGTCCGAGCACTCGTATTTCGTGCCGGGCCAGGGATTGAACGGAATCAGGTTGATCTTGGCCGGGATACCCTTGAGCAGACGCACGAGCTCGCGCGCCTCGGCATCGGAATCGTTCACGCCCTTGAGCATGACGTATTCAAACGTGATCCGCTTTGCGTTCGACAGGCCCGGATAGTTCCGGCAGGCGTCGAGCAGATCCTTGATCGGGTATTTCTTGTTGAGCGGCACCAGCTCGTTGCGCAGCTCGTCGCGCACCGCATGCAGCGAGATCGCAAGCATCGTGCCCATCTCCTCGCCGAGCGGGCCTATCTGCGGCACCACACCCGAGGTCGAGACGGTGATGCGCCGGCGTCCGAGCGACAGGCCCTGGTCGTCGGTGATAACGCCGATCGCGTCGCGCACGCCGTCGAAATTGTAGAGCGGCTCGCCCATGCCCATGAAGACGATGTTCGAGACGAAGCGCCCGCCGTCATTCGGCACGAAGGCGCCTTCCGGCGGCTGGCGATTCGGGAAATCGCCGAGCCGGTCGCGCGCCACCATGACCTGGGCGACGATCTCCTCGGTCTTGAGGTTGCGCACCAGGCGCTGCGTGCCGGTATGGCAGAAGGTGCAGGTCAGCGTGCAGCCGACCTGGCTGGAGACGCAGAGCGTGCCGCGGTCGACCTCGGGGATATAGACGCATTCGATCTCGGCGCCGCGATCATGCGGGCCGGTCGAGGGCATGCGCATCAGCCATTTGCGGGTGCCGTCGGTCGAGACCTGCTCGGCCGTCACCGCCGGCAGGTCAAGCGAGAAATGTTCGGCGAGCTGCCCGCGCAGCCCCTTGCCGATCGTCGTCATCGCGTCGAAGTCGCGCACGCCGTAATGGTAGATCCAGTTCCAGAGCTGGCCGACGCGCATGCGCCGCTCCTTCTCGGGCACGCCGATCTCGGCCAGCGCCTCGGTCAAACCGGCGCGGGTGCGCCCGACCAGCGAGGGGCGTCGCAAAACGGGTTCGGCCGCCGGAGCGGCGGTAGCGGGAACGGATGCGGTCATCGGAGCTCTGTCGTCGCCCATCGGGGAAGGCGCGGGATTTCGCCGCTCCCTAGCACAAATCGCCGAAAATCGGAAATTGCGCGATTCGAAGGCGATATCCGACTAGGACGCATGCCCCTCGAATTGCGGGAGATCATCGGTGATCTCGTACCAAGGCGCTTTCGAGCCGACGAAGATGTGATGGGTCGGGCGGATGCCCGGCGCGTCCTCCAGCGTCCCCATCGCGACATGGACATAAGCCCCGTCGCGAACCACCGAGAACAACAGCGAGCCGCAGCGTCCACAATGCGCATCGTGCGTATCGGGCTCGCCGACGATCAGCAGGGCATCCGCGCCCGCGGTGACCGCGAGCTTCGCGCGCTCGATCCCGGCGAAGGGCTTGAAGGCCGATCCCGTCGTACGGCGGCACTGCGAGCAATGGCAATTGGCAGCGTAGCGGAAGGCATCCGCGACCTCGAAACGCGACTGCCCGCAATAGCAGCGGCCTTTCAGCCGCCGTTCCGATGCGGGCGCGTCCGAAGCCATCGCCCGAGACGCCTTACTTGCAGGCGTCCTCGGCCCGCTTCACGATCTGGCTGATGCCGGCGAGCGAGTACTTGTCGCTGGTCGGGTTGCCGCGCTTGGAGGTGCCCTTGACCTCGAGCCCGGAGCCGCGGCGCAGCGCGTCGAGCATGCGCGGCTCCTCGGCCGGGTTCTTGAGCCACATGTTCTGGCCCTTGGCGACCAGCGCGAAGCGCTCGTTGCCGATGATCGCCTGATGCTCGACCCCTTCCTTGAGGTCGAAATTCATCACGAAGCTGATCTCGTTGCGCACGCCCTCGCCCGGCCGGCTGGAGACGAAGAGCAGGCCTTCGACATCCTTGAGATTGGCCGGGATGCGGGTCTCGGCCTTGGACAGCGCGTAGCAGACCTTGGAGCGGCCCTGCTGCGAGGAGAAGGCCTGCCATTTGCCGGCGCTCTCCAGCAGCATGGCCTGGCCCTGTCCGGGGCTTGCAGCGGCGGCAGTTGCCGCGGCGGGCTTCGGCTTGGCGGGAGCCGCCTCGGCCGGCAGCATGGTCACGCCGAAAACGCCGGCAACGAGGCCGAGCGCAACGGCGAAGCGGGAAAGAGCGGCGTCGCGGGTGGGGAGGAACGAGCTGATCATGGACCGCCATCAGTCACTAAAAATCTTAACACCGCGTTTACCACCTGTTGATCAGGCGCGCTCACGCGGGATGGCGGCATAGAGTGTCACGATCCTGGCGAAAATGCGAATGATGGCAGGGCGGTTCCGTGCCCTCTCCGGGCATGCCAGAATCGGAATCGCTGACGACGAAGGCGGATCGATAATGAAGGCCCTGCTCTGCGACCATCACGGCCCTGCCAAGGAACTGGCGATTCGCGATCTGCCCGATCCGGAACCCGGCCCCGGCGAGGTTGCCGTTGCGGTGAAAGCCGCCGCCCTCAATTTCTTCGACACGCTGATCATCCAGGGCCGCTACCAGACCAAGCCGGCCTTCCCTTTCTCGCCCTCGGCCGAATGCGCCGGCACCATCGCCGCCATCGGCGAGGGCGTGACCGGCTGGCAGATCGGCGAGCGCGTCGCAGCCTGGCTGGGTTATGGCGCCGCCCGCGAGAAGGTCACCGTTTCCGTCGATCAGATCATCCGTATCCCCGACCGACTTGACGATGCGCAGGCGGCCGGCCTCTTCGTGACCTATGGCACCGCCATGCACGGGCTGATCCAGCGCGCGGGATTGAAAGCCGGCGAACGGCTGGCCATTCTTGGAGCCTCCGGCGGGGCAGGACTTGCCGCCGTCGAGATCGGCGCTCTGCTCGGCGCCCATGTCATCGCCTGCGCCTCCTCGGCCGACAAGCTGTCGCTCGCCCGCGAGCATGGCGCGCAAGAGGAGATCGACTATGCCCGCGACGATATCCGCGCCGAACTGAAGAAGCTGACCGAAGGCCGCGGCGTCGACGTGCTCTACGACACCGTCGGCGGCGAACTGGCCGAGCCGGCCCTGCGTTCGATGGCCTGGGAAGGGCGCTATCTCGTTGTTGGATTCGCCGGCGGCGATATCCCGAAGATTCCGCTCAACCTGCTCCTACTCAAGGGCTGCGACCTGCGCGGCGTGTTCTGGGGCGATTTCGTGAAGCGCGACCCGGCCGGCCATCGCCGCAACATGGAGCGCCTGCTGGACTGGGCGGCGGGTGGCCATATCCGCGCCCATGTCCATGCCACGATCCCGCTCGAACGCTGGACCGAGGCCTATGCGCTGATCGCCGACCGCAAGGCCAAGGGCAAGATCGTGCTGACGCTCTGACGGAGTTTCAGAACTCCGCCATCGCCTTCTTCGCCCGCTCGCGATGCTCGATCGTGATCGAGCCGGCGACGGCCGCGATGGCAGCCGCGATCACCGCGGCATCGTCGGTGAAGCCGATCAGCGGCATGATGTCGGGGATGGCATCCACCGGCAGCACGAAATAGCCGAGCGCGGCGAGCAGCGTCAGCCGCACGCGCCGCGGTGTCGCCGGATCGCGGGCGCAGAACCACGCCGCCAGCAGATCCTCCGCAAACGGAATCCGCTTCGCGACGCGCTTGAGCCGGGCCATGAAATCGGCACCGAACTTCGCCTCGTCGCGCAGGCTCTTGCGGATCGCCTCCATCTCCTCGCGGCTGAAGCTTGCGCTGAACCCCTCGCTCATCCCTGTCTCACTCCTTGGCATCCGGTGATGCCGATGATCGCGCAGCCGTCATTGGCGCGCCATGTCGAAAGATGGCCCCGGCGCAATCCTGCACAAGAGGCGGTTCCGAAAACCCGCTTGGAACGGCACGAAACGCCCTCTAAACCGGCTGTCAGAACAAGATTGACGGGAAACGCGCCATGAAACTCGATTCCTCCCTCGCTGCCATCGTCACCGGCGGCGCCTCCGGCCTCGGCGAGGCGACCGCGCGCATGCTGGCAGGCCAGGGCGTCAAGGTCGCGCTGCTCGACCTCAATGCCGAGCGCGGCGAGGCGATCGCCAGGGAGATCGGCGGCGTCTTCGCCCTCTGCGACGTCACCAGCGAGGCCTCGGTCGACGAGGCCCTGGTCAAGGCCCGCGCCGCCCATGGCATCGCCCGCATCATCGTCAACTGCGCCGGCATCGCGCCCGGCCGCCGCGTCGTCTCGAAGAAGCGCGACACCGGCGAGCTCGTCGCCCATGACCTCGCCACTTTCGAGAAGGCGGTCGCGATCAACCTGAACGGCACCTTCCGCGTCATTGCCAAATCGGCTGTCGCGCTCGCCGGGCTCGATCCGGTCACGGAGGATGGCAGCCGCGGCGTCATCATCTGCACGGCTTCGGTCGCGGCCGAGGACGGCCAGATCGGCCAAGCGGCCTACGCCGCCTCGAAGGCCGGCGTCGTCGGCATGACCCTGCCGATCGCGCGCGACCTCGCCGGTGTCGGCATTCGGATCGTCACGATCATGCCTGGCCTGTTCGAGACCCCGATGTTCGCGGGTCTGCCTGACGACGCCAAGGCCTCGCTCGCCGTCTCGGTGCCGCATCCGTCGCGCCTCGGCCGTCCCGCCGAATATGCCGCGCTCGCCCGCAGCATCATCGAGAACGACATGCTGAACGGCACGGCGATCCGTCTGGACGGCGCCATCCGCCTCGCGCCGAAATAGGCTTCAGACGATGCGATAGACCTCGCCGGCGCTGCGGTCCCGGTAGAGGTCCACGCGCTCGCCGTTCCAGTGATAGTCGAGATGCCGTCCCTGCACGGGATGGCTCGCGCCATCGGGATAGAACAGCCCGGCGCATTCGCCGCCGGGGCAGCGCACGCTGGGATAGGCGATGCCGGCCGAACCCAGCGCCCGCAGGCCGATGCCGAGCGCCTGACTCGCGGCATAGTCCACGGGATCAAGTACCGGAGCAGCTTCGGGCCCAAGCGGCCGGATATCATGAAGGTCTGCGCTAATCTCCAGCACGATTTCGCGAAATTGCGAGGTCCAGCCCGGCGGCTGGGCCGTCGCCAGCATGAAACGGGCGTGGTGGTGGATCGTCTCCAGCAGCGCCACCTCAAAGCGGTCCCCGACATAGAGCACGCCAAAACTGCCGTCGCTGAAGCGGCTCGGCCGATCCGGGCTGACATGGGTGAAGGGCGCCATCAGCCAGCTTGCGCCCGGCCCGGAGACGCGGCGCCCCGCCGGCACAAGATCGAGATTGCCGATCGTCTCCATCAGGCGGGGATTGGTCTTCTGCTCGGCCGCGATCAGCAGCGGCCAGTCGGCGGGGTCGGCGATATCCTCGAACAGGTCGATCGGCGGAAAGATACTGCGGATGATCCGGACCGCCCCGCGCCACTCAACCTCCGCGACCGGCAGGCTTGCCGGATCGATCACCAGGCGCCCCGCTCGGCATCAAGCAGGCGGCGCACCCGCATCAGATCGGTCAGTTCGCCGCAGAGCATCACGTCCAGCGCCGATTTACCGCCGAAATCGCTGTTCGGCCGCTTGATCCAGTCATAGCCGCGCTGCGCCTCGGCGAAGACCAGGCGCAACGCCTTGTGGATACCCATCAGGTTCGAAAGCCGCGCCTTGCCGTCGCGCGAGATACGGCCGATCTCGCCGGCTTTCCAGCGGCGATAGCTCCTGACCGGCAGGTCGATCAGCACCGCCGCTTCCTCGTCGGTGATCCGCCAGAGCCGGAACAGGTTGACGGCGGCGCGGAACATCGCGGCGGCCTCGTCATCCGTGATCGGGTCGGGGACGAAATCGCGCTGGGCCGTCTCGATGCGCAGCAGGGCCGTCATGGCATTTCTCTCCATTTGGCATAAAATGGAGAGAATCTTGCCAAATGGCAAGCGGCTGCGATTTTCAGCCTATTCCTCGGTCTTCGCCGGCTTGATCTCGTGCTTCAGGATCAAGGGCGTCTGTGCCAGCGCGAAGGCCATGGTCAGCGGCATCACGCCCCAGACCTTGAAGGCGACCCAGAAATCCTGGGTCTGCGTGCGCCAGACCACCTCATTGATGGCCGCCAGCACGAAGAAGAACAGGCCCCAGCGGAAGGTGAGCTTGCGCCAACCCTCTTCGTCCAGCTGCAGCACCGTCTCCAGCACCAGCGAGAGCAGCGATCTCCCGAAGAACAGCCCGCCTAGCAGCACGCAGCCGAACAGCGCGTTCACGATGGTCGGCTTGACCTTGATGAAGAAGGCATCGTCCAGCGCGAGCGTCAGCCCGCCGAAGACGGTGACGACGATCGCGTTCACGATCGCCATGCGCGGGAGATAGCCGAGCAAAGCCCGCGACAGAGCCAGCGCGATCAACGATGCCGCGATGAAGATGCCAGTGGCGACGAAAATCCGTCGGTCCTCGGCGACATGGAACAGCCGGTCGCCATAGGAATTCGCGAAAAAGAAGATCGCGAGCGGCCCGAATTCCAGCGCAAGCTTGAGCAGCGGGTTGACCGCCTTGCCCTTGGTCGCCGCCTCGGCCGGTTGCTGCACCGTCTCGCTCACGCCGCCTCTCCCAATCCCGCCACCGCCCGCGCGAAATCGCGCGCCGAGAACGGCTCCAGGTCATCGACGCTCTCGCCGACGCCAATGAAATGCACGGGCAGACCGAACTGCGCCGCCAGCGCGACGAGAATGCCGCCGCGCGCCGTGCCGTCGAGCTTGGTCATGACGAGCCCGGTCACGCCCGCCGTCTCGCGGAAGGCCTCGACCTGCGAAATCGCGTTCTGACCGACGGTGGCGTCGAGCACGAGCAGAGCCGCATGCGGCGCGCTCGGGTCCTGCTTGCGAATGACGCGCACGACCTTGGCGAGCTCGTCCATCAGCCCCTGCTTGTTCTGCAACCGGCCGGCGGTGTCGATCAGCAGCACATCGGTATTGCTCGCCTTGGCCTTCTGCAGCGCCTCGAAGGCGAGGCCCGCCGCATCGGCACCCTGCTGGCCATAGACGACCTCGGCCCCGGTGCGCTCGCCCCAGACCCGCAATTGCTCGATCGCCGCAGCGCGGAAGGTATCGCCGGCCGCGAGCATCACGGATTTGCCCTCGGCGCGGAACTTCGCCGCGAGCTTGCCGATCGTCGTGGTCTTGCCGGAGCCATTGACCCCGACCATCAGCAGCACGAACGGCTTTTTCGTGGCGTCGATCGCCAGCGGCTGGGCCACAGGCACGAGGATCGTCTCGACCTCGCGCGCCAGGATCGCCTTCACCTCGGCCGGATCGATCTGCTTGTCATAGCGGCCGTCGCCGACCGCCTTGGCGATCTTGGCAGAGGTCGCGAGGCCCAGATCGGCCTGGATCAGGATGTCTTCGAGGTCTTCCAGCGTGCCGGCATCGAGCTTGCGCTTGGTGAAGAGGTCGGTGATCCCCGTGGTCAGCGCCGAGGAGGTCCGCGACAACCCCTCGGTCAGCCGCCGCCACCAGCTCCGCTTCGGCTGCGGTGCGGGAACCGGAACAGGCTCGGGAGCAACGACCGGCTCGGGTTGCTGAACGACAGCAACTTCGGGTTCCGGCTCCGGCTCGGCCGGAGGCGCAACCTCCTCAACCGGAACGCTTAGCGGGGCAAACTCGGAAACCGGCGCTTCGATAGCGGGCGCTTCCGCCTCGGCGACCGCCGCAGGAGCAACCTCTTCGACGTCCGGCTTCGATTCCTCAATCGGCTCGACGGCCTGTTCGGTCGCCGCCTCCGGGGCGGGTGCCGGCTTGGCCGGTTCCTCGTCGCGTCCGAACAGCCTCGAAAAGAAGCTGCGTTTCTTCGGTTCGGTCTCGCTCATCGCCATCCTGTCTTCGGTTCGGCGGCTATCTTTGGTTGCGCCGCCGGGCCGGCTTCGCTAGCGCAATGCCATGGCAGCGCCGGACCGACCAGAAAATTCGCAGCCGCAAAGGCAGGACGATGCCGAATTGCCGGTGCCGCTGCTCTATCGCGACGCCATGATGCTCGTCATCGACAAGCCCGCCGGCCTGCCCTCGCATCGCGGTCCGCAGGCCAAGCGCCGGATCATCCCGGTCCTGACCGATTATCTCGATGCGCTGCGCTTCGGCCTGCCGCGCAAGCCGGAAGCCGCGCACCGGCTCGACAAGGACACCTCCGGCTGCCTCGTGCTCGGCCGCCATCCCCGTGCCATGGCCGAGCTCAACCAGATGTTTCGCGACGGACGCATCGACAAGACCTACTGGGCGATCGTGCAGGGTAATCCTGCGCAGGACGAGGGCCTGATCGACCTTCCGTTGGCCAGGCGCTCGCCCGAGCGCGGCTGGTGGATGAAGGTCGATCCAGCCGGCCTGCCGTCCCAGACCCGCTATCGCGTGCTCGGCCGCGGCAAGAGCGAGCATGGCCCGCTCGCCTGGATGTCGCTGGAGCCCCTGACCGGGCGAACCCACCAATTGCGTGTTCATTGCCAGGCTTCGGGCTGGCCGATGCTCGGCGACGAGATCTATGGCGACGCCCCGCGGGAAGGCGGCCCCGGCCTCCAACTCCATGCAAGGGCGATCACGATTCCCCTCTACAAGAAGCGTGATCCGATCAAGGTCGAAGCGCCACCGCCTCCGCATATGCTGGCAGCGCTCAAGGCCTGCGGCTGGAAAGCTGAGGGCTGAGCCGCTTCAGCTCGCGAGCGCGTCGATCGCCTTGGCCAGCTTGACGTCGAGCTCGGTCAACCCGCCCGCATCATGGGTCGCCAGCGTGATATCGACGGTGCGATAGACATTCGACCATTCCGGGTGATGGTTCATCGCCTCGGCCAAAAGCGCGACGCGTGTCATCCAGCCGAAGGCCTCGCTGAAATCGCGGAAGACGAAGCGCTTGGCGATGGCCTCGCGGCCCTGTACCAGCTTCCAGCCGGTCAGGGTCGCCAGCGCTTCGGCATGCGCTTCCGGCGAGAGCCGCTTCGGTCGCGTCATCGGCGTATCTCCCGCGACAGGCGATTCGGATAGGAGGGCCCAAGCGGATAGGCCGCCTCCAGGACATAGGGCCCGCCGCCGATCGAATCGCGCGAGGACATCAGCGCGACCCGGCGCGCTGTGAAGGTAAACGGCCGGACGATCGGATGCAGGCTGAGGAAGTGTGCGAGTTCGACGGGGGTCGTATCGCGCAGCCGCGCCAACGTGACGTGAGGCACGAATTTGCGCGCCTCAGCCGGCAGGCCGAGCCGGCGCATCTGCCGTTCGAGATCGCCCTGCAGATCGGTCAGAGCCTTGCTGGACTGCGCCCGCGCGAACACGGCGCGAGGCTTGTCGCCGCCGAAACTGCCGAGCGCATCGAGCGTGACCTCGAACGGATAGGCGGTGAGATCGGAGAGCATGTAGTCGATGTCGTTCGCCATGCGGCGGTCGACATCGCCCAGGAAGCGCAGGGTGATGTGGTAGTCGGCGGGCTCGATCCAGCGCGCACCCGACAATCCGCCGCGATGCAATGTCAGCCCGGTCGCGACCTCGGCGGGAATTTCCAGAGCGATGAACAGCCTCGGCATGAGCGAATCCCTGCCAAGTGAATGTGACTCTGGCGAGACGGTAAGCGCACAGCCGGCTCAAGGGAACCGTTTTTGCACTGTCGCAACCGACCAACCCAGGCATGTCATTCCGGACAAGCCGCGGAGCGACGTCGATCCGGAATCCATGCCGGAGCGCTTCCGATCGGGGTCAGGAATGGATCCCGGGCCGACCTAAGGTCGCCCGGGATGACTGCATTTGGGCTTGAGACGAGCCTTTACGGGCAGGGGTTGCCGACGAGCTGATGGATCGCGTCGATTCCCGCCTCAACCTCCGGCGATAGCTTCACGTCGATCGAGGCGATATCGGTCTTGAGCTGTTCCATAGAGGTCGCGCCGATGATGTTGGCGGTGACGAAGGAGCGGCTGTTCACGAAAGCCAGGGCCATCTGCGCCGGATCGAGCCCTGATTCGCGGGCAAGCGCGACATAGCGCTTGATCGCCGCCTCGGCGCCTTCAGTCTGGTAGCGCTGTCCACGATCGAACAAGGTCGTGCGCGCGCCAGCCGGGCGGGCGCCGTCGAGATATTTGCCGGTGAGATAGCCCTGCGCCAGCGGCGAATAGGCGAGCAGGCCGACATCCTCCTGAACAGCAACCTCGGCCAATGCCGTCTCGAAAGTGCGGTTGAGCAGGCTGTAGGCGTTCTGGATCGACTGGACCCGCGGCGTGCCGCGCACCTCCGAATCGGTCACGAAGCGCATCGTGCCCCAGGCGCTCTCGTTGGAAAGGCCGAGATGGCGGACCTTGCCGGCCTTGATCACCTCGGCAAAGGCATCGAGCTGCTCGGCGATCGGGGTCTCGTCGGGCGCCGAGGCATAGGCGTCCTTGACGAAACGCGTCGGGTTCGAGCCCCAGGGCATCGGCCGCTCGGGGAAATGCAGCTGATAGAGGTCGATATAGTCCGTCTGCAGCCGCTGCAGGCTCTTGTCGACTGCCTCGAAGATCTGCTTGCGCGTCACCCGCGTCGGGTTCTTGTCGTCGCGGAACCAGGTGTTGCCACCGCGGCCGCAGACCTTGGACGCCAGGATGATCTTGTCGCGGTTCTTTCGCGCCTTGAACCAGCTGCCGATGATCCGCTCGGTCGAGCCTTGCGTCTCGGGCTTCGGCGGAATCGAATAGAGCTCGGCCGTGTCGAAGAAATTGATGCCCTGCTCGATGGCGTAGTCCATCTGGGCGTGGCCTTCGGCCTCCGTGTTCTGCTCTCCCCAGGTCATGGTTCCCAGGCAGATCACCGAGACCTTGAGATCGGTGCGTCCGAGGCAGCGGTATTCCATGGCGAAGCAACTCCGGAAGCAGGGGCCGGCAGGCGGCAATGCAAGAATCGGGGATACGTTACGCGGAGAACCCGCGGGCGGATCAGGACTTGAGAATCAGGACCTGGGCTGCAAAGTGGCGATGAAGCGCTCGACCGTCGGCAGGATGGTCCGGACGACGACTTTGACGCCCTCGGCCGTGGGATGAAGCCCATCCGCCTGGTTCAAGGCGCGGTCGCCCGCGATGCCTTCCAGGAAGAACGGGTAAAGCACCAGCCCGTGCTCCTTCGCAAGCTCGGGATAGATCGCATCAAAGCGCTTCGCATAATCTTCGCCGAGGTTGCGCGGCGCATACATGCCGGCGAGCAGCACCGGGATCTTCCGCTCGGTCAGTCGGGCGATGATCGCTTCGAGGTTTTTCCGGGTCAGGGCCGGGTCGACGCCGCGCAAGGCATCGTTCGCGCCGAGTTCGAGGATGACGCCGTCGGTCCCGTCCGGCACCGACCAGTCGAGCCGCTCGAGCCCGCCCTGCGTCGTATCGCCTGAGACGCCCGCGTTCACGATTTCGACAGCGAGGCCCTTCTGGCGCAAGGCCTGCTCCAGAACGGTCGGGAAGGCGGCACTGCCCGACAGATTGTAGCCCGCCGACAGCGAATCACCGAGGGCGACGAGCTTCAGCGAGCGTCCTGCATCCGGATTGGCGGGAGGAGTCTGGGCGCCGGCCATGTCGGGAGATCCGATGAAAAGCAGCAGGAACGCGACGAAAAATGTCGCAACCGATTGGACAAGCGGGACTCTGCGCCCATATGGCCGCAGACCGCGCCGCGCCGTGGTTCGGCCCCGCTCGGGCCGCGATAAGGTGCGAACGGTGCTGGCGATGGAAGCGTAAGTCGGGATCATGGCGTGATGAGCGAGAAGGCCGCTTCGGCAATCGAGTTGCAGGATGTCCACCTGAGTTTGGGGCGTGGCGCCGCCCGCGTCCATATCCTCAAGGGCGTCTCGGTGTCGCTGGCGGATGGCGAGGCAACCGGCCTCGTCGGCCCCTCCGGCTCCGGCAAGTCGACGCTGCTGATGACCATGGCCGGACTGGAACGCCCTGATTCCGGCCTGGTCAAGGTCGCCGGCCAGGATCTCGGCGCCCTGGACGAGGACGGGCTCGCGGTCTTCCGCGGCCGGCATATCGGCATCGTCTTCCAGTCCTTCCATCTCGTCCCGACCATGACGGCGCGCGAGAACGTCGCCCTGCCGCTGGAACTCGCCGGCCATCTCGACGCCTTCACCCGCGCCGAGGCGGAACTGCGCAATGTGGGCTTGAGTCACCGCATGGATCATTACCCGGCCCAGTTGTCCGGCGGCGAGCAGCAGCGCGTCGCCATCGCACGCGCGGTCGCCCCGGACCCAGCGATCCTCGTCGCCGACGAGCCCACCGGCAATCTCGACGAATCGACCGGGCGCGCGATCGTCGATCTGATCTTCGCGCTGAAGCGCGAACGCGGGGCGACGCTGGTGCTCGTCACCCATGATCTCTCGCTCGCCGCTCTCTGCGAGCGCACGGTCCGGCTGCGCTCCGGCGTGATCGAGGCCGAGCCCGAGACGGCGGTCGCCTGACGATGCACGCTCCCGTCAAACCGCCTCAAAATCCGGCCTATCGAACTCCAGGCATCGGCCTCGTCCTGCGTCTCGCCATCCGCGACCTGCGGGCCGGCCTGCGCGGCTTCGGCATCTTCATCGCCTGCCTTGCATTGGGCGTCATGACCATCGCCGCCGTCGCCTCGGCTTCGCGCGGGCTCACCGAGGGGCTCGCCCGCGAGGGCCGTCGCATCCTCGGCGGCGACGCCACCTTCAGCCTGATCCATCGCGAGGCGACACCGCCCGAACTCGCTTTCCTGAGCGCGCGCGGCACCGTCTCCAGCATCGCCACCATGCGCGGCATGGCCAATGCCGGCGAGAAGGGCGCGGCTCTGGTCGAGATCAAGGCGGTCGATGCCGCCTATCCGAGCATCGGCACGGTCGAGACCGACCCGCAGGGGCCGCTCCCCAGCCTGCTCGACCAGCGCGACGGAGCCTACGGCGCTGTCGCCGACCCCGTCCTGTTCGGCCGGCTCGATCTGAAGCCCGGCGATATCGTCAAGGTCGGCGGCGCGAAGATCCAGTTGCGCGCCAATCTGGTCTCCGAGCCCGACAAGATCGCGGCCGGCGTCGGCTTCGGCCCGCGCCTCCTGATGTCGCAGGAGGCGCTGAAGGCGACCGGCCTGATCCAGCCCGGCAGCCTGATCCGCTGGACCTATCGCCTCCAGCTTCCGCAGACCGCGTCGAGCGATCCCGATCTTGAGAAGGTTATCTCCGACGCAGGCACGCAGCAGCGCGAGGCCGGCTGGGAAATCCGCTCCCGCGCCAATGCCGCGCCGAGCTTCCAGCGCAATCTCGAGCGCTTCACCCAGTTCCTGACGCTGGTCGGCCTCACCGCCCTGCTGGTCGGTGGCGTCGGGGTCGCCAATGCCGTGCGCCGCTTCGTCGAGGCCAAGAAGCTCGATTTCGCCACGATGAAGGCCGTCGGCGCCACCGGCGGGCGCGTCGTCGCGATCCACCTGACCGAGGTCATGCTCGTCGCCGCCATCGGCACCGCGATCGGCCTCGTGCTGGGCGCAGCCGCCCCCTTCGGCCTCGGCACCGTCGTCCAGAGCATCCTGCCGGTACCTTTCGAACCGACGCTCGCGCCGGGCGAGCTCGCCATCGCCGCGCTTTACGGCCTGCTGACGGCGCTCGTCTTCGCGCTCATCCCGCTCGGCCGCGCCCATGACATCCCGGTCTCGGCCCTGTTCCGCGACAAGGTCGAGCCCGATCCGCGCCGCCCCCGTGCGATCTACCTCGTGCTCTGCGCACTGGCCTTGGCTGGCCTTGCCGGCGTCGCCATCGGCTTCGCCTATGATCGCCGGATCGCGCTGATCTATATCGGCGTGATGTTCGGCGTCTTCCTGCTGCTGCGCGCCGTCTCGCTCGGCCTGATGGCACTGGCTCGCCGCATCCCGCGTCCGCGCCGCCCGGCTTTGCGCATGGCACTCGCCAACAGCCACCGGCCGGGCGCGCTGACGCCCGCGCTCGTGCTCTCGCTCGGCCTTGGCGTTGCCCTGCTCTCGGCGCTCTCCTTCATCGATGTCAGCCTGACCCGGCAGCTCACCGGCGCCCTACCCGACAAGGCGCCCAGCTTCTTCTTCCTCGACGTGCCCAGCCGCGACTCCGAACGTTTCGACGCCTTCCTCGCGGCCGAGCGGCCCGGTGCGAAGACCGAACGCGTGCCAATGATGCGCGGCCGCATCGTCTCGGTGAACCAGACCCGCGCCGAGGACATCAAGGCCAGCGAGCAATCCGCCTGGGTGCTCGATGGCGACCGCGGCATCACCTACGCCGCCACGCTGCCGGAAGGCTCGCGTATCGCCGCGGGCGAGTGGTGGCCGGCCGATTATCGCGGCGAGCCCTTGGTCTCCTTCGACGCCCAGAACGCTGCCGGCATCGGCCTGAAGATCGGAGACAGGCTCACCGTCAACGTGCTCGGCCGCAATATCACCGCCCGCGTCGCCAATTTCCGCACCGTCGACTGGCGCTCCTTCGGCATCAATTTCGTCATGGTGTTCTCGCCCAACACCTTCGCAGGCGCCCCGCACACCAATCTTGCCACCGTCGCGACGAGCCCGGACGGCAAGGGCGCGACCGACGCAGCCCTGATGCGCCGGCTCGCGCTCGATTTCCCGGCCGTCACCGCGGTCCGGGTCAAGGACGCGCTCGAAGCGGTCAACACCATCGTCTCCCAGCTCGCCATGGCAATCCGCGGCGCGTCGGGCCTGGCCATCGCTGCGAGCCTGCTCGTGCTCGGCGGTGCGCTCGCCGCGGGGCAGCGGGCGCGGCTCTATGACGCGATGATCCTGAAGACCCTCGGCGCCACCCGCCGCTTCATACTTTCGTCGTACGCCCTTGAATATGCGGCCATCGGGCTCGTCGCGGCCGTCTTCGGTGTTGTCGCGGGTACAGCGGCCGGCTGGGGCATCGTCACGCAAGTGATGCGGATCGAATTCGTCAGTGATCCCACGGGCGCGATACTGGCCGCGACTGCAGCAATCGGGGTGACCGTCCTGTTCGGGCTTGTCGGAACGATAAAAATACTGGCGAAGGCCCCGGCTTCTCATCTCAGAAATTTATGATGACTGTCTGAGATCGACTCTCGATAGACATTAAATTCCTGTAATTCTGCATTGATGCAGCGCCGAATTTCTATGATCCGGCTGGCCCTAACCATGGCCGGCCCTTGTAAGAACCGGCAAAGCCCCTCATATTCCCGTCATCGCGACTTTTCGTGCGCGAGGACGGCTGGCGCCCGCGCGCTTGTCGTCGTCCGAAACACCGTCAGGGGAAAGTCTCTTAATGAGCAACTTCGACCGCAATGCTCCAGTCTGGGGTGCCGGCCGCGCACAGCAGACCAGCGCCGTCGAGATGGATCAGGGCCTGCGCTCGTTCATGCTCGGCGTCTACAACAACATGACGATCGGTCTGGCCATCACCGGCCTCGCCGCGCTCGCCATCTCCATGCTGGCGATCGCCGGCTACACGCCCGACGGCAAGATCGCCGGTCTGACCGCGCTCGGCCAGGCGATCTATCTCAGCCCGCTGAAATGGGTCGTGATGCTGGCTCCGCTCGCCTTCATCATGCTGTTCTCGTTCAAAGCCGAGAACATGAGCGCCGCTTCGGCGCGCACCATGTTCTTCGTCTTCGCGGCGGTGATGGGCGTCTCGATGTCGTCGATCCTCGTGGTCTTCACCGGCGCCTCGGTCGTGCGCGTCTTCTTCATCACGGCCGCCGCCTTCGGCGCGCTGAGCCTCGTCGGCTATACCACGAAGAAGTCGCTCTCGGGCATGGGCTCCTTCCTGATCATGGGCCTGATCGGCCTGATCATCGCCTCGGTGGTCAACCTGTTCCTGGCGTCGAGCGCGCTCTCCTTCGGCATCTCGGTGCTGGGCGTGCTGATCTTCGCGGGCCTGACCGCCTGGGATACCCAGCGTCTGAAGGAGATGTATCTCTATTCGAACCTGGATCCGGAATCGGCTGCGAAGCTCTCGGTGAACGGCGCGCTGTCGCTCTACCTGAACTTCATCAACATGTTCCAGATGCTGATCAGCCTGCTCGGCGACCGCCGCTGAGCCAACCGATAGCGGGCGTCATGCCCCAAGCGAGCCCCGGCCCTGCGGCCGGGGCTTTTCTTTTGGCACGGCGGTTGCTCATTCTGCGGGCATGACGACGCTCTCGATCCGCTCAGGCCTTCCCACCGACATTCCCGCCATCGCCGCGATCTACGCCCATGCGGTGTCGCACGGCACCGCCTCCTGGGAGCTGGAGCCGCCGGGCGAGGCCGAGATGCGGCGGCGCTTCGAAACCATCCAGGCCGGCGGCTATCCCTATCTCGTCGCAGAGCGGGAGGGCGAGATCCTCGGCTATGCCTATGCCGGCGCCTACCGGCCGCGCCCGGCCTATCGCTCGACCGTCGAGAACTCGATCTATATCGCGCCGACGGCCCAAGGGCTCGGCATCGGCGGCCTGCTGCTCGATGAGCTGATGCAGGCCTGCACCGAGCGCGGCTTCCGGCAGATGATCGCAGTGATCGGCGACGGTACCGGCGCCTCGGTCGGCTCGCGCCGCCTGCACGAGCGCGCCGGCTTCCGCCTGATCGGTGTGGCCGAGAAGGTCGGCTTCAAGCACGGCCGCTGGCTCGACCAGATGCTGATGCAGAAGGAGCTGGGCGAGGGAGACTGCACGCCGCCGGGCTTCTGATCCCGAAGCCGGGCAGGCGCGTCAGGTTACCACGCTGAGCTTGTTGTCGAGCACCTTGAGCACGCGCGAAAGTTCGGAGCCACGCTTCAGGATGAGCCCGGTCGCCGCGACGACCGAATAGGCACCCTGTCGCCGCGCCAGCGCCGGATCCTTGACGATCCGGTAGAGCGGCATTTCCGACGAGCGCCGGAACACCGAGAACTGCGCCTTGTCCTTGAGGAAATCGATGGCGTAATCGCGCCATTCGCCGGCTGCGACCATGCGACCGTACAGATTGAGCAATTCGCTGAGCTCTCGTCGATCGAAGGTCACGGTGGTCGGTCGCGCCGGCGCTGGGAAATGGACGACCGCGCCGGCGGATTGCGGTTGTGGCGTTTCGCTGTCGCTCATGGCGCCTCCCTGGTCGGGGCCTCACCAAATCATCCGGGGATGATGCGCCTGCGGTCCTGCGCTGGCAAGGGACCCCACGACCCCGATCAGCCCTCTTTGCAAATGCCCCATTTTCGCCGCGAACGCGCCAAGCGACGGCCAAGTTGCGCCGTTCAACTCTCGTCGTTGCCTCGACGGCCCGGTTTCGCTGATCGCCGGTTTGTCAGCCCCCCAGCCCCCCGGAGTTCGGGCGGAGCCGGGCCACCGAGTCGGGGCCAACTAGCGGCTGGCATTATGCCGGCCGTTTTTCTTTTGCGATGCAGGTCGTTGCACGCGGCGACTTCAAGTTGCACCGTCATCATGCTCGCCCTTGTGGCGAGCATTCACGTCTTGAACACCGCACTGCATCGATAAGGACGTGGATGGTCGGGACAAGCCCGACCATGACGGGAAGCGCCACTCTACCGCACCTGACCGTGATACTCGGCATTCGGCCGCATATCGACCGCGGAAGCCATCCGATTCGACATGTTGTAGAAGGACGCGACGGCGCCGATGTCCCAGATGTCGCGCTCGCCGAAACCTGCCTTGCACAGAGCCTCGCGATCCCCTTCGCCGATCAGGTGCGGCGTTTCCGTCAGCTTGACCGAGAAATCCAGCATGGCCCGGTGCCGCGCCGAGAGCTCCGCCGCCCGATAATTCATCACCAGGAGTTCGCCCAGCACCGGATCGCCCGAGAGCTGGCGTACGGCCGCACCATGGGCGGTGAGGCAATAATAGCAGCGGTTCACGCTGGAGACCGCCACCGCGATCATCTCCCGCTCCAGCTTCGAGAGGCCGGACGGCGCCAGCATCAGGTCGTTGTAGAAGGCGGCGAAGGCCGTAAGCTTGGCGTCGTCATGTGCATAGGAGGTCAGGACATTCGGCACGAAACCGAGCTTCTCCTGGCATTTCGCGAAATAGGCCTGGTTTTCGGCTGAGAGCGCTCCCGGCTTCAGGTCCAGCGCCATGACGGCAGGCGGCGAATCCTGCCGCGCCGGCTCTTCTCCCACCTTGGGTTTGTCATGCTTTGTTGCCATGGTGTGTCCTGTCGAGTCGGGGGGCGCGTCAGTTTGCCGCTTTTTCGGGCACGGCAAGTTGAAAGGCTCCGCAGCCTATGTCATCGCTGCGGCAAAACAACTGGGGTGAACCATGGGCAAACGGGTGACGAACGCGACTGCGGGTGCAATCGCAGCGATCGAGGCCGCAGCCACCGGACTGAAGAGTTCGATGCCCGCCGAGTTCCCCCGCCTGCTTTTTGGCCGATCCGTCGCCGAGGATCTCGAGGCCCTTCCGGCCGAAATGCTGGCCCGTACAGCCGCTGCCGCCTTCGAGCACCTCGCCCAGCCGCGCAAGCCCGACACGATCAACCTGCGCTTCCGCGACGAGGAATACGGCGAGGGCGAGCGCAAGAACCAGCTCACCGTTCTTGAGGTCGTCAACGACAACAAGCCGTTCCTGCTCGATTCGACGCTCGCCGAATTGCAGGAGCAGGGTCACGAGCCGCGTCTCGTCGCACACCCGATCCTGGCGGTCGCCCGCGATGCCAAGGGCAAGTTCGCCTCACTAGCCGGGGAAGCGGCGGGCCGAGCGCCCGAGGGCACGCGCCGCGAAAGCCTGCTCCACATCCATGTCCCGCGTATCGATACGCCGGAAGCGCGCGAGAAGCTGCGCGCCGGGCTGGAGCGCGTCTACAACGACGTCGCGCTCGCCGTGGATGACTGGGCCGCGATGCGCGGCCGCATCACCGAGGTGATCCAGGCCTATCGCGCCAATCCGCCGCCACTGCCGGAAGATGAGATCAACGAGGCGCTGCAGTTCCTCGAATGGATCGCCGGCGACAACTTCACCCTGCTCGGCATCCGCGCCTATCGCTTCCCGGGCGGCGACGTCGCGGCCGACCCGATCGAAGGCTCCGGCCTCGGCATCCTGCGCGATCCCACGGTCAAGGTCCTGCGCAAGGGCCGCGAGCTGGTCACGGTCACGCCGGAACTGCGCTCCTTCCTGGCCAAACCCCAAGCGCTCATCATCACCAAGGCCAACGTCAAGAGCCTGGTCCATCGCCGCGTCCATCTCGACTATGTCGGCGTCAAGCTGTTCACGGCAGACGGACGGCTCGACGGCGAACTGCGCATCGTCGGCCTGCTCACCTCGAACGCCTATACCGGCTCCGCCCGCGGCATCCCCTATCTCCGGCTCAAGGTCGCCCGCGTCGCCAAGAATATCGGCTTCGACCCGGCGAGCTATTCCGGCCGGGCATTGATGAACGTGCTCGACGCCTATCCGCGCGACGAGCTCTTCCAGATCGACACCCCGACGCTGGAGCAGTTCGCCCTCGACATCCTGCAGCTCACCGAGCGACCACGCATCCGGGCGCTTGCCCGCGTCGACGAGTTCGACCGCTTCGTCTCGATCCTCGTCTTCATCCCGAAGGACCGCTACGACACCACGGTGCGCCAGCGCGTCGGCGATTTCCTGGCGCGGGTCTATGGCGGGCGCCTCTCGGCCGCCTATCCCGCCTATCCCGAGGGGCCGCTCTCGCGCACCCACTACATCATCGGCCGCGACGAGGGCAAAACCCCGCGCGTCGAGCGCTCGACGCTGGAAGCCGGCATCAGCGCCATCGTCCGCACCTGGGGTGACGGGCTGAAGGACGTTCTCGACCAGGAGAAAGCCGGCCCCGCCGCCCGCGCGCTGGCCGAGCGCTATGCCGAAGCCTTTGGCGCCGCCTATCGCGAGCGCTTCTCGGCCGCGGACGCGCTGGTCGATATCGAGATGCTCCAGCAGCTCACGCCGGAGCGCGGCCGCGCCGTCAATCTCTACCGGCGCGAGGGCGACGACGCCAAGCGCGCCAATCTCAAGGTCTTCTCACGTGGCGCGCCGATCTCGCTCTCGGCCCGCGTCCCGGTGTTGGAGAACATGGGCTTCCGCGTCGTCAACGAACGGACCTACAACGTCATGCCGCAGGGCAATGGCGACGCCGTCCGCATCTGGCTCCACGACATGACGCTGGAGCGCGCCGATGACGGCGAGATCGATATCGAGCATCTCGATCCGACGATCGAGGCGGCGCTGATGGCGCAGTTCCGCGGCCTCGCGGAATCCGATCGCTTCGACCAGCTCGTGCTCGTCGCCGGGCTTGCCTGGCGGGAAGCCGCGCTGCTGCGTGCCTTCGGCCGCTATCTGCGCCAGGCCGGCGCGCCCTATGCGCAGGGCTATATCGCCGACGCCTTGACACGCCATTCCGGCATCGCCGCCGGGCTCGTCGCCTATTTCGCCGCGAAGTTCGATCCGCGCGTTCCGACGTCCGAGCGCGAGCAGCGCATGACCCAGAAGCACGCCGAGATCGAGGAGGCGCTCGACGCCGTCACCAGCCTCGACGACGACCGCATCCTGCGCCGCCTCGTCAACCTGGTCGATGCTGCGCTACGCACCAACTTCTTCCAGATCGGTCCGGACGGCCAGCCGCGCCAGACCATCACCTTCAAGTTCGACTGCGCCAAGGTCGATGGCCTGCCGCTGCCGCGCCCGCTCTACGAGATCTTCGTCTATTCGCCGCGTGTCGAGGGCATCCATATGCGCTTCGGCAAGGTCGCCCGCGGCGGCCTGCGCTGGTCCGACCGGCCGCAGGATTTCCGCACCGAGGTGCTCGGCCTCGTCAAGGCACAGCAGGTCAAGAACGCCGTGATCGTGCCGGTCGGCGCCAAGGGCGGCTTCTTCCCGAAGCAGCTCCCGCCGGCTTCGGACCGCGCCGCCTGGCTCGCCGAAGGCACCGAGAGCTACCGCATCTTCATCCGCAACCTGCTCGAGCTTACCGACAATCTCGACGGCGAGACCGTCGTGCCGCCGCCGGACACCGTGCGTCATGACGGCGATGACCCCTATCTCGTCGTCGCCGCCGACAAGGGCACCGCGACCTTCTCCGACACCGCCAACGCGATCTCGCTGGAGAAGCATCACTGGCTCGGCGACGCCTTCGCTTCCGGCGGCTCTCAAGGCTACGACCACAAGGGCATGGGCATCACGGCCCGCGGCGCCTGGGAAGCGGTGAAGCGCCATTTCCGCGAGGTCGATATCGACATCCAGACCACGCCCTTCACCGTCGCCGGCGTCGGCGACATGTCGGGCGACGTCTTCGGCAACGGCATGCTGCTCTCGCCGGCGATCAAGCTGGTCGCGGCCTTCGACCACCGCGATATCTTCCTCGATCCCGATCCGGACATGGCGAAGTCGCTGGCCGAGCGCCAGCGCCTCTTCGCCCTGCCGCGTTCCTCTTGGCAGGACTATGACAAGAGCCTGATCTCGAAGGGTGGCGGCATCTTCTCGCGCCAGGCCAAGAGCATCCCGCTTTCGCCCGAAGTCCGCGCGCTGCTCGACCTCGACAAGAAGGAGGTTTCGCCGCCGGAACTGATGACAGCGATCCTGAAGGCGCGCGTCGACCTGCTCTGGTTCGGCGGCATCGGCACCTATATCCGCGCCACCGACGAGACCGACGCGCAGGTCGGCGACCGCGCCAACGACGCGATCCGCATCACCGGCAACGATCTCCGGACGCGGGTCATCGGCGAGGGCGCCAATCTCGGCGTCACCCAGCGCGGCCGCATTGAGGCCGCCCGCAAGGGCGTCAAGCTCAACACCGACGCGATCGACAACTCCGCCGGCGTCAACACCTCCGACGTCGAGGTCAACATCAAGATCGCACTCGCCGGCCCGGTGAAGGACGGCCGCCTGAAGGAGGACAAGCGCAACGAGCTGCTGGCAGCGATGACCAACGAGGTCGGCGATCTCGTCCTGCGCAACAATTACCTGCAGACGCTGGCGCTCTCGCTGACCGAGGCGCAAGGATCGGCCGCGACGCCGGGCCTGCGCTTCCTGATGCAGACGCTGGAGCAGAACGGGCGGCTCGACCGTTCGGTCGAATACCTGCCGAGCGATGCCCAGCTCGCCGAGCGCGAGAAGCGCAGCGAAGGCCTGACCCGGCCGGAACTGGCGGTGCTCCTGGCCTATGCCAAGCTCTCGCTGCACGACGCGCTGCTCGAATCCTCGGTGCCGGACGATCCCTATCTCGCCAGCGAACTCGTCCGCTATTTCCCGAGGGCGCTGCGCGAGGCCTATCCGGACGCGATCGCCAGCCACAAGCTGCGCCGCGAGATCGTGGCGACGCAGCTCGCCAACGCCATCGTCAATCGCGGCGGCCCTGCCCTGGTGCCAGTGCTGGCGGCCCTGACCCGCTCCGACGCCCCGGCCATCGCCGCGGCCTACGCGATCGCGCGCGATTCCTTCGATCTCATCGCGCTCAACGGCGAGATCGACGCGCTCGATGCCAAGATCCCCGGCAAGACTCAGCTCGGGCTCTATGGTGCTGCGCAGGAGCTCGTCACCAACCGCATGGGCTGGTTCCTGCGACGCGGCGTCGCCAAGCCCGGCACGATCGAGCAGACCATCGCGCGCTATGCCAAGGGCGTGAAGGAACTCTCGGCCGAGCTCGGCACCTTGCTGCCCGAGGCCGCCTCGCAGGCCAGGCTCGCGCGCATCGCCGTGCTGACCTCGGAGGGCGTGCCGGAGGTGCTGGCGACGCGCATCGCCAGCCTGCCGGCTCTGGCCGAGGCGACCGATATCGTCGACATCGCCGAGCGCAGCAAGCGCAAGATCGGCGAGGTCGCCCGCATCCATTTCGGCATCGACGCGCTGTTCGGCCTGTCGAGCCTGAAAGCGGCGGCGGCAGCGGTTCCGGCGACCGACGATTACGAGCGCCTTGCTCGCGAGCGGGCGATCGAGACCCTCGACGACGCCCAGTCCAACCTGACACAGGAGGTTTCGGCTTCCGCCAAGGGACAGGGCAAGCTGGAGAGCTGGCTGGCCGAGCGCGGCGACGATGCGGAACGTACCCGCAGCACCGTCAACGCGATCGCGAGCTCCGGCCTCACCCTGCCGAAGCTGATGGTGGCAGCCGGCATGCTGGCCGACCTGCCGCGCAAGCATTAGATTGTCGTGCTCTGTAAAAGCGAGACGATCTGCGCTTTGATCATCCCCTCGGACCGGAAGGCGGTAGCCGCTTTTCGGTCCGATGCACTTGTTGAACGGAAAGACCGATGACCGGCGAAGCCGACATGACCACCCGCATCGACCCCAAGCTGCTCGAAATCCTGGTCTGCCCGCTGACCAAGGCGACGCTGGAATACGACGCGGCGAGGCAGGAATTGATCAGCCGCCCCGCGAAGCTGGCCTATCCGATCCGCGACGGCATCCCGATCATGCTGCCGGAAGAGGCGCGGCAGCTGGAGGATTGAGACAGCGCGTCATTCTCGGGCGTTGCGTAGCAATGACCCGAGAGGCTCGGGCCGAGAGAGGCGCCTAAAGCGCCTCGCCTCTCAACAGTCGCGGCGGCGCGCCGGCGACGCCTGCCGCCTCACGGATGAAGAAGCGCTTCAGTCCGGGCATTCGATCGACGATTCCCAGGCCAAGATCGCGCGCCAGCCTGAGCGGCGTCGCATCGTTCGAGAACAGCCGGTTCAGTCCGTCAGTCACGGCACCCATCGCGACCGTGTCGAAGCGCCGCGCCTTCTCGTAATCCTCCAGAACATCGGCCGAACCGGGATCGAGTCCCAGCCGCGCCGCGTCGACGATCGCTTCCGCCAGCGCCGCGACATCCTTGAGGCCCAGATTGAGTCCCTGCCCGGCGATGGGGTGGATCAGATGCGCGGCATCGCCCAGCAGGGCGAGCCGCTCGCCGACGAAGCGCCGCGCCACGCCGAAGCCGAGCGGATGCGCGCTCACGGCGCTTTCGAGCGCGATCTCGCTGAGTTCGAGCCCGAAACGCCGCTCGATCTCGGCCAGCATGTCCTGGGAATCGAGCGAAAGCAGAGGTTCGACATTCTCCGTCCGCTCCGTCCAGACGATCGAGGAGCGGTGTCCGAGCGTCCCGCCATCGGCCAGCGGCAGGATCGCGAAGGGTCCCGACGGCAGGAAATGCTCGACCGCCCGGCCGTCATGCGGCCGCTCATGACCGATCGTCGCGACGATGCCGGATTGGCCATAATCCCAGCCGACCCAGCCGATCCCGGCCTGCTCGCGCAATTTCGAGCGGGCCCCATCGGCCGCGACCAGCAGGGTCGCCGCACAGCGCGTTCCGTCGCCAAAAACCAGCTCGATCGACGCATCCCCAGCCACGAAACGCCGCACGCCGGTGCTACGCAATTCGACGCCGGCGCCTTCGCAAGCTGCTTTCAGCGCCGCGATCAGGGCCGCATTCTCGACCATATGGGCGAAAGGTTCGCCGGGCTCGACCTCACCGTCAAAGGTCAGGAAGACCGGGCGGACCGCATCCTCGGTGCGGCTGTCCGAGACGATCATCTCCAGCATCGGCTGGGCGGTATGCGCAATCGCATCCCAGATCCCGAGCGTCTTCAGCATCGCCCGGCCGCCGGCCGCGACCGCATAGGCGCGGTTATCGGCGCGGGGCGTGGCTGCCAGCGCCGGATCGGCCAGGATCACCGAGAAATCCGTTCCCAGCCCCTGCTTCAGCGCCAGCGCCAGCGCCAACCCGGCAATGCCGCCGCCGGCGATGACGATGCGCATGGCGCTGCCACCTTCTTCGATAGCCATCTCGTCCTTCTCTCCGCGTCGACTTGACGCCAAGGGATGCCTCGGTGCTGATGCCAGACGAAGCCGGCTGTCCCTGTGCGGGCCGCCGGCCGCTCCGTCAACCTGACCGCGATGCCGCCGACCATGTCACAGATCAGCGCCTCCCTGACGGCGATTCTCGACCTCGAGCCGCTCGAGCGCAACCTGTTCCGGGGTCGCAGCCCGAAATCGACCTGGCCGCGCGTCTTCGGCGGGCAGGTGATCGCGCAATCGCTCTATGCCGCCTGCAAGACGGTCGAGGGCCGGCAGCCGCACTCGCTGCATGCCTATTTCCTGCTGCCGGGCGATCCCGAAGTGCCGATCGTCTACGAGGTCGACCGCCTGCGCGACGGTCGCTCCTTCACGACGCGGCGCGTCTTGGCCATCCAGAAGGGCGAGGCGATCTTCGCCATGTCGGCCTCCTTTCATGTCGACGAGCCCGGCTACGAGCACCAGATGCCGATGCCGAAGGTGCCGATGCCCGAAGAGCTGCCGGATCGCGAGGAAATGGCCAAGACCTTCCTCTCACACCTGCCCGATCCGCTTCAGACCTTCTACCAGCGCAAGCGGCCAATCGAGATCCGCCCCGTCGAGCTTGAACGCTATCGTGGCGGCGGCAGCCTGGAGCCGAAATTCAACGTCTGGATCCGGGCGATGGAGCCGCTGCCGAGCGATCCCGCCTTCCACCAGAGCGTGCTGGCCTATGCCTCCGATCTGCTCCTGCTCGATTCCAGCCTCATCGCTCATGGCGCGACGGTCTTCGACCAGAAGATCCAGGCCGCGAGCCTCGACCATGCCCTATGGTTCCACCGCCCGTTCCGGGCAGACGAATGGCTGCTCTATTCTCAGGACAGCCCCTCGACCTCCGGCGCCCGCGGCTTTTCGCGCGGCCTCATCTTCGACCGGGAAGGGCATCTCGTCGCCTCCGTCGCGCAGGAAGGTCTGATTCGACCGCGCCCTGATCGTGGCTGATCGAATTCTGGGCAGTTGCGTAGAATTCAGACGATCGCCTGATTCTTAGGCAAATCTGCCTGCCCCTTTCGTGTCTCCCCACGTGATTCGCCTCTGGAAGCGGCTTTGCCGCGCCCGGCGCGCGTTGGCACGTCCCTTGAATTGCATGTTGCGACGCAACTGCGGTCCCGCAGGCGCGAGAGGTGCAACGAGATCGCCGAGGCTGACGGCCGGGCGGCGCAGACGGGGAAACCCAGCACATGAAAATCGTGATGGCGATCATCAAGCCGTTCAAGCTGGAGGAGGTGCGCGACGGGCTCACCGCCGTCGGCGTCCACGGCCTGACCGTGACCGAGGTGAAGGGCTACGGCCGTCAGAAGGGTCATACGGAAATCTACCGCGGCGCCGAATATGCCGTGAGCTTCCTGCCCAAGATCAAGATCGAGGTCGCGGTCTCCAACGAGCTCGTCGACCGGGTGATCGAGACGATCACAGCCGCCGCCCGCACCGGCCAGATCGGCGACGGCAAGATCTTCGTCTCGTCGATCGAGAAGGCCGTGCGCATCCGCACCGGCGAAACCGACGCCGACGCCCTCTGAGCCCGACCCTCCAGGAGTTTTCGACGATGAATTTCAGGACTTCCCTGCGGGCCGGAGTGACGGGCCTCGCGCTGGTGGCTCTCACGGCCGGCGTCGCGCTGGCCCAGGCTCCCGCCACCCCGCCCGTGCCCAACAAGGGCGACGTCGCCTTCATGATGAGCTCGACGATCCTCGTCCTGCTCATGACCGTGCCCGGCCTCGCCCTGTTCTACGGCGGCCTCGTCCGCTCCAAGAACATGCTCTCCGTGCTGACCCAGGTCTTCGCCATCGTCAGCGTCGTCTGCATCCTCTGGGTCGCCTATGGCTACTCGCTCGCCTTCACCAATGGCGGCGGCCTCAACGACTTCGTTGGCGGCTTCTCCAAGGCCTTCCTGAAGGGCGTCGACGCCACCACCGTCGCCGGCACCTTTTCGAACGGCGTCTACATCCCCGAATTCGTCTATGTCTGCTTCCAGATGACCTTCGCCTGCATCACGCCGGCGCTGATCGTCGGGGCCTTCGCGGAGCGGATGAAGTTCTCGGCCCTGCTGCTCTTCACCGTGCTCTGGGTCACGCTCATCTATTTCCCGATGGCCCACATGGTCTGGTACTGGGGCGGACCTGACGCAGTCGGCAACGCTGCCAAGGCGCTCGCCGAGGCCGGTGCCGGCGGCAAGGCTGCCGCGCAATCCGCGCTCGACGCCGTAAACGCCGATGCCGGCATGCTCTTCAAGTGGGGCGCGCTCGATTTCGCCGGCGGCACGGTCGTCCATATCAACGCGGGCATCGCCGGCCTCGTCGGCTGTATCCTGATCGGCAAGCGCGTCGGCTTCGGCAAGGAATTGATGGCGCCGCACTCGCTGACCATGACGCTGATCGGCGCAGCCCTCCTCTGGGTCGGCTGGTTCGGCTTCAATGCCGGCTCCAACCTCGAGGCCAACGGCACCGCCGCGCTCGCCATGATCAACACCTTCGTCGCGACCGCGGCGGCGGCGCTGGGTTGGCTCTTCGTGGAATGGGCGGTCAAGGGCAAGCCCTCGATGCTCGGCATGGTCTCGGGCGCGGTCGCCGGCCTCGTCGCCGTCACGCCGGCCGCCGGCTTCGCCGGGCCGATGGGCTCGATCGTGCTTGGCCTCGTCGTCGGCGTCGTCTGCTTCGTGTTCTGCACGACCGTGAAGAACGCGCTCGGCTACGATGATTCGCTCGATGTCTTCGGCATCCACTGCGTCGGCGGCATCATCGGCGCGATCGCGACCGGCATCCTCGTCAACACCGCGCTCGGCGGCGCCGGCATCCCCGACTATTCCAGCAAGCCCGGCGAGCTTGCGGTCGGCGCCTACGAGTTCGGCCCCGCCGTCATGTCGCAAGTCAAAGCAGTGCTGTTCACGATCGTGTTCAGCGGCGTCGGCTCGGCGATCCTCTACAAGATCGTCGACGTGATCGTCGGCCTGCGCGTCACTACCGATCAGGAGCGCGAAGGCCTCGACATCGCCGAGCACGGCGAGCGCGCCTATCACAGCTGATCCTCCCGCCGCTCCCAGCGGATACCTCGGCCCCGGCAGCGATGCCGGGGTCTTTTTTATGCGCCTTGCTCCTTATCTTCGGGCTGGAAACCGAGAATGACGGAGCGCCGCCCGGCAAGGTTAAGCGGGTCTTAACCTCGGCTTCCTAACCTTCTGCGGATGGCCGGAATGGTGCGGCCCGACAGTCTGGACAAGACCCGAAACCGCATGCGCACGATCCGCCGCTCCCAATCGCTCATGGACCGCTTGCCAGACCCGGTGCGCGAGTTCCTGTCGCGTCGCGCCTCGGAGCTCAGCGGCCTCGGCCTCGTCGCGCTGATGGTCGCGATTTCCATCGCGCTGGCCAGCTGGTCGGTCGATGATCCCAGCCTCAACAACGCCACCAGCGGCGCCGTCCGTAACTGGCTCGGCCGCCCCGGCGCCATGGTCGCCGACCTGCTGATGCAGCTGATCGGTCTCGGCGTCATCGCCCTGCTCTTCCCGCCGGTGATCTGGGCGCTGAGGCTCGTCCGCTTCCACATCTTCGACCGCGGTGCCCTCAAGCTCGGCCTCTGGGTCGTCGGCGTCGCCGCGACAGCCGCCGTCGCCAGCGCGCTCCCCGCAACGCCGCGCTGGCCCCTGCCCACCGGCATGGGCGGCGTGATCGGCGACGGCCTGCTGTTCGGCACGCGCAATATCGCGGGCATCGCCGGCAGCGCGGTCGGCAGCCTCGTCGGCTTCCTCTATGCCGGCATCGCCATTCTCGCAGTCACCGCCGCCGCCGGCTTCGGCTTCGTCACCGACGAGGATCCGGCCCTCGACAGCGACGAGGCCGAGGACAGCTGGTCCGATGGCGAGGAGCGCCGCGACGATGAGCCCGGCATCGCAGTCATCCTGATCGGCTGGCTCGCCCATGGTGCGATGGCCCTGCGCGCCGCGATCCTGCGCCGCCTGCCGCATCCGCCGGAGCCCGCGGTCGATACCGGCGTCATTCCGACGCGCGACAGCAGCCGCGTCCGCCGCGAGCCGCAATTCGGCGAGGCCCCGGCCGGCCGTCACAGCCTGCCCGATTTCGATCCGGGGCCGCTGCCAGGCGCCCGCTCCGTTACGGGGCCGAATCGAGCCTCCGACGATTACGATGCGCCCTTCGATCTCGATGACGAACCGCAGGACGTTCGCGATCTCAATGCCCCGCGCGTGACCATGCCGCGCGCCGCACCGAAGCCCGGCAAGCGTATGCAGCGCGAGGCTCAGCCCTCGCTGCTCGACCGCGATACGTTCGAACTGCCGCCGCTGACCTATCTGGCCGAGCCGAAGAAGGTCGCGGCCAACGCCGTCTCGACCGACGCGCTGGAGCAGAACGCCACGCTGCTCGAAGGCGTGCTCGAGGATTTCGGCGTTCGCGGCGAAATCTCGCAGGTGCGCCCCGGCCCTGTCGTGACGCTCTACGAGCTGGAGCCGGCTCCCGGCACGAAATCCTCCCGCGTCATCTCCCTCGCCGACGACATCGCGCGTTCGATGAGCGCGGTGTCGGCGCGTGTTGCGGTGGTTCAGGGCAAGAACGCGATCGGTATCGAACTGCCCAACACCCGCCGCGAGACCGTCTTCCTGCGCGAGCTCCTCGCCAGCCAGGATTTCGAGGCGACCAAGCACAAGCTCGCGCTCTGCCTCGGCAAGACCATCGGCGGCGAGCCGGTCATCGCCGACCTCGCCCGCATGCCGCATCTGCTCGTCGCCGGCACCACCGGATCGGGCAAGTCGGTCGCGATCAACACCATGATCCTGTCGATCCTCTACCGGCTGAAGCCGGAGGAGTGCCGCCTGATCATGGTCGATCCCAAGATGCTGGAGCTCTCCGTCTATGACGGCATCCCGCATCTGCTCACCCCCGTCGTCACCGATCCCAAGAAGGCGGTCGTCGCCCTCAAATGGGCGGTGCGCGAGATGGAGGAGCGCTACAAGAAGATGTCGAAGCTCTCGGTGCGCAACATCGACGGCTTCAATGCAAGGGTCGGCGAGGCCAAGGCGGCCGGCGAGGTGATCACGCGCACCGTCCAGACCGGCTTCGACAAGCATTCCGGCGAGGCGATCTACGAGGAGGAGGTCATGGACCTCGAGCCTCTGCCCTATATCGTCGTCATCGTCGACGAGATGGCCGACCTGATGATGGTCGCCGGCAAGGAGATCGAGGGCACGATCCAGCGCCTCGCCCAGATGGCGCGCGCCGCCGGCATCCATGTCGTGCTGGCCACCCAAAGGCCCTCGGTCGACGTCATCACCGGCACGATCAAGGCGAACTTCCCGACCCGCATCTCCTTCCAGGTGACGTCGAAGATCGACTCGCGCACGATCCTCGGCGAGATGGGCGCCGAGCAGCTGCTCGGCCAGGGCGACATGCTCTACATGGCCGGCGGCGGGCGCATCACCCGCGTCCACGGCCCCTTCGTCTCGGACGCCGAGGTCGAGAAGGTCGTGGCGCACCTGAAGACGCAGGGCCGGCCGCAATATCTCGACGCCGTCACCTCCGAGGAGGACGAGGGCGCGGAGGACGAGGACGGCGCCGTCTTCGACAAGACCGGCATGGGCCAGACCGACTCGGACGACCCCTACGAGCAGGCGGTTGCGGTCGTTCTGCGCGACAAGAAGGCCTCGACCTCCTATATCCAGCGCCGCCTCCAGATCGGCTACAACCGCGCCGCATCCATCATGGAGCGCATGGAGAACGAGGGCATCGTCGGGCCAGCTAACCACGCAGGGAAAAGAGAGATCCTGGTGGAGAGCCAGAATCAGCACGACGAATGAGGCTTGCGACAACAGCGCGCCCTTGCGGGCGAGGGCGGCAGTCCTCAAATTGCCATGACGCTGCTGCAACCTCCGCGGCAGAACAGGCGTTGAAGCGGAAAGACCGGATCGCGAATGGCCCGATCCCTCGCGTCAGCGATCTCTAGGCCCGGCAGGAACGGCCGCGGCATAAGGAATGGAGCAGCCTTGCTCGACAAATTGACCCCGGCCGTGCGGGCTTCGGTTCTGGCGACGGCGCTTGCTGGCTGCATGATCGCGGCCGGTCCGCTCGCTGCCCAGCCGCTCCAGCTTCAGCCGCCGAAGCCTGCAGCCACCAAGCCCGCGCCGCGGCTTGTCCTGCCGCCGCCGCGGCCGGCGGGGCTCGGCGAAACCCGCAGCGCCGCAACGGAAGCCACTCCCGTCCAGCCAGTGGCGACGAACGCTCCCGCTGCTGCCGTACCGGCGACCGAGGCGGCGAAGCCGGCAGCTGCGCCCGCCAGGGGCAAGCAAGCCCCTCCTGCGACCCAGGAGGAGGCCGTCGAGCGGCTGAACGCCTATCTCAACAGCTTCCAGACCCTGCAGGGCAACTTCATCCAGCACGCCTCCAATGGACGGCGCCTTGAGGGCCGCATCTATATCCAGCGCCCCGGTAAGATGCGCTTCGAATACGAGCCTCCGACGACCACGGAAGTGATCGCGGACGGCACCTCCGTCGCCATCCGCGACAAGCGCCTGGCGACGCAGGACCTTTATTCGATCGGCCAGACGCCGCTGAAATTCCTCGTCCGCGACAAGATGGACCTGGCGCGCGAGGGCACGCTCAAGGGCGCCAGCGTCGACGGCGACCTGCTCACGGTCCGGCTGGAGGACCGCTCGACGCTCGGCGGCACCTCAAAGATCACGCTGAAATTCGATCTCGTCGCCAACGAACTCCGGCAATGGGTCGTGGTCGATCCGCAGGGTTACGAGACCGCGATCTCGCTCTACAATCTCGATACCCGCCGCCGGCCCGATCCGCAGAATTTCGTGATCGACTACCAGCGCAAACTATGACGCCATCAGGCAAGCCGAAAACGGCTTGCCTTTTGTAGCCTGACGACCCAGTTTCCGGCCTCCTCCCCGCCGGAATCCTCGCGTGCAACTCACCGTCACCAGCTGGAATATCAATTCCGTCCGCCTGCGCATCGGCATGGTCGGGGAATTCCTGACCACCCACGCCCCCGACGTGCTCTGCCTGCAGGAGACCAAGACGCCGGACGAGCAGTTCCCGGCCAAGGCCTTCCACCAGCTCGGCTATGTCCACCAGGCCTTCATCGGGCAGAAGGGCTATAACGGCGTCGCCATCGTCTCGAAATTGCCCTTCAGCGAGAAGGAGGCGATGTCGATGTGCGGCCGCAACGACGCCCGGCACATGACGGTGACGCTCGACAAGGCGGCCGGCCCCGCCGCCGGCATCGCCATCCATAATTTTTATATCCCGGCCGGGGGCGACCTGCCGGACCCCGAGAAGAACGACAAATTCGCCCATAAGCTCGCCTTCCTCGACGAGATCGGCGCCTGGGGCGTCTCGAAGAAACCCACCGACCGGCCGGCGATCCTGCTCGGCGATCTCAACATCGCCCCGCTGGAACATGATGTCTGGAGCCACAAGCAGCTTCTCGACGTCGTCAGCCACACGCCGATCGAGACGACCACCTTGGAGAAGCTGCGCAGCGAGCTCGGCTGGACCGACGCGGCCCGCACACTGCGGCCGGAGCCTGAAAAGCTCTATTCCTGGTGGAGCTACCGCGCGCAGGACTGGGCGGCCTCGAACAAAGGCCGCCGGCTCGACCATATCTGGCTCTCAGACGAGTTGAAGCCGGCCTTGCGCGACCTGACCTTCCTGCGCGAGGCCCGCGGCTGGGAGCGCCCCTCCGACCATGTCCCTGTCACCGTGACGCTGGAACTCTGACGGAGGCCGAGCTGGGCTCCATGCCGCACCGGCCCCTCAGCCATGCCGGGCCGCCCTAACCGGCAGGCCGGCCCGCATGATATTGGCTTCGCGAAACCTAAGGCGAAGCCAGTCCCGTGCAGCCCGCTCTCCCCACCTCCCTCTCGTTCCGCGACGCTCTCCTCACGCTGGCGGTGATGATCGTATGGGGCACCAATTTCGTCGTCATCCATATCGGGGTCGAGCATTTCCCGCCGCTGCTCTTTGCCGCGCTGCGCTTCACCTTCGCGCTCCTGCCAGCGGTCTTCTTCCTGAAACGCCCGGACGCGCCCTGGAGCAAGCTCGCTGCCTATGGCGTGCTAATCGGTGCCGGCCAGTTCGGCCTGCTCTTCTTCGCCATCAAGGGCTACATCGCGCCGGGCCTCGCCTCACTCGTGGTGCAGTCGCAGCCCTTCTTCACCATACTGCTGGCGGCCGCGATCACGCATGAACGCGTGCAGCCCTTCCAGTTCGCCGGGCTTGCGCTGGCCGGCATCGGCATCGGCGTCATTCTCTGGCACAGCGATGGCTCGACCACACCGCTCGGCATCGTCCTCGTACTTGGTGCCGCCTTTTGCTGGGCAGCCGGCAATATCGTGTCGCGCAGCACCCCCAAGGTCGACATGCTTGCCTATGTCGTCTGGACCAGCCTCTTTGCCATTCCGCCGCTGCTCGCCCTGTCCTGGGCGATCGAAGGCTGGCCGGCGATTCGCGCGGGTCTCGCCACGGCCCCCGCAGCCGCCTGGGCCGCCGCGATCTGGCAAGCTGTAGGCAATGTGATGTTCGGCTATGCCGTCTGGGGCTGGCTGCTCTCGCGCTATGCCGCCGCCACCGTGGCGCCAACGGCGCTGCTCGTCCCGGTCTTCGGCATGGGCGCCGCGGCGATCTGGCTTGGCGAACCCCTGCCGGTCTGGAAATTCGTTGCGGCAGGGGTCGTGATGTCCGGCCTGTGCATCAACATCCTGTGGCCGCGCTTCGCCGCGATTCGGGCCGCAAGGCACCCGCCCTCGTCCTGAACGACTCCCTACTTCCGGTCGATCGCGTTCAGCGCGTCCTGCACCGCCGAGAGCTCGCCGACGAAGCCCTGCAACCGCGCACCGATCGCGGCAGCAATCGCCTCGGCCGAATCGGGTGATTCGCCGAGCACGCGCCGCATCACGCTGCGCGGTAAGCGCATCACCTGCGTCGGCTCGCGCGCGATCGCGGTGACCTGGCGCGGAACCGAGGTGAACAGGGCCAACTCGCCGATCATCGCGCCGGGTCCGATGATCTCGGTCGCAGGCTTGCCGTCATCCTGTACCGTCAGCGCAACCGCGCCGGACACCACCAGCACCGCGCCATCCGAAGGCTCGCCGGCCCGGAACAGCACGTCGCCGGCGCGCAGGATGCGGCTTTCGGCCGCGAAGGCGAGCAATCTGAGCGCATCGCGATCCATCAGGCTCAGCAGCGGCTGCCGGGCCAGCAGGGCCATGTCTTCGTCGAGCGCCATCCGTCAGGGATTCAGCCGGTAACCGCCGGCATCGGTAACCAGCAGGCGGGCATTGCCCGGGTCGGGCTCGATCTTCTGGCGCAGCCGGTAGATATGGGTTTCGAGCGTATGGGTCGTCACCTGGCTGTTATAGCCCCAGACCTCCTGCAGAAGCACCTCCCGCGCGATCGGCTTGCGGCCGGCGCGATAGAGGAAGCGCAGGATGGCGGTCTCCTTCTCGGTGAGCTTGGTCTTCGAGCCCTTCTCGCTGACGAGCAGCTTGGAACCTGGGTGAAACGTATAAGGGCCGACCTGAAAGATCGCGTCCTCGCTCGCCTCGTATTGCCTCAAGTGCGCGCGGATGCGCGCCAGCAGCACGGCGAACTTGAACGGCTTGACCACGTAGTCGTTGGCCCCGGCCTCGAGCCCGAGCACGGTATCGGCATCCGAACCTTGCGCCGTCAGCATCACCACTGGGCTCTTGAAGCCGTTCTTGCGCATCACCTTGACGGCCTCGCGCCCGTCCATGTCGGGCAAGCCGACATCCATGACGGCGAGGTCGACCCGGTCGCCCTGAACGGCCTTGATCGCCGCCGTCGCGGTGTCGGCCGTCGATAGACGGAACTCCTCGTAAAGGGAGAGCTGCTCGGACAGCGTGTCGCGCAGGGTCTGGTCGTCATCGACGAGCAGGATATGATGGACGGCGGACATGGGCGGGGTTCGCTCGGACGCAGGGATTGCGGCAACATGAGCCTGCTGAGTCGTCATCGCAAGTGAGGCCGCCTGGAATTCCCGTGAGAAACCGCTTCGATCACCCGGCCGCGCCACATGGCGGACCGCGCAATCTCACCGCCCTGCGCGTCTTCGCCTCGGTCCATGACCGCCGCAAGGGCTTCCTCGTCGCCGGTGGCGCGGTATTCCCTTGCGCACTCGGGCGCTCCGGCATCGGCACCGTCAAACGCGAGGGCGACGGCCGCACACCGCGCTTCGACCTGCCCTTGCGCAGCGTCTTCTACCGAGCCGATCGCCTGCCGCGCCCGCGCACCTTGCTGCCCCTGAAGCGGATCGGGCCGCGCGACGCCTGGTGCGACGACCAGAAGGATCGACGCTACAACCGCCTGATCGATCGCCCGCCGGGCGAAGCCGAGGAACGGCTGCAGCGTGAGGACCATCTCTATGACGTGATCGTCGAGCTCGGCTGGAACGACCGCCCCGTGCAGCGCGGGCGCGGCAGTGCGATCTTCTGGCACCTCGCCCGCGCCGGCTTCACGCCGACAGCCGGCTGCGTCGCCGTGGAGGGCCATGTCTTCGCCAAGCTGCTGCCGCGTCTGGCCCGCCATTGCCGGATCGTGGTGAGGTGAGCTAGGAGAGGTGCCGGGCACCGTCTCGATCATATCTTCGGATCAAGCTGTCGCGCTCCCGGGCACCGTCCCGCGACGCGGCGCCATCCCAGCCAGAGATTTGCGATGACTGATTCGGTTTCCGCGTTCCGCTTCGGGCGGATCGCCGCCATGCTGCCCGTCACCGACATGGCCCGCGCCTGCAATTTCTATGTCGGCGCGCTCGGCTTCCGGAAAACCTTCGAGAACGGCAATCCCGTCGGCTTCATGATCCTGAAGCGCGACTCGGCCGAACTGCACCTGACGCTCCAGCCCGGCCACAAGGCGGCGGATTTCAACGTCGCGCATATGATGGTCGAGGATATCGACGCGGTACACGCCGTGATCCGCGAGCGTGGCCTGCGCATCGTCAAGGGCCTGCGCGACAAGGATTACGGCCTGCGCGCCTTCGTTTTCGAGGATCCCGACGGCAACCGCATCGATGTCGGCGAGCCCCTGAAGGCCTAGCCCCGCGCCCCAAAGATCGCGCTGCCGACGCGCACATAGGTCGCGCCAAGCTGGATCGCCGCCTCGTAATCGGCGCTCATGCCCATCGACAGGCCTTTGAGCCCGTTGCGGGCGGCGATCTTGGCGAGCAGGCCGAAATGCGGCGAGGGCGGCTCATCGGCCGGCGGAATGCACATCAGCCCCTCGATCGCGAGACCGTGAACATCGCGACAGCGGGCGATGAAGGCGTCCGTCTCGGCCGGCAGCACGCCGCCCTTTTGCGCTTCCTCGCCGGTATTGACCTGCACGAACAGCCGCGGGGCCTTGCCCATCCGCGCGATCTCGCGCGCCAGCTCCTTGGCCAGGCTCTCGCGGTCGAGCGACTGGATGACGTCGAAGAGCTCGACCGCCTCTCGCGCCTTGTTCGACTGCAGCGGGCCGATCATATGCAGCTCGGCATCGGGAAAACGTTCCTTCAGCGCCGGCCATTTCGCCTTGGCTTCCTGGACATAGTTCTCGCCAAAGATGCGCTGTCCGGCTTCGAGCACTTCCGCGATCTGCTCGGCCGGCTTGGTCTTGGACACCGCGACCAACGCCACTGAGCCCGGCCTGCGCCCGAAATCGCGCTCGGCGCGGCCAATCGCCGTCCGAATCGCAGCCAAACGCGTAACCGTATCGCTCATCTGCCAACCTCTCATGCCCTGCGCGCCGTTGACCGCGTGCGCGCAATGGTGTCCTAGAGCAGGTTGCAAGATTCCGACATCCGGTTTTTGCATCCAACCCCTGCGCCGGCCTGCCTCCGGGAGCCGGCAAACGCCAGATTTCGTCCGCTCAGAGAATTGCCCGCTGACATGGCCGTCGAACGCTACAATCCGAAAGAGTCCGAGCCGAAATGGCGCACCGTCTGGGAGGAGCGCAAGCTTTTCGAGACGAGGAACGACGACACACGGCCGAGCTATTACGTCCTCGAGATGTTCCCCTATCCGTCGGGGCGCATCCATATGGGCCATGTCCGCAACTACGCGATGGGCGACGTGGTCGCGCGCTACAAGCGCGCCAAGGGCTTTTCGGTGCTGCACCCGATGGGCTGGGACGCCTTCGGCCTGCCGGCCGAGAATGCGGCCAAGCAGAAGAAGGTCCATCCGCGCGAATGGACCTATGAGAACATCGCGACGATGCGCAAGCAGCTCAAGTCGATGGGCCTGTCGCTCGACTGGAGCCGTGAGCTCGCAACCTGCGACCCCGGCTATTATCGCCACCAGCAGAAGATGTTCCTGGACTTCCTGAAAGCCGGGCTGGTCGATCGCAAGACCGCCAAGGTCAACTGGGACCCGGTCGACGAGACCGTGCTGGCCAACGAGCAGGTTATCGACGGCCGCGGCTGGCGCTCCGGTGCCCTGGTCGAGATACGCGAACTGACCCAGTGGTTCTTCAAGATCACCGATTACGGCCAGGAGCTGAACGACGCGCTCGACGGCCTGACCCGCTGGCCCGAAAAGGTCCGGCTGATGCAGAAGAACTGGATCGGCCGCTCGGAAGGCCTGCTGGTTCGTTTCGCTCTCGAATCGAATGGGGCCGGGCAGGATGAGGTTGAGGTCTACACGACCCGCCCCGACACCTTGTTCGGTGCCAAGTTCGTCGCCATCGCGCCCGATCACCCGATCGCCAAGTCGATTGCGGCGAAGAGCCCGTCGCTGCAGGCCTTCATCGAGGAGTGCAAGCGCACCGGCACCGCGCAGGAAGCGATCGACAAGGCCGAGAAGCTCGGCTTCGACACCGGCCTGCGCGCTATCCATCCGCTCGATCCGAACTGGACGTTGCCGGTCTATGTCGCGAACTTCGTCCTGATGGAATACGGTACCGGCGCCATTTTCGGCTGCCCGGCGCATGACCAGCGCGACCTCGATTTCGTCAACAAATATGGCCTGGGCAATACCCCGGTCGTCGCGCCTGAAGGCACCGACCCCGCGAGCTTCGTCATCACCGACACGGCCTATGACGGCGACGGACGCATGATCAATTCCCGCTTCCTCGACGGTCTGAGCATCGCGGAAGCCAAGGAAGAGGTCGCCCGCAGGCTCGAAACCGAGACCATCGGCAACCGCCCGGTCGGCCAGCGCAAGGTCAATTTCCGCCTGCGCGACTGGGGCATCTCGCGCCAGCGCTACTGGGGCTGCCCGATCCCGGTCATCCATTGTTCCGCGTGCGGAACGGTGCCGGTTCCGGATGGCGATCTGCCGGTGAAGCTGCCGGACGACGTCTCCTTCGAGAAGCCGGGCAACCCGCTCGATCATCATCCGACCTGGAAGCATGTCGCCTGCCCGCAATGCGGTAAGGATGCCCGTCGCGAGACGGACACGATGGACACCTTCGTCGATTCGTCCTGGTATTTCGCGCGCTTCACCGATCCGTGGCGGACCGAGAGCCCGACCGACCGCAAGGCCGTCGACCGCTTCCTGCCGGTCGACCAGTATATCGGTGGCGTCGAGCATGCGATTCTGCACCTGCTCTATTCGCGCTTCTTCACCCGCGCGATGAAGAAGACCGGCCATGCCGGGCTGGACGAGCCTTTTGCCGGTCTGTTCACGCAAGGCATGGTCGTGCACGAGACCTATCGCGCCGCCAATGGCGACTGGGTCGAGCCGGGCAATGTCCGCATCGAGGTCTCCGGCACTGAGCGGCGCGGCTTCGATGTCGACACCGGCGCGCCGATCGAGATCGGCTCGATCGAAAAGATGTCGAAGTCCAAGAAGAACGTCGTGGACCCCGACGACATCATCGCCTCCTATGGTGCCGACACCGCCCGCTGGTTCATGCTCTCGGATTCGCCGCCGGATCGCGACGTGATCTGGACCGACGAGGGCGTGCAGGGCGCAGCCCGCTTCGTCCAGCGCCTCTGGCGCCTGGTCGCGGAAATCGCCGAGCGCACCGGGGGCAAGGCCGAGAAGCCCGCTCAGATCGGCGAAGCCGCCCTGACCCTGCGCAAGGCGAGCCATCGCGCGCTCGACGCTGTCGGCGCCGATATCGAACGCCTCGCCTTCAACCGCTGCGTCGCGCATATCTATACGCTCACCAACGCCATCGGTAAGGCGCTCGACGGCGCGGCTGAGAAGCCCAAGCTCGATGCCGACATCGCCTTCGCGCTCCTTGAGGCCGCCACGATCGTCACCCAGCTTGTAGCGCCGATGATGCCGCATCTGGCCGAGGAATGCTGGCATGCGCTGCGCCAGCAGGGCCTAGCCGGCGAGGCGTCCTGGCCGGAAGTTGATCCCACGCTTCTGAAGGATGACAGCATCACGCTGCCCGTCCAGATCAACGGCAAGAAGCGGGCGGAAGTGACGGTGGCAGCGGATGCGGATACGATAGCAGTGGAAGCGGTCGTACGCGCCAACGAGGCCGTCCAACGCGCCCTCGAAGGCCGCCCGATCCGCAAGATCATCGTGGTTCCCGGGAGAATCGTGAATGTCGTCGTCTGAAGCCGCTCTCTCCCGCCGCAGCCTGCTCGCCGCCGTACTGACGGCCGCGGCGCTTGCCGGCGGCTGCTTCCAGCCGCTCTATTCCGACGCCACCATCAGCACGGTGGGCGGCAGCAGCGTCAAGACGGCGCTACGCGGTATCGAAGTCCCGGAGATCAAAGGCCTCATCGGCCATTATTTCCGCAACGAGCTTGTCTATGAGCTCGACGGCAGCGGCGACCCGGATGCCGCGAGAACCTCGAAGCTCGAGGCCGCCGTGTCCGAATCGGTCGAGGTCGTCACGGTGGACTACGCCAGCGCTCGCGCCGATTCGGCCGTTCTCGTCGCGACGATCACCTGGAAGCTTACCCAGAACGGCACAAACAAGGTCCTCGCCTCCGGCACGAACTCCGTGCGCGTTCCCTATGAGCGGTCCTCGCAGCGCTTCGCCACCGTGCGAGCCGCGCGCGGTGCGCAGGTCAGCGCCGCGAAGAACCTCGCCACCATCGTCAAGGGGCAGATCGCCGCCGACATCACCTCCTGACGCGCCATGGTTGCGATCAAGGCGCACGAGGCCGAGCGGACGCTTGCACGACTCGATCCCGCCTGGCGGCTGATCCTGATTTACGGCCCCGATGCCGGCTTGGTCTCGGAACGGGCGGCCGGGCTTGCGCGGGCCAGCGTCGACGATCCCCAGGATGCGTTCCAGCTCATCCGCATGGACGGCGACGCCATCGCCTCAGATCCGCTCAAGCTCGCCGACGAGGCCAACACGATCGGCCTTTTCGGCGGCCGGCGGGCCATCCGGGTCTCCCCGACCTCGAAGCCGTTGCTCGCCGCTCTGGAACCCTTGCTGACGACGCCGTCGCAGGACGCGCTCGTCATCATCGAGGCTGGCGACCTCCAACGCAGTAATCCCATCCGCACCGCCTGCGAGAAGGCGAAGACGGCCCTGGCCGTGCCCTGTTATGGCGACGCGGCGCGCGATCTCGGCGCGATCATCGACGAAATGGTCCGCGCCGCCGGCAAATCGATCGACCGGGTGACGCGTGATCACCTCGCCGGTCTGCTCGGCGGCGATCGACAGACCTCGCGCCGCGAGATCGAGAAGCTGCTGCTTTATGTCGGCACAGATCCGGCAGTCCAGGTCGAGCATGTCGATGCTGTCGTCGGCGATACGGCCCAGCGCGAGCAAGCCATGCTCGTCGATGCCGTCTTCGCGGGAAAGCTGCCGGTCGTCGATCTCGCCCAGGCCAAGCTCAGCAGCGAAGGCCTCGACCCCGGCGTGATGCTCGGCGCCGTACTGCGACAAGCTCTCTCGCTCTTGAAAGCGCGCCAAAGCATGGATTCCGGCCGCGGCGTCAGGGACGTCGTTGCGACGATGCGCCTGCCCTATCCGCGCATCGCGACGACGGAGGCGGCGCTGAACGCCTGGTCCAGCGCCAAACTGAGCGAAGCTGTCGCCCTGCTCGGCAATGCCGTTCTGGCGACGCGGCAGAACGCCGATATGGGCCGGGCCATCGCGACCCGCGCCCTCTGGACTCTGGCCCGGCTTGGACGCGCCGGCCGAAGCGATTAATCGCGACGGCCCAGCTTCAAGGTCTGAGGTGACTCGAAATGCCCAGGGTCAGGACTTCAGGCGGTGGCAGAGCGCATCGAGCTGCTCGAGCGTCTTGTAGCCGATCTTGACCTCACCCGAACCATTCGCCTTGTGTCCGATCGAGATGGACAGGCCGAGCGCCTCTTCCAGCGCCTTTTCCAGAGCCCGCGTGTCCGGGTCCTTCACTGCTTTCGGCTTGCTCGGCGCGGCACTCTTGATCTCGCCACGCGCCTCGTCCTGCACGATCCGCTCGATATCGCGAACGCTCAGACCCTCGTCGATGATCTTCTGCGCCATGAATTCCGGATCCGAAACGGACAGGAGCGCGCGCGCATGGCCGGCCGAAACTGCGCCCTCGCTGACCAGCTTCCGCACCGGTTCCGGCAGCTTCGACAGGCGCAGCGTATTGGCGACATGGCTGCGGCTCTTGCCGATGACACGCGCCAGGTCGTTCTGCGTATAGCCGAATTCTGCAATCAGCCGCTCATAACCCGCGGCCTCCTCGATCGCATTGAGATCCGTGCGCTGCACGTTCTCGACGATGGCGATCTCGAGCGCCTCGCGATCATCTGCCTCGACCAGAATGACCGGAACGTCATGCAATTCGGCGCGCTGGGCCGCACGCCAGCGACGCTCACCGGCGATGATCTCGTAGGCGTCCATCATTCCGGGAATGGAACGAACGATGATCGGCTGCAGGATACCCCGTTCACGGATCGAGGTCGTCAGATCTTCGAGATCCTCCTCGACGAAATTACGGCGCGGATTGCGCGCGCTCGGACGCAGGAACTCGACGGGAACGCGGCGTTGGCCGCGCGCGCGCTCGATCGCGCCGATCTCGTCGCCGACATCGCCGATCAGTGCCGCGAGACCGCGGCCAAGGCGGGAACGCCCCTGTTCTTCGGCCATTGCCATCCTCATCAACCTCTTGAACTTGTTCTTAAGCCGCGGCGCGCAGCGCGCGCTCGCGCTTGATCACTTCCGAAGCCAATCGCAGATAGGCCTGCGATCCCGAGCAGCGCAGATCGTAGAGCAGCGCCGGCTTGCCATAGGACGGCGCCTCGGAGATCCGGACGTTGCGGGGGATCACGGTCTCGTAGACCTTGTCACCGAGGAAGCTCTTCACATCCGCCATCACCTGGCCGGACAGGTTGTTGCGCGGATCGAACATCGTCAGCACCACGCCCTGAATGATTAGGCGGGGATTGAGGCCGGCCTTCACCTGCTCGACGGTCTTCAGAAGCTGACTGAGACCTTCGAGGGCGAAGAACTCGCATTGCAGGGGCACCAGAACGGCATCCGCCGCGGTCATCGCATTGATTGTAATCAAGCTGAGGGAAGGCGGACAGTCGATCAGGATATAGGTCAAATCCTGACAACGCTGGTCATAGACCAGCTCGTCGATCGCGCTCTTCAGCCGGTGCGCGCGATCCTTGGCCGAGGCAATCTCCAGTTCGACCCCGAGCAGATCGAGCGTCGAGGGCGCCAGTGACAGGCCGGGGACAGCAGTGGCTTGGAGGGCCTGCCCCAACCCGACATCGCCGCAGAGCACGTCATAGGTCGAGGACTTGCGGCTGCGTCGATCGACGCCGAGCCCGGTCGAAGCGTTGCCCTGCGGATCGAGATCGACGATCAACACCTTCTCGCCGATGGCAGCCAGCGCCGTCCCGAGATTGATCGCCGTCGTCGTCTTGCCGACGCCGCCCTTCTGGTTTGCGAGCGCGATCACGCGCGGGCGGCGCGGTGTCGTCACGGATGTGAGCTCAGTCATGGATCGGCTCGTCTCTCGGCCGAGCGCACCATTAGGATTCGCGCGGCGTCATCAGTCACGGAGGAAACCGTTGTCGCCTGAATCTTCCAATATCTGGCCGAGTCGGTCAATTCCGCATCTAGATGTTGTCCCTTGGGAAAGAGCCCAAGCGTACCGGTTCTCAACAGCTCTTCGCACCAATCGAGCAATCGGGGCAGGGGAGCCAGCGCGCGAGCCGTCACCACATCGACCTTGCCGGTGAAATCGCCGATCACATCTTCGATACGAGCCGCATGAACCTTCACCGGAGCTCCGGTCACCCGGGCGGCATGACGCAGGAAAGCGCATTTCCGCGCGTTGCTCTCGACCAGATCGATCTGGCCTTTGCCCTGCTCGGCCAGGCAGATGCCAATCACCAGCCCTGGAAAGCCGCCGCCCGAACCGAGATCGAGCCAGCGCTCGCGCCCTTCCCCGAGGCCGAAAATCTGGAGAGAATCCGCGATATGCCGCGTCCAGACATCGGCGAGCGTGGCCGAGGAGACGAGGTTCTTCGCCGCCTGCCATCGCCCGAGTTCCGTGACCAAAAGGGCGAGGCGCTCCTCTGTTTCACGTGAAACAGGCGTCAAGCTCAAAGCGCGCTGACGGTCATTCTTATCAACAGTCACGTCGATCCTGTGGATAATGCGGCCGCGCGGCTCTTCCGGGCATGAGCCGCCAGCAAAGTCAGGGCCGCTGGCGTCATGCCTTCGATCCGACCGGCTTGGGCCAGATCGGCCGGACGCTGGGCGGCCAGCTTGAGCTTCAGTTCGTTGGACAGACCAGAGATCGCGTCGAGATCGAGATCGACGGGAACCTTTAGGGACTGGTCACGGCGATAGGATTGAATCTCGGCCGCCTGCCGGTCGAGATAAACCGAATAGACAGCGTCCGCCGTAACCCGGGCCACGACAGGCGCAGCATATTCATTCAGCTCCGGCCAGACCACGGCCAGTTGCTCGAACGTGACGTCCGGATAGGACAGGATCTGATAGGCGCTACGGCGCAGCCCGTCATGATTGAGCTGGAGCCCGACAGCTTGCGCCTGCTGCGGCGTGAGCGAGAGACCGTGCAGCGTCTCCCGCAGGGCGGAAATATCCTGGTTGCGCGTTTCGAAAGCCACCTGACGCGCCGACCTGACGACGCCGAGCTGGCCGCCAAGCGGCGTGAGCCGCTCATCGGCATTGTCGACGCGAAGGGACAGGCGGAATTCCGCTCGTGAAGTGAACATTCGATACGGTTCCGTAACGCCGTGCGTCACGAGGTCGTCCACGAGAACACCGATATAGGATTGCGTCCTATCGAACACGATAGCTTCAGCCGCGCCGGCCATACGCGCCGCGTTCAAGCCGGCGAGCAGCCCTTGCGCTCCGGCCTCCTCATAGCCGGTCGTTCCATTGATCTGCCCGGCCAGGAACAACCCCGCGATCGCACGCGTCTCCAAAGTGTTCTTCAGGGCACGCGGATCGACGAAATCATACTCGATCGCATAGCCCGGCCGTAGCATCGCTGCCCGTTCCAGACCCGGAATGGTCTTGAGCAGGTCGAGCTGAACATCTTCGGGCAGGGAGGTCGAAATTCCATTCGGGTACACCGTATCGTCGTCGAGTCCTTCTGGCTCCAGGAAGATCTGGTGACCGTCACGATCGCCGAAACGCCCAACCTTGTCCTCGATCGACGGGCAATAGCGCGGCCCGCGACCTTCGATCTGGCCCGAGAACATCGGCGCGCGATGCAGATTAGCCCGGATGAGATCATGGCTCGCCAGTGTGGTCCGGGTGATCCCGCAGGAAATCTGCGGATTGGTAATCGCAGTCGTGAGCGCGGAGAAAGGCTCCGGCGGCTCGTCGCCGGGCTGCATCTCGAGTGCGGCCCAATCGATACTGCGGCCATCGAGACGTGGCGGGGTACCTGTCTTCAGGCGCCCGAGCGGAAAGTCGTGGCGCTCCAGGGTCGCCGAAAGGCCAAGGGAAGGCGCCTCGTCGACGCGCCCGGCTGGAATCCGCTTCTCTCCAATATGGATCAGGCCGCGCAGGAACGTGCCGGTCGTCAGCACGACCGTTCCGGTAACGAATCGACGCCCATCCGCCAGAACCACGCCGGCAACGCGGCCGGCTTCAACCTCCAGGTCGAAAACCTCACCAGCGACGATGTCGAGATTGGATTGCGCCGCCAACAGGTCTTGCACGGCCTGCCGGTAGAGCTTCCGGTCGGCCTGCGCACGGGGACCCCGAACGGCCGGACCCTTCCGGCGGTTGAGCATGCGGAACTGGATGCCGCCAAGATCGGCCGCCCGCGCCATGATGCCGTCGAGCGCGTCGATCTCGCGGACGAGGTGGCCCTTGCCCAGACCACCGATGGCAGGGTTGCAGGACATGACGCCGATCGTTTCCGGCTTATGCGTCACCAGGGCCGTGCGGGCGCCATAGCGCGCCGCGGCCGCGGCCGCTTCGGCCCCGGCATGGCCACCCCCGACGACGATGACGTCATATTGCTGCCGATGAGTTGACATGCGGTTTCGCTAGCGAAGCCCGGCAGACGGGTCAACGAAAACCGCCCGATCCGCCCATGGAAGCTTCACTTTCCGATACAGAACCCTGCGAACAGCCGGTCGAGGACATCCTCGACGTCGATGCGGCCGACGAGCCGCTCGAGTGCGACCACCGCCAGGCGCATATCCTCGGCAAGCAATTCGCCCTGTCCATGGCGCGCCGTCACCGCCCGCTCCAGCGCCGCGATCGCATTGGAGACGGCGATGCGATGGCGTTCTCGGGTCAAGAGCGCAGGTTCGCCCGAACCCAGCCGCTGAAGGCGTTCGACGATTTCGGCGAGCAGCGCAGTCAATCCCTCGCCGCTTCGTACCGAAATTGCCAGCTCATCCGAGAGGACTGAGCCCGAAAGATCGGCTTTCGTCGCGATCTTGAGCAGCTGAGCCTCGTTTTCGATTCGATACGGTTCCGAATCGACACCGCGTAGACCAAGCACGAGGTCCGCGCGCGCGACCAGAGCCCTAGCGCGCCGGACACCTTCGGCCTCGACTGGATCAGCGCTGTCACGCAGGCCCGCCGTATCGATCAGGATGACCGGAAGTCCAGCCAGATCCAGCCTCACCTCGAGGGAGTCACGCGTTGTGCCTGCGATCGGCGAGACGATAGCCACATCGCGGCGGGCCAGAGCGTTGAGCAGGCTGGATTTGCCGGCATTGGGAGGCCCTGCCAGCACGACAACGAAGCCCTCCCGTACCCGTTCTCCCATGGCGAAGCTGCCGAGGGCCAGGCGCAATGAGTTCAGGACCTCGTCGGCCAGGGCCAGAGCCTGTTGCTGCAACGGTCCGGAGACATCTCCTTCGTCGGAGAAATCGAGCTCGGCCGCCAGCAAGCTCGCGGCTTCGATCAAGGCGCCTCGCCAGCTTTTGGCGTACTCGCCGAGGGCGCCGCCCATCTGGCGCAATGCCTGCAGACGCTGCCATTCCGTTTCCGAATCGATCAGGTCGGCCAAACCCTCGACAGCGGCGAGATCGAGCTTGCCAGCTTCGAAGGCACGGCGTGTGAATTCTCCCGCCTCGGCAAGGCGCACGGCGGGCAGCGCCGCAAGAGCGCCCAGCAATCGCGCCAAGACTGCGCGCGAACCGTGGACATGGAGCTCGGCGACATCCTCGCCGGTAAAGCTTGCGGGCGCCGGAAAGAACAGGACGAGCGCGCTATCGATGGTTTCGCCGGACCTGTCGCGCAGCCTGCGCAAGGTCGCGACACGCGGCTCCGGCAAGATACCGACAAATGTTTCGAGAACGAATCGAACGCGAGGCCCCGAAATTCGGACCACGGCGACACCGGCTTTGCCCGACGCCGAAGACAGCGCGACGATTGTGGGATGCGCTTCTACAGTCATGTCCCTTGAACCATTCAGGCGTCGCCTGCGCGAAGCCGGCCGAAACACATGCCAGGGTCAGGTCTCGTTCTAGCCTGGGCAGGCCGCCGAACTCGTCATGAACAACGTCTTCGCGAACATCAAGACCGGGTCAGCTTGCGACCCGTCCATTGGGACAGGTAGCCTCGCGCGTCGGATGCCAGGAGAACGCGCCAAGCACTGTGTAGGAGTCCCGCGGGCGTGGCACTACTGAGCACTACCGCGATCCCGTAGCCCAGCACTACTCTTGGATCGGATGGAATATCAATCGGTTAAGCGGGTAGACCGGAAGACTACCGCGAAGCAGGACGCTCGTGAGCTGAAAATGTTGGCGATCGCGGGCCGATGGACTGCAGCCTCAGCGCAGCGGCAGCTGCTCATCATTTCGAATCCGAATCGGGAGATGCGCTGGCCGCGATTTCGTCATCTCGCATTCGACCCGCCCCAAACCAGCGCCACGCTTCAGCACATCGGATCACCGCCTTTCGATGTCGCTATTTTGCCTCCTTCGAGCAACCGGTCAGACCACTTCGATCGGCACTACCCGACCGGACTCCGGTTAAAGGCGGAACGGTATGACTCACCCCGCATCGGGGCGGCTTCCGGGCTTCCATCTGGCTCAATGAGGGAGTCTTGCGAGCGAATGCCATGTTGGTGCGGCCTTCTCTCGCGGGATCCACGGCGAGACGTTCAAGGCATCATCGTCGATCGCCATGGGCGGTCATACTCGAACGTAACCCGATGGTCGCCCGAGAATGTAACGATTCCGAATCGGTTGACTCAGGGCGGCGGAACTCAAATCGCCCGTCGCGGAGCGCCCCCTGCGGGCGAGCCCCCAAACAATTTCGCCGCCGTACGGGCCCTTTACGAGGGTCGGTACGGCGGCGAATCGAAATGCTGAATTGTAAACGCGATCTCAGGTATTCATCGAGTCGAAGAATTCCGAGTTCTGCTTGGTCTGACGCAGCTTGTCGATGAGGAACTCGATCGCGTCCTGCGGACCCATCGGGTTGAGGATGCGGCGCAGCACATAGGTCTTCTGCAGGTCGGAGCGCGGCGTGATGAGCTCCTCCTTACGGGTGCCCGACTTGAGGATATCGATCGCCGGGAAGATGCGCTTGTCGGCGACCTTGCGGTCGAGCACGATTTCCGAGTTGCCGGTGCCCTTGAACTCTTCGAAGATCACTTCGTCCATGCGCGAACCGGTATCGATCAGCGCGGTCGCGACGATGGTCAGCGAGCCGCCTTCCTCGATATTGCGGGCGGCGCCGAAGAAGCGCTTGGGGCGCTGCAGCGCGTTGGCGTCGACACCGCCGGTCAGGACCTTGCCGGAGGACGGCACAACCGTGTTGTAGGCGCGGCCGAGGCGGGTGATCGAGTCCAGCAGGATCACGACATCGCGGCCATGCTCGACCAGGCGCTTGGCCTTCTCGATCACCATCTCGGCGACCTGAACGTGGCGGGAGGCCGGCTCGTCGAAGGTCGAGGACACGACCTCGCCCTTCACCGAGCGCTGCATGTCCGTCACTTCCTCGGGACGCTCATCGATCAGCAGGACGATCAGATAGCACTCGGGATGATTGCTGGTGATCGACTGGGCGATATTCTGCAGCAGAACCGTCTTACCGGTGCGCGGCGGCGCCACGATCAGCGCGCGCTGGCCCTTGCCGATCGGCGCGACGATATCGATGACCCGCGGCGAGAAATCCTTCTTCGTCGGGTCCTGCACCTCAAGCTTCAGGCGCTCGTCCGGGTAGAGCGGCGTCAGATTGTCGAAATGGATCTTGTGCTTGATCTTCTCCGGGTCCTCGAAATTGATCGAGTTGACCTTGAGCAGAGCGAAATAGCGCTCGCCATCCTTCGGACCGCGAATCGGACCCTCGACCGTGTCGCCCGTGCGAAGGCCGAATTTCCGGATCTGCGACGGCGAGACATAGATGTCGTCCGGGCCCGGCAGATAATTTGAATCGGAGGAGCGCAGGAAGCCGAAGCCGTCCTGAAGAACCTCGACGACGCCCTCGCCCAGGATTTCGGTCTCGCGCGCAGCGAGCTGCTTCAGGATGGCGAACATCAGCTCCTGCTTGCGCATGGTGCTGGCGTTCTCGACCTCGACTTCCTCGGCGAAGGCCAGGAGTTCGGTCGGCGATTTGCTCTTGAGCTCTTGAAGCTTGATTTCCCGCATGGGGCACCCGGATCGTGAACGCCCTGCGAACAGGCAGGGTTAAGGACGGTACTGGATTGATCGACTTATCGGTCCTTAACGGACCTGCGCTTTTGGGTTGCGCGACATGAGCTGCTGCAGGGGCAGGCAGCTCACGAACAGTCGACAACAAGGGAGGACGCTGGAGAAGCGTAGCGTCCTGATAGCGGGAATCGGGTCCGCGCTCAAGCGGAAAGCGCGCACTGCCTCAGAACGGCTTCACGATGACCAGAATGACGATGCCGACCATCAGCACGGCCGGGACCTCGTTGAGGATACGGAAATAGCGCGGCGACTTCACGTTGCGGTCCGCGGCGAAATTGCGCACGTGTTTCACCAGCATGCCGTGGATGCCCGACAGGACGAAGACGAGCAGCAGCTTGGCGTGCAGCCAGCCGCCCTTGAAGGCGAATGCGTACCAGGCGAGGTAGAGGCCGAGCACCCAGGTCAGGACCATCGCCGGGTTGATGATGCCCTTGAGCAGCCGGCGCTCCATGATCTTGAACGTCTCGGACTGGATCGAGCCGGTCTGAGCCTCCGCGTGATAGACCATCAGCCGCGGCAGATAGAGCATGCCGGCCATCCAGGAGATGACAGCCATGACATGGAAAGCCTTGATCCACTCGTACATCGCCTTAGCCCTCAGCCCGAACCCGTCTCAACAAGCGCTCGACATGCGCGATCGGCGTGTCCGGCAGGATGCCGTGGCCGAGATTGAAGATGAACGGCCGATCTCCGAAAGTTGTCAGGATGGCATCGACCTCCTGTTCCAGCTCGGGACCGCCGGCGCGCAGCACCAGCGGGTCGAGATGGCCCTGCACCGGGACCTTCGACTGGATGGCGTCGCGGGCAAAGCTCCGGTCGATATCGGTTTCCAGTCCGACGGCATCGACGCCGGTCCCTGCGATATAGTCCGGGATCAGTCGGCCGGCCCCGCGCGGAAAGCCTATGATACGTACCTGCGGATGGACCGCGCGCACGCCTTCGACAATCCGGCGCGTCGGCACGATGCACCAGCGCTTGAAATCGTCCGGTCCGAGCGATCCAGCCCAGCTGTCGAAGATCTGGACGGCATCGACGCCCGCGGAGATCTGCGCGTTCAGATAGGCGATGGACGACGTGACCAACCGATCGATGATCGCCTGGAACAGCGCGGGATCGCGACCGGACAAGTCCTTGGCCGGTCCCTGGTCCGGCGTGCCGCGGCCGGCGACCATATAGGTCGCGACGGTCCAGGGCGCACCGCAGAAGCCGATGAAGCCAGTTCCGGAGGGCAGGGCAGCGCGAACCCGTCGAACCGTCTCCAGGATCGGATCGAGCCTGCCCTGGTCTGCCTCGCGATCGATCTCTGCTAGGCGGGTAGCATCCGCCACGGGCTCAAGCCGCGGCCCCTCGCCCTCGGCAAACCAGAGCTTCTGACCGAGAGCCTGCGGCGCGACCAGGATATCCGAGAACAAGATAGCGGCATCGAAGCCGAAGCGTCGGATCGGCTGAAGGGTTACTTCGGCAGCCCATTCGGGGTTGTAGCAGAGCGAGAGGAAGCTCCCCGCTTTGGCTCTGAGCTCGCGGTATTCCGGCAGATAGCGTCCAGCCTGGCGCATCAGCCAGATCGGAGGGGTAGGCAGGGTTTCACCGCCAAGCACGCGGATCAGAGCAGAGGTCTCGGTTCTCGTCATGCCTGACGGGCCATCCATCCCGCTATCTTTCGAATAAGATTCTTAGAGAGAATCTTTTGTTTTGACTCTTGGAGGCAGGGAGATAGCCCGCCACAATTTTGTCCACAACCGCTCCACAGCCACTGGGACAGCGAGTCGCGGGGAGCCCGGCTGCTAGTTGCCGGTTAAGGCTTTGTTAACGAGTTGGAATCGGCGACGCCCACGCAGCCGTCCAAAATGATTCACGTGAAACACTTTCTTTACCATTCACAGCCGGCCGGCTGTTGATGGCTCGGAGGGGTTATACAGAGGCGACGCCCAGCCTCCATTTTCTGTTCAGTTGTCCACATTCCTCCCCATAGCCCTCGGGAACGGCGCACCCCTGCCGGGCTGCTCGCCGAACCGGCCTCGCCGGAAAGGAAAAGCCGCGCCCGTGTCAATTCACGTCGGGGCGATTCCGATCGAACGCAAACCGCGCTAGAGGATAGGAACGCTTCAGGCCGGGGGATGCCGTGGTCCGCAATTATTTCCATCTGCATCTGGTCTCGGATGCGACCGGCGAGACGCTGATCGCCGTCAGCCGGGCTGCGGCCGCGCAATATGAAAGCGTCTCGGCGATCGAGCATGTCTACCCGCTGGTCCGCTCGGAGGCACAGCTCGCCCGCGTCCTCGCCGAGATCGAGGCCTCGCCCGGCGTCGTTCTCTACACGCTGGTCGAGCCGGAATGGCAGGAGAAGCTGGAGAATTTCTGTCGCGAGCTCGGCTGCCCCTGCCTGTCGGTGCTGCAGCCTGTGCTCTCGCTGTTCCAGTCCTATCTTGGCCAGGCCCAGACGACGAAGCCGGGTGCGCAGCATGTGCTCAACACCGAATATTTCCGCCGCATCGACGCGATGAACTACACGCTGCTGCATGACGACGGGCAGATGGGTGGCGATCTTGACAATGCCGATGTCATCCTGGTCGGCATCAGCCGGACCTCGAAGACGCCGACGAGCATCTATCTCGCCAATCGCGGTATCAAGACCGCGAACATTCCGCTGGTGCCGAACATCCCGCTGCCGCCGGAACTGGAAAGCGCGAAGAAGCCCTTGATCGTCGGCCTCATCGCCAGCGCCGACCGCATCGTCCAGATCCGTCAGAACCGCCTCTTGTCGCTGCGCGCCGACGACGACACATCTTATGTCGATCCGACCGCCGTTGCCGACGAGGTAACGCAGTCGCGTCGCCTCTGCGCCCGCAAGGGCTGGCCGGTGATCGACGTGACACGCCGCTCGATTGAAGAAACCGCGGCTTCGATCGTCGATCTGCTGCGCGACCACCGCATGAAGTTCATCGCGACATGAGCACCTCATCCGGCCTCTGGCTCTCTCCCGAGCCACTGATCCTCGCCTCTGGCAGTGCCACCCGGCGTGACATGCTCACGGCTGCCGGCATCCCGGTCGAGGTGGTGAAGCCGGAAATCGACGAGCGCGCTGTCGAAAAGCCTTTGGTCGATCGCGATGTGCCGGCGGATCAGATCGCGGCGGCACTCGCCTGCGCCAAGGCGTTGGCCGTCTCGTGCGACCGGCCCGGCCGTTTTGTCCTCGCCGCCGACCAGACGCTGATCTGTGGCGGCGCAGCCTTCCACAAGCCCGCGGACCAGGCGGCGGCAGAACGCCAGATAGCGGCACTCGCCGGGCGGACGCACGAGCTCCATTCCGCCTTCGTCATCGCGCGGGACGGCGCGCCACTGGCCGAGGGGCTCGAGGCAGCGCGCCTGACCATGCGTTCGTTCCAAGCGGATTTCATCACGCGCTATCTTGCCGTTGCAGGTTCGGCCGCCCTGACCAGCGTTGGCGGCTATCAACTGGAAGGGCCGGGCGCCCAGCTCTTCGACAAGGTCGAGGGCGATCATTTCACCATTCTTGGCCTGCCGCTGCTGGCGGTGCTCGCCTCGCTGCGCGAGCTCGAATGCCTGGCCGGTTAACGGACTTTCTCATGTCGCCTCGCTGTTTCGTCATCGGACATCCCATCGCGCATTCGCGCTCGCCTCTGATCCATGGCGAATGGCTGCGCGAGCATCAGCTTGCCGGCTCCTATGAGCGGATCGATGTCGCACCAGTCGATCTCCCCGCCTTCATCTCGCGCTTGCGCGATGGCGAGTTCGCTGGCGGCAATGTCACCGTGCCGCACAAGGAAGCGGTGATGGCACTGGTCGATGAGGTCAGTGCTGCCGGCCGAGCGGTCGGCGCGGTCAACACGCTATGGCGCGAGAACGGCCGGATCATCGCCGATAACAGCGACGTGCCGGGTTTCCTCGCTCATCTCGATGCCAGCGTTCCGGGTTGGCAGGGTAAGGTCGGCACGGCCTTGGTCCTTGGTGCGGGCGGCGCGGCGCGGGGCATCTGCTATGGCCTGAAGGCGAGGGGCGTCGCACGCATCCTCGTCGCCAATCGCAGCCCGGAACGGGCGGCCGAACTGGTCGCCGCACTCGGTCGCCCCCTGGAAGCGGGCGATTGGGCCAAGCGGGACAGCCTCGTCGGAGAGGCCGATCTCATCGTGAACACCACGGCACTCGGCATGCAAGGCAAGCCGCCATTGGAGATCGATCTCGCCGCCTTGCGGCCGGGCACGATCGTCGACGACATCGTCTACGTCCCCTTGAAGACTGCGCTGCTGGCCGATGCTGAACAGTGTGGTGGCATTCTCGTCGACGGGCTCGGCATGCTGCTCCACCAGGCTGTGCCCGGTTTCGCCCGCTGGTTCGGCGTGACCCCGCGGGTGACGCCGAACCTGCGCGCCTTGATCGAAGCCGATATCCTGAAGGCCTGATTCGCCGGAGCCATCATGACCTTTGTCCTCGGCCTCACCGGCTCGATCGGAATGGGGAAGTCGACGACCGCGCAGCTCTTCGTGCAGCGCGGCGTGCCCCTGCATGATGCCGATGCCGCCGTGCACGGCCTGCATCGCGGCCGGGCTGCGGCACCGATCGAGGCAGCTTTTCCAGGCACGGTCATCGACGGCGCTGTCGATCGCGCGAAGCTGGGCGCCGCCGTGCTCGGCAAGCCCGAGGCTTTGCGCCGGCTCGAAGAGATCATCCATCCGCTGGTGCGCGAGGAGGAGGAGGCCTTCCTCGCTCGCTGCCGGCGGGAGGGGGCGGAGCTCGCTATCATCGATGTGCCGCTCCTGCTGGAGACAGGTGGCGAGTCGCGCTGCGATGCCGTCCTGGTGGTGACAGCACCGGCCGAGGTCCAGCGAGAGCGCGTCCTCGCCCGCCCCGGCATGACCGCTGAGAAGCTCGACGCCATCCTGTCGCGCCAGATGCCGGATGCGGAGAAGCGCCGCCGTGCCCATTTCCTTGTGGACACCTCGCGCGGCCTCGTGGCCGCCGAACGGCAGGTCGGCTCTATCCTGATGGCGCTCGCCGGCCGTCCCGGGCGCAGCGTGCAAGCGAGGTCCTGAAGCGATGCGCGAGATCGTTCTCGATACCGAAACCACCGGCGTCGAAGCCAATAATGGCGACCGTATCGTCGAGATCGGCTGCGTCGAGCTGGTCAATCACTGCCCGAGCGGCCGCACCTTCCACGTCTACATCAATCCCGAACGCTCGATGCCGATTGAGGCCTATAACGTCCACGGCCTCTCGGAAGAGTTTCTCTCGGACAAGCCGCTCTTCGCCGCAATCGCGCAGGAATTCGCCGAGTTCATCGCCGGCGCCAAGCTGGTGATTCATAACGCAGCCTTCGACGTCGGCTTCATCAACATGGAGTTCAAGCGTCTCGGCCTGCCGCCGATCGAGCAGGGCTTCGTGGTCGACACCCTGTCGATGGCGCGCCGCAAGCATCCCGGCGCCTCGAACAGCCTCGACGCGCTCTGCTCGCGCTACGGCATCGACAATGGCCGCCGCACCAAGCACGGCGCATTGCTCGACTCGGAGATTCTGGCAGAGGTCTATATCGAGCTCATTGGCGGCAAGCAGGCCTCGCTCGGCCTCGGCGTCGATGCGGCAGCCGGTCGTCCCGGCATTGCCATGGCCGCGGTCGAGAAGCCACAGCGGCAACGTCAACTGGCGCCGCGCCTCAGCGAAGAGGCGCTTAAGGCGCACGAGACCTTCATTCTCAGCTCGCTCAAGGCGCCGCTCTGGAAAGGCTATCTCGGCATTACGGACGACGCGGCCCAATAAATCCGCGTCGCCCGTCGCCGGGGGCTTATCGCGCCCGGCGGCGCGACATCATGTTGAGCGCCTCAATCAGGGCCGAGAACGCCATCGCCGCGTAGATATAGCCCTTCGGCACATGCACGCCGAAGCCCTCGGCGATCAGCGTGCCGCCGATCATCAGCAGGAAGCCGAGCGCCAGCATCACGATCGTCGGGTTCTTGTCGATGAAGCGCGCCAGCGGGTCGGCGGCGAGCAGCATCGTCAACACGGCGACGATGACGGCGATGACCATGACCGGCACATGCTCGGTCATGCCGACGGCGGTGATGATCGAGTCGATCGAGAACACCAGGTCGAGCAGCAGAATCTGGAAGATCGCCGCACCGAAGCCCAGCGTCACGGCGCGCGTGCCGCCTTCGGCGAGCACCGATTCCGGATCGGGATCGACCTTGTGATGGATTTCCTTTGTCGCCTTCCAGACCAGGAAGAGACCACCCGCGATCAGGATGAGATCACGCCAGGAGAAGGCCTGGCCGAAGATCGTGAAGATCGGCGCGGTGAGCTTGACGATGAAGGCCACGGTACCGAGCAGGGCGAGCCGCATCACCAGCGCCAGGCCGATGCCGATCCTGCGGCCCTTCGAGCGCTGATGCTCGGGCAGCTTGTTGGTCAGGATCGAGATGAAGATCAGGTTGTCGATGCCGAGCACGACCTCCATGGCGATCAGTGCCCCGAGCGCGGCCCATACGGCGGGGTCGGCGGCAAGCGTCAGAAGGGCGTCCATCAGGTCTCCATCGGATACGGAAAAGGCGGGCGTCCCTGCCGGGGCGTCCGCCGATGCGTTGATCACATGGAGAGGGGTAGCTGGCTCCGCAAGGACAACAATCATCCGCAACAAATGAAAAAGGGCCCCCAAGGGGCCCTTTCGTCGTAAACTGCCAATGCAGCGGCCGATCAGTTCGTCGCGGCGCCCTGCTCGCCCTGGAGCTCCTGCATGCGCTGCTGGAACAGGGCCGCAAAATCGATCGGCGGCACATAGAAGGGCGGGAAGCCACCGTTCTGCACGGCCTCGGCGATGATCTGCCGGGCGAAGGGGAAGAGCAGGCGGGCGCAGTCGATCACCAGCACGGGGTGGATGTGCTCCTGCGGGATGTTCTGCAGGCGGAACACGCCGGCATAGCTCAGGTCGAAGGCGAAGAGCGTCTCGCCCTTGATCTCGGCCTTGCCCTCGAGGCGCAGAACGGTCTCGTAATCGTCGTCGCCCAGCGCGGTCGAGCCGACATTGACCTGCAGCGACATCTGCGGGCCCTGCTGGGCCTCCTGCTGAGCGAGCGCGCGCGGCGCCTTCGGGTTCTCGAAGGAGAAGTCCTTGGTGTACTGGATCAGTGCGTTCAAGCTCGGAGCCTGATCGGCGGCGGCACCATTGCCGTTGGGAAGTTCGTTGGCCATTGGTCCCATCTCGTTCTGGCAGGCTGTCTCGGGAAATCCCGCGCCTCGCCGGCACTCGGGACTGCGCTCCATGCTATGGAGCGGCGCGCGCGTCGGCTATCATGGACGCCGTGCCGGCACAAGAAGTCGCCTTCACAAGCCGGGGGGTGGATGTTACGAGCCAGTCTCACCATATGACGGTGAAGGTCCGGCACGTGATGCGGCAGGGCCGGACAACAACGGGGAGCCGCGGGTCAGCTTTCGATGCAAAATTCCTTCGACATGCAGACTCTGGTCTTCCTGGTCCTTGCCGTCTTCGTGGCCTGGAAGCTGCGTTCCGTGCTCGGCCAGAAGACCGGCCACGAGCAGCCCAAGGACCCCTTCGCCCGTCGCGAGACCCCGCCGATGCGGCCTGACCAGGGGCAGGCGCCCGAAGCGCGCGACAATGTCATCCGCTTGCCGGGCGCCGCCAACGACGCGAGCGCGCCCGAGGCGCCCGCGGCCGAGCGCTGGAAGGATCTGGCTGCACCGGATTCCCCCGTCAGCGCCGGCATCGAGGCGGTGATCCGCCAGGAACCGGGCTTCGATCCGCATGAATTCATCGGTGGCGCCAAGGCTGCCTATGAGGCGATCGTCACCGCCTTCGCCCGCGGTGACCGCAAGATGCTGAAGGGTCTCCTCGCCAAGGAGGTCTATGACGGCTTCGAGCAGGCGATCACCGAGCGCGAGAAGCGCGGCGAGAAGGCGGAATCGAACTTCGTTTCGATCGACAAGGCCGATCTCGCCGCCGTCGACGTCAAGGGCAAGACTGCGCAGGTCACGATCGGCTTCGTCTCGCAGCTCATCAGCGTCACGCGTGACGCTCAGGGCACGGTCGTCGACGGCAGTGCCGAGCAGGTCTCCGAGGTCAACGACATCTGGACCTTCTCGCGTCAGCTCGGCAGCCGCGATCCCAACTGGCTGCTCGTCGCCACCGAATCCGCTGCGTGAAGCGTGGCAGCGCCAGTGTCGCACTGGCGTTCTCCGCAGCTCTGGGCCTCGCATCCGTGACCGCCATGGCTTCGCCGCCCCCGCTGCCCCAAGGAGCCCGCGCCGAGGCGCTGTCGCCAGCCGAGCTTCCCGGCTGGGCGCAGGATGACCACGCCAAGGCCTTCGCCATCTTCGCGCAGGGCTGCATGAGCGATCCGCCCTTGCGCCAGGGCGTGCCGCTGCCCGAGCGGCTCACCGCTGTCTGCGACAAGGCCAAAGCACTCGCTGCTTCAGGATCGATCCACCGGGAGCAGGCACGCTCCTTCTTCGAACAGAACTTCGCCTTCTGGCGCATTCGTCCCGAAGGCGGCGAAACCGGCTTCACAACCGGCTATTTCGAGCCCGAGTTCGAGGGCTCGCTGACCAGTTCCGACGCTTTCCCGACGCCGCTCTACGACCGGCCGAAGGACCTCGTCACACGCTTCTCCGAGGACGACTGGCCGGGCCTCGACAAGACGCTCTCGGCCGCACGCCGCACTGCTGAGGGTTTCGAGCCCTTCCCGGACCGCACGGCGATCGAGACCGGCGCGCTCGATGGCCAGGGGCTTGAAATCCTTTGGCTGCGCGATCCCGTCGACCGCTTCGTGCTGCAGGTGCAGGGTTCCGGCCGTGTCCGCCTGCCTGATGGATCGGTGGCGCGGTTGACCTATTCCGGCCGCAACGGCCATCCCTACACCTCCCTTGGCCGCGTGCTCAGCCAGCGCGAGAACATCCCGCCCGAGCAGATGACCATGGACCGGCTGATTGCCCGGTTGAAGGCCGATGCCGGCTTCGCCCGCGACCTGATCCGCTTGAACAAGTCCTTCGTCTTCTTCGCCCGGCGTGACGACCTGCCAGCCGAAACCGGGCCGATCGGGGGCGCCGGCCTGGCGCTGACGCCGATGCGGAGCATCGCGGTCGATCGCACAGCCTGGCCTTATGGCGTGCCGGTCTGGGTCGATACCACGATCCCCGACGGCACCGGCGGGGGCGAGCATCTGGCGCGCCTGATGATCGCACAGGACACCGGCTCCGCCATCCTCGGACCGGCCCGCATGGACCTCTTCGTCGGCTCGGGCGCTGCGGCGGGCCATCGTGCCGGCCTGATCCGACATCCCGTCGCCTTCACCGTCCTGTGGCCGCGCTGAGATGCGGTCTCGCCGCGGAAAGACGCTGACGGAAGCCGATATCGCGCTCTGGCGCCAGGTCGCACGCTCGGTGAAGCCCTTGCCCGGCCGGGCGCCGATCGAGCCGGAGCCGGTTCCCGAGCAGGCTGCTCCGCCGCCGCCCGAAACCGCGATGCGTGCCGTCGTAATGGCTGCGACAGTCAAAACGACGCCACCATCGGCCCCCCCGCTGGCGCCGATCGAGCGGCGTTTACGCACGCAATTGCGCCGGGGCCAGCAGAGCGTCGACGCCTCCATCGATCTGCATGGCATGCGGCAGGACGAGGCGCATCTGGCGCTTCATGCCTTCCTGCGCCGCGAGCAGCGCCGCGGCTGCCGCATCGCCCTGGTCGTGACCGGCAAGGGTGCTTTGGCGCCGGCTCTGTTCGGCGACGAGCGGGGCGTGCTGCGCCGGATGGTGCCGCATTGGCTGCGCCTGCCAGACCTGCGCACGCTGGTCCTCGGCTTCGAGGAGGCCGAGCAGCGCCATGGTGGGTCCGGCGCGCTCTATGTCCGCCTGCGCCGCCTGCGGGAGCATGGGCCGTGACGCCCTTCGGCCAGCGCGTCCGGGCTTTGCGGGAGGCGCGCGGCATGAGCCTCGCGCAGATGGCGGAGGGCCTCGGCGTCTCGCCGGCCTATCTCTCGGCGCTGGAGCACGGCAAGCGCGGACGTCCGACCTTCACCCTGATCCAGGGCGCGATCCATCTCCTGGGCGTGATCTGGGATGAAGCCGACGAGCTCGTCCGCCTCGCCGATCTCTCGCATCCGCGCGTGACTATCGACACCGCCGGCCTCGACCCGGAAGCGACGCTCCTTGCCAATCGATTGTCGCGCGAGATCGGCCTGCTGGAGGGTGAGGATCTCCACCGTCTGGCCGCCATTCTCGACGAAGCCACCGCCCGGCGCGATCCCGCCTGAACCGCCATGCTTGACCGCACGACAGGCGGATGCGACAGGGCCAGCACCTTCCCTATCGGCCGATGGGCCGCGTCATCCGGACAGAGCAAGCAAGAGCCATGACCCAGACCCGTACGGATGTCCTCGCCCTCGGCAATGCCATCGTCGACGTGCTGGCTTCGGCCGAGGAGGATTTCCTCATCGCCCAGAAGCTGACCAAGGGCGCGATGATGCTGATCGACCAGGCCCGCGCCGAGTCGCTCTATGCCGCGATGGGCCCGGCCCGGATCATCTCCGGCGGCTCGGCCGCCAACACCATTGCTGGCCTCGCCTCCTTCGGCGGCAAGGGCGCCTTCATCGGCAAGGTCAAGGGCGACGAGCTCGGCAAGCTCTATCGCCATGACCTGACCTCGCTCGGCGTCGCCTTCGGCACGGCCGATGCGACGGAAGGGCCGGCGACCGCGCGTTCCTTCATCATCGTCACGCCCGATGGCGAGCGTACGATGAACACCTATCTCGGAGCCTGCCAGGGCCTCTCGGTCGCCGATGTCGACGCCAAGGCCGTCGAAGCCGCCGATATCGTCTATCTCGAAGGCTATCTCTGGGATCCGCCGGCGGCCAAGGAAGCCTTCCGCAAGGCTTCCGAGATCGCTCACAAGGCCGACGGCCGCGTCGCCATCACCCTGTCGGATTCCTTCTGCGTCGATCGCTACCGCGACGAGTTCATCGGCCTGATCCGCAACCGCATGGTCGATCTCGTCTTCGCCAACGAGCACGAGCTCAAGAGCCTCTACGAGACCTCGGATTTCGATACGGCCCTGTCCTGGCTGCGTTCGGAGAACATCCTCGCCGTCGTCACCCGCTCCGAGAAGGGCGCGCTGGCGGTGACGCCGGAGGGCATCGTCGAGGAGCCGGTCTTCCCGGTCGAGCGCGTGGTCGATGCGACCGGCGCCGGCGATCTCTTTGCCGCCGGCTTCCTCTACGGCCTGACCTCGAACCGCGAGACCCGCGACTGCCTGCGCCTCGGTGCGCTGGCCGCGGCCGAGATCATCTCGCATGTCGGCGCCCGCCCTGATGTCAGCCTGAAGACGCTGGCCGGCAACGAAGGGCTGCTCTGAGCGCAGCACCCTTTGTCATTCCGGGGGCGGCTCTCTGGGCCGAACCCGGAACCCACAACTGGGCTAGGCCCGAATTACAATTTTTCCCGCGTCGCCGAACGTCCGGTCTCACCCAGTCGTGGCTTCCGGCTTTTCGCGGAGTTTATCCTTGGGCCAACCGAAGATCGGACCCGAGGGCGAAGCCCCGGAATGACAAGGGGCCTACTTCAATACAGCGTCGCCTTGACCCGAGCCGGCAGCGCCTCGTCATAAGCCTTGCCGTCGAAGGTCGCGACCTCTGCGTTGCGCGCCGTGATGTCGCGCAACATCGTCCCGGGCGAGGGCAGGTTGCGCCGGTCGACCTGCCGCTCCGGGTTCCAGAGCTCCGCCCGCACTACCGCGCGGGAGCACTGGAAGTAGACGGCCTCGACATGGACGACCATGACGCTCGCTGGCAGCTTCCCGGCCATCTCGAATTGCAAACACAAATTGGGGGTCGCAGGAAATCGCCGCACGTCCGTTGACGCGCAGCGTCTCGCCGCAGCCGGGCACCAGGAAGAGCATTCCGATTCGATCGTCGAACAGGATATTCTTCAAGGAATCCAAACGGTTATTCCCTTTTCTGTCGGGAATCAGGAGCGTTTTCGCGTCCCGGACCGTAACGAAGCCCGGCAAATCCCCACGCGGCGAACAATCCAGCCCCTCCGGACCGACCGTCGCCAGCACGAAAAACGGCGAGGCCGCGATCAGCGCCGCATAGTTCGCATCGACATGATCGATCTCCTTGAAGGTCGAGGCCGGCGCGATCGGATTGGGATAGGCGCGAGCGAGGTCGTCGAGCGAGGCGATGCGGTGGTCGGACATGCCGGTCTCCATGGATCGGCATATGTCTAGACTATTTGCGACGCTGGCGCAGGTGTTTTTAGAGCTGCGGATTGAGCATCGTTTATTGTTGTGCTTGACCTATCGTACGGGTGGGGAGGCTTTTGTATGCATATCCTATTTGTCGATGAATCAGGGACGCCGCCAAAGCCGACAGCCGACTTCTCTAAGCAAAAGTATTTCGTAATCGGAGGCGCTATTGTCCACGAGAGCGCGTGGCAAAGAATGCGTGATTCTCTTCTTGGGTTGAAAGCTCGACGAAGAATCCGTGGGGAGTTCAAATGGAGGTATTTTGCACCTGGAAACGATGACGCGCATAATCCGATGAGAGGGCTGCTGCAATCTGAGCGAGATCAAATCAGAATCGAGATTTTTAATCTCATTTCAAATGAGAAAGGCATTACCTGCCTGGCTTGCGTTGCCGACGCCGCAGCTGCTTATGAGTATAAGAGCATCGAGAATACCGATGATCTGTACCATGCTACTTATAAGCCGGTAACAGAACGCTTTCAGTATTTTTTGCAGGATTTCAGCAGGTTAGCGCATGCAAAAGAGCACGGCGTCGTTGTTTGCGATCATAGGGGGCGTCGGACGATAAACGCCTTCGGCAGCATCACGACAGGCTTCTATACTCGTCGAGCGAATTTACCTCGAAATACAAAAACTTAGTCGAGAGCGTGTTTTTACAACCTTCAAACCTGAGCGTTGGAATCCAACTAGCAGACATGGTTGCGGGAGCAGTGTGGAGGAAATTTGAGAAAGGTGACGACCGCTGGTACCGCCTGATAGAGGCTTCGTTTCGCACATCAAAAACAGGTCAGATCTCAGGATTCGGACTTGTTCGATTGCCTAAAAATTCAAAAGAGGACGCCGGGTGAGACCGCAGTCCCAACGTGCAAGGTGACGCACTCCCGGCGGCCTGAATGTAGGCATAGCTCTCCATCTTGACAAGAGAGCCTGTAAGTGACTCCGACGATTCGCTTGTTCCAGCACCTCTGATGGGTGGCGCGTTCCAATTGTGCGAATCAAAACAGAACGCCCCGCATCTTCCGATGCGGGGCGTTCTGTTTTTCAAGCTGGCTTATGGGCCGATTACTCGGCCGCGCCCTGCTTCTCGCGGGCCTTCTCGGCCTCGCGCTCTGCCTTGAGCTTCTCCGTGATGTCCTCGCCGGTCTGCTGGTCGACGACCTTCATCGAGAGGCGGATCTTGCCGCGCTCGTCCTGGCCGAGGAACTTGACCTTGACCTTCTCGCCTTCCTTGACGACGTCCGAGACCTTCTGGACGCGCTTGGGAGCGAGCTCGGAGATGTGGACGAGGCCGTCCTTGGCGCCGAAGAAGTTCACGAAGGCGCCGAACTCCATGATCTTGACGACGGTGCCGTCATAGATCACGCCGACTTCGGCCTCCGAGACGATCGACTTGATCCACTTGATCGCGGCTTCGATCGACTTGCCGTCGGCCGAGGCGATCTTGATGGTGCCGTCGTCCTCGATGTTCACCTTGGCGCCGGTCTTCTCGACGATTTCGCGGATGACCTTGCCGCCGGAGCCGATGACTTCGCGGATCTTGTCGACCGGGATCTTCATCGTCTCGATGCGCGGCGCGAACTCGCCGAGCTGGCTGCGCGAGGCCGAGAGGGCCTTCGACATCTCGCCGAGGATGTGCTCGCGACCGCCCTGGGCCTGCTCGAGGGCGACCTTCATGATCTCCTCGGTGATGCCGGCGATCTTGATGTCCATCTGGAGCGAGGTGATGCCCGAAGCAGTACCGGCCACCTTGAAGTCCATGTCGCCGAGATGATCCTCGTCACCGAGGATGTCGGAGAGCACGGCGAAGCGCTTGCCTTCCAGGATGAGGCCCATCGCGATGCCCGCGACCGGAGCGCGCAGCGGCACGCCGGCATCCATCAGCGCCAGCGAGGTGCCGCAGACGGTGGCCATCGAGGAGGAGCCGTTCGACTCGGTGATCTCCGAGACGACGCGCAGGGTGTAGGGGAACTCGCCCTTGGCCGGCAGCATCGGGTGGATGGCGCGCCAGGCGAGCTTGCCATGGCCGATTTCGCGGCGGCCGGGCGAACCCATGCGGCCGGTCTCGCCGACGGAGTAGGGCGGGAAATTGTAATGCAGCAGGAAGGTTTCCTTGTAGGTGCCTTCCAGCGAGTCGATGAACTGCTCGTCCTCACCGGTGCCGAGCGTGGTCACGACCAGCGCCTGCGTCTCGCCGCGGGTGAACAGGGCCGAGCCATGGGTGCGCGGCAGGACGCCGGCCTCGGCCACGATCGGGCGGACGGTCTTGCCGTCGCGTCCGTCGATGCGGATGCCGTCGTCGAGGATGTTCCAGCGCACGATCTTGGCCTGGGCTTCCTTGAACTGCGCGCCGACCTTGTCCTTCGGGAAGGTGGCGACGCCGTCCGGCGCATCCGAGACCAGCGCGGCAACGACCTTGGCCTTGACGGCGTCGACGGCCTTGTAGCGCTCGGCCTTGGCGGTGATCTTGTAGGCGGCGCGGAGTTCCGCCTCGCCAACCTTCATGATCGCGTCGAGGACGGCGGAATCATCCGGCGGGTTGAAGTCGCGCGGCTCCTTGGCAGCCTTCTCGGCCAGGCGGATGATCGCCTCGATCACCGGCTGGAAATGCTTGTGGCCGAACATCACGGCGCCGAGCATGACCTCTTCGGTCAGCTCCTTGGCCTCGGACTCGACCATCATCACGGCGTCCTGGGTGCCGGCGACGACGAGATCGAGAGCCGATTCCTTCATCTCTTCGATGGTCGGATTCAGCTTGTAGGCACCGTCGATATAGCCGACGCGGGCGCCGCCGATCGGGCCCATGAAGGGCACGCCGGAGAGGGTGAGCGCAGCCGAGGTCGCGACCATCGCCAGGATGTCCGGATCGTTCTCGAGGTCATGCTGGAGAACGGTGACGACGACCTGGGTGTCGTTCTTGTAGCCTTCGACGAAGAGCGGGCGGATCGGACGGTCGATCAGGCGGGAGACCAGCGTCTCCTTCTCGCTCGGGCGGCCTTCGCGCTTGAAATAGCCGCCGGGGATGCGGCCGGCCGCGAAGGTCTTTTCCTGGTAGTTCACGGTCAGCGGGAAGAAGTCGAAGCCCGGCTTCGGTTCCTTCGCGGAGACGACGGTCGCGAGCACGACGGTCTCGCCATAGGTGGCCATCACGGCGCCGTCGGCCTGGCGGGCGACCTTGCCGGTCTCGAGGACGAGCTTGCGGCCGCCCCAGATCAGTTCTTCGGTTTGGATATCGAACATGTGTTTCGTCTTTCGGTCGGGTTCGACCCGTCCGGTGCCTTCAGGCCCATGGGCAAGACGGCGGAACGCTCGGGTGTGAGAGGGAATGCGCCCGAGCGCTCGGCGATCCTGCCATGGACGTCTTGGGCGTCCGGCGGGTCACGCGGGAAGGCCGCCCCATGCGGCTGCCGCGAGAGTCAGGCAGGCACCCCATGGCGCCCTTGCCCGAAAAGGAGCCGCCCGGAGCAGGTCGCACCGGGCGGAAACCGTCAGCTTTCGATCAGCGGCGGATGCCGAGCCGTTCGATCAGCGTCTTGTAGCGAGCTTGGTCCTTGCCCTTGAGGTAGTCGAGCAGGGAACGGCGCTGGGAGACCAGCTTGAGCAGGCCGCGACGCGAATGGTTGTCCTTCGCATGCGACTTGAAGTGGCCGGTCAGGTTGGTGATGCGCTCGGTCAGGATCGCGACCTGAACTTCCGGCGAGCCGGTGTCGTTCGGCTTGGTGGCGTATTCCTGGAGCAGCGCGGTCTTGCGCTCGGCAGTGATCGACATCGGGAGATCCTCGTGTTCGGGTTGATCTGGCGGGCCAGGCCGGGATGTCGTCCAGCAAGGTCCGAAGCCCGCGAGCACCTCATCAAGGAGGGGTCGCGCGGCCGGCAGGTTAAGCCGGTTGCCCGGGCATATACACGAAATCAGGGGAAACGCCAGCGTTCCGGAGTCAGGATTAGGCAGAGGTCTCGCCCCGGTCATAGCGCTGCTGTGCTGCCTCGACCTCGCTGATATGCGCCTCGGCCCAGAGGGTGAGCTGGTTCACCGTCTGCGCCAGTGTCCGCCCGAGCTCGGTCAGCGAATATTCGACGGTCACCGGCACCGTCGGAAAGACCTCGCGGCGCACCAGCCCGTCGCGCTCCAGGCTCTTCAGCGTCTGCGACAGCATCTTCTGGGAAATGTTCTCGATCCGCCGCCTGAGTTCGTTGAAGCGCAAGGTGCCGTCGTCGAGCGCGATCAGGATCAGCACCGCCCAGGTATCGCCGATGCGGTCGAGCACGCGCCGCGTCGGGCACAGCGCCTGGAAAGGGTCGGGGCGTTTCAGCATGGCGGTTTCCCGGAGGTGACCATGTCGCGTGAAAGTGCCTTCTTTACGGGGCGGCGCGGTAGGGTCAGATAGGTTCCATCGGAGTGCAGGTATCCGTTGGATACCACAACAAGGAACCTCTGTCATGACAATCGCCAAGAAGGTCGCATTGATCGGCGCCAGCGGATTCATCGGTTCGCGCCTGCTGGCTGAACTCTCCGCCCGCGGCCATGCCGTCACCGCCATCGTCCGCAATCCCGAAAAGGTCGTAAGCCTGCCCGGCGTCACCGCCGTCAAGGGCGATGTCTTCGACAAGGACGCCCTCGCTAAGCTTATTGCCGGCCATGATGCGGTGATCAGCGCCGTGCATTTCACCGCCAGCGACCCGCAGGTCCTGCTCGCGGCCGTGAAGCAATCGGGCGTGAAGCGCTATCTCGTCGTCGGCGGCGCCGGCAGCCTGGAGGTCGCGCCGGGCGTGAAGCTGTTCGACACGCCGGCATTCCCGGCCGCGTATCTCGACGAAGCACGGAAGGGCGGGGTCTTCCTCGATCTTCTGAAGCAGGAGCAGGGGCTCGACTGGACCTTCCTGTCGCCTTCGGCGCTGATCCAGCCGGGCGAGCGCACAGGCAAGTTCCGCCTCGGCACCGATCAGCTTCTCGTCGACGCCAAGGGCAACAGCGCGATCTCGGCCGAGGATTATGCGATCGCTCTCGTCGATGAGCTGGAAAAGCCGGCCCATAGCCGTCGCCGCTTTACCGTGGGCTACTGATTTCTCGCGTCATAACAAAAAGGGCCGCGCCTCCCTCAGGAAGCGCGGCCCTTCTTTATCGAAAGCTCGCGATCGCGATCACGCCTTGCGGAAGCGCTTCTCACCGATGCTGAGCGTGCCGCGCTTCAGCTTCCCGAGCGCGACCCAGCCGGTCTCGCCCTCGAAATAGAGCTTCGAGCGATCGACCGCATAGCGGCCGACATGCTGCGCCCCGGCGGCGGGCTTGGCCTTGTGGAACTGTCCATCGGGCCTGAGATCGATCAGGATCGACCCGTCCTCGGTCTTCCACTGGCCGATCGCGGCCTGTTCGAAGGGGCCTAGGGTGTCGGCGGTGTCGAAATCGATCTCGAGCGGGCGGACGGAACGGCTGACCGGCGCGAAGCCGGAAGCGAGCTGGCCGAGAGCCTGAAGAACCTGGCTGATCTGCATGGTTTTCGTCTCCCTGTTGTGGTGACGGCTGAAACCGCTTGTCGCAGACATCCCCGTCGGGACCTGTCAGCAAGCGGTGCGGCGTCGATCGACTCCAGCGAGCCGGCCGAGGAACGTCACAAATTGTAATGTGCGAGGGCGGCGTCGTGATGGAGCAAAGCTCCGGCGCCTGTCACTGAGATAGGCCGATCGAGCGCCGCGACAAGAGGCGGCGAACAAAAATTTCTTCCTTGAAACGCAAACGGCGCCCGTGAGGGCGCCGCGCGTGTCGTATCCGAGGATGGTTCGGAGGCTCGT
>NZ_CAMFKW010000021.1 GCF_945957345.1 uncultured Allobosea sp. | reverse complement strand
GGTCGGTGATCGAGGCTGACATGACGGCGGGCGCTGGCGATCCGGATAAGACCTGACCGGGTTACGGCAGCCCTGCCGTCATCGCAAGCCCGCCACGCGCTGGAGCGCAATGAGCCCTCCACGGGCCGGACACGAAAATCCCGGCACAAGCGAGGCCTGGCCGGGATTGGATTGTCGTCATGAAGCCGATGATAGTTCAGCCGGCATCGGGGCAGCGCGAGGCTTACTTGCCCTGGTTGATGCTGACCGGCTTCACTGCGTTGTCGAGCAGGCCGTATTTCTGGATCAGCGCGTCATAAGTGCCGTTGGCCTGGAGCCGATCGAGCGCGCCCTTGACTGCGTCGCGCAGCTGCGTGCCTTCCGCCGTCTTGGCGAAGGGGATGCCGGCGAGCGAATGGGTGAAGGGCTTGCCGAGCGGGATATAGGTGTTGGGCTCGAGCTTCTGGAAATGGCTCATCGTCTCGCTGCCCTGGACGCCGCCCTGCAGGCGCTGCGTCTTGAGCTGGGTGCGGGCATCGACCGAGCCTTCGGTGCCGACCACGTTGATCGCCGGCTTGCCCTTGGCGACGCAGTTCGCCTCGCTCCACTCGCCGATCTGGCGCGGCCAGTTGGTCGCGCGGCTAGCGCCGACGCTCTTGCCGCAGAGATCCTCGGGGGTCTTGATCGTGTCCTTGAAGGCGGTGACCGTGTAGAACTGCGCGCCGGAATCCATGTAGTCGATGAAGTCGGCGGTCTCGCGCCGCGCCGGCAGGTCGCTCATGCCCGCCATCACCGCGTCGACGCGGCCGGTCTGCAGCGAGGGCAGCATCTGGGCGAAGGCGGTCTCCTGCCACTCGACCTTGACGCCGAGCTCCTTGGCGATGGCCTCGCCCAGTTCGATGTCGAAGCCCGAAAGCTGGTTGGTCGCGACATCCTTGAAGGCGATCGGCGGATAGTTCGGCTGGGTCGCGATCACGATCTTGCCAGCGGTCTTGATGCGGTCCGGCAGGGCCTGAGCCTGCGCGGCGAGCGCGGTGCCGGCGAGCAGCGCGGCAGCGATGGTCAAACGAAGCATGTGGTCTCTCCCTCTCTTGAAACGAATACCGTCGCCGTCACTTCAGGACGGCGGCGATGAAGTCGCGGGTGCGCGCCTGCCTGGGCGCGACGAGCACGGTCTGCGGCGGGCCCTGCTCGACGATCTCGCCCTTGTCCATGAAGACGACATCACCAGCGACCTCGCGGGCGAAGCCGAGCTCGTGGGTCACGACGATCATGGTCATGCCGGAGGCGGCGAGATCGCGCATGACGTTGAGCACCTCGCCGACCAACTCGGGATCGAGCGCCGAGGTCGGCTCGTCGAACAGCATCAGCTTCGGCTTCATCGCCAGCGCACGGGCGATGGCGACGCGCTGCTGCTGCCCGCCGGAGAGCTCGCTCGGATAGGAGTCGCGCTTGTCGGCAAGGCCGACACGCTCCAGCAGCGCCATCGCCTCGGCGATGATCTGCTTGCGCGGCTGCTTCAGCACCGTCAGCGGCCCCTCGACGATGTTCTGCAGCGCCGTCATGTGGTTGAACAGGTTGAAGCGCTGGAACACCATGCCGGTGACGAGGCGCTGGCGCGCGATCTCGGCATCGGTCAGTTCGTGCAGTTCGTCGCCGACGCGGCGATAGCCGATCAGTTCGCCATCGACGCGGATCGCCCCCTGGTCGATCTTCTCGAGTTGGTTGATGCAGCGCAGCAGCGTCGACTTGCCCGAGCCGGACGGCCCGATGATGCACTGGACCGTCCCCGGCTCGATCGCGAGCGAGACATTGTTCAGCGCCTTCAGCTCGCCGAAGATCTTGCTGACATTGGCGATCGTGACGATCGCGCTGTCGGCCTTCGCCTGGGTCTCGACCGCGCTCATGCCGCGCCCTCCTGCACCGCGGCGCGCTTGGCGCGCCGCCCTCCCCGCCCCTTCGAGAAATGGCGTTCGAGGAAATACTGTCCGACCTGCAAGATCGTCACCACGAGCAGGTACCAGCCGGCGGCAACGATCAGCAACTCGATCACGCGCGCGTTGGCGTAGTAGATGGTCTGCGCATTGCGCAGGATCTCGGCATACTGGATCACGCTGGCGACCGAGGTCAGCTTGACCATGCTGATCACCTCGTTACCAACAGGCGGGATGATGACGCGCATCGCCTGCGGCAGCACGATCCGCCGCAGGGTGGTGAGCCGCGTCATGCCGATCGCCTTGGCCGCTTCGGTCTGCCCGGTATCGACCGAGAGGATGCCGCCGCGCACCACCTCGGCGGTATAGGCGCCCTGGTTCATCCCGAGTCCGAGCAATGTCGCCATGAACGGCCCGATGATGTCGATCGTGCGCCAGGAGAACAGGCCGGGAATGCCGATGGTCGGGAAGACCAGCGCCAGGTTGAACCAGATCAGGAGCTGCAGCAGCAGCGGCGTGCCGCGAAAGAACCAGATGTAGAACAGCGCGACGCTGCGCAGCACCGGGTTCGGCGACATGTACATGATCGCGAAGACGACGCCGAGCACGACGCCCAGCGTCATCGCGCAGACCGTCATGATCAGCGTGTTGCCGAGGCCGGCGATGATCGCCGGCGCGGTGAAGAACTGCCGGACCACCGGCCAGGCGATATCGCCCTCGACGAAGGCCATCACCACCCAGGCGAGGATGGCGAGGATGATCGCTGAGGCGACCCAGCGCCCGTAGAAGCGCCGCGGCACGATCCTGAGATGCGAGACAGCCGCGAGGTCGCGGCTGCTGATCGGCGATGTCGCGTCGCTCATCGCTGCGTCTCCCGGCTCCAGGTTTCGAGATCGGCGAGCTTGCCGCGGAAGCGCGTGATCTGCTCGCGCACCCGTTCCGGCGCCGTACCGCCATGGCCACTGCGCGCAGCGACCGCAGCATCCAGTGTCAGATGGTCGAGGACACCGGCATCGAGCCTGGGATCGACAGCGCGCAGGTCGACGGCATCGAGCGATTCAAGTTCGCGGCCCATCTCCTCGCAATAGCGCACCAGCGCGCCGGTGATCTCATGCGCCTCGGAGAAGGGCACGCCCTGGCGGGCGAGGTGATCCGCGACCTCGGTCGCGAGAGCGAAGCCCGAGCCGGCCTGCGCGCGCATCGTCGCGACATCGGCGCTCATGCTGGCGATCAGCCCGGCGAAGGCCGGCAGAACCTCCTCAAGCACGTCGACAGCATCGAAGCCCGTGCGCTTATCTTCCGCGAGGTCGCGGTTATAGGATAGCGGCAGCCCTTTCAGCGCGCCGAGCATGGTGACGACATCGCCGGCGAGCCTTGCCGCCCGGCCGCGCGAGATCTCGGCGATATCCGGGTTCTTCTTCTGCGGCATGATCGAGGATCCCGTCGCGAAGGCGTCGTCCAGCGTCACCCAGGCGAATTGCCGGGAGGTCCACAGCGTCACCTCCTCGGCAAGCCGCGACAGGTTGGTCGCCAGCATCGCCGCGACGAACAGGAACTCCGCCACATGGTCGCGCGCACCGACCGCATCGACCGAATTCTCGAACGGCCCGTCATAGCCGAGCGCCTTGGCGCTGAGCTCGGGGTTCAACGTGATCGCCGAGCCCGCAAGCGCCGCCGCCCCGAGCGGGGACTGGCCCGAGCGCTTCTCCCAATCGGTCAGGCGCGAGGCATCGCGCATCAGCACCTGGCCATGCGCCATCAGCCAATGCCCGAAGGTGACGGGCTGCGCGCTCTGGAGATGGGTGAAACCGGGACAGACCGACGCCGCATGCTCCTCCGCCTGATCGGCGATCGCGGTCAGCAGTTCCACCAGCATCCCGGCGAGCGAACGCGACTTCTCGCGCAGGTAGAGCTTGAGATTGTTGGCGGCCTGATCGTTGCGCGAGCGCCCGGCGCGGAGTTTGGCGCCGGTCGTGCCGATGCGCTCGGTCAGGATGCGCTCGATGAAGGTATGAACGTCCTCGTCATCCGGCCCCGGTGCGATCCGCCCCGCAACCGTGTCGCGCGTGATACCGTCGAGCGCGGTCAGGATGGTCTTGAGTTCCTCGGCGGAGAGAAGGCCGGCGCGCCCGAGCTCGGCCGCATGTGCCTTGCCGCCCGCGACATCCTGCGGCACCAGCCTCGCATGCTCGCCGGCGGCGCTCGACAGCTTCATCAGGCGCGGATCCGGCTGCTTGCGGAAGCGGCCGCCCCAGAGGCGGGTCGTCTGGTTCATGATGTCACTCCTCCCGCCGGGAAGAATGACCTCTTGACCGAGAGCCCGGCAAACGAAACGATCTCCGCCGAGATAGTCCAAAAAGGAATACCCCATGGCGGCCGGCCGGCCCCCTCCGTCAGCCGCCGCTCTCCGGGCGTTCGCCACCGTCGCAAGACTAGGCTCGACCGCGCGCGCGGCCCAGGCGGTCAACCTGACCCAGAGCGCCGTCTCCAAGCAGATTCTCTCGCTGGAGCACCATCTCGGCGCCGTCCTGTTCGATCGCAGCCCGCTCGGCCTCAAGCTGACCGAAGCCGGTGCGATCTACCTGCCCTATGCGGAAGCCGCGCTTGAGCAGATGGAGCGCGGCGCGCGGCGTCTGGCGGAGCGCAATGCCATCGCCCGGCCGATCCGCCTGCATATGGTCGCGATCGCCGGCGAGCGTTGGCTGATGGCGCGCTTTCCAGCGTTCGCGGAAGCCCATCCCGGCGTCGACGTGCAGTTCACCAACTATGTCAGCGAGAGCGAGACCGAAGAGCCGGATATCGAGATCGCCCATGGCGTCCCGCCCTGGCCTGGCAAGGAGGCCCATTTCCTGTTCGGCCGCGATGTCGCGCTCGTTGCCGCGCCGAGCCTGATCGAACGGATGGGCGGCTTCCGCCGTGCCGCCGACATCCAGAAGGCGACCCTGCTGCAGCACTACCAGATGCCCACATTCTGGGCCGAGTTCACCGAGGCGCACGACCTGCGTGGCGCGGTGCCCGAGCATACCGTGCGCTACGGCTATTATTCCGTGATCACCAGCGCGGCCGTCGCAGGCCTCGGCTTCGCGCTGGCGCCGCGCTGCTATGTCGCCGAGGAGCTCGCCTCCGGAGCGCTCGTCAACCCGCTGGGCCTCGGCTTCACCAGCGCCATCGGCTGCTGGCTGACCCGCCCTCTCGGCCAGCCTTCACGCCCCGGCCTGGATGCCTTCATCGCCTGGCTGCGCGCCGAGGCCGAAAGCTTCGACGCCGCCACGCGTGCGCCGCCTTCATCCGCCTGATCGCCCGCGAAACTTCGCTGTCATCCGCGCGTTGTCGCAAAGAAGGAGGAGGAGCCATGCTCACCATCCTGCCCGCGCCGGACCATGTCGCCGCCTATCGCCTGTCGCAGACGCTGACGGGCGAGGATCTCGACGCGATCATGGCCGATATCGAAGCCCGGCTCGCCCGCCACGAGAAGCTCGGCATTCTCGCCGACATGACCGATTTCACCGACATGACGCTGGCCGCAGCCTGGAAGGACGCGCGCTACAGCCTCGGCAAGCTCTGGGAACTCAGGCGCTTCCCGAAGGAGGCGGTGATCACCAACAAGGGCTGGCTCGCTGGCTTCGTCGATCTGCTCGACCCGGCGATCCCCTTCGTCAAGGTCCGCGCCTTCAAGCCCGAGGACTATGACAAGGCGCTGACCTGGGCTGGCGACATCGAGGGTGGACCGGACGCCTAAGGCTCAGGCGCTGCCGCTGCGCGCGAAGGTCTCGTCGAACGCGTAGCCGGCGCCACGCACGGTACGCAGCGGGTCCTTGGCGTCGCCCGGCGTGATCGCCTTGCGCAACCGCCCGACATGGACGTCGACCGTGCGCTCGTCGATATAGACGTCACGACCCCAGACGGCATCGAGGAGTTGCGCCCGCGAATAGACCCGGCCCGGCGCCTGCATCAGGAATTCCAGCAGGCGGAACTCGGTCGGCCCGAGATGCAGTTCGCTGCCCGCGCGGCGGACGCGGCGCGTCGTGCGGTCGAGTTCGAGGTCACCGGCCGCGAGCAGCCCCGCGACATGGCCAGGCTTCGCGCGACGCAACAGCGCCTGGATGCGTGCGATCAATTCCGGCAGCGAGAACGGCTTGACGACATAGTCGTCGGCGCCGGTCGCGAGCCCGCGCACGCGCTCGGTCTCCTCGCCGCGCGCCGTCAGCATGATGATCGGCACACGTTCGGTGTCGCGCCGCGAGCGCAGGCGCCGGCAGAGCTCGATGCCGGAGAGACCCGGCAGCATCCAGTCGAGCAGGACGAGGTCAGGCGTGTGATCGCGCAGGTGCAGCTCCGCATCGTCCCCGCGTGCGACGCTGTCGACCTCGAAGCCCTCGGCCTCGAGATTGTAGCGCAGCAGCAGGGTGAGCGGCTCCTCGTCCTCGACGATCAGGATGCGTGCGGCCATGATGGCTCCGACCTTAGTTTCCCGTCACCGCTTCGACCTCGATATTGGTCGTGTCGAGCTTCGGCCGGTTCACGTCGAGGGAATCGCCGGTGACGAGGTAGTGGATGGTCTCGGCGATATTGGTGGTGTGGTCGCCGATGCGCTCGATGTTCTTGGCGCAGAACAGGAGATGCGTGCAGAACGTGATGTTGCGCGGATCCTCCATCATATAGGTCAGGAGCTCGCGGAACAGCGAGGTGTAAAGCGCGTCGATCTCGTCGTCGCGCTTCCAGACCTCGAGCGCCTTCTGCTCGTTGGTCGCGGCATAGGCGTCGAGCACGTCCTTGAGCTGGGCCTGCACCAGGCGGCTGATATGCTCGAGACCGACAACCGCGCGATGCGGCGGCTGGAACTGCCCGGCGATGGCGACGGCGCGCTTGGCGATGTTCTTGGCGAGGTCGCCGACGCGCTCGATGTCAGAGGCGAGGCGGATCGCCGAGATCAGCTCGCGCAGGTCCTGCGCCAGGGGCTGGCGCCGGGCGATGGTGAGCACGGCCTTCTCCTCGACCTCGCGCTGGAGGTTGTCGAGGCGCTGGTCGGCCGAGATGATCTTCTGGGCGAGCGCGGTATCGCGGCGAACGAGCGCGACGGTCGAGTCGCCCAGCATGCGCTCGGCCATGCCGCCCATTTCGGCGAGGCTGCGGCGGATACCTTCGAGATCGGCGTCGTAGGAGCGGACGATGTGGTCGGTCATGGCGTAGTCCTCCTCGTCGCCGCTTAGCCGAAACGGCCGGTGACGTAGTCCTGGGTCTGCTTCTTGGCGGGGTTCATGAAGATCGTGTTGGTCGGCGCGAACTCGATGACCTCGCCGAGATACATGAACGCCGTGTACTGCGAGATGCGCGCCGCCTGCTGCATGTTGTGCGTGACGATGGCGATGGTGAAATCGCTCTTGAGCTGCTCCAGCAGGTCCTCGATCTTGCCGGTCGAGATCGGGTCGAGCGCCGAAGTCGGCTCGTCGAACAGGATCACTTCCGGCTTCTGCGCTATAGTGCGCGCGATGCACAGGCGCTGCTGCTGGCCGCCGGAGAGACCCATGCCCGAGCTCTTCAGCTTGTCCTTGACCTCGTCCCAGAGCGCGGCGCGGCGCAGGGCCCCCTCGACGCGGTCGTCGAGCTCCGACTTCGGCGGCTTCTCGTAGAGGCGGATGCCGAAGGCGACGTTGTCGTAGATCGACATCGGGAACGGCGTCGGCTTCTGGAAGACCATGCCGACGCGCGAGCGCAATTCGTTCACGTCGACGTCGTTCGAGATGATGTTGCGGCCGTCGAGCATGATCTGCCCTTCCGCGCGCTGCTCCGGATAGAGCGAGTAGATGCGGTTGAAGATGCGCAGCAGGGTCGACTTGCCGCAGCCCGAGGGGCCGATCAGCGCCGTGACGTGCCGGTCGCGGAAGTCGAGGTTGATGTTCTTCAGCGCCTTGTGCTCGCCGTAGTAGAAATCGAGGTTCTTCACCGCGATCCGGACGGGCGCCTCGGCATCCAGCGACTGGGGGGAGAGTTCAAGGGTCGAAAGCATCGACATGGGTCCTCAAGGTCGGTCGCGACCGGGTTGGTTTCAAGCTCTACTTGCTGCCGGCGACGATACGCCGGGCAACGAGCGAGAGCACGAGGATCGAGACGGTGATGATGAGCGAGCCGGCCCAGGCGAGCTGCTGCCAGTTCTCGTAAGGGGCGGAGGCGAACTGATAGATCGTCACCGGCAGGTTGGAGACGCCGCCGGTGAGCGTCGGCGAGAACCAGAAATTGTTGTTGAGCGCGGTGAAGAGCAGCGGCGCGGTCTCGCCGGCGATGCGGGCGAGCGCCAGCAGGATGCCGGTGACCATGCCGGCCTTGGCCGCGCGCCAGGTCACCGAGGTGATGACGACGGAGGGCGGCGCGCCGAGCGCGGCGCCAGCTTCGCGTAGCGGGCCGGGGACGAGGTTCAGCATGTCCTCGGTGGTGCGCACGATGACCGGGATCGCGATGATGCCGAGCGCGACGCCGCCGGCCCAGCCCGAATAGCCGCGGAACGGCTCGACCAGGATGACGTAGACGAACAGGCCGATCAGGATCGACGGCGCCGAGAGCAGGATGTCGTTGATGAAGCGGATCAGGTTGGCGAGCTTCGAGCCGCGGCCGTATTCCGCGAGCCAGGTGCCGGCCAGCACGCCGATCGGCGTCGCGATGGCGATGCCGAGGAAGGTCAGCACGAAGGAGCCGACGATGGCGTTGGCGATGCCGCCGCCTTCCGTGCCGGGGCCGGGGGTGACCGCCGTGAAGGTCGCGAGCGAAAGGCCGCCGATGCCCTTCACCACGAGCATCCCGAGGATCCAGAACAGCACGAAGATGGCGGTGAAGGTGAAGCCGGTGGCGATGATTTTCATCAGCCGGTCGGCGGTGCGGCGGGACTGGCGCACGCGGCCCCAGGGCTGATGCGGCAATTCGCGAGGCGAAGTCGTCATGGTCATGGAGATGAGCCTCAGTAGCGCTTGACGCGGGCGACCAGCAGTCGCGCGATGACGAGGACGACGAAGGTGACGAAGAACAGGATGCAGCCAAGCGCGATCAGCGAGTTGAGCTGCAGGCCCAGCGCCTCGTTGAATTCGTTGGCGATGCGCGAGGCGATGGTCGAGCCGGGATCGAGGATCGAGGCCGAGAGCCGGTTGGCGTTGCCGACCACGAAGGTCACCGCCATGGTCTCGCCGAGCGCACGGCCGAGGCCGAGCATCACCGCGCCGATGATCGAAACGCCGGCCTGCGGCACCAGGACGTGGCGCACGACCTCCCAGGTCGTCGCGCCGATGCCGTAGGCGCTCTCGCGCAGCACGGACGGGATCTGCTCCAGCATGTCGCGGGTGATCGAGGCGATGAACGGCACGATCATGAAGGCGAGGATGATGCCGGCGGTGAAGATGCCCAGCCCCGAAGGAGAGCGCGAGTAGAGCACCGTGCCGACGATCGGAATGCCCTCGACGATGTTCGAGAGCGGGATCTGCACATAGGCCGCGAAGAGCGGCACGAAGACGAACAGGCCCCACATGCCGTAAATGATCGAGGGCACGGCGGCGAGCAGCTCGATCGCGGTCGCGACCGGCTTCTTGAACCAGGCCGGAGCGAGCTGGGTCAGGTAGACCGCGATGCCGAGCGAGAGCGGCACGCCGATCACCAGCGCGATCAGCGCCGTCGAGAGCGTGCCGACGATCGCCGGCCAGGCGCCATATTGCTCGTTCTGCGTATCCCAGACGCTGGAGGTGATGAAGCCGAGGCCGAATTCGCGGAAGGCCGGCCAGCCGCCGATGACCATCGAGACCATGATGCCGGCGAGCAGCACCAGCACCAGCAGCGCGGCGCCGAAGCTGGCATTGCGGAAGATGACATCGAAGGTCGCCTTCGGCGTCTTCCGCACGATCGGCGTCGCGCCGGGAATGCTCGTCATGTCGGTTGCTGCGGTCATCCGCGGAGGCTCCGGTGGCATGGCCGGGATCGTCGGTGGGTCCGCCCGATCCCAGCCCTCATCCTGAAGAGCATCCCGAACGGGGGCTCCTCAGGATGGGGGCTTGAAGAGGATGGCGAGGCGGGTCGAAACCCGCCTCGCCTGTTCGGTGGCAGCGATCAGAAGATCGGCTTGCCGGCGTTGTCGGTCACGCCCTTCCAGGCGTTGCGGACCTGGTCCTTCACGTTCGCCGGCAGGGCGACGTAGTCGAGGTCGCTGGCGAGCTTGTCGCCGTTCTTGTAGGCCCAGTCGAAGAACTTCAGGGCAGCCTGGGTCTCTTCCGGCTTCTCCGGCTTGGCATAGACCAGGATGAAGGTCGCCGAGGTGATCGGCCAGGCCTGCGCACCCTTCTGGTTGTTCAGCGAGATGCCGAAGCCGGGCTGCTCCTGCCAGTTGGCGTTGGCGGCGGCGGCCTGGAAGGCCTTCTCTTCCGGCGCCGGGAAGTTGCCGTCGGCGTTCTTCACCAGGGCGTACGAGAGCTTGTTCTGCTTGGCATAGGCATATTCGACATAGCCGATCGAGTTGGCGACCTGCTTGACCGAGGCCGAGACGCCCTCGTTGCCCTTGCCGCCGATGCCGACCGGCCACTGCACCGACGTGTTGTTGCCGATCTTGGACTTCCACTCGGCCGAGACCTTGGAGAGGTAGTCGGTGAACACGAAGGTCGTGCCCGAGCCGTCCGAACGATAGACCGGGTTGATGTTCGCGTCCGGCAGGGTGACGCCGGCGTTGAGCGCGACGATCTTCGGGTCGTTCCACTTCTTGATGTCGCCCAGATAGATCTGGGCGATGATCTCGCCCGAGAGCTTGAGCTTGCCCGGCTCGACGCCGGCGATGTTCACGGCCGGCACGACGCCGCCCATCACGGTCGGGAACTGGATCAGGCCGTCCTTGCTCAGATCCTCGCCCTTGAGCGGGGCGTCGGTGGCGCCGAAGGCGACGGTCTTGGCCTTGATCTGGCGGATGCCGCCACCCGAGCCGATCGACTGGTAGTTCAGGCCGGTGCCCGTGTCTTTCTTGTAGGCCTCGGCCCACTTGGCATAGATCGGGAAGGGAAAGGTCGCGCCGGCGCCGGTGATGTCGGCAGCCTGGGCGGAACCGGCGATCCCGGCGGCAACGGCCGCGAGAACGAGAATCTTGCGCATGTGAGATGTCCTCATTGGGTCGCTATATGCAACGGCCCTGTCAGAACACCCTCTGTATGACAGCCAAATGACAATCCGTCATGAAAGCTGTCATGAATGCCCTGCATGCACGGACTAGCCGTGGGCGCGTCCCGCCTCGAAACGCGGCAGGATCGCCTTGAAGGTCGCGCCCTCGCCCGGCTTGCTCTCGATCGTCAGGCGCCCGCGATGGCGCAGCACGATATGCTTGACGATGGCGAGACCCAGGCCCGTGCCACCGGCCTCGCGGCTCGCGGCCGTGTCGACCCGGTAGAAGCGCTCGGTCAGGCGCGGCAGATGCTCCGGCGCGATCCCCGGCCCGTCGTCGCGCACGCTGAAGCTCGCCTCGCTATCGCCGGTCTCGACAGCGATCACGACCTCCCCGCCGGGCTTGCCGTATTTGATGGCGTTCTCGACGAGGTTCTCCATGAGGCGCAGCAACTCATCGCGGTCGCCCGGCACCTGCAGCGCCTCGCGCGGCTTCCTCAGCGACAGCGTGACGTCGCGTTCGCGCGCCATCAGCGTCAGCGAATCCACGATCTCGCGGGCGATACCGGCCAGGTCGACCGGCGTGTCCGGCGCGACATGAGCGCGCTGCTCGATCCGTGACAGCGACAAGAGGTCGTCGACCAGCCGCGCCATCCGCAGGCCCTGCTCGCGCATGATGCCGAGGAAGCGCTCGCGCGCCCGCTCGTCGTTGCGCGCCGGGCCTTGCAAGGTCTCGACGAAGCCGAGCAGCGAGGCGAGCGGCGTACGCAATTCATGGCTGGCATTAGCGACGAAATCGACGCGCATGCGCTCGATCACGCGCTGCTCGCTCAGATCCTGGAAGGTCAGCAGCGTCGCGTGACGCAAACCGCTGTCGCGCAGCGCCGCGATATGGATGCGGAAGGTCCGCTCGACCGGGACGCGCTCGACAAGTTCGACGGTCTTGCGTCCGCCCTCGAGCGCGACATGCTCGATCGCGTCGTTGAGATCGGGGTCGCGCAGCACGAGCGCCAGCAGCTTGCCGACCGCCAGCCCCGGGATCAGGACGGGCATGGCCGGGCTCAGCGCCTGCGCCACGCCCTGCCCGTCGAGCAGCACGGCCGGCGCGCCGAACGCCTCGACCACGTCCCGCACCAGCGCGGCATTGGAAGCCGAAAGATTGACCATGGAGAACCCGAAAATAGACGGCGGATGCCGACGGGGCCTCTTCCTGAGCGGAAGCGCAGCGGGCGTCAATTCCCTTCCGTGGCCCGGAGCTTCTGCAAGCGAACCGGACATCGGCTTGCATGAAGAAAATGTGACAGAACAAGGAGCTAGAACCATTCCGCCATTCGGGGAATTGCGGATTTGCTCTAGCCGGCTAGGCTGTCGGCAAAGCGGAGACATCTCGATGGCGAAGAAATTCTCAGGCTCGGACGTGAAGGATCGCATCGTCCTGCCGTCGGAAGACGACGACAGGACGGCCAAGGCGCGCGCCAAGTCCGGCAAGGCCAAGGGCTTCGACATCGAAGCCGACAGCCTGCCGGAAGCGATCATCGACGCCGCCTATCACAGCGGAAACTATCCCTATGGCAAGCGGATGAAGCGCAAGCGCTACAATCGCGAGATGGAGCCGCTGCAGATCGAATTGCAGAAGCTGACACGCTGGGCTGCCAAGCATGGCGAACGCATCGTCATCGTTTTCGAGGGGCGCGACGGCGCCGGCAAGGGCGGCACCATCGCCCGCTTCACCCAGCATCTCAATCCACGGCAGGCCCGCATCGTCGCCCTGCCCAAGCCGTCCGACACCGAGAAGGGCCAGTGGTATTTCCAGCGCTATGCCGCCGAGATGCCGACCGCCGGCGAGATCGTCTTCTTCGACCGCTCCTGGTACAACCGCGCCGGCGTCGAGCGCGTCATGGGCTTCTGCACGCCAGAGGAGACCGAGCATTTCCTTGATGAGGCGCCGGCCTTCGAGGGCATGCTCGTCCGTGACGGCGTGCGCCTGATCAAGCTCTTCCTGACCATCGGACGCGAGATGCAGATGACGCGCCTGCACGCCCGCTGGCACGACCCGCTCAAGCGCTGGAAGCTCTCGCCGATCGATTTCGAGGCGATCCCGCGCTTCGACGACTATTCCCGCGCCTTCGACGAGATGCTGGCCCGGACCTCGAAGAAGGCCGCGCCCTGGCATGTCGTGCGCAGCAACGACAAGCTCCGCGCCCGCCTCAACGCCATCCGCTACGTGCTGAAGGCGATCCCCTACAAGGACAAGGACGAGGATGCGATCGGCACGCTGGACGAGGACATCGTCCTTCCGGTCGATCGCTATCTCGACCATGGCGGCGAGCCGGAGAGCTGAGAGCATTTTCGAGCGAAGGGGTCCCCGGTTCGCGTGAAGAAAATGCTATAGAATAAAGACTTAGAGCAACGGTGCGATTCGGAGAATTGCGCAGTTGCTTTAAGTGCGCTCCGGCTCCGGTTCAGGGCCCCATCAGGAGGTTCGGCAGCCAGGTCGTCAGCGGTGGCCACAGCGTGATCATCACCAGGACCACGAGCAGCGGCACGAGCCAGGGCAGGATCGCCTTCGACATCGCCTCGAAGGAGACGTTGGCGATGCGCGTCACCACGAAGAGCACGACCCCGATCGGCGGGTGGATCGTTCCCAGGATCAGGTTCAGGATCATGATGATGCCGAACTGGACCGGATCGATGCCGAAGCTGGTCGCCGCGGGAACCAGGATCGGGATCAGGATCAGGAGCGCCGCCAGCGCCTCCATGAAGCAGCCCACGACGAGCAGGATCAGGTTGCAGACCAGCAGGAACATCAACGGGCTCTGGACCGTCTCGACGATCAGCGGCGTCAGCGTCTGAGGCACGCGCGAGATCGACATGCACCAGCCGAGCGCGCCTGCCGCCATCACCAGCACCGTGACGAGGCCGGTGGTCTCCACCGTCTCGATCAGGATCGGCCCGAGATGCTTCAGTTCGAGCGTGCGATAGACGAAGAAGCCGAGGAAGAGGGCATAGAGGCAGGCCGCAGCGGCCGCCTCCGTCGGCGTGAACGCGCCCGAGAACATTCCCACCAGGATGATCGGCGGCGTGAGCAGGGCGAAGAAGCTCTTCGCGAAGGTCCGCGCGATCTCCCGGAAGCCACGGAAAGGCTGCTTCTGGAAGCCCTGGCGCTTGGCGATGAACGCGACCATCACCATCAGCGAAAGGCCCATGAGCAGGCCCGGGATCACGCCGCCGATGAACAGCCGGCCGATCGAGACGTCGGCCGTGACGCCGTAGATCACCATCGGCAGGGAGGGCGGCAGGATCGGCCCGACGGTCGCTGCGGCCGCCGTGATCGCGGCCGCGGTTTCCGGCTTGTAGCCGGCCTTGCGCATCGCCCGGATCTCGATTGCGCCCGAACCCGCCGCATCCGCGACGGCAGAGCCGACCATCCCGGCGAAGATCATGCTGGTCAGGATCGAGGCATGGGCATAGCCGCCGCGCACCCAGCCGATCACGGCGGTGGCGAAAGCCACGATGCGGTCGGTGATGCGCGCCGCGCCGAGGATGCTGCCCATCAGGATGAAGAGCGGCGCCGCGACGATCGGGAAGGAGTTCATCGCCTGCGCCATCTTCTGCGGCACGATCGTGGCCGAGAGGTCCCCGATCAGCACGAAGGCGAAGGCGGCGAGCCCCATCGAGGCGAAGAGCGGGAAACCCGCCAGGATCGACAGCAGCCAGACCCCGGCGATCTGAAAGATCAGCGTGCTCATTCCACGATCTCCTGAGCCGGAAGCTCCGCCTGCAGCGCGACATGCGGCGAGACGTTCCAGAGGCGGATATTGTCGACGAGCTCCGCCAGTCCCTGCAAGGCGGTGACGAGACCGGCCAGCAGCATCGGCACATAGAGCAGCCCCATCGAGAGCGGCACGGTCGTCGCCTCGAGGTCCCAGTTCACCGTGACGAGGTGGACGCTGTAATGGAGTATCAGCAGGCCGAGCACGACCATCGCGAGCTGCATCACAATTTCCGCCGAGCGCCAGGCCGGCGGCGGCAGCAGGTCGTGGAAGAAGCGGATGCGGATATGGGCGCGCTTGCGGCTGGCCAGGATCCAGCCCGTCACCGCCACCCACAGCATCATGAAGCGCGAAACCTCGTCGGTCCAGATCAGCGGCTCGCCGAAGGCGCGCGTGACGATGCCGAGCGAGACGGTGACGAGGAGCGCGACGATGAGCACCGCCGCGAGCCCCTCCATCAGGCGGTCGAACAGCTTGAGCAGGATTGTCATGACGATATCTCTTCGCGATGGAAGCCGTGGTAGGGCCCGCACTCTCCCGATCGCGCCTGCAAAGCGCGCCGAAAAGGGCCGGGAAAGGCCGGAAACGATCTGGGGGCTTCCTTCCATGCGCCGCTCGCACAGAGCTTGGAAGGAAGGAGACCTGGAAGGAGGGGAGACGGGGGGTCAGACCCCTACAGGGCCTGGATGCGGTCCCAGAGCCCCTTGCCCCATTTGCTCTCGAACTTGGCCGGAAGGCTGGCCAGCACCGGTTTGCGGAAGGCGTCCTGATCGGGCTTGAGAACCGTCATGCCGCCTTTGGCGAGGCTGTCGGCGAGGCTCTTTTCCTGCTCCAGGATCTCGTTGTCCTGCCAGGTCGCGGCCTTGTCGATCGCCGCGGTGACGAGGTCGCGATCGGCCTGCGGGATCTTCTTCCAGGCCGCCTCGTTCACGATCACCAGGCGCGGGGTGATGATATGCGCGGTCAGCACGAGGTATTTCTGGACCTCTGCGAGCTTGGCCGAGGCGATGGTCGGCAGCGGATTCTCCTGTCCGTCGACCGCCCCTTGCGACAGGGCGAGATAGAGCTCGGAGAAGTTGAGCGGCGTCGGCCGCGCCCCCCAGGCTTCCGCCATGGCACGGAAGGTATCGACCTCCGGCACGCGCAGCTTGAAGCCCTTCATGTCCTCGATGGAGTTGATCGCCTTCTTGCCGCTGGTGACATGGCGCACGCCGTAATAGTTCACCCCGATCATGCGCATGCCGCGCTTGGCGACGAGCGCGGCGTTGAGCTCGTCCATCAGGGGGGATTTCAGCGCACGCGTCATATGCGCCGCATCCTTCCAGATATAGGGCGCCTCGATGATCGAGAGCTGCGGCACGAACTGGCCGAGCTGGGCCGCGCCTTCCGTCACCATGGTCAGCGCGCCCGAGGCGACCGATTCCACCATGTCGCGCGAGGAGCCGAGCTGCCCGTTCGGGAAGGACTGGATGTCGATGCGCCCGCCGGTCTTCTCCTTGATCTCGGCGCCCGCCCTGACCGCGGCTTGCGAGGAGGGATGGGTCGCGGGCTGGCCGTCGGCCCAGCGCAGCACCAGCGCCTGCGCCCTCAGGATATTGGGCGCCGCGATCGCAGCCGACCCCGCCGCTGCAGCGGCCATGAATTCGCGCCTCGTCTGCTTCTTCATCGCCTGTTCCCTCCCGGAAGCGGCCGGTTCTTCCGGCTCGTGATGACTGCGGATTTCAGTACTGCATCGCCCGCGCGCGGGCGTTGCCGATATGGATACTCATTTCGTCCGCGGCGCGCTCGGGGTCGCGGCTCTCGATCGCGGCGATGATCTTGAGGTGGTCGCGCATCACCGGCACCAGGATGTGGTTCTGGATGCGCGTCTCGTATTGGCGGATCAGCCTGATCTTCAGCCAGGTCACCCGGAAGGCCTGGCTGACGATGTCGTTGTCGAGATGATCGATGATCGCTTCGTGCATCAGCCGGTCGGTGTCTTCGGCATCCTCGATCAGGCGCTCGTCGCCGCCGGCCTCGGCCCGCGCGATGATCGCCTCGTGACGGGCGCGCTGCCCGGCGATCTCCGCATCCGTCGCCGTTTGCGTATAGATCGCCGTCGCTTCCTTCTCGAGGAGGAGCCGGAACTGGAAGGCGTTGCGGATCAGGTTGAGGTCGACATGCGCGACCTGCATGCCGCGCTGGGGCACCGTCTTGATCAGCCCTTCCGCCTCCAGCCGCGGCACGAGCTCGCGGATGGCGCCGAGCGGAAAGCCCGTCATTGCGACGAGCTCGCGCTGGGTCACGAACTGGCCAGGCTTGATCTCGCGCGCCAGCAGCCGCTCGGTGAAGGAGGCATAGGCGCGCTCCCTCAGCTTCAGCGGTTCGCCCTCGCGCGGTTCCTGCTCCGGCTGGTTCACGCGTCCTCCTTTTGCCTCAGGCCGCCTTGGCCTGCGTGATCGAATCGAAGGCGGCGAAGAGCCGCTTGCGCGACGCTTCGTCCAGCGCCTGAAGCGGCGCCCGCATCGGGCCGAAGCCGGCATCGCCATGGACATGGCCGGTGAGCGCCTTCACCGAGGCGATGACGGGTCCCGAGCAGATCTCGTCGACGAGCGCGTTGACGACCGGGCTGTCCTGCCCCTCGTAGATCATCGGCCGCAGCAGATGCGGCACGAGATTGGCGACGCCGCAGATCGAGCCCTGCGCACCGTTGCGCACCGCCTTGGCGAGCTGGCGCTCGTCGCCGACCAGGATGGCGAGCTCGCCATGCGCCTTCAGCAGCGCTTCGGTGTTGGCATAGCTGCCGGAGGAATCCTTGACGCCGGCGATGATGCCGGGGAACGCCGTCTTCAGCCGCTGCACGAGATCGACCGAGATGTCGACCGCCGTCACGGACGGGATATGATAGAGGATGACGTTGCGGGCCGAGGCGCCGAGCTTCTCGATGAACTGCGCGAACCAGGCATAGAGGCCATCGTCGCTCACGCCCTTGAAGTAGAAGGGCGGCGCGACCAGCAGCCCCCTGGCACCGGCGTCGAGCGCGACGCGCGCCTGCTCGATCGCCTCATGCAGCGAGGACGCCGCGATGCCCGCATAGATCTGCTTGGCGGGATCGATGCCCGCCCCCATCAGCGCGCCCATCATCGCCGAGCGCGCCGGCAGGCCGAGCGCCGCCCCCTCGCCCGTCGTGCCGTAGAGCGTGACCGTGTCGCAGCCATTCGCGAGCACATGCTTGGCATGATGGGTGAGGCGCGGCAGATCGACGGCGCCACCCTCCTTCATCGGCGTGGTGATGGCGCAGGAAAGGCCGAAGCGGCTGGGCGAGAGTGCCATGGAAAGAACTTTCAGATCTGAGTAGCGACTGACATGTCGATTGAGACGAAATCCGCCCGCGGCCTGCCGCGAGCGGGATGGATTGAACTCTAGCCGTCCTTGAGGCCACCGGCGGAGAGCCCGGCGACGATCTGGCGCTGGGCGATCACGGTGACGAGGAGCACTGGCAACGTCACCAGGAGGGCAGCCGCGGCAAGCGGCCCCCAGGAGATCTGTTCGAAGGTCAGCGAGTTGTAGACGGCGGAGGGCAGCGTCCGGCTCGCCTTGCCGCCGAGCACCACCGAGAAGATGAAGTTGTTCCAGGAGAAGATGAAGGCGAGGATGCCGCCGACCACGATGCCGGGCTTGGCCAAAGGCAGCGCCACATAGCGGAAGGCCTGCCAGGTCGTGGCGCCGTCGATGCGCGAGGCGTCTTCGAGTTCCATGGGAATATTCTCGAAATACCCGATCATGATCCAGCAGATGATCGGGATGGTGATGACGAGATGCGTGATGACCAGCGCCGTGACGGACCCCACCAGTCCCGTGATCTGGAACAGCAGGAACAGAGGGATCAGATAGGACAGAGCCGGCGTCATGCGCGCGACCAGAATCAGGATCGCGAATTTATGCGCCTTGCCGCGTGCGATGCCGTAGCCCGCAGGCACACCGACGATCAGCCCCAGCAGCACCGCTCCGCCGGTGACCAGGATCGAGTTCCACAGGTAGAGCGCGAAATTGTTCTTCGCGAAGACGTCGATGTAATTCGCCAGCGTCGGCGGGCTCGGGATGAAGACCGGCGGGAAGGCCGTGTTGTCGAGCTCGTTCTTCAACGACAGCGAGATCATCCAGAGGAAGACCAGCACCGCCGGCGAGACCAGCACGAAGACCGAGGCCCAGAAGCCGAGTTTCTTGAGCGTGCGGTTCATCACGCGTTCCACTTCGACTTCTGGCGCGCATAGAGCAGCAGCAGCGAGAGCATGATGATGATGACGAAGAAGATCACCACGACGGCCGAGGCGTAGCCGATCTTGTAGAACTGGAAGGCCTGCAGGTAGAGGAAGATGTTCAGCGTCTCCGACGCCGTGCCCGGGCCGCCCTGCGTGATCACGAAGATCGTGTCGAAGGCCTTCAGCGCATCGATGGTGCGGATCACGATCGCCACCATGATGAACGGCCAGACCAGCGGCAGCGTGATGTGCCGGAACATGTGCCAGTCATTTGCGCCGTCGATCAGCGCGGATTCATAGGGCTCCTTCGGCAGCCCCGCGAGGCCCCCGAGCACGATGAGCATGACCAGCGGCGTCCAGTGCCAGACCTCGACCATGACCAGCGTCGGAATCACCGTCGAAGGCTCGTAGACCCACCCGGATGGCCCGATGCCGATCAGCGAGAGCAGATAATTGAGCACGCCGAGCTGCGGATGGAACATCATCGTCCAAACCAGCGCGACCGCGACCGGCGTCGCCATCATCGGCATGACGAAGATCGTCCGCAGCAGGCCCCGCATCGGGAATTCGCGATGGAAGACCAGCGCCGCCGCCGTACCGAACACGATCGGCAGGACCACCGCCAACACGGTGAAATAGAGCGTATGCCCCATCGACTCGATGAAGCGCTGGTCCTTCATCAGCTCGGCGAAATTGCCGAGGCCGACGAACTCCACGCCACCGCCGATCTTCCAGTCCTGGCCGGACATGTAGAGCGTGAACAACCAGGGGAAGACGATCACGGCCGCGATGACCAGCACCGCCGGCAACGAGAACAGCCAGTAGCGCGGCGTGAAATCCGCCGAGGCCGCAGCGGCGCTCGCTTGTGTCGTACTCGGCATGCTGGCTGGCAGGGACGTGCTGGTCATGCGCTCTGCTTCACTGGAAACCACTCGTCATGCTCGCCCTTGTGGCGAGCACCCCCGTCTTGAACCCGCTCCGCGACCGAGGAAGACGCCGATGGTCGGGACAAGCCCGACCATGACGCCTCCCGCGCAGAGCCGCCTCAGCCCTGCTCGCTCTTGGCGAGCACCGGCGCGAAGACCTCCGTCGCCTTCTTCAGCTCGGCTGCGACATCCGCCCCGCCGATCGCATTGGTCAGCGCCACGCCGAACACGTCGCGGAACTCGGTCACCGGCACGATCTGCGGCAGGCCGGCACGCGCGATCTTGGCCGAAGCCAGCAGGCACTCGAAATACTGCTTGCCGAATTTCGAGGCCTGGATCGTCTCGGTGTCGAGATAGGCCGAGGATCGGCCCGGCGCGCCGGCACCCGCCTTCAGCATGGCGATCTGGTTCTTCTTGTTGGTCATGAACTGCAGATAGAGCCAGGCCGCCTCCTTCTTCGAGGAACCGCGCGAGATGCCCATGCCGTCCGCGAACATGCCGGCATAATGCGCCTTCGGCCCCGGCGGCGTCACGCCATAGCCGACCTTGCCGACGATGCGGGACTTGGAAGGATCCTCCAGCGGCGTGGCGAAGCCGATGCCGTCGAGCCACATCGCCGCCCGGCCCTGCATGAAGGTGGTCTGGCACTCGTTCCAGTTGAAGCCGACCTGGCCGACCGGGCCGGTCTCCTTGTTGAGCTTGCGATAGAGCTCCGCCGCCCAGACCGCTTCCGGCGTATCGGTCAGCAGCTTGCCCTCCGGCGAGACCGTCTCCATGCCCTGGCCGAGCATCAGCGAGGTCCAGACCGGGATATTGGCGTTCTTCAGACCGCGCGAGACGAAGCCGGCGACGCCCTTGGCCGGGTCGTGCAGCTTCTGCGCCGCGGTGAACATCTCGTCCATCGTCTTGGGATAGGCGACGTTCTTCGCGTCGAAGAGCTCCTTGTTGTAGTAGATCATCCAGTAATCGACGAAGAACGGGATCGTATCGAGCGCTCCGTCAGCCTGCCGCGCATAGGCGACCGGGCCGGCACCGAAATCGGCGAAGTCGAAATCCGGCGCGGTCAGCGCCGCGTTCTTGATGAAGGGGTCGAGGTTCTCGAACCACTTGCCCTTGGCCGCCATGCGCTTCTGCACATGCAGCGAGATGCCGCTGACGTCGAACGAGGGCTTGCCCGAGGCGAACTCGATCACCGCCTTCTGACGCTGCTGCTGCTCCGGCACCTGCTCGGAGGAAACCTTGATGCCTGTGAGCTCGGTGAACTCCTTCTCAGCCTGCTGCATCAGGTCCGAGCGCGGATTCTTGACCAGCAGAACGTCGATCGACTGGCCGGAGAATTTCTTCCAGTCGAACGCGCCTTGCGCCTGCGCCTTGCGCAGCACCAGCGGCGAGGCGACCGCGGCGGCACCGCCGGCCAGCAGGACACGGCGCGTCGGCTTGAGAATGCTATCGGTCATCGGCGTCCTCCCCAGGACTTGAACAGGGCCCGTTTCAGGCCTTTGATGGCGCGCAGGACAGGAGGCAGGCAACCGCCTCCCGCTTCCGCGATCGTGCTGGACGCTAATATCATTTCGATCCGGTTGCAAGCTAACATGTTGGCGTGCACATAGTGTCGCCGGATCACCTCTCCCCGTCGCCGAATCCCCGCGAGAATCGCCTGTGACGAGCCCGCCCCGCATCGATTCCCATCAGCATTTCTGGCGGCTCTCCCGCGACGATTACGGCTGGCTGACGCCGGCGCTGGGGCCCATCCACCGCGATTTCGAACCGGCCGACCTCGCCCCGCATCTCGCGCAGCACGACATTGCCTCGACCATTCTCGTCCAGGCGGCCGCGACCGAGGCCGAGACGCATCATCTTCTCGCCCTCGCCGCCGCCACCCCTTTCGTCGCCGGGGTCGTAGGCTGGGCGGATTTCGAGGCGCCCGACGCGCCCGCCCGCATCGCGGCGCTTGCCTCCGACCCGCTGCTCGTGGGCTTGCGCCCCATGGCGCAGGACATTCCCGATCCCGACTGGCTCGCGAAGCCCACCCTCGCACCCGCCTTCGCGGCGCTCAGAGAGCACGGCCTCGTCTTCGACGCGCTGGTGAAGCCGCCGCAGATCCCCGCCCTCCTCAAGCTGCTGGGGCGCGAGACGGAGCTTCCCGTCGTCATCGACCACGGCGCCAAGCCGGACCTCACCGGCACCGACCTCTCCGCCTGGCGTAGCGGCATCGCGGCACTGGCCGCGCGGCCGAACACCACCTGCAAGCTCTCCGGCCTCGTCACCGAAGCCGGGCCGGGCTGGCGCGATGCGACGCTGGCGCCGGCCGCAGCCCAGCTGCTGGCCTGCTTCGGGCCGGAGCGCCTGCTTTGGGGCAGCGACTGGCCTGTCGTGACGCTCGCCGCTGCTTACGACCAGTGGCTCGCAGCCGCCGAGCGCCTCACCGCGACGCTCACCCTGGCCGAGCGCACCGCGATCTTCGGCGGCAACGCCGCCCGCATCTACCTGACCAAAAGGGGCCGCCGCCCGTCATGCTGAGAAATCTCGACCCCGTGCTCTCCGCCGACCTGCTCTGGGTGCTCGCCGCCATGGGCCATGGCGATGACCTCGCGCTGGTCGATGCCAACCACCCGGCCGAGACCATCGCCAGCGCCACCACCAGCGGCCGCCTGATCCGCCTGCCCGGCCTGACGATGCAGCGCGCCGCCCGGGCCATTCTCTCGGTGCTGCCGATCGACGATTTCGAGCCCGAGCCTGTCAGGCGCATGGAAGTGGTCGGCGATGCCGCCGCGATCCCCGATGTCCAGCGCGCCGTGCAGGCCGAGATCGACAAGGCGCTCGGCCGCCCTTCGCCGCTCGCGGGAATCGAGCGCTTCGCTTTTTACGATCAGGCGCGGCGGGCCTTTGCCGTCGTGCAGGTCGGCGATCCCCGACCCTATGGCTGCTTCCTGCTGCGCAAGGGCGTCATCGCCGGCGAGCCCGGCTGAACCTCACGAGCCCTTGGCGATGGCCTGCTTCAGGCGCGCGACGGCCTCCGTCGCGCCGGAGCGGACCGTGACCTCCAGCGTCGGCGCCTCGCGCTCGATCATTTCGATCAGCGTATCCGGCGTGATCTCGACGCGCTGCTGGGTGAGCTTCAGCACGGCATTGGCGATGATGTTCGGCCAGAACGCCGCCCCGCCCTTGGCCAGCCCCTTGGCCTTGCGGCCCTCGAATTCCTGGGCGAGCTGTTCGGGGGTCTTGCGGGCCATGGTCTCGTTACCTCCAAGCAATTCCAGCAAAAGTGCGAAGCGGTTTTGCGGCCGGAATTGCGTCAAAACAAAAGGCTGGAGCCTTGGAGGCGAACTGGGTTCGCCGGAAAGGCTCTAGCGGGATCGAGCCGCTGCCTATCACGAAATCCCGGCCCTGCCTGCCCTCTTCGGTCGCACTGCCCTGCCCGCGCATCGGCTCCGCGACAATCGCATTTGCATCCCGCCCCGACGCAAGGCAGGAGCGGCGCCCGAGGGCCAGGCCGGTGATGCGGCTGCCCGTTCAGGACCAGACCATGCCCCGCCTCGCCTTGCTGGCTTTCGCCGGCCTCCTCCTCGCCACCCCGGCCGCCGCCCGGATCACCGACCGGGAGCAGAGCTGCGCCGACTGGCTGAAATCCGGCGGCCACCGCAAGAGCGAATACACCGCCAGCGTCGCGGAGAAGATCAGGGCCTTCTGCACTGCCAACCCGAAGATGAAGGCTGCCGACGCCGAAATGACGATGACGGGGGATTGAGCGGCGGCCTCGCGCGGTCTTCTCCTTCTCCCCTCGGGGGAGAAGGTGGCAGCGCGCAGCGCTGACGGATGAGGGTCGCCTTGCACCGGCGCGTGTCCTTCCCTCGTCCGTCTGCTTCGCAGACACCTTCTCCCCCGAGGGGAGAAGGAACCCACGCCAAATCCCCGCCCGCGTTACCGCGTGCGTTGATCGATGAGGGGCAGCGGAGCGCCGCGAGGCGCTTAGGGTATCGGGCCGCTTCCATTGAGCCAGGATGCGGCGCGGATGGATTGAGCCACCATCCGCACGCCCCGTGGCGCTCCGCTTGTCGGCGTTCTTCAGTCTCCGGGCCGCGCTTATCAGGCCTGTGGCTATCCTTCGCCGCGAACCCTTCAACGCCAGTTCGGCTCATCGCCTTGTCGCATCTCGTCAGGCATGGGACGAAGGCGTGATGCCACCGACCGTTCTAGCGAGCTCCTCGCACAGGGGCCGTAGTACCCCCAGGGCGGTGCCCCGAAGCCTCCCGGGAGTGGGTCGTAACCCCACCCGCAGGCGCCGCCCCCGCCCCGCCAACGGCATACCTCCGGATGGCTGCCCCTCGGGGACGAGGTGAGGTGAGGATAGGGGCGGGGTGGGAGGGCGGGGATAAGTTTACGGGCGCTGGTCTCGGCATTGCCCCTCGCGAAATCACAGACGCGGCATTCGAGGCTCTTGGCGGGTGGAAAGAAGGGGAGCCATGAGCAACTCCAACCAGCCTACGGTCCAGCATATCGATCCAAACCAGGCAACCAGCTCCCGGCAGCCTAGAAAGGCCATGCCCTTGATAAATAACGCAGAGATTTGACAACTCCGGAAACGTCATTGCACAATAACTGTTAGAAATTTTCCGCGGATTCGTACAGCGGCCCACGCAGTAAGGGTCATGACATTCAGGGCAAAATGTACGCGACGTTGATAAAATAAGCATCTAACGTAAAAATTATAGTACTCCGGGAGATAACTGTAATACTATGAAAATAAATAGCTTTTATATTTCAAATTTTAAGGGAATTCAATCCACCAAGATTGAAATAAATTCAAAGACTGACGGAGACGTCATTACACTAATCGGCCTAAATGAAAGCGGCAAAACGACAATTCTTGAAGCACTTTCTAGATTTTTGACCAGAGATAAATACGCATCATCGCTTATTAAGAATGAAGATAAAGACTCAACTAATGAATTTATCCCAAAGCACAGCAAAGCCGCTTTCAGCGGAAAGATTTCTATCAACGCCATAGCGTCTGTCGACGAATCGGACAGATCAGCACTCGCAGCTATGTATCTCGAAAAATATCAAATGGTCTTAGATCGCTCGAAAGTCCCCGATCAGTTCTCCCTTGAGACCGTTTATAATTTCGAAGATAGCCGCTTCATCGGAGCGGAGTCTGTTTGGGAAATCGAATTTCACCTAAGACATAAAACAAAAAAGAAATATATAGAGTACCGATACAGAGAAGACGAAAAAGATTATCAAATCTGGAGCGACGGCTGCGACGTCCTGGCCGACAGGATGCCGAGGATCGTATATTTTCCAACATTCTTGTTTGATATACCAGAAAGGATTTATCTTTATGGCAAGAAAGATAACATAACTCAATATTATAATCAAATAATACAGGACATACTTGATAACAGCAACTCCAAGCTCAACATACAGAAACATGTTATAGATAGAATAGAGAGGATAAAAACCAGCAACAAGCAAAATCAATCATTGTATGCATTGCTCCTTGCCTCCGATGAGAAGAAACAGATAGATGCCGTCATACAACAGCTCGCGAATGAGATAGGGAAAATCGTTTTTGGATCGTGGAACGAGATACTTGGAAGAAACGTATCAGGAAAAAGAATTGGAATTGATTGGTTTCTTGATTCAGACCAAGGGAATGTCCCGTACATAGAGATGTACATAGTGGACGGCCAGTCACGTTATAGTATATCTGAGCGATCCCTTGGATTTAGATGGTTTTTTGCTTTCTTACTTTTCACGCAATTTAGGAAAAACAGGCCATCCGGTGAAAAAACGATTTTTCTATTCGACGAGCCCGCATCGAATTTACATTCTAAAGCCCAAATAAAACTTCTTGAAACTTTTGATAAAATCGTTAAATCTGGAACGTCTATTATTTATTCTACTCATTCTCACTACATGATAAATCCACTATGGCTAGAGAGTGCATACATAGTACGAAACGAAGCCGCAGACTATGATCGAGATGATGAAATCGATTCGTTTGAGATCGTAAAAACAGATATCAAGGCGGTTCGATACCGCAATTTCGTTGGCTCAAATCCCACAAAAACAACGTACTTCCAACCCGCGCTTGATGCTCTCGATGTTTCTTTTAGCCCTCTGCTTAGAGCAGAGTCGGCTGTAATAATCGAAGGAAAGTACGATTTTCCGGCATTTTATTACTTTATGAATAAGAAAAAATTTGACGACGCGCCCGATATATTCCCCGCTACCGGCGCAGGGAATATGGCGGTCATGGTCAGCCTACTTCGCGGATGGGGCGTAGAGTTTAAGGTTCTCTTGGATGATGATCAAGCGGGCCGGAGAGAGAAGAAGAGATATATTAACGAGCGCATACTCCTCGAGAATGAGGTGTTTACGCTTGGAGATATCATCCCGGAATTGAAAGAAAAATCTTTTGAATCAATATATCAAAACGACGTAATTGATGATGTAAAAGAATACTACTCTGTCAATAAAGTTGACAAGCGTCATTTCGCGACGTTTTTTCAAAATAAACTCTTAACAAAACACAAAAGTGACTACAATGAAACAGACAAAATATTCGAATCAATCAGAATATGGCTTAAAATTAGAAGATAGATCCATTCTTATAAAAGTATAATTTCATCCCCTTGACTCCCCACCCCCAGCGGCTCTACCCCCATCGACGGGACACGCCCCCCCAACGGGGCGCGCCCATCTGTAAGGATGGAGACATCGATGGCGAATACCGCACCTAGCACGCGCCCGCGCGTGCCTAACTTCTCGTCTGGCCCCTGCGCCAAGCGCCCCGGCTGGGCCCTCAAGAACCTCTCCGACGCCCCGCTTGGCCGCTCGCACCGCGCCAAGATCGGCAAAGACAAGCTGAAAGCTGCGATCGACCTGACGCGCGAGGTGCTGCAGGTCCCCGCCGATTACCGCATCGGCATCGTGCCGGCTTCCGATACCGGCGCCGTCGAGATGGCGCTCTGGTCGCTGCTCGGCGCCCGCGGCGTCGACATGCTGAGCTGGGAAAGTTTTGGCGCCGGCTGGGTCACCGATGTCGTCAAGCAGCTCAAGCTCGCCGATGTCCGCACCTTCGACGCGCCCTATGGCGAATTGCCGAACCTCAAGAAGGTCGACACGAAGAACCGCGACGTCGTCTTCACCTGGAACGGCACCACCTCGGGCGTGCGCGTCGTCGACGCCAGCTGGATCGCTGACGATCGCGAGGGGCTGACCATCTGCGACGCGACCTCCGCCGCCTTCGCGCAGCGCCTCGACTGGCCGAAGCTCGATGTCGTCACCTTCTCCTGGCAGAAGGTGCTCGGCGGCGAGGCCGCGCATGGCATGATCGTGCTCTCGCCCCGCGCCGTCGCCCGGCTCGAAAGCTACAAGCCGGCCTGGCCGCTGCCGAAGATCTTCCGCATGACCTCGGGCGGCAAGCTGATCGAGGGCATCTTCACCGGCGAGACCATCAACACCCCCTCCATGCTCGCGGTCGAGGACTATATCGATGCGCTGGAATGGGCCCGGAAGGTCGGCGGGCTCGACGGCCTGGTGAAGCGCGCCGACGGCAATGCCCGCGTCATCGCCAAGTTCGTGCGCGAGAACGACTGGATCGACTTCCTCGCCGTGAAGCCGAAGACGCGCTCCAACACCAGCGTGTGCCTGAAGTTCACCGACCCGGCCGTGACGGCCCTGCCGGCGGACGCGCAGGCTGCCTTCGCCAAGCAGGTGGTCTCGATCATCGAGAAGGCCGGCGCCGGCTACGACCTCGGCCATTACCGCGACGCCCCTCCCGGCCTGCGCATCTGGTGCGGCGCAACCGTCCAGTCGCGCGACGTGAAGGCGCTGCTGCCCTGGATCGCCTATGCCTTCGCCGAGGCCAAGGCGGGCTTGGGCAAGAAGGCCGCGTAAGCGCTTCGCCTCCGCCATGTCGTGGTCGGGTTTGTCCCGACCATCCACGCCTCGCTTCGCCAATGGCATCGCGAGCGTTCGAGACAGGCGGCGCAACCGATATCCGACAGCGCGGCGCCAAGCCGCGCGAAGACGTGGATGGTCGCCACAAGGGCGACCATGACGCCCTCCCCCTTCTCAGCGCCAGACCGCTCCCTGTGCAGCGCGGCGCCAGCCGGAGCCTCCCATGCCCGCACCAAAGGTCCTGATTTCCGACGCCCTCTCCCCCGCCGCAGTCCAGATCTTCAAGGACCGCGGCATCGACGTGACCTTCGATCCCAACCTCGGCAAGGACAAGGACAAGCTCGCCGCGATCATCGGCGATTATGACGGCCTCGCCATCCGCTCGGCCACCAAGGCCACCGCCAAGCTCCTGGAGCAGGCGAAGAACCTGAAGGTCATCGGCCGCGCCGGCATCGGCGTCGACAATGTCGAGATCCCCGCCGCGACCGCGCGCGGCGTGATCGTGATGAACACGCCCTTCGGCAACTCGATCACCACCGCCGAGCACGCCATCGCCATGATGTTCGCGCTCGCCCGCCAGATCCCCTCGGCGGATATCTCGACCCAGGCCGGGAAGTGGGAGAAGAACCGCTTCATGGGCGTCGAGATCACGGCCAAGACGCTGGGCCTGATCGGCGCCGGCAATATCGGCTCGATCGTCGCCGAGCGCGCCATCGGCCTGAAGATGCGCGTCATCGCCTATGACCCATATCTGTCTCCCGAACGCGCGGTTCAGCTCGGCGTCGAGAAGGTCGAGTTGGAAGACCTGCTGAAGCGTTCCGACTTCATCACGCTGCACGTCCCGATGACCGAGAAGACGAAGAACATCCTCTCGGCCGAGAATCTCGCCAAGACCAAGAAAGGCGTGCGCATCATCAACTGCGCCCGCGGCGGCCTCGTCGACGAGCAGGCGCTGGCGGACCTGATCAAATCCGGCCATGTCGCGGGCGCGGCCTTCGACGTGTTCTCGGTCGAGCCGGCCGAGCAGAATCCGCTCTTCGGGCTGGAGAACGTGGTCTGCACGCCGCATCTCGGCGCCTCCACCAACGAGGCGCAGGAGAATGTCGCGCTGCAGGTCGCCGAGCAAATGAGCGACTATCTGCTCAAGGGCGCGATCACCAATGCGGTCAACTTCCCCTCGATCACGGCGGAAGAAGCGCCGCGCGTGAAGCCTTTCGTCGATCTCGCCGAGAAGCTCGGCTCCTTCCTCGGCCAGCTCACCGAGGCACCAATCAAGGGCATCCGCATCGAGTACGAGGGCGCGGTCGCGAGCCTCAATCTCAAGGCGATCTCGGCGGCCGCGATCACCGGCGTGCTCAGGCCCTTCCTGCCCGAGATCAACATGGTCAACTCGGCCATGGTGGCGAAGGAGAAGGGCATCGTCGTCGAGGAACTGACCCGCGAGGTCGCCGGCAATCTCGAAAGCGTCATCCGCATCGTCGTCGAGGCCGAGGACATGCCGCGCCACGCCTCCGGCACGGTCTTCCAGGACGGCAAGCCGCGCATCGTCGAAATCCGCGACATCGCGGTCGATGCCGAGTTCGCGCCGCACATGCTCTATGTCCGCAACGCCGACAAGCCGGGCTTCATCGGCCAGTTCGGCTCGCTGCTGGGCGCGGCTGGCGTCAATGTCGCGACCTTCGCGCTCGGCCGCGACAAGCCGGGCGGCGACGCGATCTGCTATGTCTCGGTCGACGAGCCGATCTCGGACGAGTTGCTCGACAAGATCCACGAGATCCCGATGGTCAAGCGCGCCCGGCGCCTGCGGTTCTGACTTGCTCGGCCCGCTGAAGGCTCTCGTCGCCGCGCCTGCCGGGGCGGCGGAGCCGATCCGCTTCGAGGTCCGCCGCGACGAGGCGGCGGGCCTCTGGTACGCCATGGATGTGGGCGAGCTCGGCATCGTCACCGAGGCCGAGACGCTCGATGCCCTGCGCGAGCGATTGAACCAGCTCCTGCCGGAATGCTTCGGCATCGAGGGCTGCCCGGTCGAGCTCTCGCTTTGCGACGCGGAGAGCGGCGAGCCGGCGTGAACCGCCGCAACCTTGCCGCAATATCGCGGCCCTGTGATGGCCCATCACAGAGGACCGCCCATGCCTGCCGTTGCCCCCCTCGCCGCCGCAGCTCTCGCCTGCCTCGCGGCCGTCCCGGCCCTCGCCGACTGGGATCGCGACAAGCTCGACAAGGCGATCGGGGGCATCGAACAGCAGTCGAAGGGCCGGCTCGGCGTCGCGCTGATGGATCTCCGCGACCGCAAGCTCTGGTCGCATCGCGGCTCCGAGACGTTCCCGATGCAGAGCGTGTTCAAGCTGCCGCTGGCGGTCGCGGTGCTGCAGCAGGTCGAGGTCGGCAAGTTCGGACTGGATCAGCCGATCACCGTCACCCGCAAGGATTTCTCGCTGTTCCACAGCCCGCTGGTCAAAGGCTTCAAGGGCGAGCGCAACGACTATCCGCTGCGCGAACTGATTCGCCTCGCGGCCGGCGAAAGCGACAACACTGCCGCCGATCTGCTGATGCGCGAGATCGGCGGCCCGCAGGTCGTGACCAGGATGCTGCGCGACGGCGGCATCCAGGGCATGTCGGTCGATCGCTACGAGCGCCTGTTCCAGCCGGAGATTTACGGGCTGAAGGGCTTCGGCTGGGATCAGGTCGTGGACGAGAAGGCCTTCCGCGCCGAGCTCAAGGCGATGCAGCCTCGCCTGCGCATCGCCGCCCTGTCGAACGCGCTCAAGGACAGGCGCGACGCCTCGACGCCGGAAGCGAGCGCGCAGTTCCTCGAAGCCTTCGCCAAGGGCAACTGGCTGCGCGATCCCGCCCATACCGCCTTTATCGAGAAGATTATCGCGGAATCGAAGGTCGGCACCGACCGCATCAAGGCCGGCCTGCCGGCAGGCTCCCGTTTCGCCCATCGCACCGGCCTCGGCCTCACCACCGACGGGATCAATCATGCCACCAACGATATCGGCATCGCGACGCTGCCGGACGGCCGGCGCTTCGTCATCGTGACCTATCTCGCGGGTTCGCGCGCCGATTCGAAGGAGCGGGAGGCGGCGCTGGCGGATGTCGCGCGGCTGGCCGTTTCGGCGCTGCGCTGAGAACTGCTGAGCTTATACTTTATCTCCCCTTGCGCTGGGGAAAGCCCTCTCGCAGTCTGGTCGATGGGGAGACAACATGCGCAGCTCAGTCTTCAAGGGAGGCGTCTCGCTGCCGCCTCCGCTGTTCGCGGACGACGGCCTCAATGACAATGCCATTATCGGCATGTGGTATTGGGACGTGCTGAACGATCGCCTCTATGCTGACGCCCGCATGGCCGCGCTTTTCGGCGTCGATCCGTTGGAAGCGATGCGCGGGACGCGGTGCGATGCCTTCGTAGTGGGCATTCACCCGGACGATCGCAATGGCGTCGCCCAGGAGATCGAGCGCTGCGTCCGGGCTGCCATCGATTTCCGCTGCGAGTATCGAATTATTACGGCTGCGGGCGAGCGTTTGATATCGGCCTTTGCCCGATGTCATCGGACCGAGGGGCGCAGCGCCGGACATTATGTCGGGATGGCTTATGACGTTACGCGGCAGCGCGATGCGGAAGCTATCACGCCAACCTCTCGCGTCGCCGATCACGTCATGCAGGCCTATAGCCTCTCAAGTCAGATCACCGACGACGAAATCAGGCGCAAGCTCAAGGACGTACTCGTGCAGCTTGGCATGAATCTCGCGGCCGAGATCAAAGAACGGCCGATCTGATTACCGCCCCAGCCGCTCGGCTATGAAAATTCCGCCGAGCACCAGCACAAGCGCGACCGCATGGTAGAGCCCGAAAGGCTCGCCGATGATCAGCACGGCCAGGATCGGCGCGAAGACCGGCACGAGATTGACGAAGACGCCGGCCCGGCCGGGCCCGATCAGCTCGATAGCGCGCATGAAGGAGAGCTGTGACAGGATCGACGGAAAGATCACGGTGAAGGCGAGGACCAGCCAGCCTTTCGGCGTGGGAATGTAGGAGCGCCCCAAAGCGATCTCGGCCGCGAGCAGAGGGAGCGACGCCAGGCAGGCGCAACAGGCCATCGCCGTGAAGAAGACGAGGCCCGGCACCGCCGGCCGCTTGCGCACGCCGACCGTGTAGCCGGCATAGAGCACGCAGGCGGCGATCATCAGCAAGTCGCCCGGCACGAAGCGCAACGCGGTGAGGACGTGGATATCGCCCCGGCTCGCGGTCACCGCGACGCCGAGCAGCGTGATCGCCACGCCGATCCCCTGCATCAGGGTGATCCGGGTGTGGTAGACCAGAAAGGCACCGATCAGCACGATGACCGGAATCGAGCCTTGGAGAATGCCGATATTGATCGCGCTGGTCGAATAGGCCGCGAGATACATCAGCGTGTTGAAGCCGGTGAAGCCGAGCGCGCCGAGCATCGCGATGAGCCGCCAATGCGCACGCAGCGCCGGCCAATGCGCGCGCAACTGGTCGCGCAGCAGCACAGGCATGACGGCACAGACCGCGACCCAGCGCAGCGAGGTCAGCATCATCGGCGAGATGTTGCCGACGGCGAGCCGGCTCGCCACGGCGTTGCCGCCCCACATCAGCGTGGTCAACACCATCAGCAGATAGGCATTGGCCCAGGCGCGTTGCAACCAGGTCTGGGAAGGGTGCACGTTTCCGCTCTGTCGCGAGGAAGGGTCTTTGCAATAGCCTTGCGCCGCCCGTCCCCCTATGAGACAGCGCGCAAGCCTGCCCATCGCCCTGTGCATTCCTGCGGAACGTCCCAATGATCGAAACCAGCGCCCGCCCGCTCCGCCTGCTCTTCGTCGACGGCAACATGCGCGACACCCGCGAAGGGCTGCGCCAATCCTATGGCATGGCTTATGGCGAGGCCTATGCCGCCGAGATCGCAGCGTTCGAACCGGGCATCGTCTCCGATATCTGCCTGCCGGCCGACGAAGGCGCCAACCTGCCTGATGGCGAAGGGCTCGAATCCTATGACGGCATCTTCCTGACCGGCTCGGCCCTGCACATCTACGACACCGCCCCGCCCGTGACCCGGCAGATCGACCTGATGCGCGCGATCTATGCCAGCGGGACGCCCTGCTTCGGCTCCTGCTGGGGCATCCAGGTCGGCTCCGTCGCGGCTGGCGGCACCGTCACCGCCAATCCGAAGGGCCGCGAAGCCGGCTTCGCCCGCAAGATCACGCCGACCGAGGCCGGCCGCAACCATGCGCTGCTCGCCAGCCGTCCCGCCGCCTTCGACGCCCCGGCGATCCATCTCGATACTATCGCGCTGCCCGCGCATGGCACGACGATCCTCGCCTCCAATGCCTACAGCCAGGTCCAAGCGGCCGAGATCAAGCACAATGGCGGGACGTTCTGGGGCGTGCAGTACCACCCCGAATTCTCCCTGAAGCAGATCGTCGCGATTCTCCAACGCCGCGTGCCCCTGCTGATCAAGGAAGGTTTCCGCAAGGACGAAGCTTCCGCGAAAGGCTGGCTCGACGACCTGCTGACGCTGGATGCCGAGCCCAACCGGCAGGACCTCGCCTGGGCGCATGGCCTCGACCGCGAGGTTCTCGATGCCGTGCGGCGCGTGACCGAGCTGCGCAACTTCATGGAGCACCGCGTCAAGCCTCATGCCAGCGCCCGCGGCCGCGCCTGAGCCGCCAGGCCGGCCTCCGTCCTCTCCTGCGAACGCAGGATGCTTCCGCTACCCGCCCCGCCTATCCGCATTCCGGCCCAATTCCGCCTTGGACACGCCGAATTCGGCGGTGTCTATCACGGGTACGTGATTGCGATCTGGAGGGGATGATTTCGATGCGAAGCCATATTGCCGCGGCCCTTTTTCTGGCGCCCAGCCTCGCCAGCGCTGCCGAGACCGAATTGTCGAGCCGGATCGACCGCGTCACCGTCTTTCCGGACGGGGCGGTGGTGACGCGTCTCGGCAAGGCCAATCTCCTGCAGGGCGCCTCGCAGATCGTGCTGCGCGGCCTGCCGGCGACGATCGACCCCTCTTCGATTCGCGTCGAAGGCAAGGGCGACGGCAGCTTCTCGGTCGGCGCGGTCGATGTCCGCATCACGCCCGGCGACGCCAGGCCCGTGCTCGACACGGCGCTGGAAGAGAAGCTCAAGGCGCTGCGCGACGAGAAGGAAAAGCTCGCCGGCCAGGTCGCCGCGATCGAAGCCAAGCGCGCCACGATCGAGCGCTTCGCGCAGGTCGGCCCCGACAAGCTCGGCCCCGACGGCAAGGCCCTGCCCGTCGGCGACTGGCCCGCGGTGTTCGAGGCGATCGGCACGGCGCTGGTCAAGGTGCAGGACGAACTGCGCGGCACCCGCAACCGCCTCGCCGATGTCGAGGGCGAGATCGCCTCCCTGGAGCGCGCGCGCCCGCAGGCCGGCCGCCCCGGCGCACCGAAGCGCGACGTCGCCATCGCGGTCGAGGCGCCGCAGCCGGTCGCGGCCGAGTTCACGGTGACCTATCGCGTCACGGGCGCGAACTGGACTCCGACCTATGAGGCGCGCCTGACCACGACCGGCGAGAAGCCGGAAATCGCCCTCGCGCGTCGCGCCGAGATCCGACAGCGCAGCGGCGAAACGTGGGACGACGTCGCCCTGACGCTCTCGACCACGCGCTCGGCCGGCGGCACCCGCGCGCCCGACCTCACCCCAATGCAGGTCGCTTTCTTCGAGCCGCAGATCGTTGCCGAGGCGCGCGCGCGGGCTCAGGCTCTGGCTCGCAAGGCGGAAGCGGAGAAGGCGGCGCCGACCATGCAGCGCCGGGCAGCGGGCATGGCCGCCCCCGCTGCTCCAGCACCCGAAGACAGCCTCGCCAAGCCCATCATTGCGGCGGATGTCGCCGAGGCCGCGCTCGAAGCCGGCGCTTATCAGGCGAATTTCCAGGTACCCGGCCGCGCGTCGATCCCGCAGGACGGCAGCTCCAAGACAGTGACGCTGAGCCAGCGCAAGACGGAGGCGACGCTCGCCGCCCGCACCGTGCCGGAGATCGAGCAGAAAGCCTATCTCGAAGCCGGCTTCACCCATGACGAGGAGGCTCCGCTGCTCGCCGGCCGCGTCGCGCTGCATCGCGACGGCACCTATGTCGGCATGGGCCAGTTCAATCTCGTCGCGCCCGGCGACAAGGTCGAGCTCGGCTTCGGCGCCGACGACCGGATCAAGGTCTCCTTCGCGCCGGTAAAGCGCCGCGAGAACGATCCGACCTGGCTCGGCCAGACCCGCACCGACCAGCGCGAGTTCCGGACCGTCGTGAAGAGCCTGCATGCGCGGCCGGTCAAGGTCGCCGTGCTGCAGCGCATTCCGTACTCGGAAAGCAGCGCGATCACGGTCGAGACCATCACCGCCCAGACCACGCCGCCGACCGAGAAGCAGGTCGGCGACCGCCGCGGCGTCGCCTCCTGGACCTTCGATCTCGCCCCCGGCACCGAGAAGGAGATCAAGCTCGCCTACCGCATCAAATGGCCGGGCGACCGCGAGCTCTCCTACGAGGAGCAGCCACTGCCGGGGAAGTGAGGAAACAAGGCGCCTGCCCCAACCGATCAGGCCGACTTCGCATCACGTCATGCTCGCCCTTGTGGCGAGCATCCACGTCTTGAGCACGACGCTCGATCAATGAAGACGTGGATGGCCGGGACAAGCCCGACCATGACGAAACCTCAGACCATCAAGCCCATCTCGATCTCGCGCTTGCGGCCGAGATCGTTCATCCAGGTCCGGAACTGGGGCTGCGCTTCGATCTGATGGGCATAGTGCCGCCGCAGCGCCTGCGTCAGCCGGCCGCCGCGGCCGAGCTGCTCGTCGGCGAAACCGATCATCACCGAATTCGGCCAGGCCTGCGGCCGGATCCCGCGCAAGCGGGTGAACAGTGCGTCCTCGCTCTCCGCCGGATCGGCCTGCGCCATCAGGGTCATCATCGCCGCCGTCGAACGCGAGATGCCCATATGGCAATGCACCAGCAGATGGCCCTTCACGCGGCCGGTCGCGGTCTCGCGCAGGCCCTCGCCGAAATTCAGGATTTCGCCGACATGCTCCGGCGTCGGCATGATCTGGCCAGGTCGCGGGTCGATGATGTCGTGGAAGCGCAGCGTGACTCGATGATGCTCGCCATAGGTTCCAAAGGCCTCGATCTCGGCCCGGTCGGGATCGAGCACGGACAGCACATGCGTCACCTCGCGGGCGCTGTTGCCGGGCAATTCTTCGATGCCGCAGATCGTCAGGGTCGAGATGGACAGGGTCTTCATGGCGTGCCTCCGCTGCGGAGCCCGCCGCCTAGCGCTCTTGCGCCGGCTACACAACCGCCGGAATTGACGGGCTGCCCTGCATGATTGCAGCCGGCCCCGGAGGGCCGGCCATAATGATCGTGATCAGGCGGCCTTCGCCTGCCCGAGTTCCTGGTCGACGACGCCGACCCAGTAGCGCACGCCGTCCGGAATGATCGCGTCGTTGAAGTCGTAAAGCGGCGTATGCAGGCCGACGAAGGAGCCATCCGGATTGACGCCGTTGCCGATGCGCATGAAGGCGCCCGGGCGGACCAGCATCATCTCCGCGAAATCCTCGCCGCCCGTGCCCGGCCGGAGCTGGCCATTGACCTTCTCCGCGCCGACGGCGGCCGTGGCCGCCGCGACGCCGACCCGCACCTGCTCGGCCTCGTTCACCAGCGGGCTGGTGCCGCGACGGTAGGAGGCCTCCGCCTTGCAACCCCAGGCCTGCGCCGTCGCCGCCGCGAGTTCGCCGATACGGCGCTCGACGAGGTCGCGCACTTCCTGCGAATAGGTCCGCGCCGTGCCGCCGATGACGAGCTCGGACGGAATCACGTTCGAGGCGTTGACGTCGCCGCCATGGATATAGCCGACGCTGATCACCGCCGTATCGAGCGGAGCCACGTTGCGGCCGATGATGCCCTGCAGACCGAGCACGAAATGCGCCTGGGCATAGGTGATGTCGGTCGAGCGATGCGGCTGCGAACCGCCATGGCCGCCGACGCCGTGGAAGGTGACCTTCCAGCTATCGGCCGCCGCCAGGAACGGGCCGACCGTGGTGCCGAAGGTGCCGGGCGCCATGCCGGGCGTGTTGTGCAGGCCGTAGATCGCATCGCAGGGGAAGCGCTCGAACAGCTTGTCGGCGAGCATCGCGTTGGCGCCGCCGCGGCCTTCCTCGGCCGGCTGGAAGATCAGGTTGACGGTGCCCTCGAAATCCCGGTTCTCGGCGAGATAGCGCCCGGCAGCGAGCAGCATGGTGGTGTGCCCGTCATGGCCGCAGGCATGCATCCGGCCCGGATTCTTCGAGGAATAGGGCAGGTTCGTCGTCTCATCGAGCGCGAGGCAATCCATGTCGGCGCGCAGGCCCACCGCACGGCCTGGCTTGTTGCCGCGGATGACGCCGACGACGCCGGTCTTGCCGACGTTCTCGGTGACCTCGACGCCCCACTCACGCAGCTTGTCGGCAACGAGCTTGGCCGTGCGGACCTCTTCGAGGCCGAGCTCGGGATGGGCATGGATGTCGCGGCGGATCGCGGTGAAGGCGGCGTGATGCTGGTCGAGCCAGGCGTCGAGCTTGGTCATGGTCGGTGAGATCCCCTCTCCTGCAGATGCGGCGGCATGGCCCCTCCATCGCCGCCCGCTGGGCACCCTAGCCCTTACGCCCGATTGTGGCAGCATCACTGCGCAGATGCTGCAGAGCGGCCATGCTCAAGCAGTTTATCCCCTCGGATCATGGCCCCGCCTGCCGAAAAACTTGACCTGCGAGCCAGGTTGGCCCATGAGGGCTTGCAAGGACCTGCCCCGAAACCCCGGCCTTGCGCCGGGGTTTTGCATTTGCGCGGGCCGCTTGCGTGAGGCAACGCGGAACAAGCAGGGACACATCGCTCATGGCGAATGTTGTGGTGGTCGGCGCCCAGTGGGGCGACGAGGGCAAGGGCAAGATCGTCGACTGGCTTTCCAGCCAGGCCGATGTCGTCGTCAGGTTCCAGGGCGGCCATAATGCCGGCCATACGCTGGTCATCGACGGCGTCACCTACAAGCTCTCGCTGCTGCCTTCCGGCATCGTCCGCCCCGGCAAGCTCTCGGTCATCGGCAACGGCGTCGTCGTCGACCCCTGGCATCTCGTCGAGGAGATTGGCAAGCTGCGCGCGCAAGGCGTTGCGATCACCCCGGACAACCTGCGTATCGCCGACAATGCGACGCTGATCCTGCCGCTGCACCGCGAGCTCGACCATTTCCGCGAGACCTCGAATGCTGGCATGAAGATCGGCACGACCAAGCGCGGCATCGGCCCCGCTTATGAAGACAAGGTCGGCCGGCGCGCCATCCGCGTCATCGATCTCAAGGACGACGCGCTGCTCGAAGCCAAGATCGAGCGCCTGCTCGCCCATCACAACGCCCTGCGCCGCGGTCTCGGCATCGGCGAAGTCGACGCCAAGGAATTGCTCGGCCAGCTCAAGGCGATCGCGCCCGAAGTGCTGCCCTATGCCACATCGGTCTGGGCCCTGCTCGACGCCGAGCGCCGCGCCGGCAAGCGCATCCTGTTCGAGGGCGCGCAGGGCGCCCTGCTCGATGTCGACCACGGCACCTATCCCTTCGTCACCTCCTCCAACATCGTCGCCGGCCAGGCCGCGACAGGCTCCGGCATGGGCCCCTCGGCGGTCGGCTATGTGCTGGGCATCGCCAAGGCCTACACCACCCGCGTCGGCGAAGGCCCCTTCCCGACCGAGCTCTTCGACGAGATCGGCGAATTGATCGGCACCAAGGGCAAGGAATTCGGCGTCGTCACCGGCCGCAAGCGCCGCTGCGGCTGGTTCGATGCCTGCCTCGTGCGCCAGACGGTCAAGACCTCCGGCATCGACGGCATCGCGCTGACCAAGCTCGACATCCTCGACGGCTTCAAGGAGATCAAGGTCTGCGTCGGCTACAGGCTCGATGGCCAGATTCTCGAGCACCTGCCGGCCGGCCAGAACGACCAGGCCCGTGTCGAGCCGATCTACGAGACCATCGAAGGCTGGGAAGGCTCCACCGCCAATGCCCGCTCCTGGGCCGATCTCCCGGCGCAGGCGATCAAATATGTCCGCCGCATCGAGGAGCTGATCGGCGCCACCGTCGCCGTGCTCTCCACCAGCCCGGAGCGCGACGATACGATCCTCGTCCACAACCCTTTCGAGGGTTGACGCCAGAGCACGCGCCACCCAGATTGCGCCGCAATCTGGGTGGATGACGCGTTCTCTATCAATATCTTAGATACGGATTCACCGATCAGGTTGAATCAACCTGATCGGTGAATCCGTATCTATCGCCATCAGCGACAAGTGAGGCCAATGGCCGACTTCTATCCGATCCTGGCGCGTGCGGTCGCCGGGCTGCCCGAAACCTCCCCGGAGGCCCGGCGCGCCATCTACGACCGGGCGCGGACGGCGCTCGTCGCGCAGTTGCGCGGGCTCGACCCGCCGCTGAGCGAGGCCGAGATCATGCGCGAGCGCCTGGCGCTCGACGAGGCCGTCGCCCGGATCGAGGCCGACTACGACGACGCCCCGGCCCCACCGCCGGCATCGGACGGCCCGGTGATCCGCACCGTCGAGAACCCGACTCTGCCGATCCGCCCGCCGACACCGAAGAAGGCGCCGGAATTCGCTCCGCTGCCTCCGGCCGCCGGACAGGACGATGGCGAGCCCCTGCCCGAACCGGCGGAGCCGCAGGTCGCCCGGCCGCGCGTGCAGCCGCCGCGCGAACGGCGGGTCAAGCCCGGCCATATCCGATCGGCCGTCGTGGGCGGCGTGGTGGCCGTTGCGGTAGCCGCCATCGCGGCGACCGCCATCTATGTCCACAAGCTCCGCCCCCAGGACACGCAGCGCCCGAGCAGCGAAACCGCGCAGCGCGCCCAGCCCGCCCAGCCGGAGAATGGCGCCAAGATCGCCGAGCGCGTCGGCGAACCCCAGCAGAACCGCCCGGCCGGCAACCCGCAGGGCGGTACACCCGGCACGCCCGTTCCGCAGCCAGGCGGCGAAATCGCCGTCGCCCAGCGTGCAATGCTCTTCGTCGAGGTCCCCGAAAATCCGCAGCAGCCGCAGACCTCGACCGGCCGCGTGTTCTGGCGCCTCGACAGCGAGAGCGCCGGCCAGGGCCGGCCGATCGAGACCATCGTGCGCGCGACCGTCGAGATTCCCGATATCGGCCTGAGCCTCGACTTCACCATCCGCCGCAACACCGATTCGGCCTTCCCGGCCTCGCATATCATCGGCCTGCGCTTCACCAGTTCCGGCGACCCGGCCAGCCAGGCCATCAAGGAGGTCGGCGTTCCCCAGTTCAAGAGCGAGGAAAGCGAGCGCGGCGCGCCGCTCTCGGCGATCAATTCGGCGCTCGGCGACAATCTCTTCGTGGCGGCGCTGTCGAATGTACCGGTCGAGGTCGAGCGCAATCTCGACCTGATCCTGAACCGCAGCTGGATCGACGTGCCCGTGCGCTTCGCCTCCGGCCGCCGCGGCATCATCACCTTCGAGAAAGGCGTCTCCGGCAGCCAGACGCTGGCCGACGCCTTCGGTCGCTGGCGGTAAGGCGAACGCCGAACCGCCTTCACTGAGCGGGCGTTTCGTCATGGTCGGGCTTGTCCCGACCATCCACGTCTTCGCTGGTCGCAGGTCATGTTCAAGACGTCGATGCTCGCCACAAGGGCGAGCATGACGCCGTGTTTCGTTCGGATCGATTGTAAGCGTTTAGCTCTTCCGCTCGGCGGCAAACCGCGCCGCGGCCCGCAGCACGTCCGCCTCAGCGCCGAAACCTGACAGCGCCGCCACGGCCTCCGCGCTCAGCCGGTCGCGTTCACGCTTGGCACCGTCGAGGCCGAGCGCGCCGACCAGCGTGCCCTTGCCCTTGTCCGCGTCCTTCGCCGTCGCCTTGCCCATCTGCGCGGCATCCGATTCGACGTCGAGAATGTCGTCTGCGATCTGGAAGGTGGCGCCAAGCGCCCGACCATAGCGCCCCAGCGCCGCCAGCGCCGTCGCATCGGCGCCGCCGAGCCGCGCACCGATCTCGACGCTTGCGGCCAGCAGCGCACCGGTCTTCATGGCTTGCAATTGCCTGATCTCGACTTCCGGAAGCGCACCCCGCGCTTCCTCGAAGCGCCCTTCCGCCGCCAGGTCGAGCATCTGTCCACCGACCATGCCGCCAAGGCCGGAGGCCCGTGTGAGGCAAGTCACAAGCGCCGCACGCACCGCACCGGCTTCATGCGTCGCCTCGTCCGCCAGAACGTCGAAGGCCAGCGTCAAGAGCGCATCGCCCGCCAGGATTGCGGTCGCCTCGTCGAAGGCCTTGTGCACGGTCGGCCGCCCCCGGCGCAGATCGTCATCATCCATCGCCGGCAGGTCGTCATGCACCAGCGAATAGCAATGCAGCAGCTCGACCGCCGCGCCCGCTCGCCGCGCCTGCTCGACGGGCGCGCCCAGCAACCGGGCCGTCTCGACCGTCAGGAAAGGACGCAGCCGCTTGCCGCCGCCGAGCACGCCATGCCGCATCGCGGCAAGGAGGCGCGGCGGGCGTGTGATTTCGTCGGCGGCCGGAATATCGGACAGCAGCGCTTCCAGCAGCGTTTCGATGGCAGCGGCATTCTGAGCCAGCCTTGCATCGAGATCGCCGGAACGGGCCGAGGGAGAAACGGAACTCATGCGCGGGTCTCGCGTTCGCTGCCGGAAGGGGGGCCTTGCCGGACGCTGGCGGCATCGTCAAGCTGCGCCGCCTCGGGCTCGGGCCATGCTGGCCGGGGCGATCGAACGGCAGCGGGGGTGAAGCGAGGTGCTGGGTAGGATTCTCGGCTTTTGCTTCCGATTCGCCGTCTGGCTGCTCATCGCCCTCGCCGGCCTGATCCTGTTCTATCGATTCGTGCCGGTGCCCTCGACCCTGATGCTCGGCCGCTGGCTGGTGCTGAAGCCGGTCGATCGTGAATGGGTCCCGCTCGACCAGATCTCGCCCCATCTCGTGCGTGCCGTCATCGCCTCCGAGGACCAGCGCTTCTGCAGCCATCGCGGCGTCGACTGGGTCGAGCTCAACAAGGTCCTGGAGAACGAGGACGGGCCAAGCCGCGGCGCCTCGACGCTGACCATGCAGACCGCCAAGAACGTCTTCCTCTGGCCGGGCCGCTCCTATATCCGCAAGGGCATGGAGATCCCGCTCGCCATGGCGATCGACTTCGCCTGGTCGAAGCCGCGCGTCATCGAGGTCTATCTCAACGTCGCGGAATGGGGCGAAGGCCTGTTCGGGGCGGAGGCCGCGGCGCAGCGCTATTTCCGCAAATCCGCCGCGCGCCTGACCGCGGGAGAGGCGGCCAGACTCGCTGGCGCCCTGCCCAATCCGCTGCTGCGCAACCCAGCCAAACCGAATCGCGCCCTGCAATCCGCTGCCGGCCGCAGCTTGCGCCAGCTCGGACAACTCGGATCGCTGGGCGATTGCGCCCTGCCCGGCTGATTGGCTAGATCTCGGACGTTCCGAACCGCTGCGGCGAAGAAATCCGGATTCGGCACTAGCAATCCCCGCCCTGACGGTGTAAGGCCAACGCCTCACGAGATTGATCCGTCGCCGTGGCGGATGCTTGGCCTTGGGGCCAGCGTCCGGGCGGTGGCACGATGGAGAGTACAATGGCCGTTCCGAAGAGAAAGACGTCGCCGTCGAAGCGTGGCATGCGCCGCTCGGCCGACGCCCTGAAGCAGCCCACCTATATCGAGGACAAGAACTCGGGTGAGCTGCGCCGTCCGCACCATGTCGACCTGAAGAGCGGCATGTATCGCGGCCGTCAGGTGCTGAAGGTCAAGACCGACGCCTGAGGCGCTCCGCCTTCGGCTTAGGCTTGCCTGCGAAGTTCGAAACCGGCCGCAAGGCCGGTTTTTCTTTGTCCTGCATCGCATCGACGTTTCCTGAGCCCTCGCCGTCATGGTCGGGCTTGTCCCGACCATCCACGTCTTCCTTCGTCGAGGACTTTGTTCAAGACGTGGATGCTCGCCACAAGGGCGAGCATGACGAATCGGATCGGGGTCGTGTGTTGAGGTCTGCTGCCCTCGCCAAAATCGCGGGGCTCCATCGCAGTAGACAACCTTCAGCGTCGCGCCGATTGCAGGCGGACGCTCGCGGCCGGAGCGGCAAGCCGGGCCGCGGCCCGGTAGAAGCCCGCTGCCGCTTGCGGGCTCGCTCGCCCGCGCTGCGCGAAGGGGCCGATCTCCGCCCGCGCCGCAGCCGCCTGCAGGAGCACCAGCGCCGATGCGTTGACATCGGCGGCGTTCCGCTCGCTCCAGTTTCCGGCTTCCGCCATGTATCACTCCGGCACACGCAACTTGTGACGGAGTCGTTACTGCAAGGAATCAACCAGCCTTAACGCCGCGTTAATCAGGAATACCGCATCGTTTCGAAGCACTTCCCTTCACATGGACAGCGCGCCGAAGCACCAGAACGGAGCCGCGCGGCCGTCCAATAGAGGCCGCCCGATGCCCTCCCCGTCGATCTTCAGCTTCCAGAACGGTGGCCCGGTTGATCCCCGCAGCATCCTCTCCTCGATCGGCGAAGTGGTCTATGGCTGGGATATCCAGAGCGACGCCCTGAGCTGGGGGCCGAATGCCCGCGAGGTTCTCGGCGCGATTCCCGAGCAGACCATGCAGCGCGGCCTCGCCTTCGCCGGCTTGGTCGAGCCCGGCAGCGGTCCGAGTCGCTACGACGCGATCTTCTGCTCCAGCGAGCATGATCAGGGCGAAGGCGTCATCTACCGCACCCGCTACGCCATCGATCTCGCCGGCCGCAAGATGTGGGCCGAGGACACCGGCCGCTGGTTCGCCGGCAGCGACGGCTATCCGGCGAGCGCCCGTGGCGTGCTCAGGCTCGAGCGCGCCGCCCGTGCCGACGAGCTCGAGCAGTTCGGCAACGAGCTCTGCGACCGCCCTGCCCTGGTCGAACGAATCGGCATGGCCCTGCAGGAGCATCTGCCGGCGGAGCGCCCGGTCGTCGTCCTCGTCGCCGCGATCGACGAGCTCGCCCGCCTCAACGACGATTTCGGCCACGAGGCCACAGACGAGATCATCAGCACCGTCCACGAGCGCCTGCGCTCGGTGACGCGCCGGCGCGACCATCTCGTCCGCTATGCCGGCAACAGCTTCGCCATCCTGCTCGTCGGCTGCCCGCCCGAGCAGGTCGAGCCCGCCGCCCGCCGCTTCATCAAGGTGGTCGCCCAGTCCGCGATCGAGACCAGCCGCGGCATCGCGCTGGTGCGGCTGCGCGTCGGCGCCGCCAGCGCGCCCGAGCTCGGCAATCATGGCGGCGCGCTGCTGGCCGCCGCGGAAGGGGCTCTCGCCAGCGCCCGCATGGGCGCCATCGATACGGCCGTTATGGCCAAGCCGCAGCCGCGGCGCAGCCCAGGCGGCGAGCAGGCTGGTTTCGACGTCCAGGCCATCGCCGCCCTGAACGACCGCCGCGTGCGCCTTGCCCTGCAGCCGATCGTTAGGACGAACTCGCGCGAGGTCGCCTTCCATGAGGCGCTCCTGCGCGTCGGCCAGGGCGAAACCGGCCTCTATTTCGCCTCGGCCGAACTCATTCCCATGCTGGAGCGCCGTGGCCTCGTGCGGCTCTTCGACCAGCGCGTGCTCGAACTCGCGATCGAGATGCTCGGCGCCGATCCTAATCTCACCCTTTCCGTGAATGTCTCGCCGCGTTCCCTGAACGACCCCGAGTGGTTCGACGCCTTCGTCGCCTGCACCAGCGCCGCGCGCGGCAAGGCCTCGCGCCTGATCGTCGAGGTCACGGAAACGGCGACGATCGAGAATCCCGGCCGGATAGCCAAATTGCTGGGCCGGATCAAGGAACAGGGCGCGCGCGTCGCGATCGACGATTTCGGCGCCGGCCACACCTCGCTCAAGCACCTGCGCGTCTTCCCGATCGACATCCTCAAGATCGACGGCGCCTTCACCCAGAACCTGCGCCGCTCGACCGACGATCGCTTCTATGTACGCACGCTGATCGAGCTCGCCGGCCATCTCGGCGTCGAAACCGTCGCCGAATGGGTCGATGACGAGATGCAGGCCAGCATGCTGCGCGACTGGGGCGTCACCTATCTGCAGGGCCATCTCGTGGGCCGCGCCGAAACGGTCGAGCCCATGCAGGCACCCCCGCCGCGGCGGCTGGCGGTGGGCTGAGGCAGGCGCCGCGCAGGACCCCGATGCCTGCGCCGGAAGAACGCGCCCTGACGGGTGGCAGCGGTCACAGGCTCAGAACGGGTTCCACGGCGCGTCGATGGCGCTGACATGGCCGTACAGGATCGGCTTGGCCGCCCTGAGCTTGTCCAGATTCGGCTTCGCCAGCTCCCAGAACTTGGCGGAGTCCTTGAATTTTCCCGGCATGGCCTGAAAACCCCAGTGGTCTTTCCGCAGGGGCCGGCCTCTCATGGACGCATACGTGTTGGTCGCGTTGACCGAGAAGAAGTCGAACTTATCGTATTGGAAAGTCTGACCCGTCTCCGAATCCGTTAACTTGACGTAAGTTCCCAGCGTGCCGTCCGCGATATGGCACAATTCATGAAAGAGGATCTCGTTCGGCTGCGCGCCCGGCGCCAGGCTTCCGGAGAAGTTCTTGGGCGAGAACTGCACGGTCGAATTGGCGTTCTGCTCTCCGGACAAGAAGGGGAAGATATCGACATTTCCCGGCAGGGAATTGACGATCAACCGGCCCATCTCGTTGGCAAGGATGTATTTGATCACTTTCTCGATGCCGTTGATCCAGTCCTGGCCGGTCGTCTTGAGGTCGGCCTGCTCTGCACCCGCAGGGTTCAGGATCAGCTTCGACGAAAATGCGCTTGGCCGCGACGCCAGATTGTTCGAGGCACGGTCGGTCGAAGCGAATGTAATCGGCAAGGCTGCCGTTTGTGGCCGGCCGGCCGCGTCATAGGCCGCGATATTGTCTCCGGCCTTCAATCCGCGCAGCATGAAGTAGACGTGCAGATTTCCGTCCTTCTTATAGGGCGGCGGCGATTGAAAACGGCTGCTGTCGATCGGCACATAGGCATTGCCCGGCTGACACAGCTGAATGGACCAATCCATGTCGGCCGCCCAGACCGCGATGGCGGCGTTTCCCGAGGGGTCCTTCAAGGCCAAGCTGCTGAGACCCGGGCTGTTCTTGGTAGCCGGAATACCGACGAAATGCGGCATATGCAGCTCCTTGGTTGAGAATGCTTCAGCCACTGCGCGGAGAGGCGCCGTCCGGTCGCCCTCACCGCGCAAGCGAGAATGGCCGACACTGCGCAGCGCCGCTTCATCCATATGGACGAGGCATTGCGGGGGCGTGTGCTGGGCAGGCGTTATTCGGATATTGGCGAGCCCCCCCATCTAGTGGGATCGGTGGAGGTCGAGGCCTGCGCCTGATTGCCTTTCGCGAGCGTCTGCTGACCGCCCGTTGCGGACGTGGGCCGGGATGCTCGATTACCGTGAAAGCCAGCTCCTTCTAGGCGGCAGCTCCGCCATAGCTAAACTGCCTTCGTTACGTTCCATGATTGCAATGACGTTCGCGGCTGCAAAGGGAAGCTCGGTTCCCGACCAAAGCTCATCATTCTCAGCGATCTCAGTCGGGTCATTATCGAGAATGCCAACATAGCCGCTCTCATTTCGAGCGGTTACGAGCACCCACATCCGCTCTACGATGACGCGATCCCCAACCGCGATTTCAAACATCAGCTTTGCGAAATCGCCGACCCGCAATCCTTCTCACTCTGGCCGCGTTGGGATTGAGAATGTTGCCGGAGCCCATTGATGGTGTTCTTCGCCATCAAGTAGCTGCCAGCCGTCGATCGCCATTGAGGGGAAGCGCATGCCGAATCCTCGCGCCCAAACGAATGGCTGCAATCAATCCAATCCCGACGCTCGCATCGCCCCCAACCCAACAAAAAGCCGCGCCCGAATCCCTCGGGCGCGGCTCAAATCGTCAGGCCAAATTCAGCGCGTACGCGAAAGCTTGTCGAGCCGCTCGCGCATCTCGTTGAGCTCGCGCTTGAGGTCGCCGAGCTCGCCGCTGCCGGCTTCCGCCGCGGGCTTCGTGCCGGCAGCCGCTTCCTGCTTGGCCTGCGCCACAGCGGTAAACGGATTGAACAGCCGGAAGGCCTCCTGGAACATCTGCATGTTCGCCCGCGTCTGCGCCTGGATGGCGTCGAGCGCGTTGCCGCCGAAGGCCGAGCCGCTGAAGGCCTTGCTCATCTGCTCGCGGAACTTGCTCTGCTCCTGCGTGAGGTTCTCCATCGAGAACTCCAGATAGCGCGGCACCAGCGCCTGCATACTGTCGCCGTAGAAGCGGATGAGCTGGCGCAGGAACGCAATCGGCAGCAGGTTCTGCCCGTCCTTGGCCTCCTCGTCGAAGATGATCTGCGCCAACACCGAGCGCGTGATGTCCTCACCGGACTTCGCATCATAGACCACGAAATCCTCGCCCGAGCGGACGAGCCCGGCGAGGTCCTCCAAGGTCACATAGGAACTGGTGCCCGTATGATAGAGACGCCGATTGGCATATTTCTTGATGACGGTCGGTTCTTTGTCGCTGGCCATCATGTCCCGCTTGACGTTGATCCGCGGCCGCAGGTGGTTCCAGCGTGCTCGGCGAAACGGTCTCCCATCCCGCGACGATAGCCTGTCGGTGCTGCACCGCAAGCTCTTTGAGCGAATGCGGCAAAAATCGCCGAAGCCCTGCAACCACAAGGATGTACCCTCCGTTACGTCATTCCAGCGGCGATGCCCCGCACGATTTCACCGCTTGCCCGTCTTGACGCGGTCGCAGCAGGCTTCGAAGGTGGTGGGGAACGGTTGCGCCGGCGGGAGCGGTGCGGCCGCAACAACAAGCGAGGAACCCTCTCATGGCAGATTCGGATATCGTGATCGTCGGCGCGGCCCGCACGGCGGTCGGCGCCTTCAACGGCGCTTTTGCCAATACTCCCGCCCATGATCTCGCCGCCGTCGCGATCAAGGAAGCGCTGCGCCGCGCCAAGGTCGAGGCCGCCGAAGTCGACGAACTGGTGATGGGCCAGGTGCTCGCCGCCGGCCAGGGCCAGAACCCGGCCCGCCAGGCCGCGATGGCTGCCGGCATCCCGCAGGAGAAGACTGCCTGGGGCCTGAACCAGCTCTGCGGCTCGGGCCTGCGCACCGTCGCGATCGGCCTGCAGCAGATCGCCAATGGCGATGCCAATGTCATCGTCGCCGGCGGCATGGAATCGATGTCGCTCGCCCCGCATGCCTCCTATATGCGCGCCGGCACCAAGATGGGCGACGTCAAGTTCGTCGACACCATGATCAAGGACGGCCTCTGGGACGCCTTCCACGGCTACCACATGGGCACGACCGCCGAGAACGTCGCGACCAAGTACCAGATCAGCCGCGAGGAGCAGGACCGCTTCGCCGTCGCCTCGCAGAACAAGGCCGAGGCCGCCCAGAAGGCCGGCAAGTTCAAGGACGAGATCGCGCCGGTCACCATCTCCTCTCGCAAGGGCGACATCGTCGTCGACAGCGACGAGTATCCGCGCCATGGCGCCACGATCGAGGCCATGGCCAAGCTCAAGCCGGCCTTCTCGAAGGACGGCACGGTGACGGCCGGCAACGCGTCGGGCCTCAATGACGGCGCCGCCGCGCTCGTCATCATGACCGCCAAGGAAGCGGCCCGCCGCGGCCTGACCCCGCTCGCCCGCATCGCCTCCTGGGCGACGGCCGGCGTCGACCCCGCGATCATGGGCACCGGCCCGATCCCCTCGACCCGCAAGGCGCTCGAGAAGGCCGGCTGGAAGGTCGGCGATCTCGATCTCGTCGAGGCCAACGAGGCCTTCGCGGCGCAGGCGCTGGCGGTCAACAAGGACCTCGGCTGGAACCCTGATATCGTCAACGTCAATGGCGGCGCGATCGCGATCGGCCATCCGATCGGCGCGTCCGGCGCCCGCGTGCTGGTGACGCTGCTGCACGAGATGGCCAAGCGCGACGCCAAGAAGGGCCTCGCCACGCTCTGCATCGGCGGCGGCATGGGCGTCGCCATGGCCGTGGAGCGCTGAGAAGAAGCACCGTCACCTCATGGCGAAGCGCACGACGCTCTACCGCTATCTCACCGGCCCCGATGACGCTTCCTTCTGTCATCGGGTTTCCGAAGCGCTGAGCCTCGGCTGGTCGCTCTACGGCCAGCCCACCCTGACCTTCGACGCGGTCAAGGGCCAGGTCATCTGTGGCCAGGCCATCATCAAGGACGTGGACGCGGATTACGCGCCCACTCTCAAACTGTCTGAACAATAACGGCGGCAAGCCGGAAGACGCTCACGAAAAGGGAGAATGGCCTATGGCGAAGGTGGCATTGGTTACGGGGGGCTCGCGCGGTATCGGCGAAGCGATCTCGAAGGGTCTGAAGGCGGCCGGCTACAGCGTCGCCGCGAGCTATGCCGGCAATGACGAGGCTGCGGCCAAATTCACGGCCGAGACCGGCATCAAGACCTATAAATGGGACGTCTCGGACTATGATTCCTGCGTCGCCGGCATCGCCAAGGTCGAGGCCGATCTCGGGCCGGTCGACGTGCTCGTCAACAATGCCGGCATCACCCGCGACGGCATGTTCCACAAGATGACCAAGGATCAGTGGAACGCGGTGATCAACACCAACCTGAACTCGCTGTTCAACATGACCCGCCCGGTCTGGGAAGGCATGCGCGCCCGCAAGTTCGGCCGCGTCATCTGCATCTCCTCGATCAACGGCCAGAAGGGCCAGATGGGCCAGGTGAACTATTCCGCCGCCAAGGCCGGCGATATCGGCTTCGTCAAGGCGCTGGCCCAGGAAGGCGCGCGCGCCGGCATCACGGTCAACGCGATCTGCCCCGGCTATATCGCGACCGAGATGGTCAAGGCGATCGATCCGGCCGTGATCGAGAAATCGATCCTGCCGCATATCCCGGTCGGCCGCCTCGGCGAGCCGGAGGAGATCGCGCGCGCCGTGGTGTTCCTCGCCAGCGACGATGCCGGCTTCATCACTGGCTCGACCCTCTCCGCCAATGGCGGCCAGAACATGGTCTGACGCCCACCGCGAAGCGGGCTGCCCGCGCGAGTGTCCCGCTTCGCGATCGCTTCCTCAAGAGTCTGCGAACCGATCGATCGCAGCACAGCTTGAGGCACCTGCAGCTCACGCGGCTATTGCTCATTTCCAGATTTCATATATCGTCGAAATATGGAAATCTCATCCGCCGTCACCAGCCTCGCGGCGCTCGCTCATGCCGGGCGCCTGACTGTTTTCCGCATGCTCGTCCAGGCTGGTCCCGAGGGTCTCGCCGCCGGTGTGATAGCACAGCGTCTTTCCGTGCCGCCGAGCAGCCTCTCCGCCAATCTGAACCTGCTCAGCAATGCTGGCTTGATCGTGTCCCGGCGCGAGGGTCGCTCGATCGTCTACACGGCCCGATACGACGAGATGGCACGGCTGCTCGGCTATCTCCTCGACGATTGCTGCGACGGCTCGCCCGAGATTTGCCGCCCGCTCGCCGAAAGGCTCTCCCAGGCAGTGCACTGCTTCGATAGCAGCAACTCGGCCTCGTCGTGATGCTTGCGGTGATACGCACCGCTCTCGACACGGCCTTGGCCCGCCGCCTGATCGCGGAGGGGCTTGGAACGATGGCGCTGCTCGCCATTGTCGTCGGCTCCGGCATCATGGCCGAACGGCTGGCCGGAGGGAACACGGCGATTGCCCTGATGGGCAACACGCTTGCGACCGGCGCCGGCCTGGTTGTGCTCGTGACGATCTTCGGCCCGGTTTCCGGAGCGCATTTCAACCCGGCCGTCACTCTGGTCGCAGCCCTCCGCCAGGATTTGCCTCGATCGACGGCCTGCGCCTATGTCGCGATCCAGATCGCCGGCGCCATTCTCGGGGTTTGGCTTGCACATGCCATGTTTGCCGAGCCGCTTTTGCAGGTTTCGGGCAAGCTGCGCGACGGGCCCGGCCAGGCATTGTCGGAATTCACCGCGACCTTCGGTCTGGTCGCCGCCATTATCGGCACGATGCGCGTCCGGCCACAGGCCGTGCCGTCGATCGTAGGCCTCTACATCACGGCCGCATACTGGTTCACGGCCTCGACATCGTTCGCCAATCCCGCCGTCACTCTGGCACGCAGCCTGTCCGACAGCTTCGCCGGCATCGCCCCGGCATCCGTGCCGATCTTTCTGGTGGCACAGCTGGCTGGCGCCGCCGCTGCCTCGTGCGTCTTCCAGTGGCTCCTCAACGACAGTGCAAGCTCATGACCGCCGGTTTTCCGATCACCATTTTCCACAATCTCGCCTGTGGGACATCCCGCAATGCACTCGCGATGATCCGAGCCGCCGGTTACGAGCCGCGTGTCGTCCACTATCTTGAAGTCGGCTGGCAGCGGGAGCAGTTGCGACAGCTTCTCGGTGCAATGAGCGCCCGCCCGCGCGACATCCTGCGCGAAAAAGGCACCCCTGCCGCCGAGTTCGGCCTGCTCGATCCCGCAATCGACGACGAGACGATCCTGGACGCGATGCTCGCCGAGCCTATCCTCGTGAACCGTCCAATCGTCGTAACGCCAAAGGGCGTGACACTGGCGCGCCCTTCGGAAGCGGTATTCGCTCTTCTCGAACGTCGCCCCACCTCCTTCACGAAGGAAGATGGCGAGGTCGTCTACCCTCCGACGATCTGAGAACTGCCGACGACTCCACCTCGGAGCCTCCCCGGCCTCATCGCTGCGCTCGGCCGCCTCGGCGGAAACCCGACGCGCAACGCCATGGCGGCTGGGAGGCGCGACATGCAGCACATCTCAGCTCTGCCGTCCGCCCTTCGGCAGCAGGAAGGTCAGAAGGCCGAAGGCCGGCAGCCACGCGCAGATCTTGAACACCTCGATGATTCCGATCTTGTCGGCGAGCAGGCCGATGCCCGCCGCCGCGACGCCGCCGAGCCCGAAGGACAGGCCGTAGAACAGCCCGCCGACGAGGCCGACCCGATGCGGCACGAGATCGATCGCGTAGATCAGGATGGCCGAGAAGGCGCTCGACATGATGAAGCTGACGATGATGCTGAGCACGCCGGTCCAGAACAGGTCGGCATGGGGCAAGAGCAGCGCGAAAGGCAGCGAGCCCAGGATCGACAGCCAGATCACCCGGTCGCGGCCGATCTTGTCGCCGATCATGCCGCCGACGATCACGCCGATCGCGCCGACGACGAGATAGAGGAACAGCATGATCTGCGAGAGCTGGATCTCGATGCCGAAACGCTCGATCAGATAGAAGGTGTAATAGGAGGTGAAGGCCGCCGTGTAGCCGTTCTTCGAGATCAGCAGCATCACCAGCACGGCCATCGCCAGCAGCACGCGCCCATGCGGCAGGCCGTGGCTCGCGCTTTCCTCGACATGGGCCGAGGACGATTTCTGCTCGCGCCGCATCGCGGAATAGCGCGCGCCGAGCCAGCCCATCACCAGCATTGCGATCAGCACGACGCCGGAGAACCAGGACAGGCTGGCCTGCCCGCGCGGCATCACCACCGCCGCCGCCAGCAGCGGGCCGACCGAATAGCCGATATGGCCGCCGACCTGGAACACGCCCTGCGCCAGACCCTGGCGGCCGGCCGCGGCATGGCGCGCCATCCGCGTCGCCTCCGGGTGGAACACCGCCGAGCCCAGGCCGATCAGGCCCGCTGCAAGCAGGACCATCGCATAGCTATGGGCAAAGGAGAGCATCAGGAGGCCCGCCAGCGTCGAGCACATGCCGGCGACCATCGCATAGGGCCAGGGCTTTCGGTCGGTGACGAAGCCGAGGATCGGCTGCAGCAGCGAGGAGGTCACCTGGAAGGCGAGCGTGATCAGGCCGATCTGCACGAAATCGAGCTGATAGTTCTCCTTGAACAGCGGATAGAGCGCCGGGATCATCGACTGGACGAGGTCGTTCAGCAGATGTGCGACGCTGAGCGCCGCCAGAACCGGCATCAGCGGGCGGCGAGCGACGGATTGCAGCGGGATCGTGGTCATAAAACAGGCAATGAGCCGCCTTTTGCGCGCGGTCAACGGGGCCGAAAGCATGACGCCCATGGCTGCAAGGCTGGGTTGCGGCGCAGCACCCCCGTCCATTGACCCTGACACCACCCATCGGCAAGCCCCCCGAAACCTGCTATCGCCGCGCGGTCTTCACGCCCGGCCCCGCCTCATGACCCCCCGCACCGCGACTCTCATCGGCTTCTGCGCCATCCTGCTCTGGTCGACGCTGGCGCTGTTCACGGCGATGTCGGGCCGCGTACCGCCCTTCCAGCTCGTCGCCATGACCTTCGTCATCGGGGGACTGCTGATCCTCGCGATCACGGCTTTGCGCGGGCAGCTCTCGCGCATCCGGCCGACGCCGGCTTCCTTCGCGCTTGGGCTCTACGGCCCGTTCGGCGACACCGCGCTTTATTATGCTGCGGTGAAAACGGCCCCGCCGGCTGAGGCGAACCTTATCCATTATCTCTGGCCGCTGCTGATCGTGCTCTTCGCAGCGCTGCTGCCGGGCGGCGGCCTCAAGCCTCGCCACCTCGTCGGCGCGCTGATCGGATTGGTGGCGACAGGCCTGCTGGTCTCCGGCGGGCTTGGAAGCGGCGACGGGCTCGCACTCGGGCATGTCCTGGCCGCGCTCGGCGCCTTCGTCTGGGCGAGCTATTCGGTGGCCTCGCGCCGCTTCGCCAATGTGCCCTCGGAAAGCCTTTGCGTGACCATGCTGGGTTGCGCCGTGCCGGCCCTCGCCTGTCATTTCGCCTTCGAGACCACGCTCTGGTCGCTGACGGCGATCGAATGGAGCGGCGTGCTCGGGCTCGGACTCGGCTCGATCGGGCTCGCCTTCGTCGTCTGGGATATCGGCATGAAGCAGGGCGACGTCGCGCTGCTCGGGGTCGCCTCCTATGCCGCGCCGGTGCTCTCGACGCTGGTCCTCGTTCTGTTCGGCTACGCCCCGGCAAGCGGGCTGCTTGCGGCCTCCTGCGCGCTGATCGTCGTGGGGGCTCTGGTGGCGAGCTGGGGCGGGCGGAAGAGCTGAGCCCCTAAGCGAGAACAGGCATCGCCATGGTCGGGCTTGTCCCGACCATCCACGTCTCTACCGATGCAATACGGTGCTCAAGACGTGGATGCTCGCCACAAGGGCGAGCATGACGGCAATGAAACAGCGCGTTCCCGCTCAATCGAAACGCCCGCTCAATTCCGCCGCAGCAGCCGCTCCAGGTAGTCCAGCTCTTCGGTCGGCCTCAAGGGATCACCGAGCCGCTTGCGCAGCTCTTCCAGGATGCGCCGGGCTCGCTGGGTCGCGCTTTCGTCGGCGCCCGGCACCTTGACCCGGCCGTCGGCCCAGTCGCGCTGGCGCTGCGGCCGGCCGAGCGGATCCTCGCTGCCGCGCTGCTGCGCCGAAGGCCGCCCCTGCTGACGTCCGTCGGGCTCGCCATAGGCCTGCCCCTCGCCTTCGCCCTCGCCGGGCTGGCCCTGCATCTGCTGGGCGAGATTCTGCCCCCCCTTGCGCAGGGCTTCGAGCGCACGGCCCTGCGCATCGAGGGCACCCTCGCCCTGACCCTGGCCGAGCTGGCTTTCGGCCTCGCGCATCGCGTCCTCGGCTTCGTCGAGTTCGCCGCTCTGCGGCGCCCCCATGCCGCGCATCCGCCGCTGCAGATCCTGCAGGCGCTCGCGCAGGGCCTGCTGGCGCTGCGACAGGCCCTGCCCCTGGCCGTTCTGGCCCTGCATGCCCTCGCCGCCTTCACCGTCCTCACCCTGCTCGCCGGGCTGCTGACCCGGCTGCTGGCCACGCTGACCTTGTTGACCGCGTTGCCCTTGCTGGCCTTGTTGCCCGCGCTGACCCGGCCGGGCCTGCTGCTGGCCCGGGCGCTGGCCGCGCTGGGTCTGGCCCTGCCCCTGCTGGCGGCGCTGCTCGTTCTGATAGGTCTCGTCGCGCAGGTTCTGCTGGTCGCGCGTCATCCGGTCGAGATCGCCGAGCGCCTGGTTCATCTCGCGCTGGCGCGGGTCCTGCTGACCCGGACGCGCCATCTGGAGATTGTTGAGCATCCGGTTGAGCTCTTCCATCAGGCGCTGCGCTTCGGCCATGTCGCCGCGCTTCGACAATTCCTCGATGCGGTCGAGCATGTTCTGCAGGTCGCGCGGCGTCACCGTCCGGAAGTTCTCGGGCAGGCGGGCCTGATCGCGGTCGCCGTTCTGCTGTTGCTGGCGCATCATCTGCTCGGCGAGCTGGCGCATGAAATTGTCCATGGCCCGGCGCATCTCGTCGGTGAGCTTCTTGATCTCCTCCTCGGAGGCCCCGCGCTCCAGAGCCTGCTGCAGGTTCTCTTGCGCCTGCCGCAGCGCCCGCTCGGCATCGGACATGTCGCCATCCTCGAGCTGGAGCGCCATCGCCCACATCAGCTCGGAGACCTCGCGCAATTCATCGTCGCTGCTGGAGCGGCGCAGGCGCTCGGTCAGCAGGCGCATGCCGAGATAGACACCGGCCTCCGGCATGAACAGGTTGGGCTCGATCATCAGCGCGTCCATGGCGAGCTGCACCTTGGAGCGGTCCTCGACATCCATGACGAGCTTGCGGCGCTGCTCGACCAGCGCCTTGGCCAGCGGCTTGGTGAAGGTGCGCTGCGGCAGCACGACCTCAAGCGGCTCGCTGCGCCCCTCCTGCCCGGCCTCGTCCTTGGCGATCAGCACCATCCTGACCTTGGCGCCGGCCCAGGGATGCGCGGAGAAATCGACGGTGCTCTTGTTCTCCTCCTCGCCCGAGGCAGAGGACGGCACGGCGAGATTCTGCTTCGGCGGCTCGACGAGCGAGCGCCCGCCCTTCGCCACGTCGGGACGCGAAACATTCACCTCGATCGAGGCGATGCCATAATCATCCTTGGCCTTGTAGGTGATGGCGAGGCCGCCCGATTGCGCGCCGGTGACCGGCTTCGGCGGATCGGTGAAGGCGATGGTCGGCGGCTGGTCGGCCACGGAGGTGATCGAGAGCGTCGTACCCGGCGCGCCGCTGCCGGTGAGCTTCAGCGTGCCATTGCCGGCGAGCATGAAGCGCTTCTCCAGCACGGCCTGCTGCGGCCAGGCCGGTTGAGCTGGCTTGGCCTCGCCTTCCTTCGCCTCCGGCTTGATCGGGTCGAGCCGGCCGGTCGTGGCGACGTCCATGTTCGTCTTGCCGGCGATGCGCACGACGATGACGGATTTCTCGGGCGCGCTGAGATGCGGGCTCGCGAGCTTGGCGAAATCGATCAGGATCGGCGGCAGCCGCGTATAGGCCGGCGGATCGATCCAGGCGTCGATCCGGGTCGAGGCCGCGATGGCGGAGGGCCCCTTCCAGTCGAAGGCGGCGGAGAGCCGCTGCGTGATCTCGGGCCCGGCGACGAAGAAGCCGGTGATGGCGGCGAGCAGCGGCACGGCGCGCAGCGCCCGCCTGTCATGGCCTGCCATGTGCGGCTGCGGCGGCTGGACACGCAACGCCGCGACCTGCCGGCTCTGGCGCTCGACATGCAGCTTCCACAGCGCCTGCGAGACCGGATCGGCCGAACCGATCGCCAGGCTGTCCTCCAGCGACGAGGCCGGGCGGTGACCCTCGGCAAAGGAGCGGTCGAGCCGCGTCAGCGCATCGCGATGCGTCGGCAGGACGAGGCGGGCGACATGCCAGAGGCTGCCCGCGAAGGCTCCAGCGAACGCCAGCACGCCGATGATCCGCCCATACCAGGGCAGATGCGTCCACAGGCCAAACCACGAGACGGCGAGGAAGGTCAGGACGATGCCGAGCGGCAGCCAGAGCCGCGGCCACAGCCGCTCCCAGCCGAGCGAAACCCGCGAAGCCAGCGCGAGACGGCGCAGCCGCAGCCGGATGCCGTCGATCGTGTCGGGCGCCTTTCGGCGCTCTGCCTCGCTCATGCCATCGCTCCGGGGCAGCCCCCATTCCTGTCTGAACTTGCCTGACCCGGTCAGGCTAACACGGGAATGTGGCATTGCCAGTCCCCGGACCGGCCTTTGCACCGCGCTCGACGTTTCGTGAACGGTCGGTCCGGAGCAGGCCGATCAGGCCAACCAGCCCGGCAGCTTGTCCGTGCCGATGAGCTCCTCGTAGCTCTGGCGCGGCCGCGTCACGGCATATTGGTCGCCCTTGACCATGACCTCGGCGACCAGCAGGCGCTGGTTATAGGTGGAGGACATCGAGGCGCCATAGGCGCCCGCCGTCATGAAGGCGACGAGATCGTTCTGGCGCAGCTGCGGCAGCTTGCGCCCGGTGGTGAAGGTGTCGCCCGATTCGCAGATCGGCCCGACCACGTCATAGGACAGTTCCGGCCCACCGATTTCGGGCTCCGCCACCGGCCAGATCTCGTGATAGGCCTCGTACATCGCCGGCCGGACGAGATCGTTCATCGCCGCATCGACGACCAGGAACTGCTTGGTCGGGCGCGGATTGAGATGCAGCACCCGCGTCAGCAGGATGCCGGCATTGCCGACGATCAGGCGGCCGGGCTCGAAGCCGAGCTCGACATCGAGCCCCTTCGTCACCCTGGCGACCATTTCGGCATAGGCATCGATCAGGCCCGGCCCGTAATCGAAGGTCTTGGGGATGTCGTAGGGGATGCCGAGCCCGCCTCCGAGATCGAGCCGGTCGACGCGGTGTCCCTCGCCCTTAAGGTCGCCGACCAGTGCGACCATCTTGGAATAGGCGGCCTCGAAGGCATCGATCTCGCGGATCTGGCTGCCGATATGGACGGCGAGGCCCATGATCCGCACGCCCTGCATGTTGGCAGCGCGCGCATAGAGCCGGCCGACCTCCTCGAAGGAGACGCCGAACTTGTTCTCGGAGGAGCCGGTCGTGATCTTGGCATGGCCGCCGGCGCCGATATCGGGATTGACCCGGAACACCGCCTCCTGCCGCTTGCCGAGCGACGCCGCGACCTTAGACAGCAGGTCGAGCTCACTCTCGCTCTCGATATTGACCTGATAGATGCCGGCCTCGACGGCGAAGCGCAGCTCCTGCTCGCTCTTGCCGACGCCGGAGAACACGATCTTCTCGGGCGGAATGCCGGCGGCCAGCGCCTTGCGCACCTCGCCTTCCGAGACCGTGTCGATGCCGGCGCCGAGCGCGCCCAGCGTCTTCAGCACGCCGAGATTGCCGTTTGCCTTCATCGCATAGAAGACATGGGCCTTGCCGGCCGGCGCGGTCGTCTTCATCGCCGCCTCGAACAGCTTGTAGTGCCGCTCGATCGTCGCGCTCGAATAGACATAGACCGGCGTGCCGACCTCGGCCGCGATGCGCTGGAGATCGACGCCCTCGGCATGGAGCGAGCCGTCGCGATAGGCGAAATGATGCATGGGATTAACCCTGGAAAGGCTTGCTGAAATTCACGCCGGCATCCCGGCCGGAGCGAGGCGCAGAGCCGGGATCCATGCCGGAATCTTCGACGGCAGCGCTCTGGCATGGATCCCGGGTCTCCCTTCGGTTGCCCGGGATGACCGCGAGGAAAATGAAATCACATCAACGGGTCGAGGAGGAAAGGCTTGTCCGGCACGGTGATCGCCCGGTTGGTCTTGGCCGGCTTCGCCAGCACGGAGGCCGAGCCCAGGGAGGCGGGGTCGTTCTCCTTGGCACCGATCTGATCGTCCGGCAGGTCGATGGCGCCCGTTGCGTTCGGCGGCGGCTCCAACGGCCCTTTGCGCCCGCAGGCGCCGAGTGCAACGGCCAGCAGGCCGACGACCAGCAAGGTGCGGCCGAGTTTCAGGCGGGAATCAAGCACGAAAACGAACCCTCGGGGCGAAACGTGGCGGGACCTTAGCGGAGGATGCGGCGGAGCGCGAGACTCTCCGCCGCTTCAACCTCAGCCTTTCGCGAGCTGCTTCAGCCAGCGGCGCGCCTGCTTGCGGACATTGGCCGGGGCCGTGCCACCATAGCTGACGCGGCTCTTCACCGACTGGTCGACGCCGAGCACGGCGAAGACGGCCTCGGTGATGGCAGGCTCGACGGCCTGCATCTCGGCGAGCGAGAGCTTTTCCAGCCCGACCTTCTTCTCGGAGGCGATGCCGACGAGGCGGCCGGTGACGTGATGCGCGTCGCGGAACGGCATCTTGAGAACCCGCACCAGCCAGTCGGCGAGATCGGTCGCGGTGGCGTAACCGAGGCCGGCGGCCTTCTTCATCACCTTGAGGTCCGGCTGCATGTCGCGGACCATGCCGGCCGTCGCGGCGAGGCAGAGCGACAGCGTCTGCAGCGCGTCGAACGTGCCTTCCTTGTCCTCCTGCATGTCCTTCGAATAGGTCAGCGGCAGGCCCTTCATCATGGTCAGCAGGCCCTGGAGCGCGCCGAAGACACGGCCCGCCTTGCCGCGCACCAGCTCGGCCGCGTCGGGATTGCGCTTCTGCGGCATGATCGAGGAGCCGGTCGAGAAGGCGTCGGAGAGCCGGACGAAGCCGAATTGCGGCGTCGACCACAGCACGATCTCTTCGGCGAAACGCGAGAGATGCATCGCGCAGATCGAGGCCGCCGAGAGCGTCTCCAGCACGAAGTCGCGATCCGAGACCGAATCGAGCGAATTCGCCGTTGGCCGGTCGAAGCCGAGCGCCTTCGCGGTCATGTGCCGGTCGATCGGGAAAGAGGTGCCGGCAAGCGCAGCGGCGCCCAACGGGCACTCGTTGAGGCGGGTACGGGCGTCGCGGATGCGGCTGCGATCGCGGCCGAGCATCTCGACATAGGCGAGCAGATGATGGCCGAAGGTGACCGGCTGTGCCGATTGCAGATGGGTGAAGCCCGGCATCACCGCGCCGGCGTAGGTATCGGCCTTCTCGGCCAGCGCGCGCTGGAGGTCGGCCATCTGGCCGTCGATCTCGTCGAGCGTATCGCGCACCCACAGACGCATGTCGGTCGCAACCTGGTCGTTGCGCGAGCGGGCGGTGTGCAGGCGGCCGGCGGCGAGGCCGATCTTGTCCTTGAGATTGGACTCGACGTTCATATGGACGTCTTCGAGCGCCCGCGAGAACGTGAAGGCACCGCTCTCGATCTCGCCCTCGACGGTCTTGAGGCCGGCGGTGATCGTCGCGACATCATCCTTGGTCAGGATGCCGGTCTCGGCCAGCATGGCCGCATGCGCCAGCGAGCCGCGGATATCCTGGCGCCAGAGCTTCCTGTCGAAATCGATGGAGGCATTGATCTCCTCCATGATGGCGTCGGGACCTGTGGCGAAACGCCCACCCCACATGCGATTGCTCACGACGGTCTTTCCTGCTTTTGAGGACGCGCGATGACGTCTGGAAAAAAGATCGGACTGGCCCTCGGGGTCGTGGCGGCGCTCGGCCTCGCTGGCGTAGCTGCCTTCTACTCCGTCACCGGCGATGCCGGCAACGGATCATGCAGCGCCGCGCGCGCGACAGCAGAGCGCATGAAGCCGCTGGTCAAGGGCGAGGTCGCGGCCGTGGAACTGCGCACCCGCCCGCAGCCAGCGCCGCAGCTCACCTTCACCGGACCGGACGGGCAGCCGATGACCTTGGCCGCTCTCAAGGGCAAGACGCTGCTGGTCAATCTCTGGGCGACCTGGTGCGCGCCCTGCCTGAAGGAAATGCCGGCGCTCGACGCGCTCCAGAAGGAGATGGGCGGGCCGGATTTCGCAGTCGTCGCGATCAATATCGACACGCGCAATCTCGACAAGCCGAAGGCCTGGCTCGCCGAGAACAAGGTCGCCACCCTGCCCTTCTACGGCGATCCGCAGGCCGGGACTTTCCAGGCGCTGCGTGCCGCCCACAAGGTCGAGGGCATGCCGGTCAGCATCATCGTCGACAAGACCGGCTGCGAGCTCGGCATCATCCAGGGACCGGCCGATTGGGCCAGCGCCGATTCGAAAGCCCTGATGAAGGCCGCCATCGGCCGCTGATTGACGACTTTGAACCGCGCGGGCTTAGAGCCTCTAACAAAACCCGGAGGGGTCTCGATGGGCTTTGGAGGAGCCGAATGCCAGGAGGAGCGCGCAGCCGATATCCATCGATATCGGCAAGTCGCTCCGACGCCGCAGGCGGCCCTCCAAAGCCCACCTTCGGCGCCGGGAATTCGACCGCCCGCGGCGTCGCGGCGCTTGCCGATACCAACGGTATCGGCTTCACTCCGCTCCTGGCGGAGCGGACGAATTGCCGGCGTCGAGACCCCTCCGGGTTTTGTTAGAGGCTCTTAATTGCGCGACGGCGGGAGGGAGCATTCGTCGCAAGCGAGGTCTTCGATCGTGAACGCATCCACTGTCCGCGCGGCGCTTCTGCACTGCCTTCTCGCCGTTACCCTGCTCGGCGCCAGCCTCGGTCTCGCACAAGCTCAGGAGCGCAAGGCGATCACCGGGACCACCGTGTCGCTCGTGCCGCTCACCGGCTTCACGCCCGCGACGACCTTCGCCGGGCTGGAAAGCGCCAGCACCAAGGCCTCGCTCCTCGTCGTCGAACTGCCGCCGGTGGCTCATGACCAGCTCGCCCCGCTCTTCGGCGACATCGACAAGGCCAAAGCGAATTTCGCGCGCCAGAACATCACCGTCGACGACATCGAGACGATCGAGACCGGTGCCGGCCCGGCCCCGCTGATCACCGGCAGCCAGCAGGCCAACGGCGCGAGCTACGACAAGTGGATCGTGCTGCTGAAGGGCGAGAAGACGGTGATGATCACCGTCCAGTCGCCCGATGGCGCCGATCTCGACCCGGACGATATCGTCGCGATGCTGAAGACGGTCTCGCTCGGCGCCCCGCCCAGCATGGCGGAGAAGCTGAAGGCCCTGCCCTTCACCGTCGCAGCGGCCGAGCCGTTCCGGATCATCGATACGCTCGGCGGCTCCGGCGTGCTGATGACCTCAGGCCCGCTCGACGCCGATCCTTCCGGCACGCAGCCGATCATCGTCGTCGCCTACCAGCTCTCCGCGCCGGTTCCGGCCGACAAGCTCGAAGCCGGCGCCGAGGCCCTGCTCAAGCAGACCAAGAATCTCGAAACCGCGGCGATCACGACGCGCGAGCGCGTGCCCTTCGCCGGCGGCTCCGGCATCCTGCTCGCGGGCACCGCCACGGACCGCGGCACCGAGAAGCGCTTCGCCCAATATATGGCGATCGGCGCCGACGGACGGTTCGTCCGCCTCATCGCGATCGCCCCGGCCGGCGCCTATGACGGCGTCAAGCCCGGCATCGAGAAGGTCGCGGCCAGCATCGCCTTCGCCGCGAAATAGCTGCCCCCTGTCGCGCTCTCCGCTCAATCCGATTGGCTGGGAGCGCGGACAAGGGTAAGGCAGGCGCCATGACCTATACGATCGGCCTTGCCACCACCTTCCACGATCCCGCCATCGCGATCATCGGCCCCGATGGCGAGGTGCTCTTCGCGGAGGCGACCGAGCGCTATCTGCAATACAAGCGCGCGCCGAACTGCGAGCCGGATTCGGCGCCGCGCATGGAAGGCCTGCTGAAGCGCTACATCCCTGAAGGCGCCGAGGTCCGAATCGCCACGAGCTGGGGAGAGGATTTCACCGGCTTCCTCGACCAGATGGCTCGCGCCGGCTCCTTCACGCTCGACACTTTGCTCAAGCTCTCGCCCGACCTCAACCGCTCGCTGGTGCCGGAACGGACCGAGCGCGCGCTGATCGCCTCGCTGCATCTCGGCCAGCAGCGCGCCGGCATGGGCGTGCTGCTGGGGCTCGACCGCGCTTATGGCAAGGCGAACGTCACCGGCCTTAAGCGCTACGGCCACCATCTCAGCCACGCGGCCTATGCCTGCTGGTCCTCGCCTTTCGACAACGCCGCTTGCCTCGTCGTCGACGGCATGGGCGAGACCGGCGCCTCGGCGATCTTCGCGCTGGAGAACGGCAAACTCCGCGAAGTGAAGCGCCATCGCGGCCGGGAATCGATCGGCTTCTATTTCGGGCTCGTCACCGATCTTGCCGGCTTCGATCAGGCCAAGGGCGAGGAGTGGAAGATCATGGGGCTCGCGCCCTATGGCAAGACCGACCCGGAGCTGATGGCGCTGCTGCGCAAGCTCTACAGCATCGAGGACCACAAGCTCTCCTTCGCCAAGGCCGATATCGTGCAGGGGGTCGCCGCCGAGATCCTGACGAAGCGCCCGGCCAATGCTCTCGACCAAGGCTGGGCCGATCTCGCCCGTTGCGGGCAGGACGTCTTCGCCGAGATGATGGAAGCGCTGCTCGGTGAAGCCGCGGCATTGGTGCCGAGCGAAAACCTCGTTCTGGCCGGCGGCTGCGCGCTGAACTCCTCCTTCAACGGCAAGATCGCCGGCCGCCACGGCTTCAAGACGGTCTTCGTGCCCTCGGCTCCAGCGGATGACGGCAACGCGATCGGGGCCGCCTGGCTCGCGCACGCTGAAGCCAATCCGGACTGGCGCGCACTGAGGGGACCGCTCTCGCCCTATCTCGGCTCGACCGTCTCGACCGAGCCCTTCGAGCGCATGCAGCTCTGGGAGAAGCGGCTGCGCAAGCTCTCCCCCGACGAGATCGCGCCCGTCACTGCCAAGCTCCTCACCGAAGGCAAGCTGATCGGCTGGGTGCAGGGCCGTGCCGAGTTCGGGCCGCGCGCGCTCGGCAATCGCTCAATCATCGCCGATCCCCGCCCCGCCGACGCCAAGGACATCCTCAATGCCAAGGTGAAGTACCGCGAGGCCTTCCGGCCCTTCGCACCCTCGATCCTGGCCGAGCATGCCTCCGACTGGTTCGAGAACTACCAGGACGCGCCCTATATGGAGCGCACGCTGGTCTGGAAGGAAGCGGTGCGCGACCGTGTCCCGGCCGTGGTCCATGAGGACGCGACCGGCCGTCTCCAGAGCGTCACGGCTGAACGCAATGCGCGCTATCACGCGCTGATCTCGGCCTTCCATGAACTCACGGGTGTGCCGGTGATCCTCAACACCTCCTTCAACATCATGGGCAAGCCGATCCTGCACACAGCGGAGGACGCGATCCTGATGTTCTATACGAGCGGGCTTGACGCGCTGGTGATCGACGATTGGCTGCTGGTGAAGTAACGGGCGGCCGACCGATCCGCCCCGTTGATCGGTCGGATCACGCGAAATCGCTGGTTTCAGCCTGGTTTGCGGTCAATCTTCCGGCCATCGGAAGGAGACGACGCCATGCTGCAATTGCGCCCGAACTGCGAATGCTGCGACCGCGACCTGCCACCGCAATCGCGCGACGCCCTGATCTGCACCTTCGAATGCACCTTCTGCAGCGACTGCGTCGAGACGCGCTTCGCCGGCACCTGCCCGAATTGCGGCGGCGACCTCGTGCGCCGGCCGATCAGGCCGGAGCGCATGCTGGAGAAATACCCGGCCTCGACCGAACGCGTCCGCAAGCCGCATCCGCAATGCGCGGCGGCTTGAGGAAAGCGCTCAGGTCAGAAAGCTGATCGGGAAACCGGCGAGCCTCAGCTCGCCTGCTTCACCGCGATGCCCTTCTCTTCGAAGAGCGCCTGCAATTCGCCGGCCTGGAACATCTCGCGGGTGATGTCGCAGCCGCCGATGAACTCGCCCTTGACATAGAGCTGCGGGATCGTCGGCCAGTTCGAGAAGGCCTTGATGCCCTCGCGGATTTCCTGATCCTCGAGCACGTTCACGCCCTTATAGGGCACGCCGATATAGCCGAGGATCTGCGCGACCTGGCCGGAGAAGCCGCACATCGGGAATTGCGGCGTGCCCTTCATGAACAGCACCACGTCATTGTTCTTCACTTCCGCTTCGATGCGGGCATTGACGTCGGACATCGTCTCGTCTCCTGCAGCGGGTTCAAGGCCCGCCGGATGGTCTCAAGATCGCGCCGCATTCGGATGTTTCATCCGAATGCGGAAGAAGTGATCGATTCTCAAAAACGGAGCATTGCCCCGCAATGCTCTAATCTTGGGGAACGCTGGTCGTCAGCGCAAGGGCGTGCAGCACGCCGCCCATATTCCCCTGCAGCGCGGCATAGACCATCTGGTGCTGCTGCACCCGGGTCTTGCCCTTGAAGGCGGCCGAGACGACGGTCGCGGCATAGTGGTCGCCGTCGCCGGCCAGATCCTTGATCTCGATCGCCGCATCCGGCAGCGCCGCCTTGATCATGCGCTCGATCTCGTGGGCATCCATCGCCATGGGTCGAACTCCTCAGGCCGCCTTGCCGGCCATGTAGGACGGCAGCCAGTCTTCATGGATCGTGCGGAGATCGGCGATCGCCAGAGCCGGCTCGCCCGGCAGGGCAAGCGAAGCGCCGCCTGTCTTGCCGACAACAAGTGCCGGGACACCGGCAGCCTTCGCCGCAGCGATTGTCGCCTCGGCCTCGGCCGCCGGAACCGCCAGGACATAGCGCGCCTGATCCTCGCCGAAGAGCGCGGCATGGGCGGGGCCGGCCGGCAGCGTCTCGATGGTGGCGCCGATGCCCTTGGCCATCACCATCTCGGCGAGCGCCACGGCAAGGCCGCCATCCGACAGGTCGTGGCAGGTCGAGACCTTGCCGCCCGCGATCAGCCCGCGCACGAAATCGCCGTTGCGGCGCTCGATCGCGAGATCGACCGGCGGCGGGGCGCCCTCCTCGCGACCGCAGACGGTCGCGAGATAGGCGCTCTGGCCGAGCCAGCCCTGCGTTTCGCCGATCAGGATGATCGCCTCGCCCTCAGCCTTGAAGGCGACGGTAGCATGCCTGGTCACATCGGCCATGACGCCGACGCCGCCGATGGTCGGGGTCGGCAGGATCGAGATGCCGTTGGTCTCGTTGTAGAGCGAGACGTTGCCGGAGACGACCGGGAAGTCGAGCGCCTTGCAGGCCTCGCCGATGCCGCGGATGCAGCCGACGAACTGACCCATCACTTCCGGCTTCTCGGGATTGCCGAAATTCAGGTTGTCGGTGATGGCGAGCGGCGTCGCACCCGTCGCGGTCAGGTTGCGCCAGGCTTCGGCCACCGCCTGCTTGCCGCCCTCGAACGGATCGGCCTCGCAATAGCGCGGGGTGACGTCGGCGGTCATGGCAAGGCCCTTCGGCCCGTCCTCGATGCGGATCACGCCGGCATCGCCGCCCGGCGTCACCGCCGAGTTGCCGAGGATCAGCGTGTCGTACTGCTCCCAGATCCAGCGCTTGGAGGAGAGGTCCGGCGAGCCGATCAGCTTCTTCAGCGCGTCGGCATTGCCGCAGGGCGGCGCGACGTTCTCTGCCGCGATGCGCTGCTGCGGCACGGTCTCGATCCAGGGCCGGTCGTATTCCGGAGCCTCGTCGCCGAGTTCCTTGATCGGCAGGTCGGCCATGACCTCGCCCTTGTGCTTGATGACGAAGCGCAGCGTGTCGGTGGTGTGGCCGATGACGGCGAAGTCCAGGCCCCATTTCTTGAAGATCGCCTCGGCGGCGTCCTCATGGCCGGGCTTGATCACCATGAGCATGCGCTCCTGGCTCTCCGACAGCATCATCTCATAGGCGCTCATGCCCTCCTCGCGGCAGGGCACCTTGTCGAGGTCGAGCTCGACGCCGAGATCGCCCTTGGCGCCCATCTCGACGGCCGAGCAGGTCAGGCCCGCAGCGCCCATGTCCTGGATCGCGTCGACATGGCCCGCAGCCATGATCTCGAGGCAGGCTTCGAGCAGGAGCTTCTCGGCGAAGGGGTCGCCAACCTGCACGGTCGGGCGCTTCTCCTCCGACTTGTCGTCGAATTCGGCCGAGGCCATGGTCGCGCCGTGGATGCCGTCGCGGCCGGTCTTGGATCCCAGATAGACGATCGCCTTACCGACGCCGGAGGCCTTGGCGTAGAAGATTTCGTCGGCCTTGGCGATGCCGACAGCCATGGCGTTGACGAGGATGTTGCCGTCATAACGCGTATGGAAGCCGGTGGCGCCGCCGACATTCGGCACGCCGAAGGAATTGCCGTAGCCGCCGATGCCGGCGACGACGCCGGAAACCAGATGGCGGGTCTTCGGATGCGCCGGATCGCCGAAGCGCAACGCGTCGAGCACCGCGATCGGGCGCGCGCCCATGGTGAAAACGTCGCGCAGGATGCCGCCGACGCCCGTCGTCGCGCCCTGATAGGGCTCGATGAAGGACGGGTGGTTGTGGCTTTCCATCTTGAAGACGATCGCCGTGCCGTCGCCGATATCGATGACGCCGGCATTCTCGCCCGGCCCCTGAATCACCCAGGGCGCCTTGGTCGGCAAGGTCTTCAGGTGGATCTTCGAAGACTTGTAGGAGCAGTGCTCGTTCCACATCGCCGAGACGATGCCGAGCTCCGTGATCGTCGGCTCGCGGCCGATCAGATGCAGGAAGCGCTGATACTCGTCCGGCTTCAGGCCGTGCTCGGCGACGAGCTGCGGGGTGATCTTGATGTCGTTCGGAATCACGGGCTCAGGCTTCCTGGCGGTCCGGCGATAGGGGTTGGCAGGGGCATAGCCTGCCTCAGCCCGCGAGACAACATTCCCCGGCGCAGCTGGTCCTTTTCAGCTCGGGATGGCCGCCAACGCCCCCCTAAGCGGCGCCGGGATCGGCACCGGCTTCTGGCTCGCGCGCTCGACATAGACATGGGTGAAGCGCCCTTGCGCCGCCGCCTGCGTGCCGCCATGCCGGAAGATGCCGATCCGATAGGTGACGGAGCTGTTGCCGAGCCGCTCGACCGCGATCCCGGCCTCCACGGTCTCCGGGAAGGCGACGCTCTCGAAATAGGTGCAGCCGGTCTCGACCACGAGCCCGACGATCTCGCTGCCGGCAAGGTCGAGGAAGCCGTTCTCGATCAGCCAGGCATTCACCGCCGTATCGAACCAGCCGTAATAGACGACGTTGTTGACGTGTCCGAAGACGTCGTTGTCGTGCCAGCGCGTCGGAATAGCGCGGAAGACGCGGAAATCGGCGCGGGTCAGGCGCGGCTGGCGTTCGCTCATTCCGCGCCTCCCGGCTTCTCGCCCGCCTTGATCTCCGGCACGCCGAGCGCATCGGCCAATCGTGCCTTGGCCGAGCCGGGCTTCAATGGCTTCTGCTGACTCTCATGCGGGGCCCAGCCGGAGACCCAGACGAATTCGAAGGTCGCGGGCAAACGCCCGTCCGGGTCGGCAAAGCGCTCGGCATAGAGCGAGGCCGCGCGCAGCAGCGTCTCGCGCCGGAGCGGCGTCTTACGCCGGGCCACGAGCACATTGGCCCAGCCCATGGCGCGCAGGTCGCGGAACAGCCCGAAGGCGTCGCGATAGCGCACCGTGACAATCTCGCTGTCGATGACCGGCAGCGCAAAGCCGGCCCGTTGCAGCAATCCGCCGAGATCGCGCAGGTCGGCGAAAGGCGCGACGCGCGGACTGACCCCGCCCGTCGTCTCGCTCTCGGCTTCGAGCAATGCCTGCCTGAGTTCCTGCAAAGTCCGCCCGCCGAGCAGGCAGCCCATGAACAGGCCGTCCGGCCTGAGCGCCCGCTTGATCTGGATGAGCGCGCCGGGCAAGTCGTTGACGCCATGGAGCGCCAGCAGCGAGACGGCGAGATCAAGCGAACCGGCGGCGAAGGGCAGGCTTTCGAGATCGCCGACGACATCGGCCGGCGTCCCTTCCGCCTCGGCCATGCGCAGAAGCCGCCCGGCGCGTTGCGCCAGCACCGGCGCGACCACAGGCAAGGCCGTGCCGAGGTCGGCCGCGACCGCGAACTCCCGCAGCACCGCGCCGAGCCGCTCCTCCAGATCACCGGCCGCGCGCTGCAGCAGAAAATCCGGATAGTCGCCGGCAAGCGCGCGCCTCAACCGCGAACGGCCGAGCGCACGGTCGAAGACGAGGCTCTGGTCACTCAACTTTGCACCGTCAGCAAGACGCAAACCCTCACCCTTGAAGGCGCCATTCCTAGTCGGAACAGCGCTTCAGGACGAGGGCTGAGTTGAACGGCTGCGCGGCTCAGCGGTCGAGCAGCTTCTCGATTTCCGCGCGCAGTTGCGGGCCGAGGTCGCCCCGGTCGAGCGCATAGGCGACATTCGCCGCCAGAAAGCCGATCTTCGAGCCGGCATCGTAGATATCGCCGTCGAAGCGCACCGCGAAGAACGGCTCCAGATGCGACAGCGCGATCATCGAATCGGTCAGCTGGATCTCGCCGCCTGCGCCCTTTTCCTGGTTGGCGAGCAGGTTGAAGATCGTCGGCTGCAGGATATAGCGACCGGAAATGTGCAGGTTGGACGGGGCCGTGCCTTTCGCCGGCTTCTCGACCATGCCGGTGATCTTCGAGACCTTGGCCTTGGCGTCCTCGACGCCGACAATGCCGTATTGATGCGTCTGATCGTCCGGCACCGGCGCGACGGCAATGTGGTTGCCGCCATGCTGCTCATAGGCGTCGATCATCTCGGCAAGGCAGCCCTTTCCGGCGCTGTAATGCAGCATGTCCGGCAGCAGCAGCGCGAAGGGCTCCTCGCCGACGATCTCTCGCGCGCACCAGACGGCATGGCCCAGGCCCAGCGGCGCCTGCTGGCGGGTGAAGCTGGTCGCGCCGGCAGCCGGCAGGTCGTGCTTCAGCGCCTCCAGCTCCTTCACCTTGTTGCGCTTGGCGAGCGTGTCGTCGAGCTCGTAGGCCATGTCGAAATGGTCCTCGATCACAGCCTTGTTGCGGCCGGTGACGAAGATGAAATGCTCGATGCCGGCGGCGCGCGCCTCATCCACGACATGCTGCACGACCGGTCGGTCGACGATGGTGAGCATCTCCTTCGGGATCGCCTTGGTGGCGGGCAGGAAGCGGGTGCCAAGACCAGCGACGGGAAGAACGGCCTTGCGGATGCGTTTCGTCATGAAAAATCCATTGGGCGCAATAGCCTTGCCGAAGCCAGGCGATGATGGGAACGGCCGTACAACTGTCATGGTTGCGGGCCATCAGGCGGTATTAGCTGACAGGCCTTGAGAAGCCGTCAACGGTTTTTCGATAAGTCCGGTTCCTGACAAAGATGAGGCGAGAGAGACGATGGCGGTATTGGTTTCCGGCGGCGCCGGCTACATCGGCAGCCATATGGTCCTTGAATTGCTGGACCGCGGCGAGAAGGTGGTGGTGCTCGACAATCTCTCCACGGGCTTCTGGTGGGCGGTGCCGCCCGAGGCGATCTTCGTCCAGGGTGATATCGGCAACCAGGAACTCGTCGAGGGCCTGATCGGCGAATACGACATCACCGAGATTGCGCATTTCGCCGCCAGGATCGTGGTTCCGGAATCCGTCACCGATCCTCTGGGCTATTATTTCAACAATACGGTGAAGACCCGCGCCCTGATCGAGAGTGCAGCCCGCAAGGGTGTGAAGCACGTCATCTTCTCCTCCACCGCCGCCGTCTATGGCGAGCCGCCGGTCTCGCCGGTGCCGGAGGAGATCGCGCTCAACCCGATCAACCCCTATGGCCGCTCCAAGCTGATGAGCGAGTGGATGCTGCAGGACGCGGCGAAGGCGCATGGCTTTTCTTATGTCGCGCTGCGCTATTTCAACGTCGCCGGCGCCGATCCGAAGCTGCGCTCCGGCCAGTCCTCGCCGAACGCCACCCATCTCATCAAGGTCGCGAGCCAGGCGGCGCTCGGCCAGCGCGACGGCCTGACCGTCTTCGGCACCGATTACGGGACGCCGGACGGCACCTGCGTGCGCGACTATATTCACGTCACGGACCTCGCCCGCGCCCATCTCGCCGCGCTCGACCATCTGCGCAGCGGCGGAGCAAGCCTGACGCTCAACTGCGGCTATGGCCGGGGCTATTCGGTGAAGGAGGTCGTCGAGGTCGTGAAGAAGGTCTCCGGCGTCGATTTCCCGGTGACGCTGGCGGAGCGCCGTGCCGGCGATCCGGCCTCGCTGATCGCCAGGGCCGACCGTATCCGCGCCGAACTCGGCTGGCAGCCCGAGCATGACGATCTCGAGGAGATCGTCGGCCAGGCGCTCGCCTGGGAAGAAAAGCTCAGGACGAAGAACGCCTCCGCCTGAGCTTTCCGGTCGCGATCAGGACGCAGCCGGCTCCTCGGCCGGCTCGTGCACCGCGAGCACCGTCAGGCGCTTCACATCGCCGGAGCGGGTCGTCCAGTCGATCGAACGCTCGGCCGCCATGCCGATCAGCGCGACGCCGATCGGCGTCATCACCGAGATCCGGTTCTTCTCGATATCGGCATGCTCAGGCCAGACCAGCGTGACAGTCGTTTCCCGCTTGGTGCTCTCGTCGCGATAGACGATCCGGCTGCCGATCCGGGCATGCTCGGCGGAGACCTTGCTCCCGGCGAGGATGCGGGCACGGTCGAGCTCATGGGTCAGCTCGGCGGCAAGCTCGGGCATGGTGTGGGCCGCGCCGGCCGCGATGCGGCTCAGCATGGCGTGGTCCGCGGCCGTGACGGTGATGGCGGGACGCTTGGCGGTCATTGGAACAGGTCTTTCATCGAAAACGCGAGCGCCCGCCGGCGGACAAACCCGCGCGGCATCAGGAAAGGTCGAACTCGCAGGGAAATTGGTGAGAGGAGCGCCCCCCGAACCGGAGGCGCGACGCGCGACAGGCCCGGGGCTAGAAGCCCGCGATGAGGTTGCCCGAGCGGTGCAGACCGCGGCGGAAGAGGGACGCGCTATTCATTGAGCAAGAGTCTGACAATCGCCGAAGCTTGTCAAATCACGAATACCGCAACGTTCCAGAAGCGAATTAACCACTGATTAATCTTGTTAGGGCGCTGTGAAGGTGTTTCCATCCGGTATCCTGCGGGAGTGTCCATGCGCCTGTCCGTCATCGCAGCTGCGGCCTTGATCAGCCTGGCGCCGGCGCTGGCCCAGACGACCGGCTCGATCAACGTCTCCGGCGCCCATGCGCGCAATGCACAGGCAACACCGGCCAGCGCCTCCTTCGACATCTTCCTGCAGCGGCTATGGCCGCAGGCTCAGGCACGCGGCATCTCGCGCGCGACCTTCGATCTCGCCTTCCGTAACGTGACGCCTGACGCCTCGATCGTCGCCCTGACGAAGAAGCAGGCCGAGTTCAGCGCCCCGATCTGGAGCTATCTCGAAAATGCCGTCGGCGGCGCGCGCATCCAGCGCGGGCGTGAAGCCGCAGCCGAGAATGCCTCTGTGCTCTCCCAGGTCGAGGCGCGCTATGGCGTGCCCAAGGAGGTCGTCCTTGGCGTCTGGGGCATGGAGACCAATTTCGGCTCGTTCAAGGGCAACAAGGACGTCATCCGCTCGCTGGCGACACTCGCCTCGATTCGCTACCGCGGCGACTTCTTCCGCGATGAACTGCTGACCGCCCTCGAACTGATCGAGAAGGGCTATGTCGAGCGCAGCGAACTGAAGGGCTCCTGGGCTGGCGCCATGGGCCATACCCAGTTCATGCCGTCGAGCTACATGAAATACGCGGTCGACTGGACCGGCAACGGCCATGCCGACATCTGGACCTCGTCGAGCGACGCCATCGCCTCCACCGCCAATTACCTCAAGGGCTATGGTTGGGTGCCCGGCCTGCCCTGGGGCATGGAGGTGACGCTGCCGGATGGCTTCGACTATCGCCTGGACAAGGCGAGCTTCGCCAGCTTCGCCTCTGCCGGCGTGCGTCGCGCCGATGGCGGCCGCCTGCCCTCCTCCGGCGAAGGCCGCCTGTTCTATCCGGCCGGCCATACCGGCCCGGTGATGCTGCTCACCGCCAATTTCGACGTCATCAAGAAATACAATTCCTCGGATGCCTATGCGATGGCCGTCGGCCATCTCGGCGACCGGATCGCCGGGCGCGCCGCCATCCAGGCGAGCTGGCCGACCAAGGCGCCGCGCCTCGACATGGCCGCGACCCGCGATCTCCAGAACCGCCTGAAAGCCATCGGCCTCTACAACCACGATGCCGATGGCCGGATCGGCACCGGCACGCGCGAGGCGGTCCGCCGCTACCAGATCAGCGCCGGCGAGATCGCCGACGGCTACCCGACCCCGGCCCTGCTCACCAAGCTGCGCGGCAAGCGCTGACTTCGGGCCCGCTCCGGCCTATAATGGGGCAAAGAGGAACCGCCGGATCGGCCTATGCGCCTGCGCTCGCTCGCCATGGTTCTGGTTGCCGCCTGCCTGCTCCTCCTGACGGGCGGGCCGATCTCCCTCGCCCAGCAGCCGCAACAGCAGCAGCGCAGCCTGTTCCAGATGTTCTGGCAACTGCCAGCTCAGCCACGGACCGTGGCGCCGCAGCCGCGCCAGCGCGTCGCGCCTGTGGTCCGCCGCCGCGAGGCCCCCGTCATCGTCCGCGACGACCCGATCATCCCCAAGGTTGATGTCAGCAGCCATATCGTGGTGATGGGCGATTCCCTCGCCAATCTCCTGGCGAATGGACTGGACGACGCCCTCAACAATCGCCCGGATGTCGAGGTGGTCCACAAGGCCAAGCCCGATTCCGGCCTCGTCCGTAGCGATTTCTACGACTGGCCGAAAGCCGTCTCCGATCTCCTCGCCAGCGACCAGAAGATCAGCATCGGCGTCATCCTGCTCGGCCTCAACGATCGCCAGCCGATCCGCGAGGGCGAAGCCGTCCACGAGCCCTTGAGCCCGCGCTGGCTCGAGCTCTATCGCGACCGTGTCGACGCCATCGCCAACGCCTTCGCCGGCAAGCGCGTGCCGCTGATCTGGGTCGGCGCGCCGCCGATGCAGAACGGGCGCCTCTCCGCCGATCTCGTCACCCTCAACGATCTCTATCGCCAGCGCGTCGAGAAGGCGGGCGGGCAATATGTCGATCTCTGGGGCGGCTTCGTCGATGCCGAGAACCGCTATACGGCGACCGGCCCCGACGTATCCGGCCAGCCGGTGCGGCTGCGTCTCGGCGACGGCATCCATTTCACCGCCGCTGGCGCGCGCAAGGCCGCGCATTTCGTCGACCTCGTCATCCGCCGCATGATCGAGACCGCGCCGCAGAGCAGCGTCATCGCCCTGCCCGTCTCGCCCGAGACCGGCGCCCCGACCGCCCCCGAGCTCCAGCCCGGCGGCGTCGAGCGCCTGATCGACCAGATGGTCGCGGGCGTGCCCACGATCGGCCTGCCCGCCGCCTTGCAGGCGCGCCCGCTCGCCGGGCCGATCCAGCCGCTCACCGGCCTGGCCACGGCCTCCGAGCAACCGCTGCTCGCCTCGATCACCGAGGCGCGCGGGCGCGGCGATGCCGCCATCCAGCTCGAACGCGTCTTCGGTCAGGGCATCGCGCCGGACCCGGTCTCGGGGCGGCTCGACGACTACCGCTGGCCGCGCTGAACCGGAGAACGCCATTCGGCAGTCAGCAGGGCGTAGAGCGCGTCATCCCGCCAATCTTCCCCAACCCGCAGATGGTCACGCAGCAGGCCCTCGCGACGGAAACCGAGCTTCTCGATCAGGCGGAGCGACGCCTGGTTCTCCGGATGGATGAAGGCCTGGAGGCGATGCAGACCGAGTTCGCCGAAGCAGAAATCGAGCATCGCCGTCACCGCCTCCATGGCGATGCCTTGCCGATGATGCTCCGGGTCGATGATGTAGCCGATACTCGCCCGCCGGCTGCGGATATGGCCGTCATGGTAATTGACCAGGCCCAGGCAGCGATCGGTTTCGGCATCGGCGACGGCCCAGAACCGGTAATAGGACGGCGTGCAGTCGATGAAGTTGCGCACGGAGCGCTCGGTTTCGATCAGTCTTGTATGAACAGGCGTGTTCCAGAAGCGCATCGCGTCTGGATCGGCAAAGCAGGCATGCATCGCGTCCACATCGTCGGTGCGAAACTGGCGCAGGCGCAGACGCGGCGTCGATAGAACCGGGTGCGGAACAGGTTTCTTCGGCATGCGGCAGGCTCGTGTGAGGTCGGCGCCGAGCTTCAGCCGGCGTCGCCGCAAAGTCCAATCGTTCGCTTCAGCCGTCCCTTCATCCCGCCATCAGCCGGTCGAAAACCGGATCGGGATCGTCGACCTCGACCAGTTTCTTGCCGGTGATCACCCAGATCCGCGTCGCCACCGCCCGCACGAAGGCGCGATCATGGCTGACCAGCAGGCAGGCCGTCTCCTGCTTGATCAGTTCACTCTCCAGCATGTCCTGCCCCTCGATATCGAGATGGTTGGTCGGCTCGTCCAGCAGGTAGAAATTCGGCTCGGTCAGGCGCAGCAGCAACATCGCCAGCCGAGCCCGCTGCCCGCCTGAGAGGCGAGCCGTCGGCGCGGTCTGGGCATCGCTCGCAATCCCCGCGCCGGCCAGCACGGTGCGCGCCGTCTGGTCGCCGATATCGCTGGAATGCTTCACCGCATCCCAGGGCGTGCGCCAGGCGTCGAGCTGCGACAGACCTTGGTCGGAATAGCCGGCCTTCAGCGTCGCAGCGCCACGGATTTCCGGGTCGGAGCCGTCCAGCGCCGCCTGCAAGCGCGCGACGAAGCGCGTCTTGCCGCTGCCATTGGCTCCGAGCAGCGCGATCCGGTCGCCCTTCTCGATCCAGAGCGGCCCGGTTCGGAACAGCAAGCGCCCGTCCGGCGTGCTGATAGCTGTTTCCTTGATCGAGACCAGCGCCTTGGCATGGGTGCCGCTGCTGGCGAGCCGGATCGTGCCAGCCGAACGCTCCTTATGCCCGGGCTTGGCCTGCTCCTCCAGCTTGTCGGCCCGCTCGGAGAGTTGCTTGGTCTTGACCACCAGCAGGTCCGAGCCGGAATTGATGCCGATATTCTTCAGCTTCGCCGCCTGCTGACGAAGCGCCCGAACCTTGCGCATCTCGTTCTCGAACTGCCGGTCGCGCGCCGCATCGCGCTCCTCCAGCGCCTGCAGAGCGCGCGAATAGGGTAGCGCAAAATCAGCGCTCTCGGCCGGGCGCAGGAACAAGGTACGTGTGCTGACATCGTCGAGGAAGGCGCGGTCGTGGCTGGCGGCGATCACGGCGCAGTCGCGCGGCAGATTGGCGAGGAAGCGTTCCAGCAGGCCGATCCGTTCGAGATCGAGATGGTTGGTCGGCTCGTCCAGCAACAGCAGGTTGGGCTCGATCACCACCGCCCGCGCCAGCAACATCGTGCGCTGCCAGCCGCCGGAGAGGCTGCCCACAGCGCGATTGCGCAGGCCCTCCTCCACCATGAGATCGTCGAGCAGCACGTCGACGCGCCAGCTCTCGGTCTCCGCCGCTTCGGCATCGAGCGCGTCCAGCACCGCATCATAAAGGCTCATCGGCAGCAGGCGCTCGGGCGGGTCCTGCGGTGCGAAGGCGGTGACGAGGCCGCGCGACCGGGTAAGCGTCCCGCCACTCGCTTCCTCGCTGCCGGCCAGGATACGCAAGAGCGAGGATTTGCCGCGCCCATTGGCGGCGACGAGGCCGAGCCGGTCGCCCTTGGCGATGGCGAGGTCGAGACCAGCGAAAAGCGGCGCGCTGCGAGTGAGCGAAAGGTCTTTGAGGGTGATCATGAACATCGGAATCTCATGAAGTCAGGCATGCGCGCAGGAGCGCGCCGACAAAGGCTGACGATGAGACGACAATGCGTTCCCGGTCAGCCCCGCGAGGTGAAGCGCGGGGCGCAGACAGGTCCGCGGGTGCGGCAATGGAAGCGACGGCGCGGCGCCTGCTTCCCCTTCGGGTTCGATTCCATGGCGGCGATCATAGCGGGGGCCGCGCCCGTGAACAGAGCTTCACAGGTATGAGGGGCACGAGCGCGGCGCGGATCACGGAACCGCCGCGCATCCGCAGGATTGATGGTGAGCGGAGGAGGCACAGCGATGCCCAGATTCGTCACGATCGGCTATGGCGACCGGGCCGGCTATGACCGTACCGCGCCCGAAATCCGCGACGCGGCCCATGTCCAGGATGCGGCACTCGTCGCGCGCGGTGCCGTCATGGGCATGGCTGGAAGCCCGGTGCAGGTGCGTAATCCGGATGCCACCGGGGTTAGCACGACGGATGGGCCGTTCATGACCACGGCTCTACCCATCGCCGGCTTCGCCCTCATCGAGGCCGCGGATATGGCGGAAGCCGTCGCGCTCGTTTCAGGCGTGCCCTGCGCCGTGGCGCATGGCGTCGTCGAGATCTGGCCGCTGGAAGAGCCGGGACAATCCTGATCCCGGCCCAGCGTCACACCGGGAGGATCGTCGCGCCCATCAGTTCCTTGTCGATGGCATGGGCCGCCTGGCGGCCCTCGCGGATCGCCCAGACCACCAGCGACTGGCCGCGGCGCATGTCGCCCGCGACGAAGACCTTGCCGACGCTGGTCTTGTAGTCGCGGTCATTGGCGACGACGTTGGCGCGCTTGTCTACGCCTACGCCCGACTGCGCGATCATCCCTTCGATCACCGAGCCGGCGAAGCCGATGGCGAGGAAGCAGAGATCGGCCTGAAGCACGAATTCGGTGCCGGGAATGGGCTTGCGCTTCTCGTCGACGCGGGCGCATTTCACGCCGGTGAGCCGGCCATTGCGGCCCTCCAGCCCGAGCGTCGCCGCCTGGAACTCGCGCTCGGCGCCTTCGGCCTGCGAGGACGAGGTGCGGAACTTGGTCGGCCAGTACGGCCAGACGGTGAGCTTGTCCTCCAGCTCCGGCGCCATCGGCCGGATGTCGAGCTGCGTCACCGAGAGCGCGCCCTGCCGGAAAGCGGTGCCGACGCAGTCCGAGGCCGTGTCGCCGCCGCCGACCACGACGACATGCTTGCCGGCCGCGCTGATCGGTTCGAGGCTCGAAACGTCCTCGCCGCCGACGCGCTTGTTCTGCTGGGTCAGGTACGGCATCGCATAGTGGACACCGGCTAGATTGGTGTCCGGCAGGCCGGGATCGCGCGGCGCTTCCGCACCACCGGTCATCAGCACCGCGTCATGCTCGGCCATCAACGTGGCGAAGGGCAGGTTCACGCCGATATTGGCGTTGTAGTGGAAGGTCACGCCTTCCGCCTCCATCTGCTTCACCCGGCGGTCGATATGCTTCTTCTCCATCTTGAAGTCGGGGATGCCGTAGCGCAGCAGGCCGCCGGCCTTGGCCTCGCGCTCATAGAGATGGACATCGTGTCCGACGCGGGCGAGCTGCTGCGCCGCAGCCATTCCGGCGGGGCCAGAGCCGACGATGGCGATGCGCTTGCCGGTGCGCTTCGCCGGGATTTCCGGCGCGATCCAGCCCTCTTCCCAGCCCTTGTCGGCGATCGCCTGCTCGATCGTCTTGATCGTCACCGGCATGTTTTCGAGGTTGAGCGTGCAGGCTTCCTCGCAAGGAGCCGGACAGATGCGGCCGGTGAATTCCGGGAAGTTGTTGGTGGAGTGGAGGTTGCGCAGAGCATCCTCCCAGCCGCCGGAATAGACCAGCTCGTTCCAGTCCGGGATCTGGTTATGGACCGGGCAGCCGGTCGGCCCATGGCAGAACGGAATGCCGCAATCCATGCAGCGCGCCGCCTGCTTCTTGATATCGCGCTCTTCCAGCGGGAGCGTGAACTCGCGGAAGTGGCGAATGCGGTCGCCGGCGAGCTGATACTTCTGCTCCTGCCGGTCGAATTCGAGGAAGCCCGTGACCTTGCCCATGCCGTTTCTCTCGCCGTGTGCGCGGGGCGTTCCCGTGCGCGTGCCATAACCTGATCGAGATGCCGGAGCCGTGACGGCCCCGGCGGGGTGGCGTTCGCTTATTCCGCAGCCTGCAAGGTGCGGGCCTGTTCCATCTCGCGCAGCGCGCGGCGGTACTCGACCGGCATCACCTTGACGAACTTGGTGCGGTAATCCGCCCAGTTGTCGAGGATGGTGCGGGCGCGCTCCGAACCGGTGTAGTCGACATGGTTCGTCAGCATCTGCATCAGGCGCTCTTCATCGTGGCCCGACATGTTGGTCATGTCGATCCGGCCCTTGTGCTCGAGATCGCCGCCGTGATGGTGCAGCCGCTCCATCAGGTCCTCTTCCTCCTCGACCGGTTCGAGATCGACCATCGAGAGGTTGCAGCGCGACTTGAAGGTGCCGTCCTCGTCCAGGACATAGGCGATGCCGCCCGACATGCCGGCCGCGAAATTGCGCCCGGTCTGGCCGATGACCGCGACGACGCCGCCGGTCATGTACTCGCAGCCATGGTCGCCCGTGCCTTCCACCACCGCGATGGCGCCGGAATTGCGCACCGCGAAGCGCTCGCCGGCGACGCCCCGGAAATAGGCCTCGCCCGCGATCGCGCCGTAGAGCACGGTGTTGCCGACGATGATCGAGCGCTCGGCCACAGCCTTGGTCGCCGGGTCGGGCTTCACGATGACCTTGCCGCCGGACAGGCCCTTGGCGACATAGTCGTTGGCCTGGCCGGTGAGCTCGACCGTGACGCCGGCCGCGAGGAAGGCCGCGAAGCTCTGACCGGAGGTGCCCTTGAGCTTCACGGTGATCGTGTCTTCCGGCAGGCCGGCATGACCGTACTTCTTGGCGACGGCGCCCGAGAGCATCGCACCCGTGCTGCGGTCGACATTGCCCACTGGCTTCTCGATCACGACCGGCGTGCCGGTCTCGATCGCATTGGTCGCCTCGGCGAGGAGCTGGCGGTCGAGCACGGTGTCGATCGGGTGCTTCTGCAACTCGACATGGCGGATCGCCACGCCCGGCAGGTCGACCTTGTGGAAGAGCTTGGTGAAGTCGAGCCCGTTCGCCTTCCAGTGTTCGATCGCGTCGCGCTTGTCGAGCAGGTCCGAGCGGCCGACGATCTCCTCGATCTTGGTGAAGCCCATCTCCGCCATGATCCGGCGGACATCCTCGGCCACGAAGAAGAAGTAGTTCACGACATGCTCGGGCAGGCCCTTGAAGCGCTTGCGCAGCACCGGGTCCTGCGTCGCGACGCCGACCGGGCAGGTGTTGAGATGGCACTTGCGCATCATGATGCAGCCGGCAGCGATCAGCGGCGCGGTCGAGAAGCCGAACTCGTCGGCACCGAGCAGCGCGCCGATGACGACGTCCCGGCCCGTGCGCAACCCACCATCGACCTGCAAGGCGACGCGGCCGCGCAGATGGTTCAGCACCAGCGTCTGCTGCGTCTCGGCCAGCCCGATCTCCCAGGGCGAGCCGGCATGCTTCAGCGAGGTCAGCGGGCTCGCGCCCGTGCCGCCCTCGAAGCCGGAGATGGTGATGTGGTCGGCGCGCGACTTGGCGACGCCGGCCGCAACCGTGCCGACGCCGATCTCGGAGACGAGCTTCACCGAGACATCGGCCGAGGGATTGACGTTCTTCAGGTCGAAGATGAGCTGCGCCAAATCTTCGATCGAATAGATATCATGGTGCGGCGGCGGCGAGATCAGGCCGACGCCCGGCGTCGAATGCCGGGTCCGGGCGATCTTGGCATCGACCTTGTGGCCGGGGAGCTGGCCGCCCTCGCCGGGCTTGGCACCCTGCGCGACCTTGATCTGCATCACGTCGGCATTGACGAGATACTCGGTGGTGACGCCGAAGCGGCCGGATGCGATCTGCTTGATCGCCGAGCGCTTCGAGCGCCCATCCGGCATCGGCCGGAAGCGGATCGGCTCCTCGCCGCCCTCGCCGGTGTTCGACTTGCCGCCGATCTGGTTCATCGCAAGCGCGATCGTCTCATGCGCCTCGCGCGAGATCGAGCCGAAGGACATCGCGCCGGTGGCGAAGCGCTTCACGATCTCGGCGGCGGGTTCGACGCTCTCCAGCGGCACGGGCGCGCGGCCGTTATCGGTGGCCATCTTGACCTTGAACAGGCCGCGGATGGTGCTGAGCCGCTGCGCATCGTCGTTGACCTGCTGCGCGAACTCCTCGTAGCGATCCTGCGCGTTGAGGCGCACCGCATGCTGGAGCGAGGCGACCACGTCCGGCTTCCAGACATGGTCCTCGCCGCGGACGCGGTACATGTACTCGCCGCCGATATCGAGGCTGTTGCGGTAGAGCGGCGAGTCGCCGAAGGCGTCGCGATGCCGACGCACGCTTTCCTCGGCAATCTCGTCGAGGCCGACGCCCTCGATCGCCGTGCCCGTGCCGAAGAAGAACTTGTCGACGAAGGCGCTCTTCAGGCCGACGGCGTCGAAGATCTGCGCGCCGCAATAGGACTGGTAGGTCGAGATGCCCATCTTGGACATCACCTTGAGCACGCCCTTGCCGACCGACTTGATGTAGCGCTTCACCACCTCGTCGGCATCGACCTCCTCGGGGAAGGCGCCCTGCTCATGCTGGTCGAGCAGGGTGTCGAAGGCGAGATAGGGGTTGATCGCCTCGGCGCCGTAGCCGGCAAGGCAGCAGAAATGATGGATCTCGCGCGGCTCGCCGGATTCCACGACGAGGCCGACCGAGGTGCGCAGGCCCTTGCGGATCAGGTGATGATGCACCGCCGCCGTCGCCAGCAGCGCCGGGATCGGGATGCGGTCCGGCCCGACCTGCCGGTCGGACAGGATGATGATGTTGTAGCCGCCATGGACCGCAGCTTCCGCGCGCTCGCAGAGCCGCGCCACGGCGCCGCCCATTCCGGCCGCACCCTCGCGCGCCGGATAGGTGAAGTCGATCGTCTTGGTGTCGAAGCGGTCCTCGTAATGGCCGATACAGCGGATCTTCTCGAGATCGTCATTGGTCAGGATCGGGGTGCGGACCTCCAGGCGCTTGCGGCGCGAGGTACCTTCCAGATCGAGGATGTTCGGACGCGGCCCGATGAAGGAGAGCAGGCTCATCACCAACTCCTCGCGGATCGGGTCGATCGGCGGGTTCGTCACCTGCGCGAAGTTCTGCTTGAAATAGGTGTAGAGCAGCTTCGACTTGAGCGAGAGCGCCGAGATCGGCGTGTCCGTGCCCATCGAGCCGACCGCTTCCTGGCCGGTCACCGCCATCGGCGCCATCAGCAGGCGTACATCCTCGGTGGTGTAGCCGAAAGCCTGCTGGCGATCGAGCAGCGGCACGTCGGTGCGCGAGGCCCGCGCCTCGACCGGCGGCAGCTCCTCCAGCACGATCTGGGTCCGCTTCAGCCAGTCCTTGTAGGGGTTGGCGAGGCAGAGCGAGGTCTTGATCTCGTCGTCGCCGATGATGCGGCCCTGTTCGAGATCGATCAGCAGCATCTTGCCGGGCTGGAGCCGCCACTTCTCGACGATTGTCTCCTCCGGGATCGGCAGCACGCCGAATTCCGACGCCAGCACCACGAGCCCGTCCTCGGTGACGAGATAGCGCGCGGGGCGCAGGCCGTTGCGGTCCAGCGTCGCGCCGATCTGGCGCCCGTCGGTGAAGGCGATCGCCGCCGGCCCGTCCCAAGGCTCCATCAGCGCGGCGTGATATTCGTAGAAGGCGCGCCGCTCCTCGTTCATCAGCGGGTTGCCGTTCCACGCCTCCGGCACGAGCATCATCATCGCATGGGCCAGCGAATAACCGCCCTGCACCAGGAATTCGAGCGCGTTGTCGAAGCAGGCGGTGTCGGACTGGCCCTCGTAGGAAATCGGCCAGAGCTTCGAGATATCCGAGCCGAACAGGTCGGAATCGACGCTCGCCTGCCGCGCCGCCATCCAGTTGACGTTGCCGCGCAGCGTGTTGATCTCGCCGTTATGGGCGACCATCCGGTAGGGATGGGCGAGGCGCCAGGACGGGAAGGTGTTGGTGGCGAAGCGCTGGTGAACCAGCGCCAGCGCGCTGACGAAGCGCTCGTCCTGCAAATCCTTGAAATAGGAGCCGAGCTGGTTGACCAGCACCATGCCCTTGTAGACGATGGTGCGGCAGGACATCGAGACGGGATAGTACTCCGCCGTCTTGCGCTCCTGATGCTTGTAGACCTTGTTCGAGACCGACTTGCGCAGGACATAGACCTGCCGCTCGAACTCGTCCTCGTCGGTGATATCCTCCGGACGGCCGACGAAGAGTTGGCGATGCACCGGCTCGGTCGCGAGCACGGCCTGGCCGAGATCGCGGTTGTCGACCGGCACGTCGCGCCAGCCGAGGAAGACGAGTCCCTCCTCCGCCACGGCTTGCGAGATGATCTCCTCGCAGAGCGCCCGAGCCGCCGGATCGCGCGGCATGAAGAACTGGCCGATCGCGTAGTGACCGGGCTCCGGCAGGGTGATGCCGAGCCGCGCGGTCTCCTCGCGGAAGAACTGGTCGGGGATCTGGACCAGGATGCCGCAGCCGTCGCCGAGCTTCGGGTCGGCCCCGACCGCGCCGCGATGGTCGATATTGTGCAGGATCTGCAGGCCCTGCTGCACGATCGCATGGCTCTTGCGGTTCTTCATGTCGGCGATGAAGCCGACGCCGCACGAGTCTTTTTCGTTATTGGGATCGTACAGGCCCTGATGCGTCGGCATCGCCGGATCGCGCACGG
>NZ_CAMFKW010000020.1 GCF_945957345.1 uncultured Allobosea sp. | reverse complement strand
AGAACCTCCGTTCCTGAGACGCCGAAACAGTCTCAAATCATCTGACGACGGACAGCCGCCGACAAGGCGGTCTCGATCGAGTACGAGCGCAAGCGCCCGGAGGCGCAGCGCTACGCGCCCTGGCAGGAGCGCATCGTTACCCAGCTCCATGTCGCGCTCGACCTGCTCGATGCGGCGGCGAAGGAAGGCGAGTTGACGGCCGGGCCTGAATTGCTGCCGAGCGATATCGCCGCCGCCATCGCCTGGGGCTTCTGCCGCTTCGTGATCCCGGAATTCGTGCCGGAGGAGCGCTGGCCGGCCCTGGCCGAGCAAGCGCGCGCTTGCGAAGCCCTCGACCTGTTCAAGGCCTGGCCGATCGACCGGGAGTAACTGTCAGTTCTGGACGAAATTCGTCGGCAGAGGACGAACGGCCGGGCCGGTGAAGGTGCCGGGCTTGGCGTCGACCGGTTCGGCATGGCTGAAGCCCAGCGCCGCAGCCGGGCTCGGGCCGGCGATCGGCGCGCCTGACGGACCGGCTGCCTTGGCACGCGCCGTTGCGACATTGACCGGCTTGCCGGGCGTGCTGCCGGTGCGCGAGACGGTTGCGAACAGGGAGTTCAGGCCGCCGCGATCCATCTCGGCGGTGTCCTCGGGTTCTTCCGGAATCGGGACGGAGCGTTGGGTCGCCGTGGCGAAGCTGACGCCGCCCTCACGCGGCCGCACCGGCGGCAGGGAGGCGGTGACGAGGCGCCCGTCGGCCGCCTGGGCGAGCGGCGTTTCGGGAGTGCCCGTGCCGCGCAGCGAGGCGATGGCCGCATCGGCGAGGGCGGTCGGCCGGATCGGCGGCAGCGGGGCATTGGTGGGCTGGCCGGCGACCACGATTTCGCTCGGGCTCGCGACCTCGCCGGGGCGGCGCGGCGGCAGCGAGGCGAGGACGAGCTTTTGGTCCGGCTGCGGAGCGAAGGCGAGGGCGCCACCGGCTGAAGGCAGGGCTGCGACCTGTACGGGCGCGCCGTCGTCGGCAGGCATCGACAGGCCGCGGGGCCGTGCCAGCGGCAAGGGCACGTCGACGAGCAACGGGCGCGTGTCCCTGGCGATCTGCGGGGGCGGAGCTATAGGCGTCGGCGCTGCGGCAGCAGGTGTCGGCGCGGGCGCTGCTTCGGTGGCTGGTTGCGGCGCGAGACGCTGCGAGCGCTCGCGTGTGATCGCGCTCGTGCTGGATTCCTGGATGGGCTGGATCAGGAAGCGGCCATCGTCGTTGCTGTTGCTGCCCGTATAGCCGGTGTTGGGAGCGGCATAGGCCATGACGGTGGGCTGCTGGCGAGGAGCACCGCGCCGCGCCGTCGGCCGGGCATCGGCTTCCTCGTCGTCGCCGCCGAACAACGTCGCCCACAGGCTCTTGCGGCCGGAGGAGGCGACGGCGCCCTCATCGGCATCGGCCACGGCATAGCCGGCGACAGAGCCGCCGCCGGAGAGGATTTCGGCACGGGCGAGGTCATAGCCGGCGAGGGGCTGGCCATCGGCCGGGATATGCACGGTCTTCTGGTCCGGGAACAGCCGGACGAGCTGGTCGCGCGTCATGCGCGGCCAGGAGCGGACCGAGCCGACATCGAGATGGACGAAGGGGGTATGCGCGTTCGGATAGAAGCCGACGCCGCCGCGCTGGAGTCGCATGCCGACCTCGCGGATGCGGGCGGTCGGCACGTCAGGCAGATAGAAATCCATCGCCTTCCCGAGCATGTGCTGGCTGTGCTTGGCGACGGCGCGCGAGCGGCGGCGCAGCATCGCGTTGGTGCCGGGCGCGCGATAGGAGGAGACGACGTGGAAGGGCTGCTCGGAGCCGAGCTGGCGCTGGACCTCCCAGATCACGTCGAAGAGCCGCGGGTCCATGCGGGTCGGCTCATCGGTGCGCCAGTCGCGCAGGGCCCAGTTCAGTTTTTCCAGCGCTGCCGAATTATAGCGGCCGTCACGCTTGAAGGTAACGGTCGTCTCTTCCTTCGTGTGCATGTGCCGGATGGTTATGGTGCGGGTATCACCATTGGCGGCGGCATCCTGCGTGCCGCGGATGCCGACCAGCGAGGCGACAAGGGCCAGGCCGAGCACCAGCGCCTGTCGCGCGGTCGGCTTCGAGCCGGACGGCGCGCATCCTGCAAGCGTGGCGGTAATCCTGCCCAATCTGTCTGACCCGTCTCGGTGCTCCCGCCGAAGCGGTGCGATAAACGTGAACGAACAGTTGCGGAGAAGCGTTAACGTCTCGTTAGCGAGCCGGCAATCGCCGCGCCGAGAAATTCCTGCGGAAGGTGGCTAAAGTGGGATCATGGCGAAAAGGTGCCCATAGGTGAGGGCACCTTTTCCTTGGAATCCTCAGCCGCCCTGCTGCTCGAGCGCCTGCCGGACCAGCCTGTGGAAACCATAGACGTCGTCGAAGCGGGTGATATGGCCGTCCTCGCCGACGACGATGGTGTTGTAGACGAGGTGGATCGGCAGGGGCTGCGGCAGGTTGATGCGGCGCTCGCCCGAGCCGATCAGGCGCTTCAGGCGCTCATGCGTCCATTCCGGGCCGAGCACCTGGTCGGCGAGCGCGAAGGGGTTCTCGACGCGGACGCAGCCATGGCTGAGCGCGCGCCTCTCCCCCGCGAACAGGCGGCGATTCGGGGTGTCGTGCAGATAGACCGCATGCTCGTTCGGGAACATGAACTTGATCCAGCCGAGCGCATTGCGCTCGCCCGGCGGCTGCCGCACCGAGATGCCGCCGCTCTTGGTGCGGGTCACGACATAGCCGCGCTTGGCGGCATAGTTCGGATCGGCGGCGAGGCCCGGCAGGAATTCCTTCTTCAGGATCGAGGGCGGTACATACCAGGACGGGTTGACGATGACGTGGTCCATCTTGTGCGAGAAGATGGGCGTCGCCGATTCCGGCTTGCCGATGATGGCGCGGGTCTCGTGCACGACCTTGCCGGAGCGGATGACGCGGACCCGCATCTCCGGGATATTGGCGATGATGTGGTCGGTGCCGAGATCGGGCGGCAACCAGCGCCAGCGCTCCATCTGCGCGATGATGTCTTCCTCGCCGCGCGCGCTCGCCGGCTTGCCGAGCGCGGCCAGCGTCCGCTCGCTCAGGATGCCGTTGGCGGGGAGGCCAGCCTTCTTCTGGAAATCGGCCAAAGCCAGCGCGGTCGAGCGGTCGAAGACCGGCTCCTCGATCGGGCCGAGGCCGAGGCGCGCCCGCACCAGCGGCACGCGCTCGTCGCGCATGCCGAGCTTGAGCGGCGGGCCGGCGGGGATGCGCACCAGCGGGGTATCGTCGAGATGCTCGCGCATCTCCGCGAGCTTGGCCTTGAGGCGGCGATAGCCCTCATGCGGCGGGTTGTAGGCGGCGAGCACCGCGCCGGCGTCGGCCGCGCCAGCCATTTCCGAGAGCACCTCGGTCGCGGAAGGCAGGTAGAGCGTCGGCGTGATCAGCTTCGAGAGCTGGCGCGGGTTGAGGCGGCCGCCGCGGGCGTCGCGGGCATAGAGCACGGCGATGGCCGAGAGGCGGATATCGGCCTCGGCGAGCTTGGCCTTGTCGCTCGCCTCGAACACGGGCAGCGCATAGTCGTTCGGGCGCAGGCCATCCTCGCTCGCGCGGCTGAGTTGCGTCGCAATGCGCTTGCCGGCCTCGTTCCAGCCCTTGGCGCCGACCCAGAAGGGACGGTTCTCATTGGCTTGATAGGCTGCGATGATCTCGCTGCGCTCGCGCTCGCCGAGGCGGCGGACCGTCAAGGCTTCAGGCAGCGCGGCGGCGATGGCGGCGGAGAATTCGGAGCCCGGCGGCAGCGCGATGACGACCTTCGGCACCTCCGGCAGCGGCACCAGCGGCTCGACCGCGCGCAACGGCCCGGGCTGGGGGGCGGCCTCGGCCGGCTCCGGCGGTTTGACGACGGGCGTCAGGGCCGGGTCTGCCGCCGGCATCTCGATGGCGGGGATGTTGAGCGTGACCGGTTCCTCGGTCACGTCGAGCGGCGCGGCGGCATCCTGCTTCGCCGGGTCCAGCGGGCGGCTTCCGGTCGTGACGGTGCCGGTGACGATCTCCGCGTCGGCGGAGTGTTCCGGCGCGGCTGCTGCCTGCGCTGGGGCGGCCGCAGGCGCTGCGTCTGAAAGCTTGAGCTCCGGCTGCTCCGGCAGCGGAATGCCGAGCGTCGCATCGGTATTGAGAGGGGTCTCGGCGCGGAGCGGGAGGCATCCCAGAATGATGGCCAAGGCGGATGCCGAGGTCAGTTTCGCCCAATGGCGAGGACGCATGGTCGCTATCCCGATTGCTGCCGAACTCCGCCATTCCTGCGTGACTCGGCTGGTTGAAACAAGATGCGGCGGTGCAACAGACCACCGCATTCGGTTAGTTGCAGGTCATGCCGCGTCGGTTTCGTCGCCGTTCGATTCGCTCTCGATCAACCCGTAATCTTTGAGCTTGCGGTAGAGCGTCGAGCGACCGATTCCGAGCTTGCGCGAGACCTCGGACATGTGGCCGCGGTAATGCGCCAGAGCGAAGGTGATGATCTCGCGTTCGAGGTCGTCGAGCTTGCGCATGTCGGAGCCGGTGACGAGGTCGAGTGCGTTGGGGTCCCGCACCGGCATCTGGATGATGCGCGGCGGCGGCTCGCCTTGCGCCTCGGACCGGGCGAGCGGCGCGGGGGCGGGCGGAATCCGGATCTCGTAACCGTCCATCTGCGCGGCGATCTGCGGGAATTCGGAGACGTCGAGCTCAGGCCCGTCGGCCAGCACGACCGCGCGGAATACGGCGTTTTCGAGCTGGCGGACATTGCCCGGCCAATCGTAGCCAGTGATCAGGGCAGCAGCCTCGGCCGTAAGCCCCGAGAGCTTGCGGCCCTCCTCGGCGGCGAAGCGGGCGAGGAAGCCGCGGGCGAGATCGGCGATGTCCTCGCGGCGCTGGCGCAAAGGCGGCAGCGTGATCGGGAAGACGTTGAGGCGGTAATACAGGTCCTCGCGGAATTCGCCGCGCTTCACCTGGTCGAGCAGACTCTTGTTGGTGGCTGAGATCAAGCGGATGTCGACGCGCACCGATTTCTTGCCGCCGACGGGGTCGACCTCGCCCTCCTGGATGGCGCGCAGCAATTTGACCTGGGCATCGAGCGGCAATTCGCCGACCTCGTCGAGGAAGAGCGTGCCGCCATTGGCCTCGACGAACTTGCCGAGATGGCGCTCGGTCGCGCCGGTGAAGGCGCCCTTCTCATGGCCGAACAGAATGGATTCGACGAGGTTATGCGGGATCGCACCGCAGTTCACCGTGACGAAAGGCTTGCCCTTGCGGTCGCTGGAGCCCTGGATGGCGCGGGCCAGCACCTCCTTGCCGACGCCGGATTCGCCTTCGATCAGAATCGGGATGTTCGATTTCGCCGCGCGCTCGGCCAGGCGGACGACGCGGGCCATGTCCGGGCTCTTGGTCGCGAGGTCGCGGAAGCCCAGCGTGTTGGAGGCGCGGCGCTTGATATGGCGCAGCTCGTGCTCGAGTGCGCCGAGCTTAAGCGCGTTTCGCAGCGAGACCTGCAGGCGCTCGGCGCCGACGGGCTTGACCACGAAATCGACCGCGCCCGCCCGCATGGCGGAAACGACGGTCTCGATCGACCCGTTCGCAGTCTGGACGATGACGGGGATCTCGATGCCGCGCTCCCGAAGGGCCGCCAGCACGCCCATGCCGTCGAGGCCGGGCATGTTGAGGTCGAGCACGATGGCGCTGAAGCGCTCGCCCTCGGGCAGCCCGAGCAGGGCAAGCGCCGTCTCGCCGTTCTCGGCGCTCGCCACATCGTAGCCGAAACGCTTCAGCATCGCGTCGAGCAGGCGGCGCTGGACGGGATCGTCATCGACGATGAGGACGGTATCGGTCATGGCACCTCGAAAGCCCGTGCAGCATGAAAGAAATCTTGGCCGCAGGCGGAATCATCTGTTCCGTTCTGGGGCATGGTCGGCCAGAAGGGTTAAGCGGGGTTTAAGCCGCGGCCGTTGATCGCTTGGCCCGTGCCGGCCTAAGGATGAGGCTCGTTTCAGTGCGCAGAGGTATCGAGCGAATGGGTTTTCATGACACCGTCCTGCGTTCCGCCACCAAGGCGGGGGCGGCAAAATCGGTCCAGACCACCGGCGAATTGCCGGAATGGGACCTGACCCATCTCTATCCCGGCATCGAATCGCCGGAGTTCAAGGGCGATCTGGAGCGCGGCCTTGCCGAGGCGCAGGCGCTGGCCGGCCGCTATCGCGGCAAGCTTGCCGATCTCGCCGCCGCGCCGGACGGCAGCGCGACGCTTGCTGCCGCAGTGAAGAGCTATGAAAGCCTCAGTGATCTGCTCGGCCGGATCGGCGCCTATGCCGGCCTGGTCTATTCCGGCGACACCACCGATCCGCAGCGCGCCAAGTTCTATGGCGACACCCAAGACAAGTTGAACGCCGCGATCACCGAGCTCCTGTTCTTCGAGCTCGAGCTGAACCGGATCGAGCCCGCCTTGCTGGCGAAGGTCGCGGCCCAGGCGCCGCTCTCCCATTGGAAGCCATGGCTGGAGGATCTCGCCAAGGACAAGCCGCACCAGCTCGACGACCGGATCGAGGCTTTGTTCCACGAGAAGTCGATGACGGGCGCGGCCGCCTGGAACCGACTCTTCGACGAGACCATCGCCTCGCTGCGCTTCACCGTCGAGGGCGAGGAGCTGACGCTCGAACTCACGCTCAACAAGCTGCAGGACAGCGATGGCGAGGTCCGGCGCAAGGCGGCCGAGGCGCTGAGCACGGTGTTCCGCAAGGAACTCCGCATCTTCGCGCTGATCACCAATACGCTGGCCAAGGACAAGGAAATCTCCGACCGCTGGCGGAAATTCGAGGATGTCGCGGATTCCCGTCACCTCGCCAACCGGGTCGAGCGCGAGGTCGTGGACGCTCTCGTCGCGGCCGTTCGCGAAGCCTATCCGCGCCTATCGCACCGCTATTATCGCCTGAAGGCGAAGTGGTTCGGCCGCGAGGAGCTGGACTTCTGGGACCGCAACGCGCCGCTGCCGCAGGTCGAGCAGCGCACGATTCCCTGGACCGAGGCGCGCGAGACCGTGCTCTCCGCCTATGGCGCTTTCTCGCCGGAGATGGCGGCGATCGCCAAGCGTTTCTTCGACGAGCGCTGGATCGACGCGCCGCCGCGCCCCGGCAAGGCGCCGGGCGCGTTTGCGCATCCGACCGTGCCATCCGCGCATCCGTATGTGCTGCTGAACTACCAAGGCAAACCGCGCGACGTGATGACGCTCGCGCATGAGCTCGGCCATGGCGTGCATCAGGTGCTGGCGGCGCCGAACGGAGCTCTGATGGCGCCGACGCCGCTGACGCTGGCCGAGACGGCGAGCGTCTTCGGTGAGATGCTGACCTTCCGCAAGCTGCTCGATTCGACCAACGACAAGAAGCAGCGCAAGGCGATGCTGGCGGCCAAGGTCGAGGACATGATCAACACGGTCGTGCGCCAGATCGCCTTCTACACTTTCGAGCGCAAGGTCCATGAAGCGCGTCGCGAAGGCGAGCTGACACCGGAAGCGCTCTGCGAGATCTGGATGAGCGTCCAGGAAGAGAGCCTCGGTCCGGCGATCCGGCTGTCGGCGGGATATGAGCCCTATTGGTGCTACATCCCGCACTTCATCCATTCGCCCTTCTACGTCTATGCCTATGCCTTCGGAGATTGCCTGGTGAATTCGCTCTACGGCGTTTACCAGAACGCCGCCGAAGGCTTCCAGGAACGCTATTTCGCGCTGCTCTCGGCCGGCGGCAGCAAGCCCTATTCCGAGCTGCTCGCGCCCTTCGGGCTCGATGCGAAGGACCCTGGTTTCTGGCAGATCGGCCTTCGGATGATCGAGGGTATGATCATCGAGCTCGAAGGGATGGAGTGAGGCTGGATCGTCATGGTCGGGCTTGTCCCGACCATCCACGTCTTTCTTCGGCGCGTGCAGTGTTCAAGCCGTGGATGCTCGCCACAAGGGCGAGCATGACGGTGGGGATCAGAACTGCACCCTCAAGCCCACCAGCGAGACATTCGCGGTGTAGTCGGAGCCCTGCGCCGTCGAGTTCAGGCGCTCATGGGTGAAGCTCGCGCGGATGGCGAAGGTACGCGTCAGCTTGTATTCGAGCCGCGCGCCGACATTCATGCTGTCTTCGCGCAGGCCCTGCCCGTCGTATTCGGTCCGGGTGAAATTGGTGAAGCCAGTGACGGTGAGGTTGCGGCGCAGCGCATGCGCCACTTCCAGTGTGACACGCCGTGCGGTCGTGCCCGAGGAGCCGGGGATGGTGGTGTCGCCGAGTTCGGCGCCGCCGCGCAGCGTCACCGTCGTCAGCGGGGTCGGGGACCACAGGATCGCGGCGTCGCCGACGAAGCCGCGCAGGTTCTTCAGGCGCGTGTCTTCGTATTTCCGGTCCTGATAGCCGCCGGAGATTTCGCCGGTGAGCTGTCGGCTGATCTCGAAACTCGTGCCGATGCGCCCGGTCATGCCGTTCGAAGAGCGCATATAGCCGTTGGAATCGGCCTTCTCGTCGAATTCGCGCTGGTCGATCTCGGCCTGGACGAAGGGCTTGAATCCGGGCGTGACCTCATAGGAGGCGCGCAGGCGCAACCCGTATTGCGTCTGGTTGCGATCCTTCTGCGAGAGCAGCGCGCCGCTGGTCAGATGCGCATCCTCGTAGTCGCTGCGATCGACCGAGCCGCGCAGCGTCAATTGCAGACGGTTGATGTCGTGGGTGATGCCGGCCGAGCCGCCATATTGGTAGGTCTGCGGGCGGCCGGTCACGGCGGAGGTCAAGTCAGGCGAGCCCGGGCGCTGCGTGTCGAGCTTGGCGCGCGATTCCAGGAGGATGCGCGTATCGCGGCTCATATCGAGCCGCAGGTCGAGATTGCCGTCCGCATCCGGGCGTGAGGCTTCCTTGTTCCGGAAGTATTGGAGATAGCCGCCGCGCAATTGGCCTTTGAGCTCGTGGACGTTCCAGTCGGACTGGATAGCCACCTCGCCCTCGTAACGGCTATAGGGAGAGCCCTTGGCGCCCGTTGCTGTCGTGCGTTGCGGATTGGTGTCGTAGCCGATCGAGTTGGTGATCGCCGGGCGCAACGTGATCGAGCCGAGCCGGATGCCGAGCGGAGCATAGGGGTCTTCATCGACCGCAGGCCGCTTCCGCCGCGGCGGGGGCGGGGCGGGTGGAGGGGGCATGACCGTGACTGCCGGCGGCTCCATCCGGACCGGGCGCTGGGTGACGCCGCGCAGCGCCGGGGCTTGCACGGGCTTGCTGGCGCGCGGCGGCTGCCGCCCGGAGATGGAGGAGCTTTGCCGCAGGGCCGGGCTGGCAGCATCTCCGGTATCGGGTCCGGGCGCGGCCTGAGTCGGATCGGGCTGCGGGGGCGCGGGCTGCTGTGCGACATAAGTCGGCGTGCCCGTCCTGAGATTGCCGCGCGGCATCTGCTGCGCCTGCGCCGTTGCGCAGGCGAGCGCCAGCCCGGCCAGGGCCGTGCTGGACAGAAGCAGGGTCGTCGCGCGGCCGGACACGGGCGTCGCAGGGCTCCAGATAACGGGCGCGCGGAGGGCGCGCATGGTTAATGGAGTTAGAACGAACAGGGTTAAGGAGGCGTCAACGCGGGGCGTACCTGTGGCAGGCGGTGGAAATGATCGCGGGCGCCGTGCTACAGCGCCGGCCATGATAGCCGATATTCGCGACTCCGCTCTCCGCACCATCGCCACCGAACGCGCCGGGCTCGACGCGCTCCACGCCGCGCTTGCGAACGGGCTGGGCGGGCCTTTTGCCGAGGCTATCGCGATGATCCGGGCGTCGAGCGGGCGCGTGATCGTCTCGGGCATGGGCAAGTCCGGCCATGTCGGGCGCAAGCTGACGGCGACGCTGGCCTCGACCGGCACGCCCGCGCATTTCGTCCATCCGGCCGAGGCGAGCCATGGCGATCTCGGCATGGTTCAGCCTGAAGATGTCGTGATCGCGCTGTCCTGGTCCGGAGAAGCCGTCGAGCTTGCCGCGCTCGTCGGCTACACGCGCCGCTTCCGTGTCGGGCTGATCGCGATCACAGCCAATGCCGAGAGCACGCTGGGCAAGGAGGCGGATATCGCGCTCGTTCTGCCCAAGGCGACGGAAGCCTGCCCGAACGGGCTCGCGCCGACGACCTCGACGACGATGCAGATGGCGCTCGGCGATGCTCTGGCGGTGGCTTTGCTGGAGGCGCGCGGGTTCTCGCGGCAGGATTTCTTCGTCTACCACCCCGGCGGCAAGCTCGGCGCGCAGCTCAAGACGGTCGAGAGCATCATGCATCGGGGCACCGAATTGCCGCTGATCGGCCTCGACACGCTGCTGCCGGACGTTATCGCGATGATCTCCGACAAGGGCTTCGGCTGCGCCGTGGTGATGGACCTCGACGGCAAGCTCGCGGGCGTGGTCACCGATGGCGACCTGCGTCGCAAGGCTGCGATGGGTGGTGGCGCCTCGCTCCGGGCGCGCGACATCATGACCGCGAATCCGCGCCGGATCGGCCTCGACACACTGGCCGTAGAGGCGCTGGAACTGGTCAACCGCAGCCGGATCACCGCGCTGATCGTGGTGGATGCGGAAGATCGCCCGGCCGGGCTGGTGCATGTCCATGACCTGCTGGCGATGGGTGTGGCCTGATCGCGCTTGCAAACAGATCGCGTGTGACTATCTGAAGCTATAGGAACTATAGCTTCTTGAGGTGACGCGATGACCGCTGCCGGTAAGCTCGAACGCGTGATGCCGATCGGCGCATTGGCCGATCGCACCGGGGTCAAGGTCGAGACCATCCGCTATTACGAGCAGGTCGGGCTTCTGCCGCCGCCGGAGCGCTCCGAGGGCAATCAACGCCGCTACGGTCGGCGCCACGCCGAGCGGCTCGCCTTCATCAAGCATGCGCGCGATCTGGGCTTCGCGGTCGAGAATATCCGCACGCTGCTGAAACTCTCCGACACGCCCGGCATGGCCTGCGACCAGGCGCACGCGATCTCGGTCGCGCATCTCGATGAAGTCCGCGACAAGATCGCGAAACTGCGCTCGCTGGAGAAGGAGTTGGAGCGGATCGCGACGACCTGCTCGGGCGGCGTCGCGGCCTGCGATTGCGCGATCATCGAGGCTCTCGCCGATCATGGGCAGTGCGACCACGCCCATCATTGAAGCATGGGCGCGGGCCCGAGTTCTGCCTTGCCTCTCGTCTCCGGGACGAAAAGGCTTAAATAGGATTCCTGCCGGGCGGCTCTAGGCTGCCTCGCCACGTCAATACGGGAGGGCGCGATGACGATAGGGCCCATGCCGCCAGGGGACGGCCTCCGAAAAGGGAACAAAACCCGATTCTGCTGGAGTCAGCGATTCGGCCCCGCTTCGTTCCAGACTCGTTCTTGTTGGGTCTCCGCCTGAGACCTGCATAAGCTCCGTCCACGCTCCCGCCCGCATGGGCGGGCGAGAAGATCGGCTCCTGCGCCTTGCTTCCTTTCCGTTCGCTGCCGCCCGCCGCCCGCGCCAATGGCGTTACAGCCGTGCTGGGCCCGACCAATACCGGCAAGACCCATCTCGCCATCGAGCGCATGATCGCCCATCCCACCGGGATGATCGGCCTGCCGCTCCGTCTCTTGGCACGCGAGGTCTACCAACGCGTCGTCGACAAGGTCGGCCCCGAAGCCGTCGCCCTCGTCACCGGCGAGGAAAAGATCAAGCCGCAGCGGCCGCGCTTCTGGGTCTGCACGGTCGAGGCGATGCCGCGCGATCTCGCCGTCGATTTCGTCGCGATTGACGAGATTCAGCTCGCCTCCGATCTCGACCGCGGCCATGTCTTCACCGACCGCCTGTTGAACCGGCGCGGCCGGGCCGAGACCATGCTGATCGGCGCGGGGACGATGAAGCCGCTGATCGAGCAGCTCATTCCCGGCGTCAACGTCGTGACGCGCCCGCGCCTGTCGCAGCTTACTTTCGCCGGCGATCGCAAGATCACGCGGCTGGCGCCGCGTTCCGCCATCGTCGCCTTCTCGGTCGAGGAGGTCTATGCCATCGCCGAACTGATCCGCCGGCAGAAGGGCGGGGCGGCCGTGGTGCTCGGCGCGCTCTCGCCCAGGACCCGCAACGCCCAGGTCGAGATCTACCAGTCCGGCGATGTCGATTATCTCGTCGCCACCGACGCGATCGGCATGGGGCTCAATCTCGACGTCAACCATATCGCTTTCGCCGCGGACAAGAAATTCGACGGACACCACTATCGCAAGCTCAATCCGGCCGAGTTCGGCCAGATCGCCGGGCGCGCGGGGCGGCATCTGCGCGACGGTACCTTCGGCACCAGCGGGCGTTGCCCGCCATTCGATGCGGAATTGGTCGAGGCGATCGAGAATCACCGCTTCGAGCCGATCCGCCAGATGCAGTGGCGCAATTCCGATCTCGACCTGCGCTCGGTCGGTGGCCTGCTCGACACGCTGAACATGCAACCCTCTGAGCAAGGACTGACGCGCGCGCTGATTGCCGAGGACATGACGACGCTGGAAGTGCTGGCGCGGGACCCGGATATCGCGAAGCTCGCGCAGGGCCGCGCAGCGGTCGAGCGGCTCTGGGAGGTCTGCGGACTACCGGATTATCGCAAGATATCCCCGATGCAGCACGCCGATCTCGCGACGACGCTGTATCTGCGATTGATGCGCCACGGCCGGCTCGACAGCGACTGGTATGCGGGGCAGCTCGCTGCGCTCGACCGCACGGATGGGGAGATCGACACGCTCTCGGCGCGGATCGCGCAGGTCCGGACCTGGACCTATGTCGCGAACCGTCCCGACTGGTTGCCTGATCCAGAGCATTGGCAGGGCATGGCTCGTCTTGTAGAGGACAAGCTGTCGGATGCTCTGCATGAGCGCCTGACCCATAGATTTGTCGATCGGCGCACCAGCGTGTTGATGCGCCGCTTGCGGGAGAATGCGATGTTGGAGGCTGAGGTCACCGCGACGGGCGACGTGCTCGTCGAGGGCCAGCATGTGGGGATGCTGCAGGGCTTCCGCTTCACGGCGGATCCGAAGGCCGGCGGTTCCGAGGTCAAGGCGCTGAACCTGGCGGCGATGAAGGCGCTCGGCTCCGAGATCGAGGCCCGGGCGGCGCGCGTCGTGCTGGCGGGCGACGATGCCTTCGTGCTGTCGCATGACGGGCTGGTGCGTTGGACCGGCGAGCCGGTGGCGCGCCTGACGGCCGGCGAAAAGGTTCTGGAACCGCGCTTGCGCCTGCTGGTGGAAGAGCATCTCAATGGCCCCGCGCGCGAGCAGGTCGAGACCCGGCTCAATCTCTGGCTGAAGAATCACATCACCCGCCTGCTCGGCGCCGTGCAGATCCTGGAAGCGGCCGAGAACGTTACCGGCATCGCCCGCGGCATCGCCTATCAGGCGGCCGAGGCACTCGGCGTGCTCGAACGCGCCAAGGTCGGCGAGGAAATGAAGGCGCTCGACCAGGAAGGCCGCGCGGCTTTGCGCCAGCTCGGCATCCGCTTCGGCGCTTTCCACATCTATATGCCGGCGCTGCTGAAGCCGGCGCCGCGCGCGCTTGCCGCTCAGCTCTGGGCGCTGAAGCATGGCGGACCGGAGACGGCCGGGCTCGACGACATCGCCCATCTTGCGGCTTCGGGCCGGACCTCCTTCCCGGTCGACAAGGCCGTGCCGAAGGGACTCTACCGCGCCGCCGGGTACCGCGTCTGCGGCGAGCGGGCGGTGCGCGTCGACATCCTCGAGCGTCTGGCCGACCTCATCCGCCCGGCGATCGCCTATCGCCCCGGCGTCACGCAAGGCACGCCGCCGGCAGGGAGCGCCGATCAGGACGGCTTCGTCGCCACGGGCGCGATGACCTCGCTCGTCGGCTGCGCGGGCGAGGATTTCGCCTCGATCCTGCGTTCGCTTGGCTATGTCTCGGTCAAGCGTCCGGGGCCGGCTATCACCGTGCCGCTGGCGCCGCCTCCGGCCGCGACCGAGCCGGCCCAGCCTGTGGTGGCGGGCGAAGCGGAAGCCGCTCCGGCCGAGGGCGAAGCCGTTGAAGTCACTGCCGAGGCGGAAGGTCCGAGCGAGCCGGTGGCCGCGCTGAACGAGGACGGGCTTGCCGAGGGCGAAACCTCTGCCGTCGAGGCGCCGGCGGTCGAGACGGCGGACACGCCGATCCTGACCGAGGCGGAGCTGGACGCGGTCCGTGAGCCGGTGCCGGCCGATGCGATGGCCGCGCTGCCGGCTGCTACGACGGAAGAGACGGTGTCTGCCGAAGCCTTTGCTGAAGAAGCTCCGGTTGCCGAGGCCGCGCCTGCCGAGCCCGAATTGATCGAGGTCTGGCGGCCGCATCGTCATCAGGGCGGACGCCGTCCCGAGCATGGCAATCCGCGTGGCCGCCGCGAAGGTGGCGAGCGTCGTGAGGGTGGCGAGCGACGTGGCGGCGACCGTCCGCAGCGCGATGGTCGTCCCGGTGGTCCGCGTCGCGACGGTCGCCCTGACAACCGGCCGGCGGCTGCCGCTGGCGAGGGCGCTCCGGCGCAGCGCCAGGAGCGCAACGACGCGCGCGCCCGTCAGGACGAGCGTCCGCGTCGTGACGACCGGCCGCAGCGGCAGGATCGTCCCGAGGGCAATCGCGGTCCGCGTCCCGATTTCAAGCGCGACGGCCGTCCCGGCGGCCCGCGCCGGGAGGAGCGGGGTGGGGCCGAGCGCTTCCAGCAGGCACCGCGTCCGCGCCCGGCCAATCGCGAGCCGGATCCGGATTCGCCCTTCGCCAAGCTCGCGGCCCTCAAGGCCCAGCTCGAAGGCAGCAAAAACTAAGAGCGGGGAGGCGCGCGCGATTTGCAGGACGGTCGTCAGCGCCTCGACAAATGGCTCTGGTTCGCGCGCTTCGCTCGCAACCGCCCGGCGGCTGTGCGTCTGGTGGAGGACGGGCATGTCCGGATCGAGGGGCGTCGCTGCGACAACCCGGCGCAAGGCATCAAGGTCGGGGCGGTGCTGACGCTGGCTTTACCGCACGCGACGGTCGTGGCCAGGGTCCTCGGCTTCGCCGAGCGACGCGGGTCCTTCACGGTTGCCCAGCAGCTCTATGAGCGCCTCGACGGCGGCAGCGGCGATGCGTCGCTTGCGGCGGCGGAAGACGAGGACTAAATCCGCGCCTTGCCTGTGGCTGGTGCTGAAATCGGGTCGGGGGAGGTAAATCTTCCCTGCAGCGCCGCCGCAATGACGAATCGTTCTGCAAGAGATCACGAAAACGACCTTGAAACCTGCGCCGGGCAAGGGTTTATGGGGCTGTTTAGAAGCGTTGGAAGGGCCGACCCATCATGACCTATGTGGTCACCGAGAACTGCATCAAGTGCAAGTACATGGATTGCGTCGAGGTGTGCCCGGTCGACTGCTTCTATGAAGGCGAGAACATGCTCGTCATTCATCCCGACGAGTGCATCGATTGTGGCGTCTGCGAGCCGGAATGCCCGGCCGAGGCGATCAAGCCGGATACCGAGCCCGGTCTCGAAAGCTGGCTGCAGCTCAACGGCAAGTTTGCGGCGAGCTGGCCCAATATCACGCAGAAGAAGGACCCGCCGGCCGACGCCAAGGCGTTCGACGGCGTCGCCGGGAAGCTGGACATGCTGTCGCCGGAGCCCGGCGAAGGCGACTGATCTGACGGGATTTCTCCCGTCGCGCTGCGTTAACCACGACCTTGCCATGCTGCCGCAGAGGAGCGCCGCCCGGCGTTTACCTTTGATTCGGCGTGTTTTTTGTGTTACAAGCCAGCCCTAGTCGAAGTCGTTCCGCATGCCCCTGCGAGGTTCCTGCAATTCGGGGCGCCCCCAGAGAACACAGGTGATGAAAGAGCCGGCTTCGGCGCCGGGGCTTTGGTCGTCGTTCTCGTCAGGGCCCAATGAAACAATCGACTAGGGAGCGTGAAGCGGTGCGTTTTCACAGCGTCGCATCAGGCGGAAAGTCCCCTGCCAGCCGGCCGGGGGCTGAATCATCACGTGCTCGCGTCGAGCGGGCCGGTCAGGAGTCGTAACGGCATGTCCACTGCGAAGAAAGCTGTTGTGCGCCAGGGTTTCAAGACGGGCGAGTACGTCGTCTATCCGTCCCATGGTGTCGGTCAGATCACGGCGATCGAAGAGCAGGAAGTCGCGGGTTTCAAGCTGGAATTGTTCGTCGTCAGCTTTGCCAAGGACAAGATGACGCTGCGTGTCCCGACCGCCAAGGCCGCCAGCGTCGGCCTGCGCAAGCTCGCCGATGCCGATGCCGTTGCCAAGGCTTTGACCACGCTCACCGGCCGCGCCCGCGTCAAGCGCACCATGTGGTCGCGCCGCGCGCAGGAATACGAAGCGAAGATCAATTCGGGCGATCTCGTCGCCATCGCCGAAGTGGTGCGCGACCTCTACCGGTCCGAGGCTCAGCCCGAGCAATCCTATTCCGAGCGCCAGCTCTATGAGGCGGCTCTCGACCGCATGACCCGCGAGATCGCTGTCGTCGACGACGTCACCGAGACCGAGGCGCTCAAGAAGATCGAGGGCCAGCTCGCCAAGTCGCCGCGCCGCGCCAGCAAGACCGAGGCCGAAGCCGAGGCGGAGCTGGAAGGCGACAACGACGATCTGGCGGAAGAGGCCGCCTGAGCGGCTCCTGCCTCATTGTTTCGAGAAACCCGGCGGGCGACCGCCGGGTTTTTTGTTGCCCGAGCTGAGGATGACTACGCCGTCCCGGTCCCGGCCTTCAGAAAAGCCACCGTCCTGGCCCAGGCCTGTTTGGCTGTCGCGGCGTTGTAGCGCTCGGCGCTGGTGTCGTTCATGAAGGCGTGGTCGACATCGGGATAGACGATCGCCTCGTATTGGACGCCGGCGGCCTTCAGTGCCCTCTCGTAGTCGGGCAGCATCTGGACGAGACGGGTGTCGCGCCCGGCCTGCTGGATCAGCAGGCGAGCCTTGATCTGCGGCACCTTCGCGAGATCCGGAGGGCGGCCGTAGAAGACGACGCCTGCCGCCAGCTCGGGCGCGGAGACGGCGAGATCGTTGACCGAGCCGCCGCCCCAGCAGAAGCCGACAGCGCCGGTCTTGCCATTCGCATCAGGTCGCGAGGCCAGGTATTTAAGCGCCGCGCGGCCCTGGGTCACGACACTCTCGACGGAAAGCTGCGGGAAGAGGGCGCGAGCGGCGTCCGGATCCGCAGGCGTGCCGCCGAGCGGGGTCAGGAAGTCGAGGCCAAGCGCCGTGAAGCCCTCCAGCGCCATGCGGCGGGTAATATCCTCGATATGCGGATTGAGGCCCCGGTTCTCGTGGATCACGAGCACGCCGCCGCGCTTGGCCTGAGCCTTCGGCGTGACGAGATAGCCTTTCAGCGCGACGCCATCGACGGTCTGGTCGAGCCGGCTCGCGGTGATGCGGGCATCGTCGGGCGCGACCTGCTGGGCTTTGGCATAATTGGGTTCGAGCAGCGCGAGCGCGGCTTCTGCCGCAGCCGTGGTGCCGACGATGGCGAGCAGCCGGTTCATGAAGACGCGGCGGTCGAGCGGCTTATGCGTGTACTCGTCGTAGAGTTCGACGATCCGGCGATCGAGCGCCATCCTTTCCTCCCTTGAACGTGGCCTTGCGCGGATCATAGCGTCCGGTGCGGGCGATGCAGGATGGCTCCGGCGGGTCTCGCGGCCTTGTGAAGGCGGGCCTTATTCGGCGACGACCTTGTAGCGCTGGCCGGGCGTCAGCGCGGCATTGCGGTCGAGCCCGTTGAGGAGCTGGAAGAGCTCGCCAGGCCGATCCTGCTCCGGCATGCGCTCGGCCATGCTGGCGATGGTGTCGCCGGCTTCGGCCGCGACCAGACGGATCTGCATCGGGCGGACGGCCTGCGCCTCCACCGGCGTCATCACGCGGAAGCTATCGGCGATGGCGCGCATCTGCCGCTCCGGGTCGCTGCCGCCGCGGGCCGCCAGGATGAAGCGGTAGACCCGGTCGCCGATCTGCACGGCGGCGAGGCTGAAGGTCCAGTCGGTGCCGCGGCCATGGGCGCGTACGGCCGGCTGGCCGCCCATTTCGGTCTTCTCGATGCCGGTGGTCTCGACGCCATCGATCCAGCCGGCGGCGACATAGGATTCCAGCGTCTGCCCGCTCTTCAGCGTCACGGAATCGAAGCGCAGGGCCTGCGCGCCATTGGTGCTGACGCCGATGACCATGTCCTGCGCCGCTTCCAGGCTGAAGCCGTCTGGCGCACTGAAGGCGATGCGCAGCGCACTGTTGAGATAGCGCCGGCCCCTGACCACGCCATCGCGAGGATCGTCGCCATAGGCGAGCCCTTCGATCGCGTTGAGCCAGCGCCCGGCGTCGTGCTCACCGATGCCGGGCGCGCCGATCTGGCGGGCGGCAGCAGTGACCGCAGCGATGCGCTCCGGCGTCTGCGGGTGGCTTGAGAGGATGTCGAGCCGCTTGTCGTCGGCACTCTGGTTCTGGCCGCTGGCGCGGAAAGCGGTATTGCGGCCGAGCGTGGCGAGGAAGCGGCTGGCGCCGTAAGGGTCGTAGCCGGCCCGGGCGATGTTGCGGACGCTGATCTGGTCGGCCGTCAATTCCTGCTGGCGCGAGAACTTCGCCAGCGAGAGCTTAGAGCCTGCGCGCACGGCCGCGCTGCGGGTCGGATCGTTCAGGACCTGCGAGACGACCTGGCTGACCAGGGCGGATTCCGCCTCCTTCTCGGCTCGCTCGACGGCGTGCTGCGCCGTGACATGGGCAATCTCATGCGCCAGCACCGAAGCGATCTCGGACGTGTCGTTGGCGAGGGCCAGCAGGCCGCGCGTGACATAAAGCCGGCCGTTGGGCAGGGCGAAGGCGTTCACCACCGGCGAGTTCAGGATGGTGATCTCGTAATGGCCGATCTGGCCCTCGCCCGCCTTGGCCAGCCGCTGGACGACCTCGTCGAGCGCGGCGCGGGCGCGCGGAGCGCGGTACTCGCCGCCGAAGGCGGTCAGCAGGCGCTGATGCTCCTGATCGGAGGCGCGCTGAACCGTGTTGATGCGCGGCGCGATCTCGCCTTCGGAGCTGTTGCTCGCCTGGAGGATCGGGCTCTGGTCGCCGAGGCAGCCGACCAGCAGCAAGCCGGGCAGCACGATGGCTGCCAGCCGCTTCGAAGGTCGCGAAAGCGATGCTCGCAAGAGCTCCAGCATGTCCTCAGTCGATCAGTTCCAGCGCCGTACGGGATGCGACCTCCAGCAGGAGGCCGTCGCGCCCGGACAGGACACCATAGGCGCGCAGCCGTTTACCGCCGAGATGGCTCGCGGTCCAGCCGGCGCTCTTCAGTTCGCGCCAGAGGCTGCGCGACAGGACGATCGAGGCAGCCTCCTTGGGACGGCGGGAGAAATTCAGATAGGTCCGCTGGGAGCGCTCGCCGACCGAGGCGATCCGGCCTTCCAGCATGACGTAACGCCCCTCCTGCGCCTTTACAGCGGCGAGATCATGGCCATCGACGGCCGTCAGTGGCGAAACTTGCGTCGCAGATGTTACCGTTTTCTGAACGGCGGGCGTCTGGGGCGTTTTGCAAGGGGAAGAGCCCGGTTCGGGGAGAGGCAGGGCCGCGCCCTGCTGCAGCAGCATTTCCGCAAGATCCCGCATCGGGCCGCCGGGCGCGGCGGAAGGCATCGATAGTCGCGCAGGCAAGCGGCCCCAACGATCGACCTCGCCGAGAATGCTGAGGCCGAGCGGTTGCCCGACGAAACCGCGCAGGCCGGCATCGAAGCGCGAGACTTCCTCGAGGCTCTGGCGCGGCGCAAGGCCGATGAGCCGCAATCTGCGGCCGTCACTGAGGAGCGGGTCTCCGGCTGGATCGAGACCGGTCAATTGCACCGTCGCGGCGGCATCGTCGGGCGTGCAGCCGGATGCGGCCCGCGCCGACGCTGCGGCGAAGGCGGAGAATATGACGATGACAAGAAGGGACTTCACCCGCATCGCGATTATGCTACACGGAGTTTCGTGTCTCCCGGTAGCTCAGCAGGATAGAGCAACGGTTTCCTAAACCGTAGGTCAGGGGTTCGAATCCCTTCCGGGAGGCCATTTCGCCTTCGTCGTGGCGATCGCCATGCGGCGCGTCCTGAAATCGATGGCCACCAGCGCGTCCGATGCTCTAAGCACGGAGCATGGAGACCGTCTCGCCTCACGAACTCTTCACCCATGTCCGCATCGTCCTGGGCATGGTCGTCGGCCTGGGCATCACGCGAATGCTGGCAGGTATTGCCGGTTTCATCCAGCATCCCGGCCGCCACCGCGTCTCGCTGCTGCATATGCTCTGGGTCGGTTCGATCCTGCTCGAGCTCGTGCTGTTCTGGTGGTGGGAATTCGGGCTGTCGCGCATCCCGGTCTGGAGCTTCGGCGTCTATCTCTTCCTGATCGGCTATGCCGTCGTGCTCTACCTGATCTCGGCGCTGCTCTTCCCGGACAATATCGCGGAATATGCCGGCTATGAGGATTTCTTCATCCGGCGGCGGCGCTGGTTCTTTGGCTTGCTGGCGGCGGCCTTTCTGCTGGATATCGTCGACACGCTGATCAAGGGCACCGAGCACTGGACCCAGCTGAGCGGCGACTATCTCGTGCAGGTCCCGATCGGGCTGGCACTGTGCCTGATCGCCTATGTCTCGGCGCGACGCTGGGTGCATATCTCGCTCGCCAGCGTGCATCTCCTCTATCAGTTCTACTGGATCGGCCGCGTCGTCTACACGATGGGCTGAGGCACTCAGCCCTTCCTGACGGCTCCGGCCGCGAAGGGCGCGAAATAGCCCACCACCTGCCGGTAGACATCCCGCTTGAAGGGAATGATCAGGTCCGGCGTCTCGTCGAGCCGCGCCCAGCGCCAGGCATCGAACTCGGCCTTGTGGCCGCCGGCGGGGTTGAGGATATCGATCTCGTCCTCGGAGCCGGTCAGGCGGAAGGCGAACCATCTTTGCGCCTGGCCGCGCCAGCGGCCCTTCCAGGCCTCCTTGCCGATATCGACGGGCAGGTCGTAGGAGAGCCAGCCCGGCGCCTCGGCGAGAAGCTCGACCGATGTCACGCTGGTTTCCTCGGCAAGCTCGCGGTGCGCGGCTTCCAATGGGGTTTCGCCCGCGTCGATGCCGCCTTGCGGCATCTGCCAGGCATGGCCGGGCGCAACGTGCTCGCGCTTGGTCTTGTCGGCGCGGCGGCCAACGAAGACGAGGCCCTCGGCATTGAATAGGGCCAGGCCCACGCAGGGGCGATAGCCTTCGGGAGCCTTGTCGGTCATTGCAGCGATCCCGTGGACTTGATCGATCCGGTGCTCTTGGGCGAGCGGAAACTACGGGCGGCACTCACCGGCACGATCACGATCTTCTTGGCGTCCAGCGACTGAGCCCAGCGGTTGATGCGTTCGATCGAGACCGGCAGGGCGCTGGCGGCCGCGATGGCGATACCTTGTTCGCGGGCGATATTTTCAAGCGCTGCCAGCTCCTTGTCGATCGCGTCGGCGCGCGTGACGCCGTCGATGACGCGGTCGATCTTCAGGGCGGGGATACGGGCGCGATCCGCCGCACCGGCAAGCAGGCTGCGTGGGGAGGAGCCGTCATCGATGACCATCAGGCCGCGGCCGGCTAGCTCGCGCAGAACCGGGGAGAGGGCGCTCTCGTCGGCGGTGAAGCGACCGCCGAGGAAATTGACGATGCCGACATAGCCGGTGAAACGGCCGAGTGCCCAATGCAGCTTGTCGATATTGTCGGGCGCCTTCGGGCCGGTCAGCAACGTGTGCGGGCCGGGGTCGTTGTCGGGATAGTCGAAGGGCTCCATCGGCAATTGGAGAAAGACCTCGTGGCCTTCGTTGCGGGCGCGCTGGACGGTGCGCTCGAGCTCGGTGCCGTAGGGCGCGAAGGCGAGCGAGACCGGCGCGGGCAATTTCGCGATCGCGTCCGCCGTGCCATTCTGGCTGATGCCGAGGCCGCCGACGAGCAGTGCGATGCGGCCCGCCGGCTTTGCCGAGGGCTCGGTGCCGAGCGGGCGGGCATAGATCTTGGCCGGGGTCGCGCCGTCGGGGCCGGTCTTTGGCAACAGCCCGTAGCGCGAGCGCTCGACGAGGCGATTATCGGGCGCCGTCGCCAGCTTGATGGTGCGGGCCTCGTCGGGAATGGTGATGATGATCGCTTCCGGCGCGTCCTCGCCGGCGCGTGTCACGGTCACGCCTGCGCTGTTCTCGAGCTGGGCGGCGCTGGCGGGGCCGTGCGGCGTGGCTGCAGCCGGATCGGCAGTGGTGGACGCGGAGGGGACGGGAGCAGCGCGCTTCTCGATCGAGGCCACGGCCATCGGTTCGCCGCCATCGGGATCGCGATGCAAGGCAACCGTCAGCACCAGGCCGAGGAGGGCAGCGCCGACGCAGCCGGCAGCCGCCGTCGCAAGCCAGCGTCCCCAGGGCCTACCAGAGGCCGGCGGGCGATCCTGGCCGAGCGGTCGATTGAGCTCCGTCAGCGGCGTTCCGGCCGTGAGAGGCCGTCCTCGAGGTTGCGACGCGGGTCCGAATCAGCAGCCCGCGCGCCAGAGTACGCGCCGATCGGATTGCATCGCAATCTGATCGGTCGCGCGTTTTCGATCTGAAAACGAGAGCCGAACGGGCTCCTGGCTTGGCGCCCGAGGAGCCCGGCGTCGAGCCCGCAGGCTCAGTTAGGCTGCTTGGGGGCTTCGGTCGTCGCGGAAGCCGCCGGAGCGGTGGGCTTCTCCGCGGGGGCCGCGGCACCGGTCTTGACTCCGCGCAGCTGGTTGAGCGCGGCGATCAGCTGGGTGTCCTTGGTCGGATCGGAGGGGACATAGGAGCTCGAGCCGGACTGCTCCTCGCCCTCGCCGGCCTTGAGATGGCCCTTGAGCGCGGCTTCGCCCTTGTTCTCGACGAGCTTGTCCTTGATCTCCTGCGGGATGTCCTGCTGGACCTCGATATCCGGCGTGATGCCCTTGGCCTGGATCGAGTTGCCCGACGGCGTGTAGTAGCGCGCCGTGGTCAGGCGTAGGCCACCATTGGAGCCGAGCGGGATCACGGTCTGGACCGAGCCCTTGCCGAAGGAGCGCGTGCCCATCACGACCGCGCGCTTATGGTCCTGCAGGGCGCCGGCGACGATCTCGGCCGCAGAGGCCGACGAGCCGTTGATCAGCACCACGAGCGGCTTGCCCTTGGTCAGGTCGCCCGACTTGGCGTTGAAGACCTGGGTCTCCTCGGCATTGCGGCCGCGGGTCGAGACGATCTTGCCGCGCTCGAGGAAGGCATCCGAGACCAGCACGGACTGGTCGAGGCGCCCGCCGCGGTTGTTGCGGAGGTCGATGATGTAGCCCTTGATCTTGTCGGCGCCGATCTCGCTGGTGGTCTTCTCGAGCGCCTTGCGCAGGCCGTCATAGGTCTGCTCGGAGAAGGTGCCGATGCGGATATAGCCGACATCGCCCTCGACCCGTTCCTCGACGGCCGGCACGACGATGGTCGAGCGCGTCAGGGTGAACTCCAGCGGCTCGGTCTTGCCGGGACGGTCGATCTTGAGCGTGACCTGGGTGTTGATCAGGCCGCGCATCTTCTCGACCGCCTGGGTCAGGGACAGGCCCTTCACTTCCTGGCCGTCGATCTGGCGGATGATGTCGTTGGTGAGGATGCCGGCCTTGGAGGCGGGCGTATCCTTGATGGGCTTCGCGACCTTGAGGACGCCGTCCTCCATCGTCACCTCGATGCCGAGGCCGCCGAACTGGCCGCGCATGTCGGTGTCCATCTCGCGGAAGGACTTGGCGTCGAGATAGGAGGAGTGCGGGTCGAGCGAGGAGACCATGCCGTTGATCGCGGCTTCGATCAGCTTCTGTTCGTCGGGCTTGTCGACATAGTCGGTGCGAATCTTCTCGAAGATGTCACCGAACAGGTTGAGGCTGCGGTAGACCTCGGCCGAAGCGGCCACCGCGCTGGTCGAGGAGAGCAGCCTGGTCTGTGTGGCCAGTCCGGTCAGGCCCGCGCCCATGATGGCGCCGGCGAGAACGAGGGAAACCTTGCGCATCATCCGCGAACCTTTTCGCCTTGCGATTTCGTCCACCACGGCGTCGGATCGATCGAGACGCCGTCTTTCCTGAATTCGATATACAGAACCGGTTGCCCGGTTCCCACCCCTACGGTTGTAGCGGCAGCTTCCGATGTTTCGCCCATCGTCGCAACCGGCTCCCCCGCCAGCACGAACTGATTGAGCGCGACATCGATCCGCTGCATGCCAGCCAGCAGGATGTAGTAGCCCCCGCCGGCGTTCAGGATCAAGAGTTGCCCGAACGAACGGAACGGTCCCGCGTAAACAACCCAAGCATCGGAAGGCGCCGAAACTAGGGCGTTCGGGCGGGTCTCCAGCGATATCCCGCGAATCGTGCCGCCGGCGCCGTCCGAATCGCCGAAGCCACGCAATCGTGATCCCGAGACGGGCAGGGAGAGCAGTCCCTTGGCCTCGGCGAAAGCGATCTTTGGGGCGAGGCGGGCGGGATCCTTGAAGGCCAGCGCGGTCATGCGCTCGCGCTGTTCGCGTGTCTCCTGCTCGATCGCCTGGCGGGCCGAATCGGCTGCCTTGTTGGCGACGGAGATCTCCTTCTCGATCTTCTCGACGAAATCCCGCATCGAGCGCGCCTGGCCGGCGAGCTCCTTGCCGAGCGCGGCCTGCTGCTCGACATCCTTGGCGGCGCTGGCCTCGCGTTCGCGGCGGGCCTCGATCAGGGAGGCCAGGCGCTGGCGCTCGGCCGCGATCTGCTCCATCTCGGCGCCGATCTTGCCCTTTTCGGTGGCGATGCCGTCACGCAGCCGGACGAGCTCAGCGAGATCGGTGCCGAGGATCTCGACCTCCTGCCGGAGATCGGGTACGACGGCCCCGAGCAGCATCGAGGCGCGCACGGCTTCGAGAATATCTTCGGGGCGAACCAGCACGGCAGGGGGCGGGCGCCGGCCGATGCGCTGCAAAGCGGCCAGTACTTCGGCGATCAGGTTGCGACGGCCGTCGAGCGAGCGGCGAATCGCGGTCTCGCTGGATTGCAGCAGCGCAAGCCGCGTCTCCAGACCGCCGAGCCGCTCTTCGGCCGCCTGGGTTTTCGCGGTGGTGTCGAGCAGGGCCTTGTTGAGCGCGGCGCGATCGGCGCGGATTGCCGCGATCTCCTTCTCGAGATTCGCGCGGGCGTCTGCGTTTCCGGCAAGGCGCTGCTCGATCGCCTTGAGCTCGCTTTCGCGCGCCTGCTTTTCGACAAGCTTCTGCATCGCCTCGCGCTGGAGGGCATCGGGGTCGAGTTGGGGCGTCTGGGCGAGTGCCCCAACCGATGTCGCCAACAGGGCGGCAAGGCACAGGCCGCGCAGTCCGGAGCGAATCAGCAAGCTCATACGCGATGATAGGGGTGGCCGGAGATGATCGTCATCGCGCGATAGAGCTGTTCGAGCACGAGCGCCCGCACGATCTGGTGCGGGATGGTCAGGGCGCCGAAGGCGAGCGTGATATCGGCCTTGTCGCGGATTTCCTCGCTCAGCCCGTCGGCGCCGCCGATGATCAGGCTGGCATGGCCGGTGCCGGAATCGCGGGCGGTGGCGAGGCGGGTGGCGAAGGCCTCGCTGCCGAGTGCGCGGCCGCGCTCGTCGAGGGCGATGATCAGGCCAGCTTGCGCTTTCGCGAGGATGGCTTGCGCCTCTTCGCGCTTGCGCTCGTCGGAGCGGCGGCCCCGGCCCTCGGCGATCTCGACGATGTCGGGACCGCTGAGGCCGATGCCGCGGCCGAGCGCGACGCCACGCTCGCGATAGCGCTCGCAGAGCTCGCGTTCCGGCCCGTCCTTGAGCCGGCCGACGGCGATGACCGCGAGCCGCATCCGGGAGCGACGTCAGCTATCGAGGCGTTCGTTCGGCCGGTCGGTGCCCCACATCTTCTCGAGATTGTAGAACTGGCGCACTTCGGGCCGGAAGACGTGAATGATGATGTCGCCGGTATCGAGCAGCACCCAGTCGCAAGCCGGCATGCCCTCGACGTTCGGCGACGGCTTCCCGGCATTCTTGAGAGCTTCGATCAGGGCTTCGCTGATGGCGGCGACGTGGCGGTTGACGTTGCCGGACGCGATGATCATCGCGTCGGCCAGCGAAGTCTTGCCCACGAGGTCGATCACCGTGATGTCCTCGGCCTTCATGTCCTCGAGGACACGCTGGGCGAGGGCGATGCTGTCGGCAGAAGGATTCTCCGCGACGGCAGCCTGGGGAAGCGGCTTCGGCTCGGCTTCACCAAGGGTTTGACGGGTCAGTGACGTATCCTCTCGATCCTGATGCGCGTTGGCGCGGTGCGCCCAAAATAAGCCGGGAAGCCCCGGAGTTCAATCGCGGCCGGCCTGTTTGCGCAGCATCGTGGAGGATAATGTCGAGCGCTTGCCGTGCAGGAAGACCCAGGCCGGAGGCTTCATGCGCGGCAGGCTCGCGGCCCGGCTTTCGGGCAGGCGCCAGCGCGAGAGCCAGTTGGCAGCGGGCGAGGCCATGGCGCTGTGGGTGGAGCCCGGCCGGTCGATGATCGCGATCGGCATCATCCGGGCGATGGCGCGCCATTCGTTCCAGCGGTGGAAGCTAGCGAGATTGTCGGAGCCCATGACCCAGACGAAGTTCACGCCCGGGCAGCGCCGCTTCAGCGCGCGCAGCGTGTCGGCGGTATAGCGGGTGCGCAGCATCGCCTCGACGCCGGTGACGTCGATGCGGGCATGGCCTGCGATGCTTTCGGCCTGACGGATGCGCTCGGCGAGCGAGGGTAGCTTCGCATTATCCTTAAGCGGATTGCCGGGGGTGACCAGCCACCAGACGCGATCGATCTGGAGCCGGCGCAAGGCCGTGAGGCTTGCGAGCCGGTGCCCGTCATGGGCCGGGTTGAAGCTGCCTCCGAACAGGCCGACCCGCAGGCCGGGCGCATGGGGAGGCAGCCGGGACGGCAGGCGCGGAAGCTCGCTCGTCATGCGCCGCGCTTCGCCTCAGGGCCGGGTCTGGCCCGCGCCATGGACGCGGTACTTGAAGGAGCAGAGCTGCTCGACACCGACGGGCCCGCGCGCATGCATGCGGCCGGTGGCGATGCCGATCTCGGCGCCGAAGCCGAACTCGCCGCCATCGGCGAACTGGGTCGAAGCGTTGTGGATGACGATGGCGGAATCGACTTCGGCCAAAAAGCGGGCGGCAGCGACCTCGTTGGCTGTCACGATCGCGTCGGTATGGTGTGAGCCGTAGCGTTCGATATGGTCGATCGCGGCGTCAAGGCCGGGCACGACCTTCGCCGCGATGATCGTATCGAGATATTCGGTCGCCCAATCCTCGTCGCTTGCGGGCGTTACGCGTGCATCGATTGCCTGCACGGCCGCATCGCCGCGCACGGCACAGCCAGCGTCGAGCAGTGCGATAACGAGCGGGGCGAGATGCGTTGTCGCGCAGGCTTCGTCGACCAGCAGCGTCTCGGCCGCGCCGCAGACACCGGTGCGGCGGAGCTTGGCGTTGAGCAGGATCTCGCGGGCCATGGCGAGATCGGCCTTGGCATCGACATAGACATGACAGTTGCCATCGAGATGAGCGAAGACCGGCACGCGCGCCTCGCTCTGGACACGGGCGACGAGGCTCTTGCCGCCGCGCGGCACGACCACGTCGATATTGCCGTTCAGCCCCGAGAGGATCTCGCCCACGGCGGCGCGGTCGCGTGTCGGCACGAGCTGGATCGCGTCGGCGGGCAGGCCGGCTGCTTCCAGGCCCTCGCGCATCGCGGCGGCAATCTCGGTCGAGGAGCGGAAGGAATCGGAGCCGGTGCGCAGGATCGCGGCGTTCCCGCTCTTCAAGCAGAGAGCGCCGGCATCGGCGGTGACATTCGGCCGGCTCTCGAAGATCACGGCGATGACGCCGAGCGGCGTCGCGACGCGCTCGAAGCGCAGGCCGTTCGGCCGGGTCCACTCCGCCAGCACGCGCCCGAGCGGATCGGGCAGGTCCGCGACCTCGGCGACGGCATCGGCGATGGCGGCGAGGCGCTTCTCGTCGAGGGCGAGGCGATCGATGAAAGAGCCGCTCAGGCCCGCCGCCTTGCCGTCGATGAGGTCCTGCGCATTGGCGGCGAGGATTTTGGCGCTGCGGGCGCGCAGCGCTTCGGCCATGGCGAGGAGGGCGGCATTGCGCTGCTCGGTTGGGCTGAGCGCGACCTTGCGCGCGGCAGCACGCGCGCGGCGGCCGACATCCTGCATGACGCTGCCGATATCGGCGGCTTCGTTCGTCGCGATGATGCGCAATGCGCTGTCGCTGGTCATCTCGTTCAGCCCGATGGTCGCCGGCAATGCCGGTTCGTGAGGAAGCTTAGCCCAGCCCGAGCGCCATGTCGTCCCGGTGGATCATTTCGGCGCGGCCGGGATAGCCGAGGACGCTCTCGATATCGCGGGAGGCCTTGCCGAGCACCAACGCCGCCTCGGAGGCGTCGTAGGCGACGAGGCCGCGGCCGAGCAATTGCCCTTCGGGATCACGGATCAGCACGGCGTCGCCGCGCGCGAACTCGCCCTCTATCCGGGTGACGCCAACCGGCAGCAGGCTCGCGCCGCCGCGCAGGGCGCGAGCTGCGCCAGCATCGAGATGCAGCGTGCCGCGCGGCTCTAGCGAGCCGGCGATCCAGGTCTTGCGGGCGGTGGCTGGCGTGGAGGCCGTCAGGAACCAGGTGCAGCGCCCGCCATTGGCGACGCTCGCGAGCGGGTTCTTGGCGCGCCCGTCGGCGATCAGCATATGGGTGCCGCCGGCCGCCGCGATCTTGCCGGCCTCGATCTTGGTGCGCATGCCGCCGCGCGAGAGCTCGGAAGCCGCGCCGCCGGCCATGGCGTCGATCTCGGGCGTGATGCGTTCGACTACCGGGATATGTTGCGCGGCCGGGTCCTTCGCGGGCGGGGCGGTATAGAGCCCGTCGATATCGGAGAAGAGCACCAGCAGGTCGGCGCCGGCCATGGTCGCGACCCGTGCCGCGAGCCTGTCATTGTCGCCATAGCGGATCTCGGTGGTGGCGACGGTGTCGTTCTCGTTGATGACGGGGATGGCGCGCAGGTCGAGCAGGCGCCCGAGTGTCGCGCGCGCGTTGAGATAGCGGCGGCGCTGTTCGGTATCGGCCAGCGTCAGCAGAACCTGGCCGGCGGTGAGGCCGTGGGCGCCGAGCGCCTCGGCCCAGTTGCGGGCAAGCGCGATTTGGCCGACGGCGGCGGCGGCCTGGCTTTCTTCCAGACGCAGCGGACCGGAGGGCAGGCCGAGCACGGTGCGTCCCAGCGCGATCGCACCGGAGGAGACGACGAGCACGTCGGCGCCGCGCTGGTGCAGGTCGGCGAGATCCTCGGCCAATGCCGCGAGCCAGGCGTGGCGCAAGCGGCCGCGCTCACGGTCGACCAGCAGGCTGGAGCCGACTTTGACGACGATGCGGCGGAAATCGGAGAGCAGGGGCGTCTTCACGGGAGCACGGCGTTGTTGCGGCGGTCATCCTGCCTGTTGGCGAAAATGCCACGCTTGTAAAGCATAGAGCTGGTTTTCGGGCTGCAATATAGCTTCCAAAGGGTTGTTTGCATTGACATGGCAGGACACGCTGCCCATATGCATGGCCCGGCCCGCCCGCCTGATGGGTGCCGATCCTGCCGTTCTCATGCGTTTTTAGCGTGCAGTATGCAGGACCTGCCGCCCGATAAGCGCTGGAAGCGGGGCTGCCGCGCGTCGATTTCGATACCAATCCGACCGGATCTGGATTATCTCGCCCGCGCAGGCCGATGAATGCCCGTAACAACCCGAGAGAAGATCACCCTTGAAGAACCCGAACGACCGCAGCTTTACCGACCGCCAGTCCAATTCCGCCAATGCCAAGAAGGCGCTGCTCGAGCGTTTCAAGGCCCGGCCGAAGGCCGACGACCCGGTGATGGTGCAGCGACGCGAGGAGCGGGAAGCCATCGCCGCGGCGCGCGCCGAGCGCGAAGCCGAGAAGGCGAAGATCCGGGCCGAGAAGGAGCGCCTGGAAGCGATCGAGCGTGAGCGCATCGCCGAAGAGAAGCGCCAGGAAGAGCTCGCCCGCGAAGCCGCCCGCAAGGCCGAGCAGGCCAAGCGCGACGCCGAGCGTCCGCGCAAGGTGCTGCTGGAAGCCGTGCAGTACATGCAGATGCGCACGGCCGGCAAGCGCCGCTGACGCCTTTGCCGTTCGGCCGATAGAGGCTGAATGCCAGGAATTTCCGCATCTCCTGAGAATGCGATTTGGGGCGCCGCGAGCGCCCCTTTTCATATCCGCTTAACCGAGATGGCAGCGCTTGCCCCGGCCAAGGACTGAATTTCGGGCAAAAAACCCCTCATCGTTTCGCATCGACCTATCGGCAAATCCGCGCGTGCAGATTAATGTGCACGCCGGGTTGAACCTTTTCCCCGCTCGCCGCGACGACTGAATGCGAGCCGGGATGCCTGGCCTTCGAGGGGCAATGCATACGGAATCGGACGAGGATCTCGTCAAACGGATCGCCTCTGGTGACCGGCTCGCGATGAAGGTGCTGTTTTCGCGGCATCAGGTGCGGGTCTACCGTTTCGTGCTGCGGCTCGTCCGCGACGAGACGCTTGCCGAGGATGTGATCAGTGACGTGTTCATGGATCTGTGGCGACAGGCTGATCGGTTCGAGGCACGCGCCTCGGTCTCGACCTGGCTGCTCGCCATTGCCCGGAACAAGGCCTGGTCGCTCCTGCGCAAGCGCCGCGACGCCGAGCTGGACGAGGATTACGCCGAAAGCCTTGAGGATGACGCCGATGGCCCCGAGGTCGTTCTGCAAAAGCAGGACAAGGGTCTCGCCATCCGCGCCTGCCTCGGACGGCTTTCAGCCGAGCACCGCGAGGTCATCGATCTCGTCTATTACCACGAGACCTCCGTCGAGGAGGTCGCGCGGATCGTCGGTATTCCCGAGAATACCGTCAAGACCCGGCTCTTCCACGCCCGCAAGAAGCTGGGCGAAATGCTCAAGGCCGCCGGTATCGACCGCGGCTGGCCGTAAGATTTCTGTTTCTATGAGGCGCGGCCCGGCTGCGCAGGGAGTGGCGTGATGAACGACAGCATCGCCAGCGATCCGAAGCGCCGCGAGCTCGAGGAGCTGCTGCCCTTCTACGCCAATGGCCGCATCTCGGATGCCGACAAGCGCCGCGTCGAGACGGCGCTCGCCGGCGACACCGAGCTTGCCGCCCGGCTCGACCTGATCCGCGACGACATGGCCGAGACGGTCCTGCTCAACGAGAGCCTCGGCGCCCCCTCGCACAATGCGCTCGAAAAGCTGATGGCCGGGATCGAAGCCGAGGTCCGGCCGGCGCCGCTGCTGACGCGAGCCCAGGAAAACGGCCGCGGCCTGCTGGGCTGGCTTGGTGGCCTCCTGGCCGCGCAGACGCCGCGCCGTCTCGCCTATGCCAGCGCCGCCGCGATTGCGCTGATCGTGCTGCAGGGCGTCGCGATCACCGGCCTGGCGCTGCGCGACGGCGGCCCCGGTTATCAGACGGCTTCGGCGCCGGGTACGCGCGCGTCGGAGAGTTATGTGCTGCTGAGCTTCTCACCCGAGGCGAAGGCCGGCGAGATCGCCTCCTTCTTCAAGCGCTTCGACGCCTCGGTGGTCGACGGTCCCCGCGCCAACGGCTTTTTCAAGGTGCGCGTCGGCGATGCCTCGCTCTCCACCGCCCAGGTCGATGCGATCGCGGCGCGGATGAAGGGCGAGAGCGCCATCGTCAGCTTCGTCGCGCCGGCGCCGTGATCCGGCTGGCGCGGTCGCTTGGCGCCATGGCATGATGTCGTCGCCGCAGGAGGGTGAGGCCATGCTGCCGTCCCCGTTCGCTCATCGAACATCGTCGGCCCGGCGTCTCGCCGCGGCCGGCCTTCTCGCATGTGCGCTTGCGCTCGTGCCGGGGCTGGCCTTCGCCCAGCCCGCAGGAGGCACCGGCGACGGCAAGCGCGCCGCACCGACGACGAGCCCGCAGCAGCCTTCCGCGGGCGGGACCAACCGCTCGATGCAGGTGCCGCCCGGCTCCTGGCTGCAGCCCCGGACCCAGCGCGCCATTGTCCCGGCGCTCAACGAGAATCGCTTCGTGCCCGACGAGGTGCTGTTCGAGCTTGCGCCGAATGTCGAGGCGGAAGTGGTGCTGCGCCGTTACGGCGCGACGCTGATCGCGCGCCAGCGCTTTGATCTCGCGGGCGTCACCATCATCCGAGCCAAGCTCGAGGCAGGGCGCGATCTGCGCGCTGTGCTGACCGAGATGGCCGACGACACCAATATCGCTGGGGCACAGCCGAATTTCCTCTTCGAATTGCAGCAGGATTCGCAATCCCGCGCCGATACGCCGGCGGGGGCGGCTACCGCATCCTCGGAGGCGACCACCCCGGCAACGCAGCCGAGCCTGCGGCTGGCCGATCCCGCAACGGCGGCGCGCGGCACCGCGGCGGTGCGGCGCGTGCTGCCGCCGCAATATGTCGTCGACAAGCTGCGCCTCGGCGAGGTGCGCAAGCTCGCGCAGGGGCGCAACGTCCGGGTCGGCATTATCGATTCCGGCGTCGACATGGACCATCCCGAGATTCAGGGCTCGGTCGTCGGCTATCTCGACGCGATCGACGGGCTGGCGACGCCTCATGCCCATGGCACCTCGATGGCGACGGCGATCGTCGCGCATGGCGAACTGCAAGGCATCGCACCGGCGGCCCGCCTCGTCGTCGCCCGCGCCTTTGGCGGCCCGCAGGCGGTCTCCGCCAACGGCAAGTCGTTCCAGATCCTGACCGCGCTCGAATGGGTGGTCCAGCAGCGCGCCAAGGTGATCAATCTGAGCTTCGCCGGCCCGCAGGACCGCCTGTTGTCCAAGGCGCTGGCCGGCGCGAAGGAGCGCGGCGTGATCACAGTCGGCGCCGCCGGCAATGGCGGTCCCCGGTCGGCCCCGCTCTATCCCGGTGCCGATCCGAGCGTGATCGCGGTGACCGCGACCGATGCCGAGGACAAGGTCTTCAGCGAGGCCAATCGCGGCTCTTATGTCGCGATCGCGGCGCCGGGCGTCGATGTGCTGACGGCCGAGCCCGGCGGCCGCTACGCTTTCACGTCCGGCACCTCGATCGCCGCGGCCCATGTCACGGCGCTGGTCGCCCTCCTGCTCGAAAAGCAGCCGGAGCTCGATTCCGACAGCGCCCGCCGGGTGCTCGCCGAAAGCGCCGTCGATCTCGGTTCGCGCGGGCGCGATCCGGTCTATGGCGCCGGTCGGATCGATCCGCCGACGGCGATCGCGCGCGTGCTGCCGGTCGCGACGGCGCGCCCCTGAACGGCTTCCGCCCGGCGTTTCAGAGCTGACGGCCCAGCCTGCGCTCGACCTGCCGCTTCTCCCAATCCGCGTTGAGGAAAGGGATCTTGTCGAAGACGCGCAGCCCTTTGAAGGCCAGCGCCAGGCCCCAGAACAAGGCGACCCATAGCGACCACAGGAAATGCGGATTCACCGTCAGGTTGATGGCTGCCAGGAGCGCGATGAAGACGCCCGATTGCACCACCCGCAGGTAGAAGCGCTTGATCTGCCTGACCTGATTGAGCGCGAGCTCCTCGTCCGGCGTGACGGCCGGGGCCTGATCTGTCGATGTCATGTCGTTTTCCCTCAGTTCGCTGAAATCCATCTCGAAGACGGAGGCGAGCGACTTCAGGGATTCCATGCTCGGGGTCTGGCCGTTCTCGATCCGCTGGATCGTCCGGACGCTGAGCCCGCTGAGATGCGCCAACTGTTCCTGCGACCAGCCGCGCTGAAGTCTGAGCTTCTGAATGAGCATGGATCCCTCGTTGCTCGCCTCGATCGCAGGATGCGGCGGAGTGGAACCGATACGCCACGTCAGGAGCCCGACATCGACCCGACATTAGCATGACAGCGCGGTGGCGGGTTGCATTTCGCCGCCGTATCGGCCTGATGGCGCGATGCCGCGCCCGAAACTCCTTTTCGTCGCCACCGAGGACTGGTTCTTCGCCTCGCATTTCCTGCCGATGGCGCGGGCCGCGCGCGAGCTCGGCTTCGATGTCGCGGTGATCGCGCGCGAGCGCAATCACCGGCGCGTGATCGAGGCGACGGGCGCAAGGCTGATCGGACTGGAGGCGGAGCGGCGCAGCATCGATCCGCGGGCGCTGTTCAGGCAGGTCAGGGCGCTGAAGCGCCTGATCGCGGCGGAGAAGCCCGATATCCTGCATTGCATCGCGCTGAAGCCGATCGCGCTCGCCGGGCTCGCCGGCAAGCTGGCCGGTGTCGAGCGCCGCGTCTATGCGCTGACCGGGCTCGGCTTTCTCGGCGCGAAGCAGGGCGCGCTTGCGGCGATGGCCCGCTTCGCCGCGATCACCTGGCTGCGCGGCGCGATCGACGGGCCGCAGGTGCGCTTCCTGTTCGAGAATCCCGATGATCCCGTGACGCTCGGGCTCGACCCGCAAGATGCCGCGAAGGTCGCGATCGTCGGCGGGGCCGGCGTCGATCCGCTGATCATGATGCCCTCGCCGATGCCGCCGGCGCCGCCGCTCAAGGTCGCGCTGGTCGCGCGAATGCTCTGGTCCAAGGGCGTCGATCTCGCGGTCGAGGCGGTCAGGCTGGCGCGGGCCGAGGGCGCGAAGGTCACGCTCACCATCCATGGTGCGCCGGATCCGTCCAATCCCAAGGCGATCCCCGAGACGACGCTGAAGGAATGGGCGGCGCGGCCGGGCGTTACCTGGGCCGGGCCGACGCGCGATATCGAGGGCGTCTGGAAGGCGCATCATCTCTGCATCCTTCCCTCGCGGGGCGGCGAGGGCCTGCCGCGCACGATCCTGGAAGCGGCAGCCTGCGGCCGGGCGATCCTGACCACGGACGTGCCGGGCTGCCGCAGCTTCGTCCGCGACGGGCAGGACGGCATGGTCGTGCCGGCCGATGATGCTGCAGCGCTGGCGAGGGCGCTCGTCGCGCTGGCCGGCACGTCGCGCCTCGCCGAGCGCATGGGCGAGAATGCTCGCGCGCGCCTGCTCGACGGCCATACCGAGCGCGACGTGATGAATGGCGTGAAGGCGCTCTATCTCGGCCTGCTCGGCCGTGCGGCGCCGGAGGCCGCGGCATGAGCCGCGAGACCGTTCTCGACCGCGAGGCCTTCATTCGCGCCCATACCCGGCTGCTCCCGGTGCCGCATGCGCCGGAGATCGCGCTGCATGTCGCGGAGGAGGCGACCGAACTCTGGCAGAAGACCGAGGACGAGCTCGCGGTGATCGGCCTGCCGCCGCCGTTCTGGGCTTTCGCTTGGGCCGGCGGGCAGGCTCTGGCGCGCTATCTGCTGGATCATCCGCAGATCGTTGCGGGACGGCGCGTGCTGGATTTCGCCTCAGGCTCCGGATTGGCGGCGATCGCGGCGGCCAGGGTTGGCGCTGCGCCGGTCGAGGCCTGCGATATCGACGGTTTCGCCGCGGCGGCGATCGGCATCAACGCGGCGGCCAACGGCGTTGCGGTGACGCCACGCTGCGAGGACTTGATCGGCCGCGACGAGGGCTGGGACGTCGTCTGCGCCGGCGACGTCTGCTACGAGCGCGCGATGGCCGAGCGCGTCATCGATTGGCTCTCCGGACTGTCGGCGCGGGGCGCGACGGTGCTGATCGGCGACCCCGGCCGCAGCTATCTGCCGCGCGGCAAGCTCGAAGCGGTCGCGACCTATGAAGTGCCGGTGACGCGGGCGCTGGAGGATGCCGAGATCAAGCGCAGCTCGGTCTGGCGGCTCGCCGGATAGGCGCGCCGCCAGCCGGAAAGCTCAAGCCGCGCGGCGCCGGGCGGTGCCGGTGGCCATCGCTCCGCCCTGCTCGGTCCGGAAGGCGGCGACCAGGCGGTTGAGTTGTCCGATCTGGTCGAGCAGAACGCGAGCTGAAGCCGCGCTCTCCTCGGCCAGCGCGGCGTTCTGCTGGGTAATCTCGTCCATGTGGCTGACGGTCTGGCTCATCTCGTCGATGCCGTTGGCCTGCTCGCTGGAGGCCGAGGCGATCTCCTCGACCGTGCTGGAGACCTTGGCCGAGGCGGCGACGATGCGGTCCAGCGTCTCGCCGGCCTGACGGACGAGCTTGACGCCCTCGGCCACCTCCGCATCCGAGGAGGAGATCAGGCCGGTGATGTCCTTGGCGGCGCCGGCCGAGCGTTGCGCCAGGGCCCGGACCTCGGCCGCGACGACGGCGAAGCCGCGCCCGGCATCGCCAGCGCGTGCCGCCTCGACGGCGGCGTTGAGCGCCAGCAGATTGGTCTGGAAGGCGATGCCGTCGATCACGTCGGTGATCTCCGAGATGCGCTTCGAGGCGCCCTCGATCCGCGCCATCGCCTCGACGGCCTCGCGGACGATATCGCCGCCGGTGCGCGCGACATTGGCAGCTTCGTCGGCCAGCGAGACGGATTCGCGCGAGGCCTGGGTCGAGGTCTTGACGGAAGCCGCGAGCTGCTCGGTCGTTGCAGCGCTCTCCTCCAGCGCCGAGGCCTGCTGCTCGGTGCGCATCGAGAGATCCTGCGCGCCGGTGCTGATCTCTTGCGAGGAGGAGGCGATCGCGGCGGACGTCGCCTTGATCGTGCCGACCATCTCCTGCAAGCGCGCCATCGCACCGTTGAAATGGTCGCGGATCTCGGAATATTCGGCCGGGATCTCGGCGCTCATGCGGTAGGTCAGGTCGCCGTCAGCCAGCGCGGCCATGCTCTGGCTGACGCAGGCAATGGCCTTGTCGCGCTCTGCCGCTTTGGCCTGTTCGATGGCGCGGGCCTCGGCCTCGGCCTTCAACCGGGCTTCCTCGGAGGCTTCGAGATAGACGGTGATGGCGTAATCCATGTCGAGCAGCGCCGCCTTGACGATGGCGCCGATCTCGGCAGAGCGCTCAGCCGCGCCGGGCATGCGCCGGCCCAGCGCGTTCTTCGGCCAGCGGGCTTCCAGCACGCCGGCAAGAAGCTTCTCGAGGATCAGCGCGTAGCCGCCGATATACCAGCGCGGCTCCAGGCCGATGCGGGCATGGACCTTACCGACCTGGGTGACGGCGCCGATGTAGGTCTCGTCGAACTTGCCGGTGGCGATGCCGCCCCAATGCCTGGCCTGGCGCTGCTTGGCGCCTTCGATATGCTGCTCGTTGCTGAAGAACGCCTTCGTCTCCGGGAAGGCGCGCAATTGCGCGTAGAAGGCGTCGAGCGCGCCCGGAACGGATGCGCCAAGAGCTTCTCCGACATCGCGGATGCGCGCTTGCGCCTCCGGGCCGAGCTGCATGAAGGCAAGTCGCTTGCCGAGATGATCCAGTGCCGACATCAGAGGTCCCCAGCCTCGGGCGGAAACCGTTTCCGCCGGAGACCGACCATGAGCTCACAAGGTTAACAACCTATGAGGGCATGTCTTGATCTGGGTCAATTTCTACAAGGTCCGGCCGTATTATCCCGGATTCGCGCTTGAAGCCGGAGGGAAAGGAAGCCCCAAAAGCTGGCGATAACAACGGGATAAATGCCATTTAGCCCGCTTCGTGACGCTCCAGAAAGCCCTCGACCGAGAGGTGGCGAAAATCGTCGAGCGCGGCGCGCAGCCGCGTGTGGTCCCAGTCCCACCAGGCGAGGTTTTGCAACCTTTCCGCGATGTCGCTAGGGAACCTGCACCTCACCGGCCGGGCCGGATTGCCAGCCACGATCGTATAGGGCGCGACGTCCTTGGTGACAACAGCGCCGCCCGCGACGACCGCGCCGGTGCCGATATTACGGCCGGCGAGCACGATCGCGCCATGGCCGATCCAGACATCGTGGCCGATGGTGACGGCATGCGCCCGGCGCCAGTCGAAGAAGGCCTCGTCATCCTCGGCATCGTCGAAATAGGCGGCGGCGCGATAGGTGAAATGTGACTGGCTGGCGCGATGCATCGGATGGTTGCCGGGGTTGATCCGGGTCATCGCCGCGATCGAGCAGAACTTGCCGATTGTCGTGTAAATGACATTCGCGTCGTTCACGACATAGGAGTAGTCACCCATCGTCGACTCGGCGAAGATGGTGCGCGCACCGATGGCGGTGTAGCGGCCGAGCGTCGCCTGCCTCACCTGGGCGGTCGGGTCGATCAGCGGTTCGAGTCCCAGCTTCTTCGCAGCCATGCCCTTATCCTCTCCTGATATCGCGTTTCCCGCCGTGCAGACGGGCGTGCTCGTTCTCGTGGTCGGCCCCTCCGGCGCGGGGAAGGACACGCTGATGGACGCGGCGCGGGCAGGCCTCGCCGGCGATCTCGGCTATCGCTTCGCGCGCCGCCTGATCACCCGCCCGGCCATGGCCGGTGCCGAGGATCACGATTCCTGCGACGAAGCGGGTTTCCGAGCGATCGAGGCCGATGGCGGCCTCGCACTGAGCTGGCGGGCGCATGGGCTGAGCTACGGCATTCCGGCGGCCGAGCTTTCCGGTATCGGCGCGGGCGCCGTGGTAATCGTCAATGTCTCGCGCGCCGCCATTGCGGTGGCCGAGCAATTGGCGGAGCGCGTCGTCGTGCTCAACATCACCGCCCCGGCGGCGGTATTGGCGCAACGGCTCGCGGCGCGCGGGCGCGAGACCGAGGCCGATATCGCGGCCCGCCTGAAGCGCGAGGCGCCCCTGACGGCGGAGCGTGCCGAGATCGTCACGATCCTGAACGATCGCAGCGTCGCCGAGGCCGCCGAGGAGCTTCTGGCCGTCCTGCGCGCGCTGGGACGACATCGCTCCTAGAGCTACGCCGCATGTCTCCGCAACATGGCGCAGCTCTAGATCTTTGTCTGGTCGCATTTTCTTCATGTGAACCGGTGTCCACTTTGCTCGAAAACGCTCTAGCCGAAAGCGTAGGAGTCGAGCAGACGGAAGCGACCGGCGCGGTCATCCTGCCTGAATAGCGCAAAGCGACCGATCGTGACCTGACCGGTCGGAACAGCCGTTGCGTAAGCGCTTTCGAGGGCCTGCTTCACCGGTCCCGCCTGATCATCCGGCAAAGAGCCTGTCAGCGTCATGTGGAAGCGGAAGGCGTCGCCGACATAAGGATAGCCATAGGCTTCGAGATAGGCGTGCTGGGCCGGGGTCAGTGGGCTCTTGAGGCGCCGTACCTTGTCGGCCTCCGAGAGTGGCGCCCGGAACAATTCGAAGGCCTGCACGGCCGCGAAGGCGAAGCGCTGCAAGGCCTCGCTCGGCTCGGACGGCGTCAGTGCCACGAAGGAGCCGAGCGCCGTGACGCTCAGGCCCGCCAGCGTGACGGCATCAAGCCCGGCGGCATGGTTGCGGGCGAAGGCGCGTAACTGCTCCTCGCTGCGGCCGTCGGCGAGTTCGAAGGGCGCCTTCAGCGTCGCGTGGAAGCCGTAGCGGCGCGGCTCCTCGGTGAAGCCGGGCCACAGCGTTGGATCGCATCCGGGCGGAACGGCGAAGGGCAGGTCCTCGCCGGTCAAGGCGTCATAGCCAAGCACCGTCGAACCGAAGCGCCAGAGGGCGCTGTCGGCGGCGGGGGCATAATAGACGGCGTAGCGCGGCTTGCTCAAAATGCGCGCTCGCCCTGCGACCAGACGGCGGCGAGAACCGGGGTCGCGCCCAGCACCTTGAAGCGCACGAGATCGGCGCGCAGGCCCGTCTTGAGATGGCCGCGGTCCCGGAGGCCGAGGATATCGGCGACCTTCCAGGTCACCATGCCCATGGCCTCGGGCAGCGCGATGCCATGGTCGGCATTGAGCTTGACCGCCGCCTGCAGCAGGCTCGCCGGCACATAGTCGGAGGAGAGCCCGTCGAGCAGCCCCTTCTCGGCGAGCTCGGAGACCGAGACGCCGCCCGAATGCGAGCCGCCGCGCACGACGTTCGGCGCGCCGGCGACCGTGGCGAGGCCGTGCTGCTTGGCGGCGGCGGCGGCCTCGACCGTGGTCGGGAATTCCGAGATCACCGCGCCCGAGGCGACGCCTTCCTCGACATGCTCGGGGATGGTGTCGTCATGGGTCGCGAGTGGGATGCCGCGCGCGCGGAAGATGTCGACCACGGCCTGCCAGTTCTTCGCGACATTGGCGGCGCCTTCGCGCTGGCGCACCTCAACGTCTTCCTCGAACTCCGCGACGGTCTTGCCGTTGCCGACCGCATAGGTCTTGAGGTGCTGGAGATCGCGCCACTGGCGCTGGCCGGGGGTGTGGTCCATCAGCGAGACGAGCTGCACCAATTCGTCGTCCTGGTAGGGCTCGATGTCCTCCAGCAGTTGCGGGCTCGTCAGCTCGCAACGCATGTGGATGCGATGGTCGATGCGGAAGACGTTCTCGCTCTTGCCATAGGCCAGCGACTTCATCACGTCGGCGAAGATGTCCTTGCGATAATCCTTGGCCGAGAAGGGCGTGCCGGCGCAAACGGCGTCGTAGACGGTGGTGACGCCGGCTGCAGCCATCTGCGCATCATGGACGAGCGCCGCCGCCAGCCCGTTCGGCCAGAAGACCTTCGGGCGCGGCATGAAATGCTTTTCCATATTGTCGGTGTGCATTTCGACGAGGCCGGGCGCGACATAGTCGCCGCCGGCATCGATGGCGCCCGGAAGGGAGGATTTGCCCTGGTCGACGGCCGTGATGCCGGTCTTGTCGAAGGCGATCGTGCCGGTGACGACCTCGTTCTCGAGGATGAGCTTGGCATTGGTGAGAACGGTCTGCATCGTCAGGCCTTCCGGAAAGCGGTGATGTCGAGATAGCGCGTCGCGACGCGTTCGCGAACCGCCTCGTCATGGAAAATTCCGACGATGGCGGAACCGGCGGCGCGCGCCTCGGCGATGAGTTCGACGACGACGTCGCGATTAGCGGCGTCGAGCGAGGCGGTCGGCTCGTCGATCAGCATGATAGCGGAGGGGTCGACGAAGGAGCGGGCGATGTTGACGCGCTGCTGCTCGCCGCCGGAGAAAGTGGCGGGCGCGAGGTTCCAGAGGCGCTCGGGCAAATTGAGCCGGGCGAGCATGGCCTTGGCGCGTTCGGTCGCGGTCTCCGGCGTGGCGCCGCGCGCCAGCAGCGGGTCGCGCACGATGTCGAGCGTGGAGACACGCGGGATCACGCGCAGGAACTGCGAGACGAAGCCGAGCGTGCGGCGGCGGATGTCGAGCACGGTGCGCGGCACGGCGGCAACGATGTCGACGGGCCGGCCGGCATGGGTGATGCGGATCGCCCCGCTCGTGGGCCTGTAGTTGCCGTAGAGGATGCGCAGCAGGCTCGACTTGCCGGCGCCGGACGCGCCGGCCAGCACCAGCGCCTCGCCGGCCTCGACATGGAAATTGACGTTGTCGAAGACGGGCAGACGCGCTCCGCCCTGGTTGTGCAGGGTGAAGGTCTTGGCGACGTTCTCGACCTGAATCATCGTGGTCATGGGGTCAGTGCCTTGTGCCGGCGAGGTGACGAGGGTGTGACGAGGTCACACGCTCAGCACCGCCGAGGTGAGAAGCTGCGTATAGGCGTGGTGCGGATCGTCCAGTACCTGGTCGGTCAGGCCCTGCTCGACGACGCGGCCATCCTTCATCACCATCAGACGGTCGGTCAGGAGACGCGCCACCGCGAGGTCGTGGGTGACGATGATCGCGGCGAGGCCGAGATCCCGCACCAGCACACGCAGCAGGTCGAGCAGGCGGGCCTGCACGGAAACGTCGAGGCCGCCGGTCGGCTCGTCCATGAAGACGAGGCGTGGTTCCGAGACCAGCACGCGGGCGATCTGCAGGCGCTGCTGCATGCCACCGGAGAACTGGCGCGGGCGATCGTCGATGCGGGTGCCGGCGATCTCGACACGCTGGAGCCAGTCGAGTGCGCGCTCGCGGATCTGGCCGTAATGCCGGTCGCCGCGATCCATCAGGCGTTCGCCGACATTGCCACCGGCGGTGACATCCATGCGCAACCCGTCGCGCGGATTCTGGTGGACGATGCCCCAGGCCGTCCGCATCAGGCGGCGGCGCTCCTGCTCGGACACCGAGTAGATATCCAAGGGCTCGACTCCGCCCCTGAACAGCACCTCGCCTTCGTCGGGCTTGTCGATGCCGGCGAGGCAGCGCAGCAGGGTCGATTTGCCGGAGCCGGATTCGCCGACGATGCCGAGCACCTCGCCCGGCCAGAGGTCGAAGGAGACATCGGCGCAACCGATGCGCTCGCCATAGAAGCGGCTGACGCCGTCGACGGAGAGCAGGGGGGCGGGTTCGAGCGCGAGCTCGGCCGCTGCGACATGGAGCGTCATGGGGTGGTCTCCTCGACCAGGCCGCTCGCGGCGGCATCGCCCAGCATCGCGCCGCGATGGCCTTCCGCCCGGCGGGTCTCGCAATAATGGCTGTCGGAGCAGACGAACATGCGCCCGCCCTGGTCGTCGATCACGACCTCGTCGAGATAGGAGTCGGCCGCACCGCAGAGTCCGCAAGGCTGCTTCCAGCTCTGGATGCGGAAGGGGTGATCCTCGAAATCGAGGCTGCGCACGCTGGTATAGGGCGGCAATGCGTAGATGCGCTTCTCGCGACCGGCGCCGAACAATTGCAGCGACGGCGACATGTGCATCTTCGGATTGTCGAATTTCGGGATCGGCGAAGGCGCCATCACGTAGCGGCCGTTGACCTTGACCGGGTAGTCATAGGTCTTGGTGATCTCGCCATAGCGCGCGATGTCCTCGTAGAGCTTGACCTGCATCAGCCCATACTCGGCCCAGGCGTGCATCTTGCGGGTCTCGGCCTCGCGCGGCTCCAGACGGCGCAGCGGCTCCGGCATCGGCACCTGATAGACCATGACCTGTCCGGGCTTCAGCGGCGCCTCCGGAATGCGGTGGCGGGTCTGGATGATCGTCGCCTCATCCGTCGCCTCGCAGGTGCGGGCGTCGGCCGTGCGCTCGAAGAACTTGCGGATCGAGACGGCGTTGGTGGTGTCGTCGGCGCCCTGGTCGATCACCTTGAGCGTGTCGGCGGGGCCGATGATCGCGGCGGTGATCTGGATGCCGCCCGTGCCCCAGCCCCGTGCCAGCGGCATCTCGCGTGAGCCGAACGGCACCTGATAGCCGGGCACCGCGACCGCCTTGAGCAAGGCGCGACGGATCATCCGTTTGGTCTGCTCGTCGAGATAGGCGTAGTTGTAAGCCGGCTTGGTATCGTCCGCCGGCATCTGATGGATGGTCATTCCGCAGCCTCCGGCATGGCTTCCTGTTCCTGTGCAAGCCGCTCCTCGCGCTCCCTGCGTATGCGGCGGATCAGTTCGAGTTCGCCCTGGAAATCGACGTAATGCGGCAGCTTGAGATGCTCGACGAAGCCGGCCGCCTCGACATTGTCGGCGTGGTAGAGGACGAACTCGTCCTGCTGCGCCGGGTAGTTGGTCGCCTCGCCGAAATCGCGCGCCTTCAAGGCACGGTCGACCAGCGACATCGACATCGCCTTGCGCTCGCTATGGCCGAAGACGAGGCCGTAGCCGCGGGTGAACTGTGGCGGGACGTCCTTCGAGCCCTGGAACTGGTTGACCATCTGGCATTCGGTCAGGGTGATGTCGCCGAGATCGATGGCGAAGCCGAGCTCCTCCGGCACGAACTCGACCGCGACCTCGCCGACGCGGACTTCGCCGACGAAGGGATGCGTGCCGCCGAAGCCGCGCTGCACGGAATAGCCGAGGCCGAGCAGGAAGCCCTCGTCACCGCGCGCCATGGATTGCAGGCGCACGTCGCGATCGGCCGGGAAGGAGACGGGATCGCGGGTCAGGTCGAAGGGGCGCGGGTCGCCTTCCGGCGGCTCCTCGGCTTCCATCAGGCCCTCGGCACCGAGGATATCGGGGACGCGCGGCATGGTAGCGTCGAGCGGAGCCGCGGCCTTGCGGGGCGCGGCTTCGCCGCCTTCGTCCATCAGGGCGAAATCGAAGAGACGGTGCGTGTAATCATAGGTCGGCCCAAGCACTTGCCCGCCGGGCAGATCCTTGTAGGTGGCGGAGACGCGGCGGCGGATCGCCATCGCGGCGGTATCGAGCGGCTCGGAGGAGCCGAAGCGCGGCAGCGTCGTGCGATAGGCCCGCATCAGGAAGGCGGCCTCGATGACATCGCCCTGCGCCTGCTTCAGCGCCAGCGCGGCGAGGTCCTGATCGTAAAGCGAGCCCTCGTTCATCACGCGGGCGCAGGCCAGGGCCTGCTGCTCGCGGATCTGGGCAACCGAGATTTCCGGCACGGCCGGATTGCCGCGACGGGCCTCGGCGACGAGGTCATGCGTGGCGAGGATGGCGGCTTCGCCGCCTTTCACTGCGACATACATCAGCGGGCCTCCTCAACTTGCGTCGAGCGCGGCAGACCGATCAGGCTCTCGCCATGCGCGAGCAGAACATCGACGCCGAGCGGGTAGAGCGCGCCGTTTTCGCGTAATTCATCGGTGAAACCGGGGCGCAGGCCCTGCGGCGCGATATTGCACGAGCCGAGGATGCCCGGGCCGGCGAGCGTGAGAGCGGGGCCGCCTTCGAGGCCCGGGACCTGCACGATCACGGTGGTCGAACGATCCGGGAACTGATCGGTGCCGAGATTGAAGGTGGAGAGCTTGGGCTCATCCGCCAGGCCATCGATGACCGCGAAGGCGGCCTCTGCGGGGGTTCCGACAAGTGCGGCGGCGCAGTGGAAGCGCAGCCAAGCGCCGGCGGGGCCGCTGCGCAGGGCTTCCGGCAGCCAGACCGGCGTTTCGTAATCGGCCAGCGTCAGCAAGGCGGTGGCCGTAGCGGTGGCAAGACCTTCCGGCGGCGCGATTTCGGCGGCGACGCTTTGCAGCGTACCGGGCTCGGAGAGGGCAGCGAGCAGGGCGCGGAATGCGGCCTGCGACTGGAAGACCGGATCGGCGAAGCCGGGAGCGATCATGGTTTCGGCCGGCATCACGCGCCCCTGACGAGTGTGAAGAAATCGACCTTGGTCGCGGCTGCCTTGCGCGAGGCGAGGTCGCGAGCAGCCGCCTGCTGGGCGGCGAGCGCGGCGACGCCCTGATGCAACCCGCTGCCCTCGGCCTCGTCCTGGAGACGGGCGTCGAGCAGGGCGGCGAGCCGTGCCTTCCGACCGTCGCGGCCGAGCGCATAGGAGAAGCCCATACGCCCATTGGAGAGACGCACGACGCAGCGCGTCACAGTGGCCTCGCCGAGATTGAAGCGGCGGCCGGCGCCACCGGCCCGGCCCTCGACCATCACGGTCCCGGTCTCCGGTGCCTTGAGCAGATCGTGGTCTGGCGGATCGCCGAGCAGGGTTTCGATCTCGCTGCGGGAGGCGCGCGCCAGCGTCGCCATCCAGCTTTGCCTCGGGGTTCTTGGGGTCATCGGCGCGAGCTCGCTGGTCAGTTCCGAATGTCTAGACTATGCTAGGAGAGTTGATGGCAAAGGTCTATACTTTTTGAGCGACAATTCGATGACGGATGCCGCGCTTGCGGAACGTGACGGCGGGACGGCCTGGCGGCGCATTGCCGATGAACTGGCGGATGCGATCGGGCGCGGCGAGTACAAGCTCGGTGACACGCTGCCGGCCTCGGTCGCGCTGGCGGAGCGCTATGGCGTGCATCGCCATACCGTGCGGCAAGCCTTCCGGCATCTGGCCGATCAGGGGCTGGTGACGGTTGCGCGCGGCCGTGGCACGCAGGTGACGGCGCCGCGCCTGCCTTATCCGATCGGCCGGCGCGTCAGCATGCGCACCAATATGGGCAGGCTCGGCATCACCGGTACGAGCCGCATGCTCTCGGCCGAGGTGGTCGTGGGCGAGGCGGCGGCTTGTACTGCGCTCAAGCTGAAGACCGGGACGCCGCTTTGGCAGGTGCAGGGCGTGAGTCTCGCCGATGGCGTGCCGATGGGCACGGGCACGCATTGGCTCTCGGTCGAGCGCTTTCCGGATTTCGACAAGGCCTATCGCGAGGCGGCGGGCTCGATCACGGCCGCCTTCAAGGTCTATGGGATCGCGGACTACGTCCGCCTGTCGACGCGTTTGACGGCGAGACTGGCCGATGAGCGCGAGGCGGAGCTGCTGGAGATCGCGCCCGAGGCGGCCGTGATGATCTCGACGGCGGTCGACGCCTTGCCGGACCTGACACCGGTGCATCTCGTGAGCAGCGTCTTCGCTGCCGAGCGCATGGAAATGGTGATCGAGCCGTTCGGGGATTGAAGGAGTACGATCCTCGTCATGGTCGGGCTTGTCCCGGCCATCCACGTCTTCTTTCGGCGATTGCGGCGTTCAAGACGTGGATGCTCGCCACAAGGGCGAGCATGACGCCTGGTCCTTCCAGGTCTGTCTCCGATCTCAGCTCGTCCGGCGGCCGATGATCGCGAAGCGCAGCTTGCCCGACAGGAAGTCGATCGCCGAGACCGCAGCCAGGACCAGCAAGATCAGGAAGGAGACCTGCTGCCATTCCAGCGTGCGGATCGTCTCGGCGAGATAGAGGCCGATGCCGCCGGCGCCGACGATGCCGATGATGGTCGAAGAGCGGGTGTTCGACTCGATGAAATAGAGCACCTGGCTCGCGATCACCGGCAGCACCTGCGGCAGCAGGCCGAAGCGGATCTCATGCGCCTTGCCGCCGCCGACGGAGGAGACGCCCTCGACCGGCTTGCGGTCGGCCGCCTCGATCGCCTCGGAATAGAGCTTGCCGAAGGCGCCGAGATCGCTGGTCATAATGGCGAGCATGCCGGCGAAGGGGCCGAGGCCGACGACGTTCACCCAGATCAACGCCCAGATCAGGGCGTCGACGCCGCGCACCGTGTCGAGCGAGCGGCGGGCGAGGAAATGCACGACGCGGTTGGCGACGACGTTGCGCGCCGCGATGAAACCGAGCGGCAGGGCAAGGGTGGCGGCGAGAACGGTACCGAGGAAGGCGATGGCGATGGTCTCGAACAGGGCCTTCACGAAGATGATGGCGCGGGCGAAGGAGCCGGGATCGGGCGGCAGCATCAGCACGACGAAGGTGCCGAGATTGCTCAAGCCTCCGATCAGCTTCCACAGAGAGGTCTCGAGCGTCGTCAACCCGTAGAGGAAGAGGCCGGCGAGGGCGGCGATGGTGCCGATCGTCGCGAGCTTCGTCCTGAGGGAGCCCCGGATCGCGGCCTCATGGCGCTTGAGGATGTCGGCGCGCTCGGCTGTCGAAAGGGCGAGGCTCATCGGCCGTGCTCCAGGCTGAGGAGGGCGTGGCGCAGTCGCTCGGTGCCGTAGTCGATCAGCATCACCGCGATGATGATCAGCAGCAGGATGGCGCTGACATCGGTGAAGTAGAACTTGCGGATCGCTTCGATCAGGTCCTGACCGATGCCGCCGGCGCCGACGAAGCCCATGATCGAGGCGCCGCGGACATTTATCTCGAAGCGCAGTAGCGCGTAGCTCGCGAAATTGGAGAGCACCTGCGGCACGACGGCGAAGCGTACAATCTGCCACCAGCTTCCGCCGGATGCGGTGACGCCGTCGACCGGCTTCAGATCGATATTCTCGACCACCTCGGAGAAGAGCTTGCCGAGCGCACCCATGGTGTGGATCGCGATGGCGAGCACGCCGGGCAAAGGCCCAAGGCCGAAGGCGATGACGAAGATCAGCGCGAAGACGATTTCGGGAACGGTGCGGCAGAATTCGAGATAGCGGCGTACCGCGAAGCGCAGCCAGGTGGCCCGGCCGAGATTGGCAGCGGCGGCGAAGCAGAACAGGAAGGCGCCGGCGGCGCCAAGGATCGTACCGACATAGGCGATCAGCACGGTCTGCCAGAGCAGCTTCAGCCAGCCTTTCAGGCCCCAGTACCATTCGGCGAGGTCAGAGCCGAGGCTTGAGAGCCGGAGCGTCGGCAGTGTCTCGTAGATGTATTTCGGGAAGCGGTTGATGTTCTCGAAGAACTTGGCGAGATCGACCTCGGCGCCCCGCGCCGAGAGCAGCACGCAGGCGATGAAGACGACGATGCCGATCAGGGCCTGCCGGCGCTTGGCCGAGGCTGTCTGCCGATAGGTCTCGGCATGGGCTCGGATGGCAGGGTCGTTGCGGTCGATCGCGAGGGTCATGGAATTCTGCGTCCGTTGCCGGAGAGGGCGCCAGGTGGCGCCTCAGCCGTCATGCTCGCCCTTGTGGCGAGCATGCACGTCTTGAACACCGCGTTCGATCGGCGAAGCGAAGGCGTGGATGGTCGGGACAAGCCCGACCATGACGGCGAGAGCAGGCGTGCTGCTTACGACGACTTCTTCTTGCGGAGTTCGTCGACGAACTTGTTGAGCTCGATGATCGGGTCGTAGGCCTTGTTGTCGACGGCGACGAGCGGGCCCTGCTTGCCTTCATAGATCTTGTCGAAGGCAACCTTGTCCTTGGTGGCGAGGTTCAGGACGGCGTCGCGGATCTTGGCCTTCAGCTCCTCCGGCATGTCGGAGAGATAGGCCATCGGCGAGTTCACGATCTGCTCGGACTTGTAGATGATCCGGAAGTCGTCGGCCTTGACCATGTTCTTGCGGGCCATGCGCTGCAGGTTGGATTCCTGCTCGTCGTTCCACCAGTTGGCGGCCATGTCGACCGTGCCCTGCTGGAGCGCGATGATCGCGTTCTCGTGGCTGCCGGTGTAGACGACCTTCGAGAAGAAGGTTTCCGGCTCGATCTTCATCTGGTTCAGCACGAACCGCGGGACGTTGTTGCCGGAGGTCGAGTTCGGGTCGACGAGGCCGAGATTCTTGCCCTTGAGGTCCTCGACCTTCTGATAGGGCGAGTCCTTCTTCACGTAGAAGACCGAGTGATAGCCCTTGGTGCCGTCGAGATTGGTCTCGATGGCGAAGGCATCGACCTTGGCGCCGGTCATGCGGGCGCGGGCGAAGGAAGCCGGGCCATACATGCCGATATGGATGTTGCCGGCGCGCTGGCCTTCGATGATCGCGGCATAGTCGTTGGCGATGCGCAGCGTCACCTTGGTGCCGAGTTCCTTCGCGAGGTAGTTCACGAAGGGGGTGTAGCGCTCGACGACGCCCGAAGCGTTCTCTGCCGGGATGATCGCGAAGACGATCTCCGGATATTTCGCTTTCCAGTCCTGGGCGAAAGCCGGGGCAGCGGCGGCGGCGAGGCCGGCGGCGGCGAGCTTGAGGGTATGACGACGGGTCAGCATCGGTGTGCTCCTGGTTGTAGTCGTAGGCGGGATGGTCTTCTCGCGGCGACGGCCTTCGGGCCGGTCCGGCGATCTCAGGAAGTCAGGCGGTCTTCTGGCGGGCGCGCTTCGCCTCGGAGGCGGCGATTGCGTCGAGCGCATCCAGCGCCTCGGCGCCGGCATCCTTGGCTTCGATGCCGTAGAGCTCGGCCGCGATCTCGCGGGTCAGCGCTTGCGGCACGTCGTCGAACACGACCTTGCCGGCGGACATGCCGATCAGGCGGTCGCAGTACTTCGCGGCGATGTCGAGGTCGTGCAGATTGCACATCACGGTGATGCCGTCCTCGCGATTGATGCGGAACAGCGCGTCCATGACGACCTGGGTGTTGCGCGGGTCAAGCGAGGCAATCGGCTCATCGGCGAGGATGATGCGCGGCTCCTGGACAAGGGCGCGGGCGATGGCGACGCGCTGCTGCTGCCCGCCGGACAGGGTCTCGGCGCGTTGCGCGAGGAGATGACCCATGTCGAGGCGCTCGAGCGCCGCGATGGCGCGGATCTTGTCGTCCTCGGAGAAGCTCTTGACCAGCGTCAGCGCCGCCGAGCGGTGGTTCAGCCGGCCGAGCAGGACATTGGTCAACACGTCGAGACGGCCGACGAGGTTGAACTGCTGGAAGATCATCGCGGTGTCGCGACGCCAGCGGCGCAGCGAGGCGCCCTTCAGGCCGGTGACATCCTGCTCCTCGCAGACGATCTGGCCGGATGTCGGCTCGGTCAGGCGGTTCAGCATGCGCAGCAGCGTCGACTTGCCGGCGCCGGAGGGGCCGATGACGCCGACCATCTCTCCCTTCGGCACGGTCAGGGTGACGGCGTCGACCGCGTTCCTGTCGCCAAAGCGCTTGGTCAGGCCTTCGATGCGGAGCATGAAATGGTTCTCGGGCAGGATACGGGCGTGAGCGCGTCCCCGTCCGGCCAGGGCCGGAGGGTCAGGCGTCTCGATCGCCGCGAGCCCTAGCGGCCACCGATGACAGCGGCGTGACAGCAGGTGCAAAGCCGCGAAAAAGCAGCCATCGCGCCTGCGCCAGTCGGTCAACGTTTCGTGAGGTCGCCAGAATGCGCTTGGACGTTTCCCGGCCAGCCGGCAGGATCACGATGGATGTCTGCGTGCGGCGGAGAGGCCCGTGACGGTGGGCTTCCTGCCGGCAAGCATCTTGCATTGATGGCCGCAAGGCCGGATCGATGCGGCATCGGCGCAAAAATCGCTATTTTTGTGCCGCTGTGGCACGCCGGCATCTTAGCAACGCCTTTCGTTCCATTTAAGACTAATGCGCGGCAACGGAGCCTCCAGCCTGATGAAGCGGTTTGTTCTTCTTGTTCTCGTCGCCGCCATCGCGGGCGGTGGCTATTACGCCTACCGCAACCAGCGCGCCGGCACCCAGCAGGCACAGGCCAGCGCGGTCTCCGGCCCGCGCGCCGTGCCGGTCGAGGTCGCTTCCATCGAGCTCGCTACCGTCAGCGAGGAGGTCGAGGCGCTCGGCACGCTTGCCGCCGACGAAACCGTGGTGATTGCGCCTGAAATCGCCGGCCGCGTCGTCTTCCTCGGCTTCAAGGAGGGCGAGCCCGTCAAAGCCGGACAGGAACTGGTCAAGCTCGATACGGCGATCCTCGATGCCGAGCTCAAGCAGGCGATGGCTGACCTCAACCTCGCCCGCGACACCAATGACCGGCTCCGGGGGCTGGTCTCGCGCGGTTCGGGCACGCAGGTCGCGCTCGATGAATCCGCAGCGAAGCTCGCTTCCACCGAGGCCCGCGTCCAGCTCGCCAGGGCCAAGCTCGCGCAGTCGACCATCGTGGCGCCGTTCAACGGCGTCGTCGGCCTGCGCTCGGTCGGCGTCGGCGACTACGTCTCGGTCGGCAAGCAACTGATCACGCTGACCAGCATCGACCCGATCAAGATCGATTTCCGCGTGCCCGAGATCTATCTCAGCCGCCTCAAGACCGGACAGCCCGTGCAGATGAAGGTCGATGCGGTGCCGGACCGCAAGTTCCAGGGCCAGATCTACGCGATCGACCCGGTGGTCGACGTGAACGGCAGGGCGATCCGCCTGCGCGCCAACATCCCGAACGCCGATCTCGTGCTGAAGCCCGGCCTCTTCGCTCGCCTCGCCATTACCGTTGACCAGCGCGAGAACGCGATCCTGGTGCCGGAAATGGCCGTGGTGCCGGATGCCGTCGGCAAGATGGTTTATGTCGTCGACAAAGGTAAGGCGAAGCGCGTCACCGTCGAGCTGGGCAAGCGTCTGCCCGGCAAGGTCGAGATCGTCAGCGGGCTGAAACCCGACATGCAGATCATCACCGCCGGCCAGATGCGGTTGCGCGACGGTGCGATCATCGCGATCAAGGACAAGGTCGTCCAGACGAGCCAGCTCTAGGACGAACCCTGATGAGCCTCTTCGAACTCTTCGTCCGCCGGCCCGTTCTCTCGACGGTGCTGAGCCTTCTGGTGATGCTGATCGGCATCGTCTCCTATGGCCGCCTGACCGTCCGCGAGTACCCGAATATCGACGAGCCGATCGTCTCGGTCCGTACCGATTATCGCGGCGCTTCGGCCGAAATCATCGAGACGCAGGTCACGCAGATCCTGGAGAACTCGATCGCCGGCATCGAGGGCATCGAAATCCTGTCCTCGACCAGCCGCCAGGAGCGCAGCTTCATCCAGGTGCGCTTCCGTCCGGATGTCGATCCCGACGTCGCGGCCTCCGACGTGCGCGACCGTGTCAGCCGCGTGCGCAGCCGCATGCCGGACGAAATCGACGAGCCGGTCATCGCCAAGGTCGAGGCGGACTCGCAGCCGATCCTCTACCTCTCCCTCACCAGCTCGCGGCACGGACCGCTGGAACTCACCGATTTCGCCGACCGCTTCATTTCCGACCGCGTGCAGAACGTTACCGGCGTGGCGGAGGTCCGCATTCTCGGCCAGCGTCAGTATGCGATGCGCATCTGGCTCGATCGCGCCCGCATGTCGGCCTACAATGTCAGCGTCCAGGAAGTGGAGGCTGCGGTCCGGTCGCAGAATATCGAGATTCCGTCGGGCCGCATCGAGAGCAACGACCGCGAATTCACTGTGCTCTCGCAGACCAGCATGACCACGCCGGCTGAATTCCGCGAGATCGTCGTCAAGGACGCCAACGGCTTCCCGGTCAAGGTCAAGGACATCGCCAAGGTCGAACTCGGTGCCCGCGAGGAGCGCAACGCCGCCTGGTTCAGGGGTACGCCTTCGGTGACGATCGGCATCGTCAAGCAGGCGACGGCGAACCCGCTCGACGTCTCGGCCGGAATCGAGGAGGCGCTGCCCGGCATCATCGAGGACCTGCCGCAAGGCATGTCGCTCGCCAAGTCCTATGACAGCTCGGTCTTCATCGACCGCTCGATCAAGGCGGTTTTCCAGACGATCCTCGAGGCGATCGTTCTGGTCGTGCTGATCATCTTCATCTTCCTGCGCTCGGCCCGCGCGACCCTGATCCCGCTGGTGACGATTCCCGTCTCGCTGATCGGCTCCTTCGCGCTGATGTATGCGTTCGGTTTCACCGTGAACACGCTAACGCTGCTCTCGATGGTGCTCGCCATCGGCCTCGTCGTCGACGACGCCATCGTCGTGCTGGAGAACGTGCACCGTCATATCGAGGACGGCATGAAGCCGACGCCCGCGGCGATCCGTGGCATCAACGAGATCGCCTTCGCGGTGGTGGCGATGACGCTGACGCTGGTCGCCGTCTATGCGCCGATGGCGTTCTCGACGGGGCGCACCGGCAAGCTCTTCATCGAGTTCGCGCTGACGCTAGCCGGCGCGGTGCTGGTCTCGGGCTTCGTCGCGCTGACGCTGACGCCTATGATGTGCGCCAAGCTCCTGCGCCATCACGAGAAGCATAACTGGCTCTACAATGTACTGGAGGGCGGCTTCAACGCGTTGTCGCGCGGCTACAAGGCCTCGTTGCGCGCGGCCCTGTCGGTGCGGCCGCTCATCGTCCTGCTGGCGCTCTGCGTCGCGGGCGGCGGCTATTTCTTCTTCACGAGCCTGCGGGCGGAATTGTCGCCTGTCGAGGATCGCGGCACGATCAATGTGATCGGCGTTGCGCCCGAGGGCGCTACGATCAGCTTCACGGCCGATTACGCGCGCCAGGTCGAGGCGTATTTCAGGAAGATTCCCGAGGTCGAGACCTATCTCGTCATCACCGGCTTCCCCGACGTGACGCGCGCCATCGCCATGGCCCGCCTGAAGCCGTGGGAGGAGCGGCACCGCAAACAGCAGGATCTCGTCGCGGAGATCAATCGGGGGCTGTCGCAGATTCCGGGTATCCGCCTGTTCGCCACCAATCCGGCCTCGCTCGGCCAGGGCCAGGCGACCAGCAAGCCGGTCGAGTTCGTGCTGCGCTCGTCGGAGCCCTACGCCCAGATCAAGTCCTATGTCGACCAACTGATGGCAGAGGTCGCGAACTCGCCGATCCTGACCAATGTCGAGAGCAACCTCATTCTCGACAAGCCGCAGATCAAGGTCTCGATCGACCGGCAGCGCGCGGCCGATCTCGGCGTCAATGTCGACATCATCGGCCGCACCATGGAGACCCTGCTCGGCGGCCGGCAGGTGACCCGCTTCAACATGAACAGCAAGCAGTACGACGTCGTGCTGCAGGTGGAGGGTGCCGAGCGCAACACGCCGCAGGCGCTGCAATCGATCTACCTGATGGGGCGCGGCGGCGCCGTGGTCCAGCTTTCCAGCCTGGTCCAGGTCGAAGAGACGGTGGCGCCGAAGGAGCTCGTCCGCTTCAACCAGCTTCGCTCGGCGACGATCACCGCGATTCCCGCACCGGGCTATTCGCTCGGCGACGCGCTCAAGGTGCTGGAGGAGGGCGCGCAGCGCGTGCTGCCGAACACCGTGCAGATCGACTATTCCGGCCAGAGCCGCGAGTTCAAGCAGTCGGGCGCGAGCATCTTCGTCGTCTTCCTGCTGGCGCTGGGCTTCATCTATCTGGTGCTGGCGGCGCAGTTCGAGAGCTTCGTCGACCCGATCGTGATCATGGTCTCGGTGCCGCTCTCGCTCACCGGCGCGCTGGCCGCGCTCTATTACACGGGCGGGACGATGAACGTGTACAGCCAGATCGGCCTGATCACGCTGGTCGGCCTCATCACCAAGCACGGCATCCTGATCCTGGAGTTCACCAACCAGTTGCGCGAGGAGGGCCGCGAGATGATCGACGCCCTCGTCGAGGCGGCGGAACTGCGCCTGCGGCCCATCCTGATGACGACCGGCGCCATGGTGCTCGGCGCCGTGCCGCTGGCCATCGCGCATGGTGCCGGCGCGGAGAGCCGTTCGCAGATCGGCTGGGTCATCGTCGGCGGCATGACCTTCGGCACGCTGCTGACGCTCTATGTGGTGCCGGTCGCCTACAGCTACCTCGCCCGCAAGGTTCATGGCTCGCGCCATGGCGCGCATGACGAGGCGCATGATGCCCATGGAGCGCATCCGGCGCCGGCGGAGTAAGGATCACCCGCTGTCATCCCGTGCGCGCTGCGGCACGTCAGTGCCGCTGCGCCGACACGGGACCGTTCTCAGGAAAAGGCGCCTTATCGTCATGCGGTCCCGCATCTGCGCAACAGCACTGACGTGCCGCAGCGCGTGCGGGATGACACAGCGGACAGGGGGAAGCAGCGCTACTGCAATCTCACCGAGACGCTTTCGCTCGCCCCAGTCGCGTCGATCACCGAAATCCGCATGAAGCCCTTCCCGGGCGGCTGCCATTGCGTCTCGCGGCGGCGCTGCGGCTCGGTCACCGGCGTGCCGTCGACCAGCCAGGTATAGGGCGGCGAGCCGCCGGCCGCCTTGAGGTTGAGCCGGGCATTGCCGTCGAGCGCGGCGGTGGAGAGGTCGATGCGAGCGCCGTCCGGCGGGAACGCGAGCTTCAGCGTCGGCGTCGACATCGCCGTTACGGTCTTGGGCACGTCCTGCCGGAGATGTCGCAGCGGCGGCGGCAGATGGCCGGTACTGGCGACGATCGCGTCCGCCGGCTGCGGGAAGGGGCGCTGATCGATGCCGAGCCGGGCGAAGGCGTCGAACAGGATCGGCGCCGCCACCGTGCGCCCGACCAGTCCGGGCACGGCGCCGTTATCGGCGCGGCCGACCCAGACGCCGATCGTATGCTTGCGGTCGAAGCCGACGGCCCAGGCATCGCGATAGCCATAGGAGGTACCGGTCTTGTAGGCGATGCGGCCGGGCACGGCATTGAGTGGCGGCGGCGCGCCGAGCAAGGTATCGGCGACATACCAGGCCGCGACGGGATCGACGAGGCGCGGAGCCGGACCGGTTTGCGCCGCCTGTTGGCGGAAGCGCAGCGGCAGCATCTCGCCACCGCGGGCGAGCCCGACATAGGCGCGGGTAAGGTCCTGCAAGGTGATGCCGAGGCCGCCGAGACCGACGGCGAGGCCGGGCGCGCCGCTGTCCTTGGGCATGGCGATGGCGACACCGGCATCGCGCAGCCGCGAGAGGAAGCGCTGCGGGCCGAGCGCCGAAAGCAGCTCCACCGCCGGCACGTTGAGCGAGAGCTGCAGGGCCTTGCGGGCGCTGACCATGCCCTGGAAGGTCATGTCGAAATTTTCGGGAATGTAGATGCCGTAGCGGGCTGGCCGGTCCTCCAGCATCGTCTCGGGATGGGCGATGCCGTTGTCGAAGGCGAGCGCGTAGATGAAGGGTTTCAGCGCCGAGCCCGGCGAGCGCAACGCCCGCGTCAGATCGAGCGCACCGGCGCGTTCCGCCGCGAAGTAATCGACGCCGCCGACCGAGGCGCGGATCTCGCCGGTTTCGTTGTCGACGGCGAGGATCGCGATCGAGACCTGGGGGGCAAGGCCGAGGCTACGTTCGCGCGCGAGGCCTTCGAGAGCGGTTTGCAGGCGTGCATCGAGCGAAAGCTTCTGGACGCGCTCGGCCGGAGCCTCCGCCACCGCCTGCTCGGCGATATGGGGGCTGAGATTCGGGAAGGGGCGGCGCGCGGTCGGGATCGGCTCGTTACGGGCGGCGGCGACCTCGTCACGGGTGGCTAAGCCCGCCTGCTCGACCCGCTCCAGCACCCGTTCGCGCGCCTTTCGGGCGGCTTCGACGAAGCGGTCCGGCCGGCGCGTCTCGGGCGATTGCGGCAGGGCGACGAGGAGAGCTGCCTCGGCGGTCGAAAGCCGCTTCGGCTCCTTGCCGAAATAGGCGAAGCTCGCGGCGCGCACGCCTTCGAGATTACCGCCGAAGGGGGCGAGCGTGAGGTAAAGGTCGAGAATACCGGCCTTGTCGAAGCGTCGCTCCAGTTCGACTGCGCGCACGGCCTGCCTCAGCTTGGCCGAGAGCGTGCGCTCCTCGCGCGGTTCGAGCAGGCGCGCGACCTGCATGGTCAGGGTCGAGCCGCCGGAGACGACGCGGCCGTTCAGCAGCATCTGACCGGCGGCGCGCAGGATGCCCAGCGGGTCAATGCCGCGATGTTGGTCGAAGCGCTTGTCCTCGAAGGTCTTGAGCATAGCGAGATAGCGGGGATCGACATCCTCTGATGTGACGGGGAGCTTCCAGCGCCCGTCACTGGTGAGGAAGGGGCGCAGCAGCTTGCCCTCGCGGTCGAGCACAACGGTCGAGCGGTCGGCCGCGGCCGCGAGGTCGAGCGGCGGCAGCGAGCGCGTGTAGAGGGTGAGGGCCGCTGTCGCAGTGATCGTCGAGACGGCAAGGATGCCGGCAGCGATCTTCAGTTTGCGAAAGCGTCGTGGAGTCTTCCCTTCTCCCCTCGGGGGAGAAGGTGGCAGCGCGAAGCGCTGACGGATGAGGGCGGCTAGGCGGGTCGGCAAACGATCAAGCGTCGCGCCGGCCCTCACCCCATCCCTCTCCCTCGAGGGGAGAGGGGGCTCCGTTGCGCTCGTCTTTTCGCGCTGCGCGCTCATCACCGCGCCGAGCTGATCTCCACCGCGCCGAAGCCCGTTCGGCCGAAGCGATCCGGCCGGTACATGTCCTCGATCACGGCGGCGGGCGAGACATAGCGGCCGGGCGAGACGGCGCGGGCGATATAGGCGACGGTGTAGGAGGGCTTGTCGCTCTTCGAGCCTGTGCGCTCGAAAGCCGCGACGAAGCGGTCGTCACGCGACTCGGTATGAACCGGCGAGACCTCCTGCTTCAGCCAGTCGAGCCCTGCGACCGAGGCGCCTTCCGTCAGGTTGGCATTCTCGATCTCCAGCCCGGCCGGGACCGGATCGACCAGCAGCAGGCGGCCATAGCGTGGCGCGGCCTCCGTCACGGTCAGCGCCACGACATAGCGTTCGTTCTGGCGCAGACGTGCCGGATCGGCCTTTTCACCCTTCATCGTGTAGATGACGCGCTCAAGCCCGAAACCCTGGTTCAAGGCCGGCTCCGGCGCGGTCGGGATACCCGCGACGGTGATGACCGCCTGAGCATTGCCGGCGCCCGGATTGGCGATGGTCAGGGACTTGGCCTCCAGCGCCTCGGCAGAGAGCGTGCGGTAGAGCGCACCCTTGCGAGCCGTACCGTCGACCGTCAGCGTCATGCCCTCGGCGTCCTTGGCCATGGCCTGCGCCGCCAGCACCATCCACATCTGCTCCTGCGTCGATGTGTAGTTGTAGCGGGCGCTGTTGCGGGTGGCGTCGACGATCGAGACGGCGCGGCTGATATCGGCGCGCTCGCCATTGGCCTCGGCGATCAGGGCGAGCACGCCGGCGCCGTCGCGCAGGCGGGAGCCGTAATCGGGCCGCGACAGGCCATCGTCGCTCGCCTGCTGGAGCAGGCCTAGCGCGCTGCCGAAGGCCGCGCGGCCACGGCCGCGATCGCCCAGCGCCGAGAGCGCGGCACCGATCTGGGCGCGGGCCAGCGGCGTCGCGAAATCGCCGAGCTTGTTATCGGCGAGGTAGCGCAGGTCGCCCATCACCGGCCGTCCGTTGCGGGCGAGCACATAGAGCGCGTAGGCGATGCCGGCGGCCTCTTCCTTATTGATCTCGCTGGTGTTGACGACCTGGTTGCGCAGGCGGTCCAGCGCGAGGTTGAAGGCGATCTGCGGCACCGCGAACTGCTTCTCGCGAGCCCGCGTCAGGAAGTCGGTGACGAAGGCGTCGAGCCAGAGATCGTCGCCGCCGACACCCCATAGGCCGAAGGAGCCGTTGCCACCCTGGCGGGCGAGCACGCGCTCGATCGCATTGACGACGCGCTCGTCGGCCTTGTCGTCGAGCGCGAGCTGCTCCAGCGAGGCGAGCTGGTTCACGGCCAGCAGCGGCAGAGCGCGCGAGACGGTCTGTTCGGTGCAGCCATAGGGGTAACGGTCGAGCGCCTTGAGGAGGGCGGGCACGTCGAGCGAGCCGAAGGGCGAGACCGTCACCGAGACCTGCCCGGAATTCGGCACGAGATCGGCCAGCAGATCGGAGGAGACGGTGATCGCCCCGCCATTGCCGGGAATGGCGCGGACGATGCGACGCGCGATCGTCGCGGCCGAGGGCTGCACGCGCACGGCAAGGTTCTGCACCGTGCCGATGCCGTTGGGGCCGGAGACGCGCACGTCGAATTCGGCGCGGCCGAGGCCAGCGGCGGTGACCGGGATCGTCATCTGCGTCTTGGCGCCGGCGCCGATCTGCATCGTGCGGCGGGTGGCGTCGGCGGCGACCAGAACCGGGCCCTTCACGTCGAGATCGACGGTATAGGCGCCGGCCGGACCTTCGACATTGTCGACCTGGAGATGGAAGCGTGACTGGTCGCCGATGGCGAGGAAGCGCGGCAGCGTGGCCTGCGCCACGATCTGGTCGCGCACGATCACGTCGGCGCTGGCCTGGCCGGTGCGGCCGGCCGACCAGGCGACGCCCATGACGCGGACCGAGCCGTTGAAGGCCGGCAGGTCGAAATCGATCTTGGCCGTGCCGTCGGCCCCGACCTTGACCACGCCGGAATAGCGGGCGAGCGGCTCCTGCGTCGGCTTCTCGCCGTCCATCTTCGGTGCAGCGTCGCCGCCGGTGCGGATCGCGCCGCGCGTGCCCTGCATGCCGTCGATCAGGTAGCCGTAGAGATCGCGCAGGTCATGGCCGAGCTGGCGCTGGCCGAAGAAGAACTTGCTGGGATCGGGGCTCTCGTAGCGGGTGAGGTTGAGGATGCCGATATCGACGGCAGCGAGCGTGACATAGGCCTCTTCGCCGGCCTTCATGCCGGTGACCTTGACCGGGAGCGACAGCGTCGTGAGCGGGCGCACCAGCTTGGGCGCGCCGAGATCGAGTGCCAGCGTGCGCGTCTCCTTGCCGATCTGGAACCAGGAGAGGCCGATGGCGCGGCCGGACAGGCGCTTGGCGGCGGCATCCATCGGGCGATGGGCGAGCACGACGAGATAGGCGCTGGCGCCCCATTCCGCCTTCACGGGAATGCTGGCCGAGGTGCCGCCCTCGGCGATATCGATGGTGCGGATATCCGCGACCTTATCGGTGATGACGGCGAGCGTCGCCTTGCCGGCGAAGCGCGGGGACAGGCGGACCTGCAGGCTCTCGCCATCGGCATAGGACGCCTTGTCCAGCGCGACATCGAGCACATCCGGCGTATCGGCCGTCTTGTCGCTCTCATAGCCGACGCTGAAGGAGACCGAGGTCTCGGCCGCCTCGTTGCCGTCCGAGGTCACGTCTAGCCGGTAATTGCCCCATTCGACGGGAGCAGCGATCTTGGCGCCGGCGGCCTCAGCGACCGCGATCTCGCCGTCGGCGACGCGGCGGGTGGTCTTCACGCCCTCGTAGTTCCAGCGGCCGTCCTGGAAGAACCACTGATAGTTGCGGCGGACCTTCGACAGCACCCATTTCACGCCGGGCCGGGCGAGGCGCTTGCCGTCTCCGGTCGCCATGATGACTTCGAAATTTGCGGTCTGGCCGTTGCCGAGATCGCCGTCGCGAAACAGCTTCTTCACGCCGATGGCAGCGCCCTTGGGCACGATCGGCAGCGTGACCGAGCGGGCGATGGCGCGACCGCCGGGCTCGCCGACGCGCACGGTCATCTCGACTTCGAGCGGGCGGTTGGTGTCGGCCTGCTGGACCGGATTGGAGATCGTCGCCTTGCCGGCGGCGTCGGTCGTCGTGCTTTCCTCGAACTCGCTCTGAACAGGCTCGAAAGCCTCGTCGGTGAGGCCGACTTGATAGTCCTTGAAGCCGGGGATGGCGCTGGCATCGGCGGCGCGGATGGTCATCGATCCTGTGACGTCGAGCTCGGAGCCCGGCGCGCCGTAGAGATAGCGGGCGTTGACGTCGAGCTCGGCCGGCTGACCGGCCTGCAGCAGCGGCGCCTTCGGCGTCAGCGTCAGCTCCAGCCGCTCGGGCACGTAATCCTCGACTAGGAAGGAGGTCTCGCCGATCGCCTGGCCCTTCGGGTCGGAATAGGCGAGGACGCGCCAGGTACCGGTCGCGGCGCCGGAGACGAGCTGGATCGAGTGGGCGCGCCCGCCCGCGCCTTGATCCTCGACCTGTCGGCGGCGATATTCGACGCCGTCAGGGCGCTTGACCACGATGGTCAGCGGCAGGCCGGTGACGGCAGCGCCCTTGGCGTCGCGCAGCAGCGAGGTGAGATAGACCGTCTCACCGGAGCGATAGACGCCACGCTCGGTGTAGAGATAGGCGTCAAGCCCGGCGGGGGCGACGCGGCCCTTGACGCCGCGGTCGGAGAGGTCGAAGGCGGCCTGCTTGAGGTCGAGGAAGCCATAATCCTCGGCGAGCGAGGCGGTGACAAGTCCGGGCGCATTGCCGCCCTGGCCCTTGCCGAGGCCGGCATCGAAGCGGGCATAGCCGTTGCCATCGGTCTTGGCCGTGCCGAGCACCTCGTTGTTGCGGGCGATCAGGCGCAATTCAGCATTGGCGATGGGCTTGGCGTCGGCGAGCGAGCGGGCGAGCACATGCACGCCGTCCGGTCCGGTGAAGGAGGTCAGCCCGAGATCGGAGACGACGAACCACTGCGTGGCCCGCGTCGAGCCGTCATCGTAGGAATCGCCGTCGTCGCTAGCGGGCGCGGCCGCCGGGCCGCCCGAGGGCTTGGCGAACATGACGTAGACGCCGGGCTTCAGGCTGCCGACCGCTTCGGTGACCGGGAAGGCGGTGATCACGTCCTGGTTCAGCTCGGACTTCACGTCCATCGTGCCGGTCCAGACGGTCTCGCCCTTGTCGCTGGCGATCTGCTTGGCGGAATAGGAGCCGATCTGGCTAAGGAAATCCTCGGAATGGACGGAGTTGATCAGGTTGCGGTCGCCGATCCGCATGACCTCGAGGTCGAGCTTGCCGGAATTGACCGAGACGACCGGAATGCCCTGCTGGCCGGTGCGTGGCAGGACGTAATTCTTGCCGGTGAAACGCACGGAGGGCGTGCGGTCGCGGACATAAATCTCGTAATCGGCCGATTTCAGGAGGGTCTCGTCGGGGATGGCCGAGGGTACGCCCTGGCGGATGACGATGGCGTAGCGCTCGCCGTGCTTCAGGCCGTCGACGCAGATCTGGCGATCCTCGGCGCTGACGGCGAAATCGCCCTTGCCGCCTGAAATCGCCACATAGGGCGCGAAATCGATGCGGCCGCGTGCCAGGGCCTCCGAGAACTCGAAGCAGGCGCGGGGCGAAGCCGCGTCGGAATCGGTCTTGTTGGAGATCAGGCGGAAGCCGCGTTTTTCGCGTAGGCTCTCGTAGGAACTTTGCAGGGCTGCATTGGCGGCGAGGTCGAGGCTGAGGCGATAGGTGGTCAGCGCCGGGCGCCAGAGCTCGTTCTTCTCGAAGGTGCGGGCGAGCACGCCCAGCGAGGCGGCCTCGTCATTGCGATTGGTCGAGCGCTGATAGGCGAGATAGGCGGCGGCGACGGCACGCTCGCGCAATTCCCAGCGCTCACGATAGTCGCGCGGCTCGATCGCGTTGGCGGCGCGCGCCATCAGGCGCCAACCGGCGGCATTGGCGGAATCGGCGACAATCGCGGCATTGGCCTGGGGCAGGGCGGAGCGGGCATCGCCGCGGCCGAGCGCTATCTCGCCGGCGCGGATCGCGTCCGCCGCCGAGCGGTTGCCGGCGGCAACTTCGCGCTTCAGGCGCTCTTCCAGGCGCTGGCCGTCGGCCATCAGGTCGTTGCGGACATAGGCCTTCTGGGCGAAGGCGGGGACTGCCACGAGCGTGAGCGAGAGGGCGAGCGCGAGACGGGAAAGCAGGGTCATCGTCGGTCCTCTTCGTCGATCGGCCCGGCCAGGATCGCCGGACATGGCTTCAAGCCGATGACGGCGTGAGACGGGGCCGGCAGGCTATCACCGTGCCGCGTTCGTTCAAGTCATGCGAATGCAGGGCGCAGCCCCAAGAGCCGGACTCCCGGGCCGCGCGGTGTTCCCGGAGTGACGAGAAAGCTATTTCTTCAGGAAGGCCATGAAGGCGGCCATGGCCTCCGGCGACTTCAGGCGCTCGCCGAAATGGTGTGCCTCGGTCGCGATTGTCTCGGCCACAGCCTGAGCCGAGCCGCGCTTCAGCAGCATCTTGGTCAGCGCGAGCGATTCAGGCGGCAGCGCAGCCAGCGCCTTGGCCTTGGCGAGGCCGGCCTCCAGCGCCGTGCCGTCCTCGGTGACGGTATTGACGAGGCCGGCGCCGGCCGCCGTCTCGGCGTTGAAGGCTTCGCCCAGCATCAGCAGCTCAGCCGCTTTCTTCGAGCCGGCGACGAGCGGCAGCAGATAGCTCGATCCGCCTTCGGGGCAGAGGCCGAGCGTCACGAAGGGCAGGCGGAACGTGGCCGAGCGGGCGGCGAAGGCGAGGTCGCAATGCAGCAGCATCGTCGTGCCGATGCCGACCGCGAAGCCCTCGACCGCCGCGACGATGGGCTTCTTCGCCGTCGAGATTGTCTCGAGGAAGTCGATCGCAATACGAGAGCCCTCGCCAGCCGCGGCGGCCATGGCGAAATCCTTGATGTCGTTGCCGCTGGTGAAGCAGCCGCCGGCGCCCGTCAGCAGGATGGCGCGGATCGAGGCATCGACCTCGGCGGCAGAGATCGCCGCGATCAGCCCGGCATAGCTCGCGCGGTCGAGTGCATTCTTGCGGTCCGGTCGGTTCATGGTGACCTGCACCACGCCGGCCGCGACGATTTCGCTCAACACTTCGCTCATCGGGGTCCGCTCCTGATTAGGCAGCCGGGATCGCACGGGCTTTCGTCGGGGGTCAAGCGAGGCCGGATGCGCCTTTCGTCACCGCCTGGCGCTTGACATCGCGCGGTCCGGATTCTCCCTTGCCCGCCCAGACGCCTTCGCTGCCTAAGCGTGCGAGTCGGGCGCGGGACAGGGATTGCGGAGACGTCGATGACGCAGGTTCAACTCGAGGTTCGCGGCAAGGTCGCGGTCGCCACCATCGACAATCCGCCGGTCAATGCCTTGAGCGCGGCCGTGCGCGAGGGGCTGGCGAACGCCATCAAGTCGGCCAACGCTGACGCTGCCGTCGCCGCGATCGTCATCGCCTCCGCCGGCAAGGCCTTCATCGCCGGTGCCGATATCAGCGAGTTCGGCCAGCCGCCAGCTCCGCCCAGCCTGCCGGAGGTGCTCGATGCGATCGAGAACTCGGCGAAGCCGGTCGTCGCCGCGATCCAGGGCGTCGCGCTGGGCGGTGGCCTGGAAGTCGCGCTCGCCTGCCATGGCCGCGTCGCGCTGCCGGCCGCGAAGCTCGGCCTGCCCGAGATCAAGCTCGGACTCATTCCCGGTGCCGGCGGTACGCAGCGCCTGCCGCGCCTGATCGGGGCAGCCAAGGGGTTCCCGATGATGCTTTCGGGAGAGCCGATCTCGGCTGGACTCGCACTCGAATATGGCCTGCTCGACGAGGTCGCCTCCAGCGATGTCGCCGCCGCCGCGATCCGGCTGGCCGAGGCGCTGGCGGCGGAGGGGCGACGCGCGGTGAGGAGCGCGGCTACCGGCGAGTTGACCGAGGCCGACCGAGAGGTCTTCGAGGCGCTGGCCAAGGACGCGTTGAAGAAGGCGGATGGCATGCCGAACGTGGCGGCGCTGGTCGAGGCCGTGCGTGCGACCGCATTGCCTTTCGCGGAGGGTGCGGCCGTCGAGCGCAGGCTCTTCCTGTCGCTCGTCGCCGACGAGCGTTCGAAGGCCCTGCGCCATGTCTTCTTCGCCGAGCGCGAAGTCGCGAAGGTGCCGGGCATCGGGCCGGAGGTGAAGCCGCGCGAGATCGCCAGCGCCGCGGTGATCGGCGCCGGCACGATGGGCGGCGGCATCGCGATGTGCTTCGCCAATGCCGGCATCCCGGTGACATTGATCGAGACGGCGCAGGCCGCGCTCGACAATGGCGTGAACCGCATCGGCGCGATCTACGACATCTCGGTCCAGCGAGGCTCGTTGACGCTGGAGGCGAAGGCCCAGCGCATGGCGCTGATCAAGCCGGCGGTCGGCCTGGCTGCCGCGGCGGGAGCGGATATCGTCGTCGAGGCGGCCTTCGAGGAGATGGGCGTCAAGCAGCAGATCTTCGGCGAGCTCGACAAGGTGGCGAAGCCCGGCGCGATCCTCGCCAGCAACACCTCCTATCTCGACGTGCCCACGATCGCGGCAGCGACGAAACGTCCCCAGGACGTGATCGGGATGCATTTCTTCAGCCCGGCCAACGTCATGAAGCTCCTGGAGATCGTCCGGCCGGCAGGCTCGGCCGACGATGCGATCGCAACCGCCGTCGTGCTCGGCCGCAAGCTCGGCAAGGTGCCGGTCGTGGTCGGCAACGGCTTCGGCTTCGTCGGCAACCGCATGCTGGAGCAGCGCACCCGCGCTGCCGAGCGCCTGCTGGTCGCCGGCGCCTTGCCGCATGAGGTCGATGCCGCACTGGTCGGCTTCGGCTTCAAGATGGGTCCCTTCGCGATGGCCGATCTCGCCGGCAACGATATCGGCTGGCGCTCGCGCAAGGCACGTGGCCTCAAGGCCGCAGTGGCGGATGCGATCTGCGAGGCCGGCTGGTTCGGCCAGAAGACCGGGCGCGGCTATTACATCTATCCGCAGGGCGCGCGCGCCGGGCAGCGCTGCCCCGAGGTCGAGGCGCTGATCGCGCGCATCTCGGCCGAGCAGGGCGTGACGCGGCGCTCCTTCACGCAGGAGGAAATCCTGGCGCGCCTGCTCGACCCGATGGTGAACGAGGGCGCGCGCATCCTCGAAGCGGGCATAGCGGCGCGGCCGGGCGATATCGATATCGTCTGGATCAACGGCTATAACTGGCCGGCCTGGCGCGGCGGGCCGATGTTCTGGGCCGACAGCGTCGGGCTCGACCTGATCGTGAAGCGGCTGGAGGCGCTGGCGGCCGAGATCGGCGACAAGGCTCTGGAGCCGGCGCCGTTGCTGAAGCGTCTTGCTGCTGAAGGCAAAGGGTTCGCCAACCTGAAGGGGTGAGGCGTCTGGTTCGTCATGCTCGCCCTTGTGGCGAGCATCCACGTCTTGAACACAGCGCTTGACCAGCAAAGGCGTGGATGGTCGGGGCAGGCCCGACCATGACTGGAAGCTGAACCAGCCTCAGTCCAGCCAGGTGGTAAAGCCCTCGACCGGCTCGCGCTCAGGCACGAGGCGGTTGGCCGGCGCGTTCGGATCGGCCTTGCCGATGGCGATGCCGCAGACAAGGACCTCATCCTCGGGAATGGCGAGCTCGCGCCGGACGATCGTGTGGAATTGCGCGAAGATCGCCTGGGGGCAGGAATCGAGGCCGTGGCCCTGTGCGGCAATCAGCAGGGTCTGGATGAACATGCCGAGATCGAGCCAGGAGCCGATTTCCAGATCCCGGTCGATCGTCAGCATCAGCGCGACTGGCGCATCGAAGAAGCGCAGGTTTGCCGCGGTCTGGCGCTTCATGCCTTCGGTATCGCCCTTCGCCACGCCGAGCAGGCCGTAGAGGTCCCAGCCGACCTTGCGACGACGCGCGAGATAGGGCTCGCGGAACTGCGCGGGATAGTATCGATATTCCTCGACGCCCGGGCGCTCGCCGGCTTCGACGGCGGCGAGCAGGGCGGTTTCGAGGCGCGCCCGTGTCTGCGGCCCGATAACCCGAAGCTTCCAGGGCTGCATATTGGTGCCGGAAGGGGCCTGTGCCGCCAGGTCGATCAGGCGGCGGACGAGACCGGGCTCGACGGGATCGGGCAGGAAGGCGCGGATGGCACGGCGCGCGCGGATGGCGTATTCGACGGCTTCGGCCTGTGTCATCTCCTCGACCATGCTCCGCATCTCCTGATCTGCTCTCTCTCGTTCTGGCAGAGCCGATCGTCCGGCGCCATCGTCCTCAAGCCGGCAGGATGCGCCCGCGGTTCAGGATATTACTGGGGTCGAGAGTCCGCTTCAGCGATGTCATCAACGCGAGTTCAGCGTCCGAGCGGCTCATGCCGAGATAAGGCCGCTTGAGGATGCCGACCCCGTGCTCGGCCGAGATGCTGCCCTGTTTCTCGCGGACCAGCTCGTAGACGATATCGGCAAAGCCGGAGAGATCTCCGGTCTCGTCGTGGAGCGAGAGGTGCAGGTTGCTGTCGGCGAGATGGCCGAAGACGATCGGGAAGGCCGTGGCGCTGCGCGCCTTGACCCGCTGGCGCAGCAGCGCGACCGCATACGCCATCGAGCCCAAGGGAATGCTGACGTCGAAATGAACGCCGGGCGGCAGGTCACGGTAGAACTCGTAATTGGCCTCGCGATAGGCCCAGAAACGCTGCCGGTCGCGGCCCGATTGCGCGATCAGTGCATCGTTCAGCAGGCCTTCCTCGGCCAGCTCGGCCAAGGCCTCGGCGAAGGTCTCCTCGCACGTGCTGCCCGGCCCCATTGCGGCCTCGATGACGAGGACAAGCTCGGGCTCGCCGGCGAAGGGAACGGGCAGGCCGCCCTGTTCGGTCGCGGCCTTCATATATTCCGACCACATCGCTTCGAAGGCGAGCAGGCCGCCGCCGAGTCGGGCTTCGAGGCGGTTGAGCGCCGCGAGCGCCTGGGCGACGCTGCCGGCGGCGCAGAGCGCGGTCTGCGTGCCGGTGACCGCCGGCTGCAAGGCGAGCAGCACGCGGGTGACGACGCCCAACGTGCCTTCGCTGCCAATGAAGAGCTGCGTCCAGTCATAGCCGGCATTGTTCTTCACCACCTTCTTGAGGTGGCTGACGATGCGGCCATCAGCCATTACCGCTTCCAAACCGAGCACGTTGCGCCGGGTCATGCCATAGCGCAGCACCTGCACCCCGCCGGCATTGGTGGCGACATTGCCACCGATGGTGCAGGTTCCGCGCGCACCGAGATCGACGCCGTAGAGAAAGCCCGCTTCCGCCGCCTTCTCCTGAACGACCGCGAGCGGCGTGCCGGCGAGCACGGTCATCGTCCGCGTCACCGGATCGACCTCCTCGACGCCGCTCATGCGTTCGAGCGAAAGCGCGACTTCGCCGGCCTGCGGCACGGCACCGCCGGCCAGGCCGGTCATGCCGCCCTGGACGACGACAGGCACGGAAAAGCGCGAGCAGGCCGCCAGCACCGCGGCGACCTCCTCGGTCGTTCGCGGAGCGACGAGGAGGGCCGGCAGGCCCTCCGGCGTTTCGGAGCCATCCTTGCGGTTGCGGGCAGGGATCGCCGCGCCGCTGCGCAGGCTGCCGGAGCCGACCACCTCCGCCAGCGCTACGAGCGCGTCGTCGGGAATGATCATGGCAGGCTCCGTCGGCCGGTCAGTCGGCTTTGCGCGCCGCGAGGAAGGAGGCGTGTTCCCGGACGAGATCGCCGGCCAGCGCCTTGGCGATCAGGGCGCGGGTGTTGGGCAGGCCGTAGATCGCCGCGAAGGAGCCGAAGCGCGGGCCCTGATCCTCGCCGAACATCACCTGGTAGATCGCTTTCCACCAGTCGCCGGAGACGCCCGGCCGTTCCGGCGTCGCGTTCTTGGCGGTGAGGTTCTGGTAGCGCGGGATCGCGCGGGCGACGTCCAGAGCCGTGTCCTGCACCATCTCGGGCGTCGGATTGGCCGGCAGGGCGGCCAGAGCGGCGTCGAGCTTGGTGAAGGCGTCGCGCTCGACCTCGTCGGCCGGACGGTAGCTTTTCGCCGGCTTCACGAAATCGCGGAAATAGGCGATCGCGTAGCCGACCAGCGCGTCGAGGCGCGGATGGGTCTCCGGCGACATGCCCGGGGCATAGCGCTGGAGGAAGCCCCAGAGCACGGCCTTGTCCTCGGAATTCGCGACGGCGACGAGGTTCATCAGCAGGCCGAAGGTGACCTGCGTCCTGACCGCGTTGTCGCCCTCGCCCGAGGCAATGACCTCAGGCGCCGGGGGATTGCCGGCATGGATGTGCCAGACCGGGTTGCCGAGGCGGTTCTTCCAGTCCTGCTTCTCGTAGCCGCCAAGGAACTGGAGATATTCGTCGACCGCGCGCGGGATCACGTCGAAATGCAGCTTCTTGGCCTCGCGCGGGCGCTGGAACATGTAGAGCGCCAGACTCTCCGGCGGGCCATAGGTCAGCCATTCCTCGATCGTCAGGCCGTTGCCCTTCGACTTCGAAATCTTCTGGCCCTGCTCGTCGAGGAAGAGCTCGTAGTTGAAGCCTTCCGGCGGGATGCCGTCGAGCGCGCGTGCGATCTGCGAGGAAACCTTGACCGAGTCGATCAGGTCCTTGCCGGCCATCTCGTAATCGACGCCGAGCGCGACCCAGCGCATCGCCCAGTCGGGCTTCCACTGCAGCTTGACGTTGCCGCCGGTGACCGGGGTGACGAACCGCTCCTTGGTCTCCGGATCGGTCCAGGCGATGGTGCCGGCCTCGACATCGACCTCGCCGATCGGCACCTGCATGACGACGCGCGTCTTCGGGTGGATCGGCAGGAAGGGCGAATAGGTCGCGGCCCGCTCCTCGCGCAAGGTCGGCAGCATGATCTTCATCATGGCGTCGTAGCGGGCGAGCATCTTGAGCAGCGTCGCGTCGAATTCGCCGGCGCGGTAGGAGTCGGTCGAGGACTTGAACTCGTAGTCGAAGCCGAAGCTGTCGAGGAAGGCGCAAAGCCGCGCATTGTTGTGGCGGCCGAACGAGTCATGCGTGCCGAACGGGTCCGGCACCTCGGTCAGCGGCTTGCCGAGATTGGCGGAGAGCAGCTCCTTGTTCGGCACGTTGTCCGGCACCTTGCGAAGGCCGTCCATGTCGTCGGAGAAGGCGATAAGGCGCGTCGGGATGGTGTTGCCGGTCAGCACCTGGAAGGCGTGGCGGACCATCGAGGTGCGCGCGACCTCGCCGAAGGTGCCGATATGAGGCAGGCCCGAGGGGCCGTAGCCGGTTTCGAAGATCACCGATTTCTTAGCCGTTTTCTCGATGCGGGCCACGAGCTTGCGCGCCTCCTCGAACGGCCAGGCGGCCGAACGCTGGGCGGCGTCAACGAGGGCTGCGTCGAAGGCGGGCATAAGGGGCGGTGTCCTCTCCTGAGTGAAAAGCCATATCGCAAAAGCGAAGAAGGGGCTTTCGCAGATTGCGAAGGGCGCCGTCAATGCGAGAAGGCGGTTGAAATGCGGCAAACGAGGGTGCGGCCCTCGCGCAAAGCGCCTTGCCGGCTCGGCATGACCGTATAGGCTCCCCCTCGTCTTTTTCCAGTTAGATGATGCCTTTGAAAGGATGCCCGCCTTGGACCGCGACCTGCTCGACAAGCTGACCGCCTGGCGACGACATCTCCACGCCCATCCCGAACTCGGGCGCCACGAGAAGATGACCAGCGCCTTCGTGCAGGAGAAGCTGACCGAGCTCGGCGTGCCTTTCGTCGCCAATGTCGGTGGCTATGGCGTGGTGGCGACGCTGACGAAGGGCGCTTCCGAGCGCACGGTCGGCCTGCGAGCGGACATGGACGCGCTGCCGATCCAGGAGGTCAACGATCTCCCCTACAAGTCGAAGACGCCGAACGTGATGCATGCCTGCGGCCATGACGGCCATACGACTTCGCTGCTCGGCGCGGCGGCGCTGCTCAAGGCCGATGATGGCTGGAGCGGAACGGTGCAGTTCGTCTTCCAGCCGGCGGAAGAGGGCACGGGCGGCGCGCTCGCGATGCTGGAGGATGGCGTGCTGGAGCGCTTCCCGATGGAGCGCGTCTTCGCGCTGCATAACTGGCCGGGGCTGGAGGCTGGCACCGTCGCGGTGCATCGTGGGCCGGTGATGTCCGAGCCCGGGCGCTTCAAGATCACGCTCACCGGCAAGGCCGGCCATGCGGCGCTGCCCGAGCAGACCCATGATCCGATCGTGGCGATGGGTCATCTCATCGTCGCGCTGCAGACGATCGTCTCGCGCAATGTCGATCCGATGGAATCGGCGGTCGTCTCGATCGGTCAGGTCCATGGCGGGCTCGCCTCCAACCAGATCCCGACCAATGTCTTCATCGAAGGCACCTTCCGCACCTTCGTTCCGGCGGTGCGCGACCGTTTGCTGTCGCGTCTCAAGGGGATCGCCGAGAACATCGCGGCGACCTTCGAGATGACGGCTGCGGTCGAATTCACCTATGGCAGCGCCACGATCAACACGCTGGCGGAAGAGGATATGGCTGCCGCGGCCGGTGAAGCGGCAGGGCTTCCCGTGCGGCGCGACATGAAGGCCAGCACGACCGGCGAGGATTTCGCCTATTTCCTGGAGAAGCGCCCTGGCTGCTATATCTGGATGGGCAACGGCCCCTCGGTGAACGGCGGCGACCTGCACAACGACCGCTACAACTTCAACGACGAGATACTGCCTGCGGCTTCCGGCTGGCTCGCGGCGGTGGCGAAGCAGGCGCTGGCCAGCAACGCGCCCTGACGGTCAGTATGGGCTGACCGGGAAGAAGCGCAGGTAGAGGCGGGCATAGGTTCCGTCGTCCCAGAGGCCCTGCAGCGCGTAGTCGATCGCGCGCTTCAGGGCAGGGTCGTCCTTGCGCAGCAGGAAGGCGACGCCCTCGCCGAAATAGCGGCTTTCCAGATAGGGCCCGCCCGAGAAGGCGAACTCGCCGCCGCTGCCGGCAAGCGCCAGCGACAGGGCGACGCCGTCGCCGAAGACATACTCCGCCTCGCCGCTGCGCAGTGCCGCGATCGCGGCGTTCAGATTGGCGCTCCCGCGCCGCTGCACGAAGGGCATGAGCTGTTCGAGGAAGGCCTGATGGGCCGTGCCGGAGACGACTGCGACGCGCCTTCCTTGCAAAGCTGTTCCGTCGAGCGCTGTCCGGGCGTTGCCGCGTGTGGTCATGAAGCGGGCGGGCGCGCGGAAATAGAGATGGCTCGCGGCGAAGCGCTCGCGCAGGGCCGGCGTCAGGTTCATCGCGGCGGCGAGCACGTCGCCCCGGCCTTCGGCCAGCGAGTCGGCCAGCGTATCGAAGCGGCGCGGCTGGATCGTGCAGGTCCAGGCCAGCTTGTCGCAGACGGCGCGAGCGAGCTCGACCGAAAAGCCGGTCAACGCCCCGTCCGGCCCTCCGAAATGGAAGGGCGGATAATCGTCATCGGCGAGGAAGCGCACGACGCGCGGCGGGCCGGGTTCCGGCCGGTCGAGCCGGATACGCGGGTCCCAGAGATTGGGAATGGCGATGCGTGCGGGCTCCTGCGCCAGCGCCGTGGCGACGGTGAGGAGCGAGACGGCGAGGGCGAGCGCGCGAAGCATCGCGCCTATGTGGCGTGGGATGGAGGCGTGGATCAAGGGGCCACGCCGCCCACATGCGGCCATGCTCGACGTCGTGGTCGGGCCTGTCCCGACCATCCACGTCTTCGTTGGTCGAAGGTCGTGTCCAAGACGTGGATGCTCGCCACAAGGGCGAGCATGACGACGGAGGCTCAGCCCAAGCTCGTCGCCGTCGCCTTCGCGCCCTTGTCGAGGAGCGAGGCGAGGTGAGCGGTCAGCGGTTTTGTAAACCGAAGGTCGCTCGGAAGATCGGCCCCGAAGATCGCCTCGATGCCGGTCAGTGCCTTGACCAGCGCCTTGGCATTCCGGCCAGCCGCTTCCGTGCGACTCTTGAGCTCGGCGGCCAGCGGGTCGCGCACGTCGATGGCGGCGCCCTTCTCGTCGGTGCCAGTGACGTAGCGCATCCAGGCCGCGACGCCGAGCGCGAGGTGGTCGATCGGGGCGCCGGCCTTGAGGCGCTCGCGGATCGTCCCGAGCAGGCGCTGCGGCAGCTTCTGCGAGCCGTCCATGGCGATCTGCCAGGTGCGGTGGCGGATGGCCGGGTTCTGGAAGCGGGTCAGCAGGGCCTTGGCGTAATCCGTCAGCACGACGCCTTGCGGGGCTGGCACGGTCGGGATGATCTCGGCCCAGAGCCCTTGCAGGAAGCGGGCGAGGATGGGATCGCCGCTGGCCTCGGCGACGGTCTCATGGCCGGCGAGATAGCCGAGATAGGCGAGCGAGGAATGCGCGCCGTTGAGCATGCGCAACTTCATGAACTCGAAGGGCGCGACCTCCAAGACCATCTGCGCGCCGACTGCATGCCAATCGGGCCTGCCATCGGCAAAAACGTCCTCGATCGCCCATTGCCGGAAGGGCTCGCCGATGACGGGCGCGGCATCCTCGGCGCCGATCAGGCGGGTGACCTCGGTGATATCGGCGTCGGTCGTAGCGGGTACGATGCGGTCGACCATCGTCGCCGGGAAGGCGCCATTAGCCTCGATCCAGGCGGCCAGCCTGTCGTCGGTGAGCGCCGCGAAATCGCGGACGAGGCCGCTCAGCACATGGCCGTTGGAGGGGAGATTGTCACAGCAGAGCGCGGTGAACGGCCCCAGCCCCGCATCGCGGCGCGCCTTGAGGCCGGCGACGAGGATGCCGATGGCCGAACGCGGTGCCTGCGGATTGGCGAGGTCATGGACGATATCGGGATGGTCGGCCTTGAGCCTGCCGGTCGCCGGATCGTGGCAATAGCCCTTCTCGGTAACAGTGAGCGAGACGATGCGGGTCTCGGGCGCGGCCAGCCGGGCAATGAGGGCCGAGGGGCTTTCCGGCGCGACGAGCACATCGAGCACCGAGCCGATAACGCGCAGTTCCGGCCCCGCCGGGGCAAGCTTGAGCAAGGTGTAGAGCCCGTCCTGCGGCTTCAGCCGGTCGCGCTGATCGGGGCGCTGGAGGCTGGCGCCGACGATGCCCCAGGCGCCGAAGCGTTTCTCCAGCGCGTCCTCAGTGTACTCGGCGAGGTGGCCGCGGGCGAAGGCGCCGAGGCCGAGATGGACGATGCCGGGCTTGAGCGCCGAGCGGTCATAGGCCGGGCGGCGGACCGAGGCCGGCAGGCCGGCGAGCGTGGCGGCGGAGAGGCGGGTCACAGCTTGTACGCCTCCTTGGCGAGGCGATAGGCGAGGTCATAGGCGACTTGCGCTGCCTCGTCCTCTTCCAGCCGGTGCTCGGCGACGAGCTTGGCGAGATAGGCGCAGTCGACGCGGCGGGCGACATCGTGCCGGGCAGGGATCGAGAGATAAGCGCGGGTGTCGTCGTTGAAGCCGACGGTGTTGTAGAAGCCGGCCGTTTCGGTGGTGAGTTCGCGGAAGCGCAGCATCGCTTCCGGCGCATCGAGGAACCACCAGCCCGGCCCGAGCCGCAGCGCGGGATAATGGCCGGCGAGGGGGGCGAGTTCGCGCGAATAGGCGGTCTCGTCCAGCGTGAAGGCGATGACCGTGAGGTTGCGCTCGTTGCCGACCGCGTCGAGCAGCGGCTTCAACGCCTCGACATAATTGGTCTCGGTCGGGATATCGCAGCCCATGTCGCGGCCGAAATGCTCAAACAGCGCCGCGTTGTGGTTGCGATGGGAGCCCGGGTGGATTTGCAGGACGAGCCCGTCATCGAGGCTCATCTTGGCCATCTCGGTCAGCATCTGGCCGCGGAACAGGTCGGCATCCTTGGCAGAGACCTTGCCCTTCAGGATTTTGGCATAGAGCTTTTCGGCATCCGCATCCGAGAGATTGGCGGTGCGGGCTGTGGCATGGCCATGGTCGGAGGAGGTGGCGCCGCGCTCCTTGAAATAGGCGCGCCGCTTGCGATGGGCGGCGAGGTAGCCGGTCCAGGACCCGATATCCTCGCCGGTAAGCTCCCCGAGCTTTTCGAGATTGTCGGCGAAGCCCTCGAATTCCGGATCGACGACGCTGTCGGGCCGGTAGGCGGTGACGACCTTGCCATCCCAGCCTGAATTTCTGATCATGTCGTGCCAGCGCAGATCGTCGAGCGCGCCCTCGGTCGTGCTGATCGCCTCGATGTTGAAGCGCTTGAACAGGGCGCGGGGGCGCAGTTCCGGCTCGTCCAGCCTGGCGGCGATCCTGTCGTAGATCTTGTCGGCATTCTCAGGCGTCAGGCGTTCGTTGATGCCGAAGACGGTCGAGGCCGCGTGCTCGAACCAGAGCCGCGTCGGCGTGCCACGGAATAGGTGCCAGTGATCGGCGAAGAGCTTCCAGATCTTGCGCGGATCGGTCTCGACCTCACCGCCATCCTTTCTGTTGATGCCGAGCTCTTCCAGCCGGACGCCCTGCGAATAGAGCATGCGGAAGATGTAGTGGTCCGGCTTGACGAAGAGGGTCGCCGGATCGGGAAAGGCATTGTCCTCGGCATACCAGCGCGGGTCGGTATGGCCATGTGGCGAGATGATCGGCAGATCGCGGACCGTGGCGAAGAGCCGGCGCGCGATGCCGCGCGTTACCGGATCGGCGGGGAAGAGGCGATCGTCGTGCAACAGCATGGGCAACTCCATCGGTCGTTCCGATCTCTAGAGCCGGCTGCGGCAGGGGTCAATTGCCTGGTATACTAGTGCGCCAGATGCCGGTTTCCGCCCATCGGGGATTGTGCCGGAAGCGGGCTTGCGTTTGCCGGGTTTCCCGCGCCATCCTCGCGCCACAACGGCACCGGAGCGATGGATATGACGACGCGGCGTGAACTCCTGGCAGGGGCGGGACTGGCAGCGCTGGCGGCGCAGCTTCCCGTCGTCGCGCTGGCCCAGGCGAAGGACAGCGTCACCATCGCCCAGACGCTCGAGCCGCCGACACTGGACCCGACCTCCGGCGCCGCGCAGGCTATTCGCGAGGTGACGCTGCAGAACATCTTCGAGGGCCTGGTCAAGATCGACCGCACCGGCAAGATCCAGCCCTGCCTCGCCGAGAGCTGGCAGATCGCTGGCGACAACGTCACCTACAGCTTCAAGCTGCGGCAGCGTGCGAAATTCCATGACGGCACGCCCTTCACAGCCGAGCAGGTGAAGTTCTCGTTCGAACGCGCCGTCGCGCCGGATTCGACCAATGCGCAGCGTCAGCTCTTCACGCCGATCGCCGAGATCACGACGCCGGATTCGGCGACCGTGGTGATTAAGCTGAAGCAGCCGACGGCGAACTTTCTCTTCGGCCTCGCCTGGGGCGATGCGGTGATCGTGGCGCCGGCGACAGCCGCCAACAACAAGACCGAGCCGGTCGGCACCGGACCGTTCAAGTTCGTGCGCTGGAACCGCGGCGACCGGCTCGAGCTCGCCCGTTTCGACGGGTATTGGGGCGAAAAGCCGGCTTTGGCCAAGGCCACCTTCCGGTTCATGTCAGACCCGCAGGCGCAGGTCGCGGCGCTTCGGGCCGGCGATGTCGACGCCCATACCAATCTCTCGGCGCCGGAGGCCGTGCCGCAATTGAAGGCCGACCCCAAGCTCAAGGTCACAATCGGCGGCACCGAGGGCGAGACAGTGCTCGCCACCAACAATGCCAAGCCGCCCTTCGACAATCTCAAGGTGCGCCAGGCGATCGCCCATGCGCTCGACCGCAAGACCATCGCGCTCGGCGTCTACGGCTTCGACGTGCCGTTGATCGGCAGCCATTTCTCGCCGTTGCACCCGGCCTATATCGACCTGACCGGCACCTATCCTTACGACCCTGCCAAGGCCAAGGCGCTGCTGGCGGAGGCCGGCTTCCCGAACGGCTTCAATTGCACGCTGAAGCTGCCGCCGCCATCCTATGCCCGCCGCTCCGGCGAGATCGTCGCGGCGATGCTCGCGCAGGTCGGCATCAACGCGGCGATCGAGCCGCTCGAATTCCCGCAATGGCTGGAGCGCGTCTTCCGCAACAAGGATTACGATCTCAGCATCATCGCCCATACCGAGCCGCTCGACATCGATATCTATGCCCGCGACGGCTACTACTTCCAGTACAAGAATCCCGAGTTCAAGGCGCTGATCGCCAAGATTTCGGAGACGCTGGACGAGGGCGCCCGCAACGAGCTTTACAAGCAGGCGCAGCGCAAGCTGGCTCAGGACGCGGTCAACGGCTTCCTGTTCATCCTGCCGAAGATCACGGTGGCGAATGCTGCGCTGGAAGGCATGTGGACCGACTGGCCGCTGCCGGTGACGCCGCTGGCGGAATTGCGCTGGCGGTGAAGGCGTCGGCAGGCGCCAGAACGCCATGATCGGGTATATCCTGCGCCGGCTCGTCGCGCTGGGCCTGACCCTGCTCGCGGCGGCGGTGGTGATCTTCGTCGTGCTCGAAATCCTGCCGGGCGATCCGGCAGCGGTGACGCTCGGCCTCAACGCGGCGCCCGAGGCGCTGGCCGCGCTCCATGCCGAGATGGGGCTCGATAAGCCGGCAGTGCTGCGTTTCTTCATCTGGCTGGGCGGGCTCGTCACCGGCGACCTCGGTCAGAGCTACACTTATCGCGTCCCGGTGCTGCAACTCATCGCCGAGCGCATGGCGGTGACGCTGCCGCTGGCGCTGATGGCGATCGCGCTGGCCACGGCGATCGGCATCCCGCTCGGCATGCTCGCTGCCTCGCGTCATGGCAGGCTGGCCGATGCCGGCGTGATGGCTTTCGCGCAGGCCGGTCTCGCCATTCCGAATTTCTGGTTCGGCCTCCTGTTGGTCCTCGTCTTCGCGGTCGGGCTCGGCTGGCTGCCGGCTGGCGGCTTTCCGGGCTGGCAGGCGGGAATAGGTGTCTCGCTGAAGGCGCTGCTGATGCCGGCGCTGGCGCTGGCGTTGCCGCAGGCGGCGATCATCGCGCGGGTGACGCGCTCCTCGATGCTCGACACATTGCAGGAGGATTTCGTCCGCACCGCTCGCGCCAAGGGCCTGAGCGAAGGCACGACGATGCGCCGGCATGCGCTGCGCAACGCGCTGATCCCGGTCATCACCATCCTGGGCCTTCAGTTTTCGGTCCTGATCGCGGGCGCCATCATCATTGAGAACGTCTTCGCCCTTCCGGGGCTGGGGCGGCTCGTCTTCCAGGCCATCGCCCAGCATGACCTGATCGTGGTCAAGGATCTCGTCATGCTCTTCGCCGGGCTGGCGATCCTGATCAATTTCGCGGTCGAACTGCTCTATGGGCTGATCGATCCGCGCCTGAGGCAGTCATGAGCGCGGTCCAGGACAAGGCGCCCGGCGGCAAGCGACACTGGTGGCTCGCGCCCTCCTTCGTGATCGGTGCCGTGCTGGCTGTGCTCGTCGTCGCGGCGGCGCTGACTTCTTACGTCTGGACGCCCTACCAGCCGACGCAGATGATGATCCTGAACCGGCTCAAGGGCCCCTCGGCCGTGAACTGGTTCGGCACCGATCAGTTCGGCCGCGACGTGTTTTCGATGATCATGGTCGGCGCGCGCAACTCGCTTGCGGTGGGGCTGGGCGCGGTCGGCATCGGCATGGTCGCGGGCACGGCGCTGGGGTTGGCCGCGTCCGTCCGGCGCAACGGCTATCTCGACCACATCATCATGCGCACGGCCGATTTCACCCATGCGTTCCCGGCCGTGCTGACCGCGATCATGATGACCGCGATCATCGGGCCGGGCATGCTCAACGCGATCGTCGCCATCGCGGTGCTGAACCTGCCCTATTTTGCGCGGCTCTCGCGTGGGGCGGCCTTGCAGGTCTGGGCGCAGGATTTCATCCAGGCGGCGCGGGCGGCGGGGCTCAACAACCGGCAGATTACTGTGCGCCATGTCCTGCCGAATATCGCCGGCATCCTGGTGGTGCAGGCGACGATCCAGTTCGCGCTCGCGGTGCTGGCCGAGGCGGGGCTGTCCTATCTGGGATTGGGCACCCAGCCGCCGAACCCGTCCTGGGGGCGGATGCTCAACGAAGCGCAGACCTTCATGGCGGCGCAGCCCTGGCTTGCGATCTTTCCGGGTGCCGCGATCGCGCTGACCGTGCTGGGTTTCAACCTGTTGGGCGACGGCCTGCGCGACGCGGTCGATCCGCGCCTGCGGCGCGCCCGGTAGGCCCCCACAGGGAAGGACAGGCCATGGATCTGCAGCTCGAAGGCAAGCGCGCACTGGTGACAGGCGGCAGCAAGGGCATCGGCCTCGCCGTCGCCCGACAGCTCGCGCGGGAAGGCGTCGATCTCGTCATCGCCGCGCGCAACCAGGGTGAACTCGATGCCGCGGCCACAGCGCTTGCCGCCGAGACTGGGCGAAAGGTCACGGGCATCGTCGCGGATACCGCCAACGACGATTCGGTAAAGCGCCTCGTCGCGGAGGCGGTTGCGGCTCTTGGTGGGCTCGACATCCTCGTTAACGCCGCCGGCAAGCCTGGCGGGCAGGCGCCGCCGCCGAAGCTCGCGGAGATCACCGACGCCTTGTTCTGGGACGATGTGAACGTGAAGGTGATGGGCTATCTGCGGGTGGCGCGAGAGGCCGCGCCGCATATGGCGGCCAATGGCTGGGGCCGGATCATCAATATCAGCGGGCTCGCGGCACGCTCGACCGGCTCGACCATCGGCTCGATGCGCAATGTCGCGGTGGCGGCGCTGACCAAGAACCTCGCCGACGAACTCGGGCCGCAGGGCATCAATGTCACCGTCGTTCATCCCGGCCTGACGCGCACGGAGAAGACCGTGCCCCTGATCGCGGGAAAGGCGGCGGCCAGCGGCAAGAGTGCGGCGCAGATCGAGGCCGGGATGATCTCGAACATCACGATCGGGCGGCTGGTCGATGCGGCCGAGGTCGCCGACATCGTCGCCTTCCTGGCCTCGCCGCGCAGCGTCGCGATCAATGGCGATGCCATCGCCTGCGGCGGCGGCATCCGCGGGGCGATCCATTACTGAGGGGCGTTGATCCTCAGAACAGGAGATGCGGCGCGAAGAGCGCGAGGCCCATGAAGCTGAGCGCAACCGCACCCAGGCCGCCGCCGACGAAGGCAAGCAGCGTCACCCCGGTGATGATCGAAGCCGACACCACAACGATGCCGATCTGGAGCAGGCCGGAGGCGATCTCGAAATTCTCGTTGCGGGCCTTGTAGTCGTCGCGCTTCTGCTCGGCCGCCTTGGCCCGCGCGGCCAGCTCCTTGCGGCCCTCATTGGTTTCGGGCTCGGTGTCGTAGCGGGTCGCGGTCGCCTTCCACGCCTCGATGCGCTTTTGCATGCGGTCGCGCGCGGCGGCATCAGTGGTATCGGCGAGGTCGAGCTCCATCGCCTCCGTCGCAGTGCGCACGACCGTGCCGCGGATCGTCTTGGCCTGGAAGAAGGCCCAGAGATTGGAGGCCTCGATGTTCTTGGATACGGCTTCGTTCTCTGCCTGCTTGCCGCCGATTTCAGCCAGCGCGAGCAGCAGCGCGAGCACGGCGATCAGCAGGGCAATCTTCTTGTTGCCGCTTTCCGGCGCCTCGACATGTCCCGACATCGAATCATTCCCTGAGGTGGCTGGCGCCTTGTGAGGGTGTTCCGTTGCGGCATCAAGAGGGATGCGTTCAGCGCCCGGCGCGCGGATGGGCAGCGTCATAGGCCGCCATCAGGCGGGCCGAATCGATGCGAGTGTAGATCTGCGTCGTCGAGAGCGAGGCGTGGCCGAGCAGTTCCTGTATCGCGCGCAGGTCACCGCCGCGCCCCAAGAGATGCGTCGCGAAAGAATGGCGGAGGGAATGCGGCGTCGCCGAGGAGGGCAGGCCGAGCGCGCCACGCAAGCCCTCGACGGCGAGCTGGATGATGCGCGGCGAGAGCGGGCCGCCTTTGGCGCCGACGAAAAGCGGGCCCTCCGGCGGCAGCCGCCAGGGACAGAGCTCGAGATATTCGGCGATCGCCGCGATCACGACAGGCAGCACCGGGACCATCCGCGTCTTGCTGCCCTTGCCGATGACGGTGAGCGTATCGCCGGCCTGTTGCGGAGCCTGGGTGCGGGCGAGCGAGAGCGCCTCCGATATACGCAGGCCGCTGCCATAGAGCAGGCCGAGCACGGCGGCGTCGCGAGCGAGAATCCATTGCTCTCGCTCTTCGCCGGCACGGTTATCGGCCTGGGTGATGGCGCGGGCGGCGGAGGGTTCGAGCGGGCGCGGCAGCGACTTGCCGAGGCGCGGGCCGCGCGTCGCGGCGAAGGCGGCGGCAGTGAACTTGCCCTGCCGCTCGCCGAAACGGGCGAAGGAGCGCAGAGCCGCGAGCTGGCGCATCAAGGTGCGGTTGCCGACATTGTCGCGACGGCGCTGACCCAGGAAGGCGCGCAGGTCGACGGGCTTCAGCGCGGCAATGTCGGAAAGGGAGGGCGCGCCGCCGAGATGTTCGGTGAGGAAGGCGTGGAACTGGCCGAGATCGCGCGCATAGGCTTCCAGCGTCTTCGGCGAGAGACGCCGCTCGGCCGCAAGGTGCGAAAGCCAGTCGCGCCGGAAGCTATCGAAATCGGTCATCGCGGCAGCATGACGCTCCTGCCTTAACACCAGCCGAATCGGTGCTAGACACTGGCGCGATGGATGAGACGGCGGACATGATCGAAGGCGGCACGGTCGATGTGCTGATCCCGCTCGGGCTCGACCAGGCCTATAGCTATGCCGTGCCGGCTGGGCTCGTGCTCAAGCCCGGAGATGTCGTGCAGGTGCCGCTCGGGCCGCGCGAGACCGTCGGCGTCGTCTGGGATGTCGGCAGCGGGCGCGGCGGCAATCTCAAAAAGGTCACCGGCAAATACGACATGCCGCCGCTCGATCCGGCCTTGCGCAAGCTCGTCGATTGGGTGGCCTGGTACACGCTGGCGCCCAAGGGCTCGGTTCTGGCCTTGGCGCTGCGGCGGCAGCCGGACGATACGCCGGAGCGACCGAAGCTCGGCGTCAGGCTCGCAGGTCCGCCGCCGGGACGGATGACCCCAGCACGAGCCCGCGCCATCGCGGCAGCAGAGGGCGGTTTGCTGATCGCGAAATCGGCGCTGGCCGAGGCAGCTTCAGTGAGCGCAGCGGTGATCGATTCCCTCGTCGACGCGGGCACCTTCATCGTCGAGCCCTTGCCGCGCGAGGCGATCGCGGCGTGGCCCGATCCCGACCATGCCGTGCCCGAGCTCTCGGAAGGGCAGGGCGAAGTCGCGCAGGCGCTGGTCAGGTCGGTGCAGGCGAAAACCTTCGGCGTCTCGCTGCTCGAAGGCGTAACCGGTTCGGGCAAGACGGAAGTCTATTTCGAGGCGGTGGCGGAGGCGATTCGGCTCGGCCGGCAAAGCCTGATCCTGATGCCCGAGATCGCGCTAACGGCGCAGTTCATCGACCGCTTCGAGGCGCGTTTCGGCGTCAGGCCGGGCCTGTGGCATTCGGCGGTGACCGGCCGCAAGCGCGAGCGGCTGCAGGCGGCGATCGCTAGCGGCGAGGCCAAGGTGGTGGCGGGCGCGCGTTCGGCCCTGTTCCTACCCTATAGCGATCTCGGCCTCATCGTCGTCGATGAGGAGCATGAGAGCGCCTACAAGCAGGAGGATGGCGTCTCCTATCATGCCCGCGATATGGCGGTGGTGCGGGGGCGGATCGAAAATGCGCCGGTCGTGCTCGCTTCCGCGACACCTTCCTTAGAGACCCGCGTCAATGCCGAGCGCGGGCGCTATGCCCATCTCAAGCTGCCGGAGCGTTTTGGCGGGCGCGAATTGCCTGTTCTCGGCCTCGTCGACCTGCGCCGCGACAAGCCGGAGCGCGGGCGCTGGCTCTCGAGCGCGCTGATCAAGGCGGTCGAGGCCAATCTGGAGGCGAAGGAGCAGTCGCTGCTCTTCCTCAACCGGCGCGGCTATGCGCCGCTGACGCTGTGCCGGGACTGCGGCCATCGCTTCCAGTGCCCGAACTGTTCGGCCTGGCTGGTCGACCATCGCTTCCGGCGGTCCCTAGTCTGCCATCATTGCGGCCATGTCGAGCGCCGGCCCCATGAGTGCCCCGCCTGCCACAAACCCGAGAGCCTTGTTGCCTGCGGGCCCGGCGTCGAGCGGCTGGCCGAGGAGGTCGCGACGCTTTTTCCACAGGCGCGTTCGATCGTGCTCTCCAGTGATTTTCCGGGCGGCACGGAAAGGTTGAAGACGGAGCTGATGGCCGTGGCGGAGGGCGAATTCGACATTGTCATCGGTACCCAGCTCGTCGCCAAGGGCCACAACTTCCCGGGCATGACGCTGGTCGGGGTGATCGATGCGGATCTCGGCCTGACCTCAGGCGATCCGCGGGCCGCCGAGCGGACGTTTCAGGCGCTGAGGCAGGTCACGGGCCGCGCGGGACGGGGGGAGAAGCCCGGTCGCGCCCTGCTTCAGACGCATGAACCCGAGCATCCCGTGCTGAAAGCCCTGATCTCGGGGGACCCGGAGCGGTTTTATGCCGCAGAGGAGGCCTCGCGAGAGGCTGCCGGGCTGCCGCCTTTCGGGCGATTGGCGGCCCTGATCGTCTCGGCCAATAGTCAGGCGGAGGCCGAAAGCCATGCGCGGGCGCTGGCGCGCTCGGCCGAGGCGAGCGACGGAATCATGGTGCTGGGGCCGGCGGAAGCGCCCTTGGCGGTGCTGCGCGGGCGCCATCGCATGCGCCTGATCGTCAAGACGGCGCGCGAGATCAACCTGCAGGATTACCTGCGCGCCTGGCTGAAACGGGCGCCCCGGCCCAAGGGCTCAGTCCGGGTCGCGGTCGACGTCGATCCGCAAAGCTTCCTTTGAAGCGCTGAAAGGCGCGGCAAAATCGCCGCTTATGAAGGGCAATCAGCGATTGCGCGGCCCGGAACCACATGCTAGTGCACCGCCACATTTCGGTCGCGAAGTCGTCTTGCCGGCTTTGCGCCATTGATACTCGCAGCGCCGGAACCATGCACTCCACCTTCGTCAGGAAGGTCGCCGGTGTGGTTCCTTGAAACGAGAGACGGGAAGCGTGGCTGAAGGCGGATCGCAGGGGACATTGGTGTCGGGCGTAGCTCAGCGCTATGCCACCGCTCTGTTCGAGCTGGCTGAGGAGACGGGTGCGATCGACACCGTCGCGGCCGCTCTGGATAGCTTCAACGGCCTGCTCGCCGAGAGCGAGGATCTGACCCGCCTGATCGAGAGCCCGGCCTTCACCGCCGAGGAACAGGTCGCGGCGATCAAGGGCGTGCTCGAGAAGGCCGGCATCACCGGCATCGCCGCCAATTTCATCGGCTTCGTCGCCAGCAAGCGCCGTCTCTTCGCGCTGCCGGGCATGATTGCCGGCTACAAGCGTCTGGTCGCCGAGGCCAAGGGCATCGTCTCCGCCGAGGTGACGGTCGCCGAGGAGCCCACGGCCAAGCGCGTCGACGAGATCCGCGCGGCGCTGAAGGGCGTCGCCGGCAAGGATGTCGACGTCGCGATCAAGATCGACCCGACCCTGATCGGCGGGCTCATCGTCAAGATGGGCTCCCGCATGGTCGACGCCTCGCTGAAAACCAAGCTCAATTCAATTCGTCTTGCCATGAAAGAGGTCGGCTGATGGACATCCGCCCCGCTGAAATCTCCGCCATCCTGAAGGCTCAGATCTCGAATTTCGGCTCGGAAGCTTCGGTTACCGAAGTCGGCCAGGTTCTCTCCGTCGGTGACGGCATCGCCCGCGTCTACGGCCTCGACAAGGTCCAGGCCGGTGAGATGGTCGAGTTCGAGTCCGGCGTGCGCGGCATGGCGCTCAACCTCGAGAGCGACAATGTCGGCGTCGTGATCTTCGGCAACGACCGCGACATCAAGGAAGGCCAGACCGTCAAGCGCACCGGCGCCATCGTCGACGTTCCCGTCGGCAAGGAGCTGCTCGGCCGCGTCGTCGACGCTCTCGGCAACCCGATCGACGGCAAGGGCCCGATCAAGGCGACCCAGCGCGCCCGCG
>NZ_CAMFKW010000019.1 GCF_945957345.1 uncultured Allobosea sp. | reverse complement strand
TGGCGCTCGGCTTCACGCTCGTCTTCTTCATCGTGTTCTTCAACGTCTACCAGGGCGTCCGCGAGGTCTCGCCGACGATCCTGGCCAATGCCCGCATGCTCGGCATGAACGAGCGCCAGCTCTTCAGGCATGTCTACTGGCCGTCGGCCCTGACCTGGATGTTCTCCTCGCTCCATACCTCGGTCGGCTTCGCGCTGGTCGGCGCTGTCGTCGGCGAATATCTCGGATCCTCGGCCGGGCTCGGTTACAAGATCCACGAGGCCGAGAGCGTCTTCGACGTCACCGGCGTGTTCGCGGGCATGCTGATTCTGGCGATCTTCGTCATCGCCATCGACGCGCTGGTGACGATGATCGAGAAGCGGCTTCTGGTCTGGCGGCCGGCGCAGAGCTCGACCACGACGGCATGATAGGGGCGGTCATTCCGCATCTGCGCAGCGGCACTACGCGCCGCAGCGCGTACGGGATGACGCAGCGGAGTTGCCCGCTTCCACCGATCTCGCCTATCGTCCCCACCGAACGCGCCCCGCAGAAGCGCCTTTCCATTCAACCGGAGGTTTCGCCATGAAGTTCACCCGCCGCGGCGCGCTGGCTGCGCTCGCCCTTTCGACCGCACTCGGCGCCGCCCCACATGCCGCGCTCGCCCAGAATGCCGAGAAGCCGAAGCTGACCCTCGGGGTCGGCGGCAAGCAGCTCCTGTACTACCTCCCGCTGACGGTTGCGGAGAAGAAGGGCTTCTTCAAGGAGCAGGGGCTGGATGTCGAGATCAACGATTTCGGCGGCGGTGCCAAGTCGCTGCAGGCGCTGGTCGGCGGCTCGGTCGATGTCGTGACCGGTGCCTATGAGCACACGATCCGCATGCAGGCCAAGGGCCAGGATATCCGCGCCGTGATCGAGCTCGGGCGCTTCCCGGCGATCACCATCGCCGTGCGCAAGGACCTCGCCGACAAGGTCAAGTCCGCCGCAGACTTCAAGGGTCTCAAGATCGGCGTCACCGCGCCCGGCTCCTCGACGGCGCTGACCGCGCAATACGCCATGGTCAAGGCGGGCCTCAAGGCGACGGATGCCGCGATCATCGGCGTCGGCGCCGGTGCGAGCGCGGTCGCGGCGATCAAGCAGAAGCAGGTCGACGTGATCTCGCATCTCGATCCCGTGACCTCGAAGCTGGAGGCCGATGGCGACATCGTCTCGCTGATCGATACGCGCACCGAGGCCGGCACCAAGGCCCTGTTCGGCGGCTCGAACCCGGCGGCCGTGCTCTATCTCAAGAACGACTTCGCCGAGAAGAACCCGGTCACGACCCAGAAGCTCGTCAACGCCTTCATGAAGTCGCTGAAATGGCTGGAGACGGCGAAGCCCGAGGATGTCGCGGATCTCGTGCCGGAAGAGTTCCTGCTTGGCGACAAGCCGCTCTATATCCGCGCGGTCAAGAACTCGCAGGAGAGCTATTCGCGCACCGGCATCGCGACGCCCGACGCGATGAAGAGCATGTACGATTCGCTCAAACTGCTCGATCCCGAGCTGACCAATTCGAATGTCGACCTGTCGAAGACCTTCATCGACAGCTTCGCCAAGAAGGCGGCTTCCGGCTCCTGATTGTGGGCGCTGGCGTGGCGCCTGTCTTTTGACGTCGCGCCCGTTCTGCGTTCCGTGCATGCTGCGCCGATTCGCGCTGGGGGAACAACGTGAGCGGCGAAACAGCCTTTCTGGATGGCGGCGGCGACATGGCCGCTGCCATCCGCGAGCATGACTGGGGTTCCACGGCGCTCGGGCCGATCGCCGGCTGGCCCGCCGCGCTGAAGATCGCCGTTGGCATGATGGTCAATTCGCGCTTTCCCAAATGCATCGTCTGGGGCGCGGACCTGATCACGATCCATAACGATGCCTTCCGGCCGATCCTCGGCGACAAGCCTCGCGCGCTCGGCCGCTCGTTCCGCGAGGTCTGGGCCGAGGTCTGGGACGAGATCGGGCCGCTCGTCGACAAGGCGCTCGCGGGCGAGGCGACCTTCATCGAGGATTTCCCGCTCACCATCGACCGCTATGGGCATCCGGAAGAGGCTTGGTTCACCTTCTGCTACAGCCCGATCCGCGACGAGAACGGCCGGGTGCTCGGCATGATCGACACCGTGATCGAGATGACCGGCAAGATGGAGGCGGAGCGCAATGGGCGCCTGCTCAATGCCGAGCTCGCCCATCGCATGAAGAATACGCTGGCGATGATCGCCGCCATCGCGAGCCAGACCTTCCGCTCGGCCGAGACGCTGGAGGAGGCGCAATCGATCCTCGGCGACCGCATCGCGACGCTCGGCGAGGCGCACAGCATCCTGACCCGGTCGAGCTGGAGCAGCGCGCCGATCCGCGCCGTGATCGACGGGGCCCTGGCGCCGCATCGCTCGGATATCGGCACGATCAGCGTCGAGGGGCCGCCGCTGCAACTGGCAGCCGACCAGGCGATGACGCTGGCGCTCGCCGCCAACGAGCTCGCGACCAATGCCGTGAAATACGGCGCGCTTTCGGTCGAGAGCGGAGAGGTCGCGATCCGCTGGTCCGTCGGCCGGCCGCAGAGCGAGGATGCCTTCCGCTTCGAATGGATCGAGCGCGGCGGGCCAGCGGTCGAGAAGCCACGGCGGCAGGGTTTCGGCTCCCGCCTGGTCGAGCGTGTCATGGCGCAGAAATTCCAGGGCGAGGTCGAACTGGACTACCGGCCTGAAGGCCTGCGCTATGTCCTGACCACCACGATGGCCAATATCGCGCCGCGCGAGTAGCGGCTCTGCGCGAGCGATCGGTCTCTTCACCGCTTTCGATTTGCGCCCCGCGCGGGAGCCGTTAGGTTCGCGGTCCCACCGCGAACGGGGTATCGCTTCGGACCATGAACATTCTCTCGATCCAGTCCCATGTCGCCTATGGCCATGTGGGCAACGCCTCCGCGACCTTTCCGATGCAGCGGCTCGGCGTCGATGTCTGGCCGATCCATACGGTGCAGTTCTCGAACCATACGGGCTACGGTAGCTGGAAGGGCCGCGTCTTCGACGGCGGCATGATCGACGAAGTCATGGAAGGCATCGCCGAGCGCGGCGTGCTCGCCACCTGCGACGGCGTGATCTCCGGCTATATGGGCTCGGCCGATATCGGCCATGCCATCCTTTCGGCCGTCGAAAAGGTGCGCGCCGCCAACCCCAAGGCGCTGTATTGCTGCGATCCCGTGATCGGCGATGTCGGCCGCGGCGTCTTCGTGCGGCCGGGGATCCCGGAATTCATGCGCGAGCAGGCTGTGCCGGCCGCGGATATCGTGACGCCGAACCAGTTCGAGCTGGAATTGCTGACCGATGTCGAGATCAAGACGATCGCCGATGCCCATCGCGCGGTCGAGGCCCTGCGCGACGCCGGCCCGAAGGTCGTGATGGTGACCTCGCTCGTGACCGAGGAAACACCGGGCGACTCGATCGACCTGATGGCGGCCGATGCGAAAGGCACCTGGCGGGTGCGTACGCCGAAGCTCGATGTCAGCGTCAATGGCGCCGGCGATGCGATCGCGGCCTTGTTCTTCACCCATTACCTGCGCGAGGAATCGGCGGCGGCTGCGCTCTCGAAAGCCGCGTCGTCGATCTATGGCTTGCTGAAGCGGACGAAGGAGGCGGGCTCGCGCGAGATCCTGACGGTCGCGGCGCAGGACGAGTTCGTTACGCCCTCGCAGGTCTTCGAGCCGCAGGCGATCTGAGCGCGTCGCGATGAAGCTGCGCGTCGGCACCTTCAATGTCGAGAACCTGCTGACGCGGCATCGCTTCGAGGCTGGCGGGCGGGCCGAGACGGACGCCGCGATGTCGCTGTTCCATTTCCCGCGCGCGGACGAGCGCGACGCGGTGGAGCGCTCGCTCGCGGTCGCGCTGGAGGACGACAAGCGCCAGATGACGGCGCTCGCCATCGCCGAGGCTGGCGCCGATCTCTGGATGCTGCAGGAGGTCGACTCACTCGCCAGCCTGCAGGCCTTCTTTGCGAATTACGTCCATCGCATCGCCGACCATCGCTATGGCCATTTCACGCTGGTCGACGGCAATGACCGCCGCAACATCGATATCGGCTTCGCCGCCCGGCGCGATCTGTTCGGGCCGGGGCAGGTCACGGTGCGCTCGCACAAGGACCTGACCTTTGCGCAGGCTGGCTTGCATGACCGCGAGCTCGCCCTGTCCGGCATCGGGCCGCATGGCAAGGTCTTTGCCCGCGACTGCCTGGAGGTCGAGCTGAGCCTGAATGGGCGACGGCTCAGCCTGTTCGGCTGCCATTTCAAGTCGATGAACAATGGTCGTGAGGACGGGCGCGCCGTCACGCTGCCGGTGCGCCGGGCCGAGGCGCGGGCGGTGCGCTGGCTGATCCAGCAGCGCTTTGGCGGCGGCTGGCGCGAGGCGAACTGGATCGTGCTGGGCGATCTCAACGGCTATCGTCACGGACTCGGCCCGCGCGCCAAGATCGTCGACGAGGGCGCCAGCGGCATCGAGCCCCTGCTCGACGATTTCGCCGTCGATCCGATGGAGATGCTGCCGGTGCATGAGCGCTGGACGCATTTCCGGCGCTACTGGTCGGAGAGCGAGGAGAGGTTGGTTGACAGCCATATGCCGCTCGACCGCATCCTGCTCTCGCCGTCGCTGGCTGCAGCCAATCCAAGGCCCGCCATGCAGATGATCCGGCGCGGCCTGCCGTATCGCGTGCCGCTCGATCCGCGCGAGCCGGACCGCTCGATGGCGAAGCTCGCGACCTGCGCGGACCGCTACCCCCGCGTCGGCTGGGACCGGCCCAAGGCCTCCGACCATTGCCCGCTCGCCATCGATCTCGACATCCCCGCAGGCTGATCCCAAGGACGCATCGATGAAACGCCGCTTCGTCACACTCGACGTCTTCACCACGCGCCGCCATGCCGGCAATCCGCTGGCGGTCGTGCTCCAGTCCGAGGGGCTCGATACCGAGGCGATGCAGGCCATCGCCCGGGAGTTCAACCTGTCCGAGACGGTCTTCGTCGCGCCGCCCGAGAAGGCCGAACATCGCGCCTCCGTTCGCATCTTCACGCCTGGCGGGGAGCTGCCCTTTGCCGGTCATCCGACGGTCGGGACCGCGGTCTGGCTGGCGCTGACCGACGAGGCCGAGGGCAGGCCCGCCGACATGCTGGTGCTGGAGGAGAAGGTCGGGCTGGTCTCCTGCGCCGTCTCGATCAAGGGCAGCCATGCCGGGCATGCTACCTTCACGCTGCCGCGCCTGCCGGAGCGCGCGGGTGAGACCGGGACGCCCGCTGCTATCGCGGCGGCGCTTGGGCTTCAGGCTGGCGATGTCGGCTTCGGGGCGCATGTGCCGACGCTCTTCAGCGGGGGCGTGCCGTTTCATTGCGTTCCGGTGGCCAGTGGCGAGGCGATCGGCCGGGCGCGTCTCGAACGCGGGCATTGGTCCGCAGCCTTCGGCCACGGCGGGGCCTTCCTTTACACCCGCGAGACCACCGAGCCTGGCCACGATTTTCATGCGCGGATGTTCTGGCCGGGGGCCGGCATCGAGGAGGATCCGGCGACCGGTGGCGCCGCGGCCGCCTTCGCCGGCGCGGTCATGGCCTATGACAAGCCCGGGGACGGGGACCACCGCCTCGTCATCGAGCAGGGCTACGAGATGGGACGGCCGTCGCAGATCACGCTGGAGCTGAGCGTGCGCGATGGAGCGCTGGTCTCGGCGCGGATCGGCGGGTCAGCTGTCGTGGTCAGCGAGGGCGTGCTGCTGTGACAAATGGCGTGGAGAACAGCACGATCATTCGGCTGTCGCGGGTCGATGCCAGGATCGAGGCCTATGACTGGGCCTTCGCGCGCGAGAACACCGCGCTGATCGCGGCGCATTGGGCGGAGATCAGCGTCGACAAACCGGCGATGTTCAATGGTCGCGTCATGCTCCAGCATCACGCCGCGATCCATGATGGGGTGTTCGAGGCCGGCTATTTCGAGACCGATTACGCGGCTTTCCTGACCTGGCGCGATGTCGGCTATCCCGGTCCGATCGTTCGCAACGGTTTCGCGATGGCGGCGCTCAGGGCCAATGACGGCGCCTTTCTCTGCGGCAAGATGGGCGACCACACCGCCAATGCCGGCAAGGTCTATTTCGCCGCCGGCACGCCCGACCGCGACGACGCACGCCCCGACGGCACGCTCGATCTTGCCGGCAGCGTCACCCGCGAACTCGGCGAGGAGACCGGGCTGCGCGTCGAGGAGCTTCAGGTTGGCGAGGGTTGGACGGCGCTGGTCGAGCAGGGTCGCATCGCCTTCATGCGCGAGGTCCGCATCGATCTTCCTGCCGACGAGGCGCGGGCATTAATGCTGGAGCGGATGAAGCATCTCAAGGAGGAGGAGCTTTCCGACATCGTCATCGTGCGCGACCTCACTGATACCGAAAAGCACGACATGCCGCCCTTCATGCGCCGCTATCTCGCACATATGTTCGACGGCGAGTGATCTGCCCGTTCCGCGAAAGTGACCCGATGAGCTCCGCCGAGACCGCCTGTCCCGAAGCCAATTATCCCGAGGCTCTTGCGTTGCCGGCGGAGAACCCCTTCGCCACGCGCTGGGAGACGCCGTTCCGGCTGCCGCCCTTCGCGGCGATCAAGCCGGAGCATATCCGCCCGGCCTTCGAGGCGGCGCTCGCCAAGCACAAGGCCGAGATCGCGGCGATCGTGGCCGACAAGGCTGCGCCCGATTTCGCCAACACGATCGAGGCGCTGGAGCGGGCAGGGCGGGCACTCAGCCGGGTCGGCGGCGTGTTCTACAACCTCACCGGCGCCGATACGAACGAGGCCTTGCAGGCGATCGAGCGCGAGATGTCGCCGATCACCTCGCGGCACTGGTCGGCGATCATGATGGACGAGGGGCTGTTCGCCCGCGTCGATGCGGTCAATACCCGGCGCGATGCGCTCGGCCTGAACCCGGAGCAGGCGCGCCTGCTGGAGCGCAGCTACAAGGGCTTCATCCGCTCCGGCGCGAAGCTCAATGCCGAGGACAAGAAGCGCCTTGCCGCGATCAACGAGAGGCTGGCGGGGCTCGGCACGCAGTTCAGCCAGAACGTGCTGAAGGATGAATCGTCCTACGCGCTGTTCATCGAAGACGAGGCGGGCCTCGCCGGCCTGCCGGACTTCGTGAAGGCGGCGATGGCGCGCGCCGGCGCTGATCGCGGCAAGCCCGGCCAGCACGCGGTGACGCTGTCGCGCTCGATCATCGAACCCTTCCTGACCTTCTCGACCCGTCGCGACCTGCGCGAGGAGGCCTTTATCGCCTGGAGCAAGCGCGGCGAGAATGGTGGCGAAAGCGACAACCGGGCGATCGTCGCGGAGATGGTGAAGCTCAGGGCCGAGAAGGCGAAGCTCCTAGGTTATCCGACCTTTGCGCATTTCAAGCTCGACGACGCCATGGCGAAGACGCCGGAGCATGTGCGCGGGCTCTTGGAGTTGGTTTGGAAGCCGGCGAAGGCGCGCGCGGCGCGCGAGGCCGCCGATCTTGCGGCGCTGGCGCAGAGCGAAGGCGAGAACGGCCCGATCCGCCCCTGGGACTGGCGCCATTATGCCGAGAAGGTTCGGCAGAAGACCTATGCGCTCGATGAGGCCGTGCTGAAGCAATATCTCCAGCTCGACCGCGTCCGGCAGGCGGCTTTCGACGTTGCCGGCAAGCTGTTCGGGCTGTCTTTCGCGGAGCGGCCGGAGCTTCGGGGCTATCACCCCGACGTGCGCATCTTCGAGGTGACGGAGCGCGCGAGCGGGCGCCATATCGGCCTGTTCGTCGGCGATTACTTCGCCCGGCCGTCGAAGCGCTCCGGCGCGTGGATGAGCGCGTTTCGTGGCCAGCGCAAGCTCGACGGTGAGACCCGGCCGATCATCGTCAATGTCTGCAATTTCGCGAAGCCCGCCGAAGGCAAGCCGGCGCTGCTCTCGCTCGACGATGCGCGCACGCTGTTCCACGAATTCGGCCACGCTCTGCACGGCCTGCTCTCGGACGTGACCTATGGCTCGCTGGCGGGCACTTCAGTCGCGCGTGATTTCGTCGAACTGCCCTCGCAGCTCTACGAGCATTGGTTCCTGACCCGCGAGGTGATGCGGGAATATTGCCACCATGCCGAGAATGGCGAGCCGATCCCGGAAGCGCTGATCGAGAAGATCGAGAAGGCCCAGACCTTCAACCAGGGTTTCGCCACGGTGGAGTACACCTCCTCGGCGCTGGTCGACCTCGCCTTCCATTCGCTGGAGGCCCCGGCGGAGGTCGATCCGCTCGCCTTCGAGGCGGCGGAGCTCGCGCGCATCGGCATGCCCTCAGAGATCACGATGCGACACCGCACGCCGCATTTCACCCATGTCTTCTCGGGCGATGGCTATTCGGCGGGCTATTACAGCTATCTCTGGTCGGAGGTGATGGATGCCGACGCCTTCAACGCCTTCACCGAGACCGGCGACGTGTTCTCGCCGGCCGTGGCGGAGAAGCTGAAGCGCTACATCTATTCGGCCGGCGATGTTCGCGATGCGGCCGAGGCCTACACGCTGTTCCGTGGCCGCCTGCCGACGCCGGATGCGCTGCTGGAGAAGCGCGGGCTGGCGGCGTAGGGAATTCCTTCTCCCCTCGGGTGAGAAGGTGTCTGCGAAGCAGACGGATGAGGGCAGTCTTGACTGCGTCTCACCCGGTCTTCCCTCATCCGACCCGGCTACGCCGGGCCACCTTCTCCCCGAAGGGGAGAAGGATTTAGCTGGGATAACCGAACTTCGCCTTGGTCGCGCGGATCTGGCCGATCGCGCCGGCATCGTTTCCGGCAGAACAGGCCGAGCGGGCACGCGAAATCTCGCCGCTGACCCGGTCATGCACGCTCTTGGTGGTGTGGCCGGTGTCGAGATCGTTGTCGATCACCGCCTGGAAGCGCTCGACCTCGCCGGAGCAGCCCGTGCCCGTCGGCATGTGGAAGGTGTTCGGCGTCACGCCGGGCGCGGCCTGCGAGGGCGGTGGGGCAGGGGGCGGGCCGCCGGACGGCGTCTGGCAGGCGGAAAGCAGGAGCGCGGCAAAGGCCGGGACGAGGACGGTTGAGGCGCGCATCGGGGAAGCTCCGGCTGATCGTGCGCGAAACATGACCGATTCCTCCGGCGCGGCAAAGCCGCCGCTCAATCGCGCTCCGGCATGAACAGAGCGACGAAGGTGAAGAGGGCCGCGGCACCGGCCGCCAGCCAGATCGCATCGAGCCCGATCCGGCTGTGAGCGACCGCACCGGCAATCGCGCCGCTGAGCAGGCCGAGCCAGAGTACGAAATGGCGCAGGAAGGCGAGCTTCGGCCCGCCGAGCAGGGCGCCGGCGATGCGCTGGCCCATCTTCACCAGCGTGCCGGTCATGTAGGTCAGCCCGATCGTGACCTCGCCGTCGCGCTGGAAGACGCTGTTCTCGGCGCCCATCGCCATGGCGAGCACGCCGGCGCCGGCCATGCCGAAGCCGATCGAATCGAGGCCGGCCGAGATCAGCAGGGCCAGCGTGACGAAGCCCAGCACCGCCGCCTTGCGTTGGCGCCCGGCGAAATGGCCTGCGAGGGAGCCGCCGACCACGCCGAGGACGAAGAGCCCGAGGATCGTCACGGCGAGCAGGATGCCGCCGGCATGGCGGCCCGCAAGCTCGATGGCGAAGCGGGTGGTGTTGCCGCTCATGAAGGAGACGAAGAAGCCGCCAAGGCTGAGGAAGCCGAGCGCGTCGACGAAGCCGGCAAGGCCCGACAGGCAGAAGGCGAGGCCGATGACAGGGCGGTCATAGCGCATCATGGGCGCGGCGCTCCGGCGATTCAGGCCGGCATTCAGTGGCGCGCGACCCCGGCCGAATCGCGCACCGCCATCCTAATTCACAGAAGGCGTCTGTTCTTATTTCAATTAAGCATGCGACATATGCTTGCGCTGAACCCCGTGCTTCGGTTACATCCTGTCCCGTCGATTTGAGGAACGCCCGTGGTTTCGACCGCCCGCCATGACCTGACGAAGGACTGCGCCGCTGCGCAGGTCGTCGGCATGCGCGCCCGCGCTCCGTTCTCGCTTCTTGGCCTTCTTCTCCTTAGCTGCCCCTGAGGGCCGGCCGGGCATGCTGCCTGGGCGCTCAGGGGAGTTACGAGAACCGCCGACAGAAAACCTTAGCGCCCGCTTTCCCAAAAATTCCGCGGCGCGCCGACACCCGGAAGCAGAACCATGACCAACCCGACCCAGTCCGGCTCCTCCAAAGACCGCGTCCTGATCTTCGACACCACCTTGCGCGACGGCGAGCAGTGCCCCGGCGCCACCATGACCTTCGAGGAGAAGCTGGAGATCGCCGACGCGCTCGATGCGATGGGCGTCGACATCATCGAGGCCGGCTTCCCGATTGCGTCCGATGGCGATTTCGAGGCGGTATCCGAGATCGCCCGCCGCCTGAAGCGCGCGACCGTTGCGGGCCTGGCCCGCGCCATCAGCGCCGATATCGCCCGGGCCGGCGAGGCCGTGCGCCATGCGGTGAAGCCGCGCATCCACACCTTCGTCTCGACCTCGCCGATCCATCTGGAGCACCAGATGCGCAAGACGCAGGAGCAGGTGCTGGAGATCATCACTGCGACGGTGACGCAGGCGCGCAACCTGGTCGAGGATGTCGAATGGTCGGCGATGGACGCGACTCGCACGCCGATCGACTATCTCTGCCGCACGGTCGAGGCGGCGATCCGGGCCGGCGCGACCACGATCAACCTGCCCGATACCGTGGGCTACGCCACGCCGGACGAGTATCGCGCCATGTTCAAGGCGGTGCGCGAGCGCGTGCCGAATGCCGACAAGGCGACCTTCTCGGCGCATTGCCATAACGACCTGGGCCTGGCCGTCGCCAACTCGCTGGCGGCGATCGAGGGCGGTGTCAGGCAGGTCGAGTGCACGGTCAACGGCATCGGCGAGCGCGCCGGCAATGCCGCGCTGGAGGAGATCGTGATGGCGCTGCGCGTGCGCGGCGACGCGATGCCTTACGATACCGGCATCGACGCGACGCAGTTGATGCGCATCTCCAAGGCCGTCTCGACCGCCTGCTCCTTCCCGGTGCAGTACAACAAGGCGATCGTCGGCAGGAATGCCTTCGCGCATGAGAGCGGCATCCATCAGGACGGTATGCTGAAGAACAACACCACCTACGAGATCATGACGCCGGAATCGGTCGGCGTGACCAAGACCTCGCTGGTGATGGGCAAGCATTCCGGCCGCGCCGCCTTCCGCTCGAAGCTGAAGGAAATGGGCTACGAACTGGGCGACAACCAGCTCGAGGACGCCTTCACCCGCTTCAAGGCGCTGGCCGACCGCAAGAAGCATGTCTACGACGAGGACATCGAGGCGCTGGTCGACGAGAACATCGCGACCGCCCATGACCGCATCAAGCTGGAATCGCTGACGGTGATCGCCGGCACGCGCGGCCCGCAGCGCGCCACGATGAAGCTCGATGTCGACGGCAAGCACGTCACGGAAGAGGTCGAGGGCAACGGGCCGATCGACGCGATCTTCAACGCGATCAAGACGATCGTGCCGCATGAGGTGTCGCTGGAGCTCTACGATGTCCATGCCGTGACCGAGGGCACAGACGCGCAGGCCGAGGTAACCGTGCGTCTCTCGCGGGACGGCTCGTCGGTGACCGGGCGCGGCGCCGATCCGGACACGCTGGTCGCCTCGACCAAGGCCTATCTCGCCGCGCTGAACAAGCTGATCGCCCGCGGCGGACGCCTGCACGCGCAGGCGGCGGAGTAAGACGCAAGGCGTCGAGAGGCGCTCTCAAGGGAAGCGTGTCATCCCGTGCGCGCTGCAGCGTGAAACGCTGCGGCGCAGACACGGGACCGCGCGACGCGTAAGGCGCGCTTCCTCGCGGCCTCCAAAAAGGGCGCCTCTTCCTGAGAACGGTCCCGTGCGCGCAGCGGCACTACGCGCCGCAGCGCGCACGGGATGGCAGCGCTGCTGCCAACACGCTGACCGCGCTTGATTCCGGTGGATGACGCTGGCGTGATCTGGCGCCGGCTCGGTTTTTGCTCTCATCTGCACGTCCGGTGCGGTCGCTCCCCCGGCGACCCTGGGGAGCGCGATGCCGATGGGCTATTTTCCGAACTGGACAATGAAAACCTCCGGCGCCGTGCTGCCGGACGAGCGGCTGCCGACCGGCCAGACGGTCATCGCCGGCTTGCAGCATGTCGTCGCCATGTTCGGCTCGACGGTGCTGGCGCCGGTGCTGATGGGCTTCGACCCCAATGTCGCGATCTTCTTCTCAGGGATCGCGACGCTGCTGTTCTTCGTGATCACCCGCGGGCAGCTGCCGAGCTATCTCGGCTCCTCCTTCGCCTTCATCGGCGTCGTCATCGCCGCGACCGGCTATGCCGGTTCCGGCCCCAACCCGAATATCGCGGTCGCGCTCGGCGGCATCATCGCCTGCGGCGCCGTCTATGCCGTGATCGGCCTGATCGTGCAGGGCGTCGGCACGGCCTGGATCGAGAAGCTGCTGCCGCCGGTCGTGACCGGCGCCGTCGTCGCGGCGATCGGTCTCAACCTGACCTCCGTCGCGATCAGCATGATCTCGGCCAGCCCCTATACGAAATGGATCGCCCTGTTCACGGTCGTCTCCGTGGCGCTGGTCGCGGTCTACGGGCGCGGGCTTCCGCAGCGCCTGCCGGTGCTGATCGGCGGGCTTGCGGCCTACATCCTCTACGCGCTGACCGCGTCGAGCTTCGGCGCCCCGACGATCGATTTCGGCAAGATCGGCGCTGCCGCCTGGTTCGGTCTGCCGCATTTCGTCTCGCCGGTCTTCGACGCCAAGGCGATGACGCTGATCGTGCCGGTGGCGATCATTTTGGTCGCCGAGAATCTCGGCCATATCAAAGGCATCTCGGTGATGACCGGGCGCAATTTCGATCACCTGATCGGCCGCGGCTTCTTCGCTGATGGTCTCGGCACCATGATCGCGGGTTCGGGCGGCGGCACGGGCGTCACCACCTATGCCGAGAACATGGGCGTGATGGCGGTGACGCGGGTCTATTCGACGCTCGTCTTCGTCGCGGCCGGCGTGATCGCGCTGCTGCTCGGCTTCTCACCCAAGTTCGGCGCGGTGATCGGCACGATCCCTGTCGCGGTGCTCGGCGGCCTCGCGGTCGTGGTCTTCGGCCTGATCGCCGCGACTGCCGGCCGGATCTGGGTCGAGAACAAGGTCGATTTCTCCGAGCCGAAGAACCTGATCACGGTCGCGACCGCGCTGATTCTCGGCGCCGGCGACCTGAAGCTGCCGATCTTTGGCTATGAGCTCGGTGGAATCGGCACCGCGACATTCGGCGCGATCGTGCTTTATCACGTGCTGAACCGCCGTACGGCCTGACAATCCACAGCGCGGCGAAGCCTTTTTCGCCGCGTTTGAAAAATCTGTCACAGATGGGTGGACAGGGGGCGGGGCCTTTGCTACACGCCCCCTGCCTGACGCGGCCAACGCCGCTGACCGGCGACGCTTCGTGGCGTATGGGTGATTAGCTCAGTTGGTAGAGCAGCTGACTCTTAATCAGCGGGTCGTAGGTTCGAGCCCTACATCACCCACCACGACCTCTCCTTTGAAATCAGATGGTTGAATGCGGTGGCCGAGTTTGGTCGCCGGAGTAGGGCGCGAATATCGCGCCCTTTTGCGTGTCGTAAAGTCGTAAGGTCGCACAGGGCTCGACCCGCTGATTAAGAGTCAGCTGCTCTTCGCGGTTGGCGATGCTGAGGCTTCGCTGGTGGCGGTTTGGGCAACCATGCGTGCCGGCTGGGCTCGAAGCGCTTCCCTGAGCAGGTGGGAGCCTTTCGGCGGCTCGGGCGTTCCTGTCCGAAAGGACAGGTTTCGCATGATGCAACTCGATCACGGCCTTGCGGCCGCCCCCGGTAACACGCCGGCCATCCCGAATCCGCCGCCCGAGGCGCCGCCGCTGACGCCGGGGGAGGTTCCGCCGGCCCCTCCCGTCGAATCGCCGCCGGACGAGGCGCCGCAGGGTATCCCGACCGAGCCGCCGCCGGAATTGCCGCCGAATGCGCCGCCGGAAGGTCCTCCGGCGACGCCGATCGATCTGCCGCCGGCGCGCGATCCGCGCCAGCCGCAGGAATAGGGGATCAGAGCTTCGGCGCGTTGCCGGAGCCGATATCCCAGTAGAGCCCAGCCATGGCGACGAGCCCTTCGCGGGCGATGGCGGCCGGTAGGTGCTCGTCAGGGGCGTGCTGCGAGCAGCCGGGATAGGAATGCGGCACCCAGATCGTACGCAGCTTCAGGATTTCGGCGAAGATGTCGTTCGGCAGGGAACCGCCGAGATTGGGCAGCAGTGCCGGCTTCTTGCCGGTGCTCTCGGCGATCGAAGCGACTGTGAAGCGGACCCAGGCATCGTCGGGGTCGAGCCGCGTCGCGCCGAAGCGTTCGGTGCCGGGCATGATGATCTCGACCATGTCGAAGCCATGGCGGTCGAGATGGCGGCGCAGCGCCGGTGCGACGTCGCGCGGATCGATGCCGACGACGAAGCGCAGGGCGACGCGGGCCCAGGCGCTGGGTGGCACGGCATTGACGGGAGTCTCAGGCACGCCGGACTTCATCGCCAGCACGTCGAAGGAGCACCAGCCGAAGACCTGCTCGGCCGGAGAGAGGCCGGGCTCGCCCCAGTTCGGGTCGATGGTCGGGCCGGCCGGGCCGCCGTCGATCTCGCAATCAGCCAGCGCGCGACGCACGCCATCCGGCAGCTCCTTCGGCACCCATTCATGGATGCGGATCTGGCCGGTGGGCGAGGTGATCGAGGCGATGGCATGGGCGAGCTGGATCGCCGGATCGGAGAGGATGCCGCCCCAGTTGCCGGAATGATGGCCGCCTTCGCGCGCCGTGATCTGCAGGTCGAAGGTGATGACGCCGCGAGCGCCAAGGAAGACGGTCGGGCGCTCGGCATTGAGGCGCGGCCCGTCCGAGGCGATCAGGATATCGGCCTTGAGCAGTTCGGCCTCGTCCTCGCAGAGCTCGCGCAGGCCCGGCGAGCCGGATTCCTCGCCCATCTCGATCAGGTACTTGGCGTTGAAGCCGAGCTTGCCGCGCGTCTCCAGCACGGCGCGCAGGCCGTTGATGTTGATGAGGTGCTGGCCCTTGTTGTCGACGACGCCGCGGCCATACCAGCGGCCGTCGCGCTCAACGAGCTTCCAGGGCGAGAGGCCGTCGCTCCATTGCACGTCGAGGCCGCGGATGACGTCGCCATGGCCGTAGCCGAGGATGGTCGGCAGGGCGGCGTCCTCGATGCGCTCGGCATAGAGGAAGGGGCCGCGCGCCTCGGCATGGGTCAGGATGCGGCAGGTGAAGCCGAGCGATTCGAGCAGGGGCTGCATCTCCTTGTCGAGATACTCGCCCAGCACCGGGGCGCGGTCCGGGTTCTGGCTTTCGGTGGGCATCGCGACGAGGCGGCCGAGATCGCTCTTCATCCGGCCGGAATCGAAATAGTCCTGGGCTTTCGCGATCGCCTGCGCACGGGTCATGGTCTCGTGGTCTCCCCAATCGATGGCAGGCACAGTGCCGGTGGACGGAAGCGAACGCCAGTGCCAAGAGAGCCGGGCGCGTCATGCCTGCCGGGCGGGACAGTGTCGTGGTTTGAACCCCACACGGGTCATCCCGGGCGAGCGCAGCGAGACCCGGGATCCATTCCGGAACGCGGACGATAGAGGTTCAGGCATGGATCCCGGATCGGCGCCGCTTCGCGGCTTGTCCGGGATGACGGCGTGAGGTTTTGTCGATACGTCGTGCTTCCCAATGTAGTCCTTGTTCTCATGACCATGATCCCGCATCCGCACCAGCTCGCCGCGCGCGACGCCATCCTGGCGGCGCGGGGGAAGGGCGCGGCCGGCTTCCTGCTGGGGGACCTCACCGGCCTCGGCAAGACGCTTTCGGCCTGGCTCGCCTTGTCGGCGATGCCGGAGGAGGAGGTGCTGGTGATCTGCCCGAAGGGCGCGATCCCGCAATGGCGGCGGACCATGGCGCTGTCCGGCCTGCCAGCCAAGCGCGTGACGCTGATGAATTTCGAGAAGACGAAATCGCTGCTCGCGCCTGTCGCCGACAGCAAGAAGCGCTCGACGCGGGCGAAGAACAACGAGATCGCCAAGCATGGCCGGCCGAAGCGCGTCTGGCCGCTGGTCGTGATCGACGAGGCGCATCGCATCCGCAATCCCAATTCGCAGCAGGGGCTGGTCTGCCGGCAGATGGCGGAAGCGGCCGATTTCACGATCTATATGAGTGCGACGGCCGGGCAATCGCCGCATGAACTCTCCTATCTGGCGCCGCTGCTGGCCAAGGCGGTGGGCATGCTCACTGCCGACCTCGATGGGTTTCGCGGGCTGATGAAGCGATTGAAGATCGGCAGGGCCAAGGGGCGCTGGAAGAACTGGAGCTGGGAGCCGAACGAGGCCGACCGGAAGGCGATGGCCGACCTGCTTTATCGCGGTCCGAACGCGATCGGCCTGCGCCGCCGGCCGGAGGAGATCGCGGGATGGCCGGAGGTGCAGCGTGAGTTGGCACCGGTCGCGCTCGATACGGCGGCGCGCAAGCTCTACGATGCGACCTGGCGCGAGTTTCGAAGGGAGTTGGGACTGGCCGGGGGCTCGACCCGCAAGCCGCAGGGCTGGGCCGCCGATCTGCGCTTCCGGCAGAAGGCCAGCTTGCTCCGCATCCCCGGAACGGCCGATTTCTGCGAGGACCTGCTGGGCAATGACGAGCAGATCGCGATCTCCGTCGCCTTCCTCGAGACCAGCGCGATACTCGCCGAGACTCTGCGGGGGCGCGGCTGGCGCACGGCCGAGATCAACGGCGAGCGCTCGGGCGCGCAGAACGAGGAGACGCGCATCGCATTCCAGACCGGCCAGCTCGACGCGGTGATCTTCACCGTCACCGAGTCGATCTCGCTGCATCGCGGCGAGATGCCGGGCGGCGAGCGCGAGCGGGCGCTCGTCATCCACGACATGCGTCACAGCGCGATCCAGCTCCAGCAGATCGAGGGCCGCTGCCATCGCGACGGCCAGCACGCGACGATCTTCTACGCCTATGCCGAAGATACGGTGGAGGAGGCGATCGCAGGCACGGTGATCCAGCGCATGGCGGCGATGGAAGGGCTCGCCGGAGACGACACCCGGATGCTGGAGGCGATCGCCGGGATCGTCGAGGGGCGGGCGGCGGCACAGATTCTCGCCGGCAGGTGAAGAAACACATCGTCATCCCGGGCTTGACCCGGATCCATTCCGGAACGCTTCCGTTTGGGGGTCCGGAATGGATCCCGGATCTTCGCTTCGCTGCGTCCGGGATGACCGTGCATATTACCGAGGCTGTGAATTCCGGGCATCAGTTGCGCGTACGCTCGCCCAACTCCTTGGCGCCCTCGACCGATGAACTGGTCAGCCGGACGATGCTGTTCCAGGCGTCGCGCGTATAGGCGCCCTGATGGACGACCGCGTCGTAGCCGACGACCAGCACGATGATGATCAGAAGCAGGCGGAACACGAAAAGAAGCCCTCCTCGATAGCGTCGCATCAACGTCGCGATCGAAGGAGGGTTCCGGTTTGGCCCGGCTCAGCCCGCCGGCAGCAGGTCCTTCAGCCGGAACAGCGCGATCTTCTCGACCTCGGCCAGCGCCGCCGCGGTTTCCTGCTCGGGCGTGTTCTTCAAGCGCGCGTCGAAGGCGGCGAGGATCTGGGCCTTGGTCGCGCCCTTCACAGCCATGATGAAGGGGATGCCGAAGCGGGTTTTGTAGGCTTCGTTCAAGGCGGTGAAGCGGACGCGCTCGTCGCTGGTCAGGCGGTCGAGCCCGGCGCCGGCCTGCTCCTGCGTCGATTCCGGCGTGAGCTCGCCTGCCGCCGCGAGCTTGCCGGCGAGGTCGGGATGGGCGGTCAGCAGGGATTTCTGCTGCTCCGGCGTACCCCTGCGCATGGCCGCAACCATCGCCGTGTGCAGGCGTTCCGCCGTGTCGTGGCTTGCGCCGATGCCGGCATCATGGGTCGCGTCGGCGATCCAGGGCGAATGCTCCCAGACGCGGCCGAAGACCTCGGTGAAGAGCGCCTTCGGCAGCTTCGAGGGCACGTAGCCGCCAGCCGGTGGCTGTGTCCTGACCCAATGGCGGGCGATGTCGAGCCTTGTCGCGACCCAGACCCGGTCATGGCTCTGCACATAGTCGAGGAAGCGGGCGAGCGCGGCAGCGCGGCCCGGCCGGCCGACGAGGCGGCAATGCAGGCCGATCGACATCATCTTCGGCGCGGTCTCGCCCTCGGCATAGAGCGTATCGAAGGAGTCCTTGAGATAGGTGAAGAACTGCTCGCCGGTGTTGAAGCCCTGCTGCGTGGCGAAGCGCATGTCGTTGGCGTCGAGCGTGTAGGGCACGGCGAGCTGCGGCCCCTTCGGACTGCTGAGCCAATAGGGCAGTTCGTCGGCATAGACATCGGCCGTGTAGAGGAAGCCGCCTTCCTCCATCGTCAGGGGAATGGTGTTCTCGGAGGTGCGGCCCTGGTAGCAGCCGAGCGGACGCTCGCCGGTGAGCTCGGTCTGGATGCGGATCGCTTCGAGGATATCGGCGCGCTCGCGCTCCCTGGGCGTATCGCGATAGTCGATCCATTTCAGGCCGTGGGTCGCGATCTCCCAGCCGGCCTCCTGCATCGAGCCGACGATCTCGGGATAGCGGGCGAGCGCGCTGGCGACGGCGAAGACGGTGACCGGCATGTTCCGCTCGGTGAACATCCGCCAGAGCCGCCAATAGCCGGCGCGGGAGCCGTATTCGTAGATCGACTCCATGTTCATGTGGCGCTGGCCCGGCCAGGGCGCGGCGCCGACGATCTCGGAGAGGAAGGCCTCGGAGGCGGCGTCGCCATGGAGGATGCAGTTCTCGCCGCCTTCCTCGTAATTGATCACGAACTGGACGGCGATGCGGGCCTCGCCCGGCCAATGCGGATGCGGCGCCGCGCGGCCGTAGCCCTTCATGTCGCGGGGGTAGGAGGTCTGGGTCATGAAACCGCTCTTTTCGTTCAGTCCTGAAGCGTGCGGGCTTCCAAAAAATCTACCGTCATTCCGGGCTTGACCCGGAATCCATCATAGAACGCCGGAGCCTTACGATGGATTCCGGATCGGCGCCGCTACGCGGCTTGTCCGGAATGACGGGTGTGTTTCCACCGGTACTGTGCAAGCCTTTAGCTGCCGCGATAGGTGGAATAGCTCCAGGGCGAGGCCAGGAGCGGGACGTGATAGCGGCCCTCCGGCTCGGCGATGCCGAAACGGACGGGGACGAGATCGAGGAAGGCAGGCTTCGGAACAGCGTTGCCGAGGCCCCGGAAATAGGCGCCGATCGCGAAGGTCAGTTCATAGGTACCGGGCACCAGTGTGCCCGACAGGAGCGGAGCGTCGGTACGGCCATCGGTATTGGTCACGGCCTCGGCCAGCCGCTTGCGCGAACCATCGGCTTCGAGCCGGTCCAGCGTCACCGCGATGCCGGCGCCGGGGCGGCCGTTGACCGTGTCGAGCACATGCGTCGAAAGATGTCCCATCCGGTCTCCTGAGGGCGCCGGTCCCGGCCGAGCCTGCTTTCGGCCAGTGTAGAGCGCCGGTCGCGTCGGTGAATATTGGCTTTTGCGATAAGATCATGTTCCCGGATGTCAATCGACGCGGGCTGGTGAGGCGATTTCGGCGGCGGCGAAAGCAGGGTAGCTTCGCATTGCCGACGCCGCATCGTCCGGATTCGGGAAGGCCACCAGTCCTCGCGGAGCACAGCGCCATGCTCGAAGCCTACCTGATGGAATGGGGCGGCATGATGCTGCGCTGGCTCCATGTCATCACGGCGATCGCCTGGATCGGCGCCTCGTTCTTCTTCATCCATCTCGATGCCTCGCTGAAGGCGGCGCCGGATATTCCACCCGGCACCGGCGGGCGCGCCTGGCAGGTCCATGGCGGCGGCTTCTACGAGATGCGCAAATACATGGTCGCGCCGGCCGTGATGCCGGCCGAGCTGACCTGGCACAAATGGCAGAGCTACTGGACCTGGATCTCCGGCTTCTTCCTGCTGGTCTGGGTCTATTACGCCCAGTCGGAGCTCTATCTGATCGACCCGGCGGTGATGCAGCTCTCGCCCTTCGCTGCAGGCGCGATCGGCATCGCGGCGCTGGTGATCGGCTGGCTGATCTATGACCTGCTCTGCAAGTCGCCGCTCGGCAAGCATGACGTGTGGCTCGGCCTCGTCGGATTCGGCTATGTCGTCGCGGCGAGCTGGGCCTTCGCCCATGTCTTCTCGGGACGCGGCGCGCTGATCCATACAGGCGCGCTGATGGCGACGATCATGACCGCCAATGTCTTCTTCAACATCATGCCCGGCCAGCGGAAGGTGATCGCCGCGCTGGTCGCCGGCGAGAAGCCCGACCCGAAATACGGCAAGGCCGCCAAGCAGCGCTCGACGCATAACAACTACATCACCCTGCCGGTGCTGTTCCTGATGCTGTCGAACCATTATCCGGTGACCTATGCCAATTCGACGGTGATCCCGCTGCTGGTGGCGCTGGTGATCGTGGCCGGGGCACTGATCCGGCATTTCTTCAACATCCGCCATGTCGATCACGCCAAGTCGCCCTGGTGGTGCTGGGCGGTGGCGATCCTGGCGCTATGGCTCGCCTTCTGGGTCGCGATGTCGTCCTCGCCGGGCGGGCGCGAGCAGCTCGGCCTCAAGGCGAGCGAGGCGGGCAAGACCATCTTGCCGGCAGGAATGACGCTGCCGCCGACCCAGGTCGCGAATATCGTGTCAGGGCGCTGCGCCATGTGCCATGCGCCGGAACCGTCCTGGCCGGGCATCCAGATCGCGCCGAAGGGCGTGCTGCTGCATGAGCCGGAGCAGATCGCGATCCATGCCCGTGCCATCCGGACGCAGGCCGTGATGACCCACGCGATGCCGCCGAACAATCTCTCGGGGATGACGCCGGCCGAGCGGCAGGTGCTGGCGGGCTGGCTGGCGGCGGCGCGCTGAAACCCTGAGCCGTCATGCTCGCCCTCGTGGCGAGCATCCACGTCTTGAACACGATGCTCGACCAGTGAAGACGTGGATGGTCGGGACAAGCCCGACCATGACGGAGGTGTGTTTCGGGGCGCCGTAACCCCGTCCTTCGTCCTCCCCATTTCCGCATTCTTCAGCCTGTCATCAGCCGCGTTCACGGCTGCGTGAATACGTTCAGATTCGGTTCAGGTACGCAGCGTCATGGTCCCGGCCACTGACAGGGCTGGAGACAGGATCCCAAAGCGGGACCGTTCGTGCCGAGGACCGTGGGGGTCCAGTTGAGACGCGTTGATGCAAGGGGCGCCGGCTACCTGCTGGCGGCCATCGGTTTCGTCGTGGCATGGGGCATCCTGTGCTGGCCCTGGCTTTCGGGGGCGGTGACGATTCCGTTCGATGCCAAGGCGCATTTCCAGGCGCAGGTGCAGTTCCTCGCCAACGCGATCCATACCGGCCAGTCCCCATTCTGGAATCACAACGTCTTCGCCGGCTCGCCGCAGATCGCTGATCCGCAATCGCTGATCTTCTCGCCCGCGATCCTGCTCGCCCTGATCTCGCCGGCGCCGAGCTTCCGCGAGGTCGATGCCTATGTGCTGGCGCATCTGCTCGCCGGCGGGCTGGCGCTCATCCTGTTCTTCCGCGATCGCGGCTGGCATGCGGCAGGCGGGCTGATGGCGGCGCTGGTCTTCGCCTTCGGCGCCTCGGCGGCCTGGCGCGTCCAGCATGTCGGGCAGATCGCGAGCTACGCCTTCTTCGCCATCGCCTTCTGGCTGACGGCGCGGATGCTGCAGCGCTCATCCATTCTCTCCGGTGTCTTCGCCGGTCTTGCCGCCGGCATGATGGTGCTGGAGCCCGACCAGGTCGCGCTGCTCGCCGGCTATGTGCTGGTGGCCATGGTGGTCGCGCACTGGATTTCCGGCGGCTGGCCGGCCTTCCGTGCGAGCCTGCCGCCGATCGCTGCTGCCAGTATTGTCGGGGTTGCCATCATTGCGATGCCGTTGATCTGGACCTGGCTCTTCGCCGAGGCGACGACGCGGCCCGAGATCGATTTCGCGATCGCGGCACGCGGCTCGCTGCATCCGATGTCGCTGCTTTCCGCGATCGTCGGCGACCTCTATGGCGCCAAGGATCCCGCCGTCGAGTTCTGGGGACCCTATGGCGACCCGCAGGTGCTCTATCTCTCGCAGAACATGGCGCAGATCTATTTCGGCGCGCTGCCGTTCCTGCTGCTGCTGGCGCCCGGTCTGACCCGCGGGTGGCTCTGGGACAGGTCGGTTCGCCCGCTGACGCTGATGCTCGCCTTCATGGTGCTGTTCGCGCTCGGCCGTTACACGCCGCTGTTCCACCTCACCTATGACTACCTGCCCGGCGTGAAGCAGTTCCGCCGGCCGGCCGACGCGACTTTCCTGATCGGCGGTCTGGCGGCGATCCTGTCGGGCTATGTCCTGCATCGCATCCTGACGGCGGAGGCGGGGACCTCCTTCCGTCGCGACCTCCTCATCGGCGCGGCGCTGGTTCTCGGCGCCATCGTGCTCGCGCTCGGGATTTCGCGTGACTGGGGCCATCTCGCCGATGCCTGGAAGCCGGTCGCGATGGCGCTGGTCTGGTTTGCGGTCGCGGGAGCTGCGTTCTTCGCTTTGCAGCGCTGGCGCGGGGCGCTCGGCACGGCCGCTGCAGCGGTCCTTGTCACCGGCGTGGTCGCCGCCGATCTGGGCGTCAACAATGGCCCGAACGAATCGACCGCGCTCTCGCCGCAGATGTATGACGTGCTGGATTCCCGCACGAAGAACGACACCATCGCGCTGTTGAAGGAGTTGACCTCGCAGCCGGAGGGTTCGCCGCGGCGCGACCGGGTCGAACTGCTCGGCATGGGCTTCGAGTGGCCGAATGCCGGCATGGTTCACGGCTTCGACCATACGCTGGGCTACAATCCGCTGCGGCTGGAGGACTTCTCGGAGGCCGTCGGCACCGGCGACGGCATCGCCAAGCCGGCCGACCGCAAGTTCACCCCGCTCTTCCCGTCCTATCGCTGCCGGCTCGCGAACCTGCTGGGCCTGCGCTACATCGCCTCGCCCGTTCCGATCGAGCAGGTCGACCACGCCCTGAACGAAGGTGACCTCCACCTGATCGCCCGGACCAAGCAGGGCTATGTCTACGAGAACCCGCGGGCGCTGCCGCGCGTACAGTTCGTCGCTGGTTGGCAGTTCGCCGATTTCGAGAGCATGAAGCTGTCGGGCCGCTGGCCGGAGACAGATCCGACGCAGGCCGTTCTGCTCGACAACGAGCCGCCGGTCGCGACGCCGGAGGGGCCGGTCGCGGCTCAGGCCGAGGTCAAGCTGACGCGCTACCGCAATGCCCATGTCGAGATCGAGGTCACGACCCCGGTCGCCGGCTTCGTCGTGCTCAACGACATCTGGCATCCCTGGTGGAAAGCCGAGGTCGACGGCGTCGAGACCGAGATCCTGCGGGCCAATGTGCTGTTCCGCGCCGTGCAGGTGCCGGCCGGAACGCATAAGGTGCATTTCAGCTTCCAGCCGCTCTGGGGCGCGATCGCCGAGCTCAAGGCGCGCATCGAGCCGCAGGAGCCGGAGGATACCTTGCCGCCAGCGCCGAAGCAGAGCGGGCCGCAGATCGTCGCCGCGCCGGGCGAGATGCCGATGCTGCCGGGGCCTTCCTTGAGCGTGCGCAATTCGCTGGGGCTCGGCCCGAGCCAGATCCAGCCCGCGCGCAACGGCACGGCCGCCGTGCAGATTCCCGGCGACCCGATCGCGCATTGAAAAAGCCGCGGCGGGGCCGCGGCTTTCACTATCCTCTGACCTTGCGAGCTCTGCCTTCAAGCAAACGGCGTCATCCCGGGCGCGCTACGGCATGAAATGTCGCTGTGCAGACATGGGACCGTTCCCCGGAAAAGGCATCTTTGCGGAGGTGGTGAGGCAGGGAGCTTCAAGCGGCATGCGGTCCCGTGTCTGCGCAGCAGCGTTTCACGCTGCGGCGCACACAGGATGACAACCGCCGCTTGCTCAGCTGCCAGCCGCTCCTTGGGCGATCACCCAAGAAACACGCGCTCAGGCGACGCCGAGCTTCTTCTGCAGGCTGCTGGAAGAGGTCGTGTACTGGAAGGTCAGCCGCTTTTCCGGATAGACGTAGCGGTGGACCTTCTGGGCGCAGAGCGCCGCCTCGTGGAAGCCCGAGAGGATCAGCTTGAGCTTGCCTGGATAGGTGTTGATATCGCCGACGGCGAAGATACCGGGCACGCTGGTCTCGAATTTCTCGGTATCGACCGGGATCAGGTTCTCGTGAAGGTTCAGGCCCCAGTCGGCGATCGGGCCGAGCTTCATGGTCAGGCCGAAGAAGGGCAGCAGCGTATCGCAGGCGATGTCGAAGGGCTCGTTGTCGGTGCCGCGGCAGACGACCGCCTCAAGCTTGCCGTCCTCGCCCTTCAGGCCGGTGACCTGGCCGAGCTTCATGTCCATCTTGCCCTCGGCGACGAGGGTGCGCATCTGCTCGACCGAATGGGGCGCGGCGCGGAAATCGTCGCGGCGGTGCATCAGCGTGACGCGGTTGGCGATCGGCTGGAGGTTCAGCGTCCAGTCGAGGGCGGAATCGCCGCCACCGACGATCAGGATGTTGCGGCCGCGGAAGGCCTCCATCTTGCGCACGGCATAAAACACCGAGCCGGCCTCATAGGCCTCGATGCCGGGGATCGGCGGCTTCTTCGGCTGGAAGGAGCCGCCGCCGGCCGCGATGATCACGGATTTGGTGTCGAAGACGGTGCCGGCATCGGTGGTGACGCGGAAGCGCGGCGCCTCGGGGGTGCCGGTCGGCTCGACCGCCTCGATCATCTGATTGAGATGGAAGGTGGGCCCGAACGGCTTGATCTGCTCAAGCAGGTTGTCGACCAGCGCCTGGCCGGTGACCATCGGGAAGCCGGGAATGTCGTAGATCGGCTTCTCGGGATAGAGCTCCGCGCATTGTCCGCCGACCTTCGGCAGAATGTCGACGAGATGCGCGCGGATGTCGAGCAGACCGAGCTCGAAGACGGCGAAGAGGCCGCAAGGGCCAGCACCGACGATGACGACGTCGGTGGTGATGACTTCGTTTTCGTTGGCAGCAGCCGCGTCGCTCATGATCCTACCTTCGAGCCGGTCCAAACTGTCCGATTTAACGAACCCGCGCGGAGGACATGAGGCTTCGAAGGCCGGTTGGCAAGGGGAAAGTACAGAATCAGCGGGACGCTCGGGGGAAGGGGAAGAGCCTTCTCTTTCCCCCAGGCGCCGGAGTGGAATCAGGCTCCGGTATCGGCCTTGAGCCCGGCGGCGGCGATGCCGGCGCAGGCGGCGGCCTCGTCATTGTCGGAGGTATCGCCGGAGATGCCGACCGCGCCCAGCAGCGCGCCTTCGGGCGAGCGGATCAGCACGCCGCCGGGAACCGGGACCAGCGAGCCGCCGACGGCATGGGTCGCCGCTTCCACGAAATAGGGCCGGTCCAGCGCCATCTTGTGAATCGCGCGCGAGCCGACGCCGAGCGCGACCGCGCCATGTGCCTTGCCGAGCGCGATCTCGCCGCGCTTCAGGCTGGTGCCGTCCTGCGCGGCGAAGGCCTTCTGCGCGCCGCGCGCGTCAAGCACGGCGATGGCGAGCGGCTTGAAGCCGTTGGACTCAGCATGGCCGAGCGCGGTCTGGAGAATGGTCTGGGCCTGGGCGAGGGTCAGCATGGGAAGCTCCGGTTGCTTTCGCGACGTTCTTGCCAGCCGCTGGCCTTGCGGGAAAGGCCGTTCGGGGCCGCTTATGCGCAATCGGCGCTAGCCGGCAAGCAAAACACCTTTTCCACTGCGACTTGCATAGGGCGGCCCGACAGGGCTTGATAGCGCCGCGACACGAGGAGGTTTGCTCAATGGGTCTGTTCAGTTTCATCAAGGATGCCGGTGCCAAGATCTTCGGCGGCTCGGCCAAGGCGGCGACCGCCGACGATCTGCAGAAGGAACTTGCGGGGCACGGCCTGCCTTCCGACGTCAATATCCAGATCGACGGCGATAAGGTGAAGGTGTCCGGCAAGGCCGTTTCGACGGAAGAGGCAGAGAAGATCATTCTCGCGCTCGGCAATACGACGGGCGTGGCGCAGGTCGAATCGGAGCTCGCCGTGACCAAGGAGGCTCCGGCCGCCGTGTTCTATACGGTGCAGAAGGGCGATACGCTCTGGAAGATCGCCGAGGAGCATTACGGCAAGGGCCAGGGCGCGAAATACACCGAGATCGTCAAGGCCAATACGCCGCCGGTCAAGAATCCCGACCTGATCCAGCCGGGCTGGGTCCTGCGTATTCCGCCGAAGGCCTGAGGACTTTCCGCGACCGGGCAGCCGCGGCCTCAAGGCTTCGCGGCTGCTTTTCGTTTCCGGCATCTCCGAGCGCCTGCAGATGGTGGCGCCAGCGGGATTGCCTCCTTATCTCAACGGCTCGCCGACCGAGCTGGAGTGGCCTGCCCATGATCGTGAACGACCTCGATATCGACGCCGTGAAGGCGGGCTTGAGCGATGGCTCCATCCTGCTGGTCGATGTCCGCGAGCCGCATGAATTCGCTGCCGGGCATATTCCGGGCTCGGTGTCGCGGCCCCTGTCGCAATTCGATCCGGCCGACCTGCCGAACGAACCGGGCAAGCGCATCGTGCTCTCCTGCGCGGCGGGGGTGCGCTCGCGGCGCGCGCTCGAATTCGCGCAGTCGGCCGGGCTCGACATCGACAGCCATTATGCCGGCGGCTTCAAGGACTGGCTGATGCACGGCGAGCCGGTCGCGCAGGATTGAGGCCTCGAGGCTTCGCGCGCGCCCGACGCCGCTCATGACTAAGGATAAGACGATGCTGACCCGAGCTTTCTTCTACGGCGCAGCCTGTGCCACCGCCTTGCTTCTGGCGGCTCCTCAAGCCGGCTGGGCGCAAGGCGCCGCGACGATGCCGGCCGGCAGCATGAGCAAGGCCACCGATGACGACCTTCAGGCCGCGATCACCAAATCGAACGCCTATACCGGGCTGATGAACCGCACATTGCGCGCCATCCAGTCCTGGGAGCGCTATGGCAGCTGGGTCGATATGAAGAAGGGCCCGACCGGCAAGGAGCGCTACATCACCTATGGGCTCTACAGCCTCTATGACGTGGCGGGCGAGATCAAGAAGGCCGAGGAGGCGATGGCCCGCGAGCCGAAGCTGCCGGCGATCGACGAGACCATGGGCCGCTATATCAAGGCGTATCAGGAGTTGGCGCCGCTGATCACCAAGGCCGAGCGCTATTACGACCGCAAGGACTATCGCGACGACAATCTCGCCGAGGGCCAGAAGCTGCATGCGCTGATGGTGCCGGCTGCGAAGACTTTCCTGGAGGAGCGCTCCAAGCTCGATGCGCTGATGCGCGTCTACAAGCGCGGGCTCGACCAGCGCGAGCTCGCCTCGATCGAGCAGCGCGAAGGCAAGTCGGCCCGCTGGCAGGTACGCAACATCATGATCAATGCGCGCGCCGTCATGGACCTGATGCCGAGCAACGAGAGCCCGATCGTCGATCTCAAGTCCTTCAACGCCGCGGTCGCCGATTATGCCGGCGCCGTCCGTGAGATGGACGCGTTCAAGGACAAGGAGCCGAAGGGCGTGCCCTTCATCGAGAGCCAGGCCAGTTCCTGGCTCGGCAAGCTGCGCGATTTCAGCGACAAGCTCGCCAAGAGCAAGGGCGATGTCCGGCGCGGCGCGGCCAAAGACGCCAACTGGATCGTCAACAACTACAACACCATGGTCTCGCTCTCGGAGACGGCCGTGCGCATGTCGCGTTGAGTTCGATGCGTGCGACGCAGCCCTGGCGCGTGGTGGGCCGGGGCTGACGTGGCGCGTTTTATGCCCCAGTCTTTCATCAGACCAATCTGAGGATATGCCTCATGCGTCCCATGAAATTCGGTTTCGGCCAGCCGGTGCGGCGGGTCGAGGATCAACGCCTGACCACCGGCACCGGCCGCTATACGGACGACATCCCCGCTGATGGCGCTCTGCATGCCTTCGTGCTGCGCTCGCCTTACGCCCATGCCCGCTTCGCCGTCTCGGATGTCGAGACCGCGCGCAAGATGAAGGGCGTCAAGCTCATTCTGACGGGCGCGGATGTCTCCCAATATGGCGATCTGCCCTGCAAGGGGCATGTGAAGACGACCTCCGGCAAGATGTCGGAATCGCTGCCGGTCCCGGTGCTGCCGACCGACACGGTGCGCCATGTCGGTGAGGCCGTCGCCTTCATCGTCGCCGAGACATTGGCGCAGGCACGCGACGCGGCGGAAGCCATCGCCATCGACTGGGATCCGCTACCGGCTGTGACCGGTATTGCCGAGGCGCTGGAAAAGGGCGCGCCGCAGGTCTGGCCGGATCGGGCTGGCAATGTTGCCTTCGAGGCCGAGCAGGGCGACCGCGAGAGGACTGAGAAGGCCTTCGCCAAGGCGGCGCGGACGGTTTCGCTCACCGTCGTCAACAACCGGCTCGCCTCCAACTACATGGAGACGCGCGCCTGCATCGCCGAATACGACAAGGCCGACAAGCGCTGGACCCTGACGCTCGGTAGCCAGGGCAGCCACGGCATGCGCGATCTGATCGCGACCTATGTGCTCAAGGTCGACCCCAAGCGCATCCGCGTGGTGACGCCGGATGTCGGTGGTGGCTTCGGCACCAAGATCTTCCTCTATCGCGAATATCCGCTGGCGATGATCGCGGCCGAGAAGCTGAAGCGGCCGGTGCGCTGGGTCGCCGATCGCAACGAGCACTTCCTCGCCGACACGCATGGCCGCGCCAATCTCGCGACGGCGACGATGGCGCTCGACGCCAAGGGCAAGTTCATCGGCCTCAAGGTCGATCTCTCGGCCGAGATGGGCGCTTACCTCTCGCAATATGGGCCCTTCATTCCTTGGGTCGGCACCACGATGACGCCGGGCTGCTACAACATCCCGGCCGTGCATGTCGTGTTCCGGGGCGTGCTCACTCACACCACCCCGGTCGATGCCTATCGCGGTGCCGGCCGTCCCGAGGCCGCCTATCTGATCGAGCGGCTGGTCGATGCGATCGCGCGCGAGACCGGCAAGGCGCCGGATGCGGTGCGCGCCCAGAACTTCGTCAAGCCGACGGAAATGCCGCACAAGACGCAGACCGGCCCGGTCTATGATTCCGGCGAATTCGAGGGCCATATGCGCCGCGCCATGGATGTGGCGGACTGGAAGGGCTTCAAGGCCCGCCAGAAGGCCTCGGCCAAGGCCGGTAAGATCCGCGGCATCGGCCTCGCCAGCTATATCGAGGCCTGCGGCGGCGGCGGGCCGGAGAGTTCGACCGTCATCCTCGAGAAGGACGGCATGGTCACCGTGCTGATCGGCACGCAGTCGAACGGGCAGGGGCATGAGACGGCCTATTCGCAGCTCGTCTCGCAGCATCTCGACATCCCGATGGACCGCATCCGAGTCGTCCAGGGCGATACCGATCGGGTCGAGACCGGCTCGGGTACCGGCGGCTCGCGCTCGATTCCGGTCGGCGGCGCCGCACTCGACAAGGCGACGGGCATTCTGACCGACAACCTCAAGCAGCTCGCCTCCGAGAAGCTCGAGGCGGCGGTGGGCGATCTCGAGATCGCCGATGGTGCGGTGCGGATCGTCGGCACCGACAAGTCGCTCGACCTCGCCGCGATCGCGGCACTGCCTGGCGCGACGCCGGCCATGCTCAAGGTCCATCAGAGCTGGACGCCGCCGGAGGCGACTTATCCGAACGGCACTCATGTCTGCGAGCTGGAGATTGATCCGGGTACCGGCGGCACGGAGATCCTCAACTATGTCGTGGTCGACGATTTCGGTGTGACGCTGAACCCGCTGATGCTGCAGGGCCAGGTCCATGGCGGCTCCGCGCAGGGGATCGGCCAGGCGCTGATGGAGGAGATCCGCTTCGATCCGGACGGGCAGATGCTGACCGCGACCTTCATGGACTATGCTCTGCCGCGCGCCGTCGACATCCCGAATTTCCATTTCGAGACGCGCAATGTCCGCTGCCTGACCAACGCCATTGGTGTGAAGGGGGCGGGCGAGGCGGGTGCGATCGGTGCCTGCCCGGCGGTCATGAATGCGGTGGTCGATGCGCTCGACCGGGCTGCCGGTATCAAGGCTATGGACATGCCGGCGACGCCGCTCAAGGTGTTCACGGCGCTGAAGGAGGCCGGTTATCGGCTTTGATGCAAGAAAGAGCTTGCGATCCCGCAAGCTCTTTCACGCAAAAGCGACTTGGCTCTGTTGCGATCATCGTTTGATCTGGACAAGTTCGAAATTGCGCATCTCGCGCGGACTTGTCTTTGAGGGGAACTGAATGATCCGTACTGCTCTCGTTCTTGCCGGCCTCGGGCTTGGCCTCACCGCCGTGATGGCGCAGTCGAACCCGATCGCGGAGCGCCAGCAGACGATGAAGGCCGTCGGCGCGGCGACGCGCGAGGGCGCGGCCATGGCCAAGGGCGATGCTGCCTTCGATGCGACGAAGGCGCAGGCCGTCTTCAAGACCTATGCGGATGCGGCCAAGAAGATGCCGACCCTGTTCCCCGATTCTTCCAAGACCGGCGGCGAGACCACGGCCGCACCGAAGATCTGGGAGGATCAGGCCGGGTTCAAGGCGGCTTTCGCCAAGTTCGAGACCGATGCGTCCGCCGGCGCGACCGTCGCGAATCTCGACGGCTTCCGCACCGCATTCGGTGCGGCGACGAAGAATTGCGGCACCTGCCACGAGGCCTATCGCATCAAGAAGTGACCGGCCTCACGGCTGATCGAGCGAGCGGGCGCCAGCGATGGTCGCCCGCTTTTTCATGTCTAGCGGAGCCATCCGTGGCTCACGGGCGTTGGAAAACGGGCAGTTTGGAATTGCTGCGTTTTCAGGGTTGCCGACGCGAGGCCGGCCCGTCCAATCTGTCGACCTGCCGACGGGAGACCTCGATGCTGCTGCTGCGCCGCCTTTTCGTGACCCTCGTGCTGCTGGCAGTCGTGGGCTTCGCGGGCTTCTACGTGCTCACCGATCCGCGCGTGGTCTCGCCCTCGCCGGAGATCGGGGCTCTGCCGGCGGCGGATGTCGAGAACGGCAAGCTGCTGTTCTCGGCCGGCGGCTGCACCTCCTGCCACGCGACGCCGGGGCAGGACGACAAGTGGAGGCTGGGTGGCGGGCTCGCGCTCGAATCGCCCTTCGGCACCTTCCACGCACCGAACATCTCGCCGCATACGCGCGACGGCATCGGCAATTGGGGCGTGCAGGATTTCGTCGATGCGATGGCGGCGGGCGTCTCGCCCTCCGGGCAGCATCTCTACCCGTCCTTCCCCTATACCTCCTACCGGCTAATGCCGCCCAAGGCGCTGGCCGATCTCTTCGCCTATATCCGCACGCTGCCGCCGGTCGAGGGGAAGGCTGCGCCGCATGACTTGCGCTTCCCCTTCAACATCCGCCGCGTGGTCGGCGGCTGGAAGCTGCTGTTCTTCGAGCGCGCGCCGTTCCGGCCCGACCCGGCCAAGAGCGAGGCCTGGAACCGCGGCGCCTACCTGGTGAACGGTCCCGGCCATTGCGCCGAGTGCCATTCCGCCCGCAATGCACTGGGCGCCATCGTCCCCTCGACCCGCTTCGCCGGCGGGCCGGACCCTGAGGGCAAGGGCTGGGTGCCAAACATCACCCAGTCCGAGAAAGGGCTGGCCAAATGGTCGAAGGAGGAGATCGCCGAGCTCCTGAAGACCGGCTTCACGCCGAGCTTCGACAATGTCGGCGGTTCGATGGCTGCGGTGGTGCGCAATATCGCGCAATTGCCCGAGGCGGACCGGATGGCGATGGCGGAATACCTGAAATCGTTGCCGGCAATCGAGGGACCGGAACGCCCGCAGGCCAAGGCGCCCTGAGGCAGCGGGCGAGGAGCGGCATGCGCTTCAAGGCTGTGATGGTCGATGTCGACGGCGTCGTGATCGTGCATCCGGATCCAAGGGGCTGGGCGGCCTATCTGGAGCGCGATCTCGGCCTGTCGCCGGCACTGCTGCAATCCGCGTTCTTTGCGCCGCATTGGCCGGATGTCATCCTCGGCCGTGCCGGTTTGCGCGATCGTCTTGTGCCAGTGCTGGCCGAGATCGCGCCGAAACTAAGCGCCGACGCGCTGATCCGGTACTGGTTCGAGAACGACGCCCATCTCGACCAAAGCCTGCTGGCGCAGCTGGCGTCGATCCGGGCGAGCGGCGTGAAGCTCCATCTCGCCACCGTGCAGGAACACGAGCGTGCGCGCTACGTCTGGGGAGAGCTTGCGCTGAAGCAGCATTTCGATGCGATGCATTATGCGGCGGAGCTCGGTTGGGCCAAGCCCGCGGGGGAGTTCTTCCGCGCTGCCGCTGCGCGGTCCGGCTTCGCGCCGCACGAGATCTTTTTCATCGACGACAAGCAGGCGAATGTCGACGCGGCGCGCGGAGAAGGATGGAGTGCGGCCCTCTGGGACGGCTCACGGCCGCTCGGGGATCTGATCACCGAAGCGGCGAGCGCCAAACAGGGACTTTAGGCCGCTCGCGCGACCCGCTCCGGCTTCGCGATCTCGATGCGGTTACGGCCAAGCGTCTTGGCCTGGTAGAGCGCGCGGTCGGCGGCAGCCAGAAGGGTCGCGAGGTCGGGCTCGCTGCCGCTGGTCTCGGCAAGGCCGATGCTGACGGTCGCGGGGATGCCGAGCCCGTCGCTTCGCGCAGCCGTCTCGGTGAAGCTGCGGGCAATGCTTTGCCCGATCGCATGGGCATCCGCGCCCCTGGTCTGCGGCAGCAGGATCGCGAACTCCTCGCCGCCGAGCCGGGCGCTCATGGCCCGCTGACCCGCCACCTCGCGCGCGATATCGGCGAAGAGCTTGAGAACGCGGTCGCCCACATCGTGACCGTAACGGTCGTTGATGGTCTTGAAGTGATCGAGGTCGAAGGCGAGCAGGGAATGCGCGGCGTCCCTGCTCGCACCGCTCAGGTGTCGGGGACCGAGTTCGAAGAAGCCCTGGCGGTTGTTCAGCGTGGTCAGGAAGTCGGTGCGCGCGGTTGCCAGGAGGCTCGCCCGGTCCTCCTCCCGCACAAGCGCCAGAAGCGACATCGGCATCGCAACGGTGACCAGCACGGCCTCGTACATCGTGATCTCCGCCACGAGCGCGAGCACGTCCTCGCCATGGATCGCGGTGATCACGGGAACGACGAAGGTACGGGCGGCGTAGAACAGGCCGTGTCCGGCGAAAACGGCGACGGCGATCGGGCGCGAGCGCAGCGCCCGTACGGTCCGGCTGCGCAGCAAGGCGAGCGCCGTCAGGCCCGAGACCACTGCGATCGGAAATGCGCTGACATGATTCCAGAGGAGACCGGCCGCATCGACGCCGGCGGAGAACCAGGCGATGCCGATGGCGGTGAGCAGTCCGGCAATGAGGAGAGGGTGGAGCCTGCGGCCGTCCAGTGCCAAGGCGCCCTGAAGCATCACGAGATAGCCGAGCATCATCACGACATTGGTGACGGCGAAGCCGGTTATGCCTGGAAGTGTGTTGCGATTCATGGCCAGAACGCAGCCGATCGCGAAGACGGCGTAGGCGGTGGCCCAGAGGCCGAGTTCGCGTGCGCGCTGGGCGTGTGCCTTGCGCTCCCACAGGGTCATGACTGCGGCGATGAGCGCCGTTCCCGTCGTCAGATACCAGAGGGTTGCGAGATCCATCGCTATCGCCGTCAGTGCTGCCAGCGTCCGGCTTCAGGCATGATCAACTGCTCCCACGCACCCAAGCCAGAGTTCTACCTACGCGAGAGAAGTTAACTCCAGCTTGTGCCGATACGCGACCGAGGGGGTATCCTGACGGAGCGCAGAGGAAGAAGGAGGAACGACATGAACGATGACAAACGGGCGATCCGGCAGGTCGTCGAGACCTGGATGGCGGCGAGCCGGAGCGGCAACCTCGATACCGTCCTCGGCCTTATGACCGAGGATGTCGTCTTCATGGTTCCCGGGCAGGAGCCCTTCGGGAAGGCGGCTTTCGCGGCGCTCTCGAAGGGGGCGAGCGGAAGCGGGATCGAAGGTACGAGCGAGATTGTCGAGCTCAAGATCCTCGGGGAGTGGGCATTCATCCGCAACCGCATCGCGATGCAGATGACGCCACCGGGCGGCGAGGCCATCCGTCGTGCGGGCTATGCACTGACCCTGTTGCGCAAGGAGGCCGACGGCCAGTGGCGGCTCGCGCGCGACGCGAACCTGCTGACCTTGCAGAGCTGATTGCGGGTTCCGCCGAGCGGGAGCGGGCGGCTACTCCATCACCGCCGCTTTGAGGATACAGACCATCAGGGCCGTTCCGGCCTCGTTGCCGACGCAGCGGACGACGTGGCGGCGGTCGCAACGGTAGCGCAGGGTCTCACCGGCCTTGGCGCGCTGGACGATGTCGCCGACCTCGACCTCGAATTCGCCGGAGGTCACCGAGAGCGATTCGATCGAGCCGCGCTGGTGGCCCTCGGAATCGAGCTCGCCGCCGGGCTCGGCGCTGACCTCGTACCATTGCAGCCACTCGACCGTCTTGATCCAGCCGACGATGGCGAGGCGCAGCTTGCCGTCCTCGGAGACGAGGATCGGCGTGTCGGCGCGGGTGGTCTTCTCGATGAAGGGCTCTTCCTCGCCGCTGGAGAGCACGCGCTCGATCGAGATGTCGAGGGCCTGCGACAGCCGCCAGATCGTCGCCAGCGTCGGATTGGTCTCGTTGCGCTCGATCTGGCTGATGATCGACTTGGCCACGCCGGACTGCTCGGCGAGGTCGGAGAGCGAGAAATTATACGCTTTGCGCAGGCGCTGGATGGTCTTGCCGAGCTGGCCCGAGATCACCTGAGCCCCGGATTCAAGCTCCCGCCCGCCGCGCTCTTTCGTCTCGATTCCCATCCGTCCGGCCCCTTTTCGACTGTGATGTCGTTTGTAACGGCGGACGATCGTTTGAACAAGCGAACTGTGCCTGACGCAGACCTTTCGGTTCTCCGGCGGTCAGGTCATGCGGCTGGGGCCGACCTCGCGCTGCTCGCGGCGGGCGAGGCCGAGCTGGCGCTCGCGCAGGATCACGTAGATGCCCGAGGCGATCACAATGGTGGCGCCGATCAGGATCGTCAGGGGCGGCCATTCGCCGAACCAGAACCAGCCGATGGCCACGGCCCAGAGCATGGTCGAGTATTCGAAGGGCGCGACCAGCGAGGCGTCGCCATAGCGATAGGCCTGGACGATCAGGATCTGGCCGAGGCCGCCGAGAATACCGATCACCACCATCATCACGGCATCCCGGAGGTCTGGGATATGCCAGCCGAGCAGGATGGTCGTGAGGCCGAGCAGACTGGTCAGCAGCATGAAGTAGAAGACGATGGCGCCTGTCCGTTCCGTCGCGGTCAGGAGGCGCACCTCCACCGAGGCGAAGGCCGAGCAGAAGGCGCCGGCAAGTCCGAGCATGGCTCCGATCGCGGCATTGCTGCCGACCGGATGGGTGCCGGCGCCCAGATGTGGCGAGAGCATGATGAGCACGCCGACGAAGCCGATCGTCACAGCCGTCCAGCGATAGATGCGGACCCGTTCCTTGAGGACGAGTGCGGCCAGCACCACCACTGCGAGCGGCGCGGCGTAGCCGATCGCGACAGCCTCTGAAAGGGGCAGGAACTGCAGGGCCGCGAAGCCGCAGAACATGCCGGTCGAGCCCATGATGCCGCGCTTGAGATGGCCGCGCAGGTTGCTGGTCTTCAGAGCGGCTGGCAGCTCGGCGCGCCATACCAGCCAGATGAGGAGCGGGATCATCGCGAAGAAGGAGCGGATGAAGACGATTTCGCCGGTCGGATAGCGCGTCGAGATCGACTTGATGCCGGCCGACATCAGCGTGAAGGCCAGCGCCGAGACCAGCTTGAGGGTGATGCCGAGAAGAGGGGACAAAGCGCGCGGCCGGAGAGCTGGGACGGTTTCGGGCGAAACCGTCCCTCTTTAGATCATGTCGAATCCGGGAAGCGAAGCGTGAACTCTGCAACCCGGCTAGGCCATTGGTGTGGGGCTTGTGTCAGAACGTGCCGCGGAAGGCGCCGCCGTCGATCAGGAAGTTCTGGCCAGTGAGGTAGCCGGCATGGGCGCTGGCGACGAAGGCGCAGAGCTTGCCGAACTCGTCGGGCGTGCCGAGGCGGCCGGCGGGCACCGCCGCGAGCCTGCGCTTCACGGCCTCGTCCATGCTGATGCCCTGCATCTCCGCGGCCTTGGTGGTCGCGACCTTGATCCGGTCGGTGTCGAAGACGCCCGGCAGGATGTTGTTGATGGTGACATTGGCATGCGCGACCTCGCGGGCGACGCCCGAGAGGAAGGCCGTGAGGCCGGCACGCGCGGCCGAGGAGACGTCGAGCCCGGTCAGCGGGGTCACGACGCTCGCCGAGGTGATGTTGATGATGCGACCGAAGCCGCGCTCGACCATGCCATCGATGACGCGCTGCACCAGCTCCAGCGGGGTTGCCATGTTCTGGACGATGCCTTCGAGCAGGCCTTCGCGCGTCACCTGGCGGAAGGGCTTGGGCGGCGGGCCGCCATTGTTGTTGACGAGGATGTCGGGGTTCGGTGCCGCAGCCAGCAAGGCATCCTGGCCGGCCTTGGTCGAGACATCGGCGACGACGGCGACGACCGTCGCGCCGGTTGCAGCGCGGATCGCGGCGGCGGTGGCTTCCAGGGTGGTGGCGTCGCGACCGTTGATCACGACGGTGCAGCCGGCCTGCGCCAGCGCCTCGGCGCAGCCGCGGCCCAGCCCCTTGCTGGAGGCGCAGACGATGGCCGTGCGGCCGGCAATTCCCAGATCCATGATGGTCTCCGATCAGCGTGGAGGTGTTCGAGGCTTAGAGCCTCCGACAAAATCCTGAGGGGTCTCGACGCCGGCAATTCGTCCGCTCCGCCAGGAGCGGGGTGAAGCCGATACCGTTGGTATCGGCAAGCGCCGCGACGCCGCGGGCGGTCGAATTCCCGGCGCCGAAGGTGGGCTTTGGAGGGCCGCCTGCGGCGTCGGAGCGACTTGCCGATATCGATGGATATCGGCTGCGCGCTCCTCCTGGCATTCGGCTCCTCCAATGCCCATCGAGACCCCTCAGGATTTTGTCGGAGGCTCTTATACCCTGAGCACGGATTGGCCGCGCCGTCATCAAAGCGCAACGCAAATCAGACACACGGCCCTCGCATCGCAGCAGCAGGGGCTTTCCGGCATGAGCGACGAGGACGATACCAAGCGGGTCCGCAGCATCTTCATTTCGGATCTGCATCTGGGCACCCGTGGGGCCCAGGCCGATCTCGTGCTGGAGTTCCTGCGCGCCTATGATGCGCCGCAGATCTATCTCGTCGGCGACATCATCGATGGCTGGCGGCTGAAGAGCGGCTGGTATTTCCCGCAGACTCATAACGACGTGATCCAGAAGCTGCTGCGCAAGGTGCGCAAGGGCTCGAAGCTGATCTACGTCACCGGCAATCACGACGATTTCCTGCGCGACTTCACCGGCCTGCAGTTCGGCGGCATCACGCTGGTCGACGAGATCGTCCACGAGGCGGCCGACGGCAAGCGCATGCTCGTCATCCATGGCGACCTGTTCGATCTCGTCGTGCGCAATGCCAAATGGCTCGCGCTGCTCGGCGACTGGGCCTATACGGTCGCGCTCGCGCTCAACATGGCGATCAACCGGGTGCGCCGTGTCCTGCGCCTGCCGCACTGGTCGCTTTCGGCCTGGGCCAAGGCCAAGGTCAAGAATGCCGTGAACTATATCGGCGAGTTCGAGACCTGCCTTGCCGCCGAGGCGCGCCGCCACAAGGCCGACGGCGTGATCTGTGGCCATATCCACCATGCCGCCCAGCGCGAGATCGAGGGCCTGACCTATATCAATACCGGCGACTGGGTCGAAAGCTGCACCGCCTTCGTCGAGCACGAGGACGGTCGCTTCGAATTGATCCGCTGGCCGCAGGGCCGGTTGAACACGACGCCTGCGGTGCCTGTATCAGTGCCGGCACGGCCGGCTCCGGTCCGGGACCTGATCGAGGCCGCGTGATGCGCGTGCTGGTCGCGACCGATGCCTGGCGGCCGCAGGTCAACGGCGTCGTGCGCTCGCTGGAGCAGATGATCGCGGCGGCGCCTGGCCTCGGCATCACGGCCCACGCGCTGACGCCGGAAGGCTTCCATCAGGTCGGCCTGCCGAGCTATCCCGATATCCGGCTGGCGCTGGCGACGCGCCGGACGCTTGCCGCGCGGATCGCCGATTTCGCGCCCGATCATATCCATATCGCGACGGAGGGGCCGATCGGCTGGCTGACGCGGGCGGTGTGCCTTGCCCAGAAGCGCCCGTTCACGACGAGCTACCATACGCGCTTCCCGCAATATATCGCGGCACGCTGGCCGATACCCGAGAGCTGGAGCTATCGGCTGCTGCGCCGCTTCCACGGTCCTGCGGCCGCCGTGATGGTCTCCACCGGGACGGTGGAGGAAGAACTGCGCCAGCAGGGCTTCGAGAAGCTGGTGCGCTGGGGGCGGGGCGTCGATCTCAGCCTTTTCCATCCGCGCCCGCAGAGCCTGCTCGACCTGCCGCGGCCGATCTTCCTCTATGTCGGCCGCGTCGCAGTCGAGAAGAATGTCGAGGCTTTCCTGTCGCTCAAGCTGCCAGGCAGCAAGGTCGTGGTCGGCGACGGGCCGGCGCGGGCCGATCTCGAACGGGCCTTTCCCGAGGCCCGCTTCCTCGGCCTGAAGGAGGGCGAGGAGCTGGCGGGGATTTATGCGTCGTCGGATGTCTTCGTCTTCCCAAGCCTGACAGACACCTTCGGAATAGTCTTGCTGGAAGCGGCGGCGAGCGGTTTGCCCGTTGCCGCCTTCCCGGTGCAGGGGCCGCGCGACGTCTTTGCCGGCAGCGGGGCCGCGGTGCTGGACGAGGATCTGCGCAGCGCCGCCATGCGGGCGCTCAGGGTGCCGCGCGAGGCCTGCCTCGAATTCGCGGCGCGCCATAGCTGGGCGGCGAGCGCGGCGCAGTTCTATGGGCATATCCGGCGCGTGGCGCGTGAGGCCGGCTATTTCCCGCGCGAGCCGGAAACTCCGGCTGCCACGACGCTTACAGCCTTCGCGAGCGGGCGTGGCGTGGAAGGGCGCGTGCTGCCGCGGCGCCTGCCGGCTTGAGCTGGGCGCGGAAGCCGTCGCGCCGTTCGTGAACCGAGGCGATGACGAGGCCCATCGGCACGCCAAGCCCGACCAGCGCGGCTTCCGACAATTGCAGGCTGGCCTCGATGGTTTCGGGCACCGCGTCGTTGACGCCGATCTCGTAGAGATGGCGGGCATGCGCCGCGTCGCGGGCGCGGGCGACGATGACGATGTCCTGCCGCAGCGAGCGGGCGGCGAGGACGATGGCATCGACGGCGCGCGAATTGTCGATCGTCACGATCAGCGCCGTCGCTTCCTCCAGGCCGCACAGGCGCAGGAATTCGGGTTTGGTCGCATCGCCGTAATAGGCCGGGCGGCCGGCGCGACGCTGCGCCGTGATCAGCGTCGCATCGGAGTCGATGACGATATGGGACTTCCCGTGCTCGTCCAGCATCGAACCGACGAGCCGGCCGACGCGTCCGCCGCCGACGACGATGGCGCGGGGCGCATGGTCGTCCGGCGGCAGGACCGCAGCCTCGTCGGGCAGAGCCACGGGGGTAGCGAGCTTCTGGGCGAGGTTGCGGGCGACCCGTGCCAGCAGCGGCAGGGCGACCATGGTGAGTGAGACTGCAGTCAGGACGATGCTGGTGGCGCCGGGGTCGATCAGCTTGGCGCCTGTCGCGGCATTGAGCAGCACGAAGGCGAATTCGCCGCCGGGCGCGACCATGATCGCGGTTTCCAGCGCTGTCGCAGGCGCGAGCCGGAACCGGCGGGCCAGCACGAAGATGAGGGCGCCCTTCACCAGGACGAGGCCGATCGCCCCGCCGACGATGGCGAAGGGATGGGCCGCGATATCGGCCGGATTCACGCCCATGCCGACGGTGAGGAAGAAGACGCCGATCAGCAGTGACTTGAACGGATCGATCGTGACTTCGATGGCGCGGCGGAACTCGGTCTCGGCGAGGAGCAGCCCGGCGATGAAGGCGCCCAAGCCCATCGACAGGCCGGCGGTGGCGGCGATCAGGCCGGTGCCGAGCGCGGTCAAGAGCGTCGCTGCCATGAAGCTCTCGGTCGAATCGGTCGAGGCGACCAGCCGGAAGAGCGGGCGCAGCGCCAGCCGGCCGATGACGACGATGACGGCGATCGCGACGAAAGCCTGGATGAAGGCCTGCGCCAGGCCGGCGAGCAGGGAGCCCGAACCGTTCTGCGAATCGAGCACGCTGATCAGGAACAGCAGCGGGATGACGGCCAGGTCCTGGCACAGCAGGATCGCGAAGCTGGACCGACCGGCCGAGGTCGTCATCCGCTTCTTCGCCGCCAGCAATTCGACCACCATCGCCGTCGAGGACAGGGCGAGGCCAAAGCCGATGATGAGGGCGGCCGCCGCCGGCTGGCCGAGCGCATAGGCGAAAAGTCCGATCGCGGCGGCGCAGAACCCGACCTGTCCGAGGCCGAGGCCGAAGACGAGGCGCTTCATCGTCATCAGACGCTCGAAGGAGAGCTCCAGCCCGATGACGAAAAGCAGGAAAGCGACGCCGAGCTCGGCCGGCCCGGCGAGCGCCTCGGCATTCGAGACGGTGATCGTGCTCAGCAGCGGGACCTTGGAGACCAGCCCGCCGAGGCCAAACGGGCCGAGCAGGGCGCCGCAGGCGACGAAGGCGATGATCGAGTTGACCTTGAGGCTCTTGGCCAGCGGCACGACCACGCCGGCCGTCGCGAGCACGACGACGGCATCCTTGTAGACGGAAGGGTCGACTGTGCCGGCCAAAGGGCTGCCTTGCGATTCGAGGGCTTGCGGGATGCGTCTGCAATTCTTGCGGTTTGCGGCGGCGCAGCACAACCTTGGAATCGTCATGACCGGCAGAAATTCGCCTTGCGGTGCGAGCCTTTAGGCGAGAGGGCTAAGATGCCCCCGGCGAAAAAGCGGTTTCCGCGCGCGAGACGAATGGGATAGCGTCCCGCCAATCGTTCAGAAGGACCGTCCATGCGCTTTGCCGGCACCGAAAACTACGTCGCGACAGAGGACCTCACCGTCGCCGTCAATGCCGCGATCCGGCTGGAGCGTCCGCTGCTGGTGAAGGGCGAACCCGGCACCGGCAAGACGGTGCTGGCCGAAGAGATCGCGGCGGCGCTCGGCGCGCCGCTGATTACCTGGCACATCAAGTCGACGACCAAGGCGCAGCAGGGCCTCTACGAATACGACGCGGTGAGCCGCCTGCGCGACAGCCAGCTCGGCGACCCCCGCGTCTCCGACATCGCCAACTACATCAAGCGCGGCAAGCTCTGGGAGGCCTTCGAGGCGCCGGTGCGCCCGGTGCTGCTGATCGACGAGATCGACAAGGCCGATATCGAATTCCCGAACGACCTGCTGCTGGAACTCGATCGCATGGAATTCCATGTCTACGAGACTGGCGAGACGATCAAGGCGGCGCAGCGGCCGGTGATGATCATCACCTCCAACAACGAGAAGGAATTGCCGGATGCGTTCCTGCGCCGCTGCTTCTTCCACTATATCCGCTTCCCCGATGCCGAGACGATGCAGGCCATCGTCGAGGTGCATTTCCCCGGCATCAAGAAGCGCCTGATGGAGGAGGCTCTGCGCCTGTTCTTCGAGGTGCGCGAGGTGCCCGGCATCAAGAAGAAACCCTCGACCTCCGAACTGCTCGACTGGCTGAAGCTGCTTGTCGCCGAGGATATCGGACCGGAGGTGCTGCGCGAGCGCGATCCGCGCAAGCTGATCCCGCCGCTGCACGGAGCGCTGCTCAAGAACGAGCAGGACGTCTCGCTGTTCGAGAAGCTCGCCTTCATGGCGCGGCGCGAGAGTCGCTGAGACTGCCCCTCGCAAATCGGCTCCGTCATCGCTAGGTTCTCTCCATGCGACGCCTCATGCTTCTGCGCCATGCCAAGTCCCACTGGCCCACGGGTGTGGCCGATCGCGACCGGCCGCTCGCGGCGCGCGGACGCGAGGCCGCCCCGGTGATGGGGCGCTATCTTGCCGATGAATTGCTCCTGCCCGATCTCGTGCTGATCTCGCCGGCCAAGCGCACGGTCGAGACCTGGGAGATGGTCGCGCCGATGCTGCCCGAGAAGCCGGCGACGCAATACGAGCCGCGCATCTACGAGGCCAAGGTCGAGCGCCTGCTGGATGTCGTGCAGGAAGTCGAGGGCGAAGTCCGCACGCTGCTGATGATCGGCCATAATCCCGGCTTCGAGGAATTGGCCCATCTGCTGACCGGCCATGGTGACCGCTACGCCTCGGCGCGGATGAGCCAGAAATACCCGACCTGCGGGCTTGCTGTGATCGATTTCGCGGTCGAGCACTGGTACGCGGTCGCGGCGCGCGAAGGCCGGCTCGATCGCTTCGTCACGCCTGGATCACTTGGTGAGGGGCCGGACGAATGAGCGCTGCGGCGCCGTGAGCGATACCTCCTATCTCGACAGCGCTCGCAACGCAGCGCTTGCCTTCGGGGACAGTCTGCTGGGGCTTGCGCGCCCGCGCCTGCGGATCGGCGTCACCGGACTGTCGCGCTCGGGCAAGACGGTCTTCACCACCGCGCTGATCCAGAACCTGATCGAGGGGGCGAAGCTGCCGGTGCTGAAGGCTGCCTCCGAGGGGCGGATCGCCCGCGTGCGTCTGGTGCCGCAGCCCGACCCGGACGTGCCGCGCTTTCCTTACGAGGCGCATCGCGCCGCCATGAACGGGCAGGACCGGCGCTGGCCGGAATCGACGCGGCGCATCTCGGAGCTCAGGGTCGAGATCGATTACGAGCGGGCCGCCGGCTGGTTCAAGGGGCCGGCGACGCTGACGCTCGACATCGTCGACTATCCCGGCGAGTGGCTGCTCGATCTCGCGCTGATCGGGCAGGACTACAAGGCATGGTCGGCGCAGGCGGTGGCTGACGCTCGCAAAGCCCATCGGCGCGAGGCTGCGGCGGAGTGGCTTGCCGACTTGCCTGGGCGGAACCCGGACGGAGCACCGGATGAGCTTGCGGCGGAAGCTGCGAGCGATCTGTTCAAGGGCTATCTCGCCCGGTTGCGTGCCGATCCGGAGGCCGTGGCTGTGACGCCGCCGGGGCGCTTCCTGATGCCGGGCGATCTCGAGGGGTCACCCGCCCTGACCTTCGCGCCGCTCGATCTCGGCCATGATCGGGACGTACGGCCGGGCACGCTTGCGGCGCTGATGGCGGACCGGTTCGAGGCTTATAAGCGCGTCGTGGTGACGCCGTTCTTCCGCGATCATTTCGCAAGGCTCGACCGGCAGATCGTGCTGGTCGACGTTCTCGCTGCGCTCGATGCCGGGGCACCGGCCCTCGCCGATCTTGAAACCGCCTTGGGGCAGGCGCTCACGGCCTTCTCGGTCGGGCGCAATTCCTGGCTCACGAGCCTGTTCGCACCGCGGATCGAGCGCGTGCTCTTCGCCGCGACCAAGGCCGATCATATCCACCATTCGAGCCACGACCGGCTGGCGGCGGTGATGTCGCATCTGGTCGGGCGGGCGCTGTCGCGGGCACAAGGAGCCGGCGCAACGGTGGAAGCGATGGCGCTGGCTGCGGTCAGGGCGACGCATGAGGTCCGGATCAAGGAAGGGCGCGAGGAATTGCCGGCCATCGCCGGCGTTCCGGAAGCGGGCGAGACGATCGACGGGCAGGTCTTCGACGGCGTCGCGGAAGCGGCGATCTTCCCCGGCGAATTGCCGGAGCGGCCCGAAGCGATCTTCGATCCCAAGGTGCATTGGCAGGTGCGGGCGCCACGCTTCCGGCCGCCGCTGGTCGCAGCCGACGCGGGCGGGCGCCTCAAGCCGCCGCCGCAGATCCGCCTCGACCGTGCGCTGGAATTCCTGATCGGCGACAAGCTGGCATGAACGGGGTTTCGCGATGAGCAAGGCGCCGCGCGCGATCCGCCTCGACAACGCTCAGCCGGGCGAGCCGCTCGGCGAGGCTCCGCTGCGGCAGGGCGATCTCGCGATCATGCCGGAGAGCGAGCCAATCGATGCCGCCGCGCCGGCAGTTCCCATCAAAGCCAAGCGCGGCTTCTCCTGGGGCTCGCTGTTCGTGGCCGGCTTGTCCGGCTTCCTGGCGCTGGCGGCCGGAGTCTGGGCCGAGAACACCATCCGCTCGCTGATGAGCCAGAATCCGGCGCTGGGCTATGCCGCGCTGGCCTGCGCGGCCGTCGCGGCGCTGGCGCTGCTGGTCATGCTGGCGCGGGTGCTGCGCGACATCCTGCGCGAGCGCAAGGTGGAGGCTTTGCGCGAGCGCGCCGTCGCGGCTCTGGCGACCGGCACGCCCGACGAGGGCCGGGCCATCGCGGGCGAACTCGTCTCGCTCTACAAGGGACGGGCGCAGACGGCGCAGGGCCGTGCCGCCTTGCAGGAGGCGCTCCCGCAGCTCTTCGCCGCGCGCGACGTGTTGACGGTGGCGGAGCGCAGCCTGCTTGCCCCGCTCGATGCGCTCGCCACGGCCCAGATCGCGCAGGCGGCACGGCGGGTCTCGCTGGTCACGGCGGTGAGCCCGCGGGCGCTGGTCGATGTGATCTTCGTGCTGGTCGCCTGCGCGCGATTGCTGCGCTCCATCGCCGGCATCTATGCCGGGCGGCCCGGCACGCTCGGCCTGCTCCGTCTGGCGCGGCAGGTGATGAACCATCTCGTGCTTACGGGTGGCATGGCGGCGGGCGATGCCGTGATCCAGCAAGTGGTCGGGCAGGGGCTTGCCGCGCGCCTCTCGGCCAAGCTCGGCGAGGGCGTGATCAACGGCATGCTGACGGCCCGGATCGGGCTTGCTGCGCTCGCGGTCTGCCGGCCCTTGCCCTTCGTCGAGGCTACCCCGCCGACATTGTCCGATGTCGCTGGCGATCTCGGCGGCTGGCGCGGGGCTGGCCGGGGCGACGAAGCCTGAACCCGGCAGAATCTGCCGGCAGGAGGCGATTCTGCCCGGTTCGGACTGCCGCTAAACCTTTCGTAAACGATCCAACTCCTTGAAATAGCACGAAGCCGCGCATGGCATGCGCCGTGCAGAACCTTGCCTCGAGTTGTGGGCCGCCCTCGGGGGCTGTCGGTTGAGGTGAGGGTTCCATGGGTGTTTTCAGTGCGCTGACCACGGCGGTTTCGGGAATGACGGCGCAGTCCTATGCGCTTGAGAACATTTCCGGCAACATCGCGAATTCGCGGACGGCGGGCTACAAGCGCGTCGATACGAGCTTTGCCGATCTCGTGCCGGATGCGGCGCTGAACCGCCAGGTCGCCGGCTCGGTCCAGGCCTTCAGCCGGGCGACGAACTCGATCCAGGGCGATCTCAACCCGACCAAGATCGACACCAATATCGCGATCAACGGCGACGGCTTCTTCGTGGTCGACCAGCGCGCGAGCGGCGTCGGCGCCAACACGCAATTTGCCAACTCCAACCTCTATACGCGGCGCGGCGATTTCGACTTCGATGCGAACGGCTACCTCGTCAACGGCGCGGGCTACTATCTCAAGGGCCTGAAGATCGACCAGGTGACCGGTCAGCTTGTCGGCACGCAGCCGGACGTGCTGCGGATCACCAAGGATCAGTTCCCGGCCAAGGCCACGACCTCGATCGAGTACCGTGCCAATATTCCTGCGGTTCCGGCGACGACGCAGAAGACGCAGGGCGGATCAGAGTTCCTGAACCCCGCCTCGGTTACCGCGGCCGGCACGTCGCCGAACCCCTATGCCGGTAACGCCGCGGTGATGGGCAACAATATCACCAGCTTCCTGGCGACCTCGATTCCCGGCGGCTCGGTGACGGTCTATGACGCGCTCGGCAAGGCCACCAGCGTCGAGATGCGCTGGGGCAAGATCGACAACGGCGATTCGACTGCGACGCCTCCGACCACGGGTACCTGGGGGCTGTTCGTCGCGCAGGATACCAGCGCGACCGGCGCCAGCCAGGTTGCTTATGTCCAGACCGGGCAGAACGTGACCTTCGGTACCACCGGCCAGATGGTCAGCCCGGCGAGCGGCGACATCACACTGCCGACTATGACCATCAACGGAACCACCATCACCGGCATCAATGTGTCCACCGGCGGCAATGGCGTGACCCAGAATGGCGATGTCAGCGGCCAGATCGACGCGCGCAGCATCCGCCAGGACGGCTATACCGCCGGCACGCTCGACCGCGTGTCGGTCTCGGCCGAGGGCCAGGTGGTCGGCACCTTCAGCAACGGCCAGGTCGTGGCGCTGGCGCAGGTCTCGGTTGCCCGGTTCAATGCCGACAATTCGCTGAAGCGGCTCGATGGCGGCGCCTTCGAGGAGACGATCGAATCCGGCCCGCCGATCATCGGTCTCGGCACCTCGCAGATGGTCGGCGGCAGCGTCGAGCAATCGAACACCGATATCGCCGACGAATTCTCCAAGATGATCGTCACCCAGCAGGCCTACTCGGCCAATACCAAGGTCATCACCACCGCGCAGGAGATGCTGACCTCGGTGTTCAACATCATCCGCTGAGCGGCGGATCTGCCTAAGCTGCGGCCCAGGAGGGCCGCTTCTCGCGACAGGAGTTGGCGATGGGTCTGAGCACTTCCCTCAACACCGCGATCGGCGGACTCAACGCCGCGCAGGTCGGCATCGGCGTCGTCTCGCAGAACGTCGCCAATGCCGGAACGACGGGCTATGTCCGGCGGACGGTCTCGACCGCCGACAGCTTGACCGGGCTGACGATCGGCGTGCAGAGCACGCAGGTCCAGCGCCTGCTCGACAAGATCGTCCAGCACCAGCTCTGGCAGGAAGCCTCCGGCGCCGCCTATACCTCGACGCGCGCGGATTCTCTGTCCAATCTCGACAAGCTCTACGGCCAGCCCGGCAGCTCCACGGCGCTGGACACGATCTTCAACAAGTTCACCAGCGCGCTGCAGTCGCTCCAGAACGACCCCTCATCCTACAGCCTGCGCTCGCAGGTGCTCGACAACGCGACGCAGCTCGCCAGTCAGCTCAACACGCTCTCCAACGGTGTGCAGGCCCTGCGCAGCCAGGCCGAGACCGGCATCTCCAGCGCGGTCACCAAGGTCAACGACCTGCTGGGCGCGCTTGCGAAGGTCAATACCCGCATCGTCGGCAGCCCGAACGACAGCGCGACGGCCAGCCTCAAGGACCAGCGCGACCTGATCCTGTCCGAGCTGTCGCAGTATGTCGACATCAAGACGACCGAGGATGCGCGCGGCTCGGTCAGTGTCGTGACCGGCTCGGGCACGCAGCTCTTCGACGGTACGGCGGCCGTCACCTTCAAGTTCGACGAGCATGCCGGGATCGGGCCAGACGACCAGTGGGATATCGATCCCGCCAAGCGCGGCGTCGGCACGATCAAGATCGTCGACGCGTCCGGCAACACGTCGGACGCGATCGCCAACCGGATCTTCCGCTCGGGCGAGATCGCGGCCAATATCGAACTGCGCGACAAGACGCTGGTCCAGGCCCAGGCGCAGCTCGACGAGATCGCGGCGCAGATGTCGAAGGCGCTCTCGGACCGCGAGATTGCCGGCACTCCCGCCACGGCGGGAGCAGCCACCGGCTTCGATGTCGATCTGACGGGTCTGCAATCCGGCAATTCGGTGACGCTCGACTACAAGGTCACCCCAGGCGGGCAGACCCAGCGCTTCACCTTCGTGCGCGTCGACTCCGCGGCGTCGCTGCCCTTGCCGGCCTCGGCCAGCGGCGATGCCAACAATCGCGTCATCGGCATCGATTTCTCGGGCGGCCCCGCTTCCGTCGCCGCACAGATGCAGGCGGCGGTGGGGACCGGTTTCACCGTCTCGAACACCGGCTCGACGCTGCGCATCGTCGATGACGGCGCGGCCGGGACGCGCGATGTCGTCGGATTGACCGCGCGGCCGACGAATTCGGTCCTGGCTTCCGCGGGCGGGACGCCCGAGCTGCCGTTCTTCGTCGACGGGCCTTCGGGAAACGCGTTCACCGGCTCTTATGACGGCGGTTCTCAGACCACCGGATATGCCGCCCGGATCACGGTCAACCCGGCCCTGATCGCGGATCGCTCGCTGCTGGTCGCCTACAATACCTCGCCGCCGACTGCGCAGGGCGATCTCACCCGGCCGCAGCTTATGCTGAACCGGCTGACGCAGAGCCAGCGCGCCATTACCAATGCGTCCGGACCGGACGGCAACACTGCGACCTCCAGCACGACGGTGGCGAATTTCGTTCAGCGCGTGGTCTCCTCGCAGGGACAGGCCGTCGAAGCGGCCAAGCGCCTGGACGAAGGTCAGCAGGTCGCGCTCGCCTCGGTGCAGAGCCGCTTTCAGGCGACGTCTCAGGTCAATGTCGACCAGGAGATGTCGATGCTGATCGAACTCCAGACTGCCTATGCCGCCAATGCCCGCGTCATCTCCACGATGAAGGAGATGATGGACGTGCTGATGAGAGTGTGAGGCCGCGATGACCATCACAGCCTATGGAACCGGCGCCTACCGCGCGGCCAAGCCCAACGAGTTCGTCTCGACGCGGGCCCAGTTCGACGACCTGCAACGCCAGCTCGATACCAAGCAGCGCAGCACCAGCTATGGCGACCTCGGCATCGACCGGCGCATCAGCCTCGATCTCAACAGCAAGATCTCGTCGCTGGATTCGCTGCTTTCGGGCATCCAGCTCAGCGGTGTGAACCTGAAGCTCCAGGCGGATGCAGCGTCCACCTTCGCCAAGCTGGCGAGCGACTCGCGCAACGACATGCGCTCGAACAGCTATGTGCAGACCTCCAGCGGACGGACGGCGCCGCAACTGCTGGCGGAGGACAAGTTCAAGCAGGTGCTCGACCTGCTGAGCACCGACGTCAACGGCCGCTACCTGTTTTCCGGAAAGACGTCGGATACCGCACCGGTCGAGAGTTTCGACACGATCATCAACGGCGATGGGGCCGGCAAGGCCGGGCTCAAGCAGCTTATCGACGAACGCCGCCGCGCCGATCTGGGCAGCAACGGGCTCGGCCGCCTGACGACCGGTACGGCTGGACCCACGACCGTCACCCTGGCGGATGGCGACCATGATTACGGCTTCAAGATCGGCGGCGTCAGCTCGACCGGGGCCGGGGTCGCCGTCACGGCCCAGACGCCGCTTCCTTCGGGTAGCAGGGCGGCCTTTTCGCTCTCCGTTACCGGCCAGCCGCTGCCCGGCGACAAGGTCACGGTCAACCTGAACCTGCCGGATGGCACCCAGACACAGGTCACGCTGACGGCACGCGCACCGGGAACGACCGGCTCCGATGCCGATTCCTTCGAGATCGGTGCCGACGTCAACGCAACGGCGGCGAACCTCAAGACCTCGCTCGAGGCCGGGCTCGGCAAAGAGGCGAAGACGACGCTCTCGGCCGCCTCGTCTCAGGTAGCGGCGCAGGATTTCTTCGACGGCAGCGTCAACAATCCCCCCCGTCGCGTTCCGGGGCCGGATTTTGAGAACGCGACGGCGCCGCCGACCAAGGTGGGGGCGAGCGACACCACCGTCATCTGGTACAAGGGCGATGACGGGATTCCGCCGCTCGACAAGAATGATCCTGCGCTGGACACGCGCACGATCGCGCCGACTTCCGCGCGTACGACCGCGATCGTGCAGCTCGACCAGGGCCAGTCGACCGGCGTCGGTGCACGGGCCAATGAAGGGGCCTTCCGTACCGGGTTGGCGCAGTTCGGCATCATGCTGAGCGAAACATTCCCGGCGAGCGATCCGAACTCGCAGGATCGCTATAACGCGATGGCGGAGCGGGTCGGCGACAAGCTCGGCTTCGGCGGCTCGACGCAGAAGCCGGCGGAGATCATCACCGAGTTCGGCTCGGCGCAGTCGGCCTTGTCCAGCGCGAAGGACCGCCACCAGAGCACCAAGGACTATCTGACCACGACGCTGTCCGGCGTCGAGAACGTCACGACCGAAGAGGTCGCGACACAGATCCTCTCGCTGCAGACGCAATTGCAGGCGAGCTACCAGGTGACCTCGATGCTCTCCAAGCTGTCGCTGACGAATTATCTCTGAACGCAGCGAGGGAAGCTCTCCCAAACGAAAACGCCGCCCCGAAAGGGCGGCGTTTTCGTTTGGTGTGGCGACCGGCTGGCGGTTCAGCGCCCGCGCAGGCCTGCCGCGATGTCGCGGTTGATGTTGATCAGCACACCCAGGGATTGCGGCTGCGGATCCGCCGAAATCCTGAAGGTCTGGTTGAAGATGAAATTGGCGAGGCTGAGGATGTTGGTCTTGATGCCGACCGGGAGCGGATTGTCCTCGGCGATGACGGCGGAGACCAGCAGGGTCCAGAGGCGGCGGTTGTAGGTCAGCGCCTCGTCGAGCTCACGGTCACTCAGGCTCCAGTCGTCGGCGACGGTCTGGAGCCGCATGGCGGCCTTGATCAGAAGGGAGGCTTCGAGCTCGCGGGGCGAAACGACGGACTGGGCTGCCTTGGCAGCGGCGGCGTAGGCGTTAAACCCGTTTTGCATTCTCGATCAATTCCGCTTCATAGACGATCAGCTTTCTGGCCGCCTTGAGAGCTTTGTAGAGGTCGTCGCTTAAGATGCGGTTATTGATCTCGTGAATATGCGGCAGAGCGCTGGGCGCTGCGTTGATGAAATCGCGCACGAGCTGGAAATAAGTCTCGTGCTCGTGCGTCGGATCCTGCGCCAGATACATGAGCTGGATCGCGAGATAGATCTTCTTGGCCGGGGTATCGGCGGTCGCCGCGGTCAGAATGTCCTTCTCGCGCAGGATGGGCGCTTCGCCCTCGATGAAGAAGCGCGTGCGCTGCTCGTCGTTGCGGATCACCACCTGGCCGATGATGATCCGTTCGCGCGGCTTGAGCTCGACCTTGAGGGCCATGGCGGTCCTGCCTTCTGGCTGGAGGGGAGGGCGGGCGGCGGCTTCGGCGTCAGCCGAAGAGCCGGAGCACGCCCTGATCGGCCTGGTTCGCCAGAGACAGCGCGGTCTGCGAGAGCTGCTGGCGGGTGTTGAGGGCCAGCAGGCTGGCGCCTTCGGCGTTCGAATCCGCGGCCACCAGATTGTCGGCGCCGGTGGTCAGCGTGTTCGACAGGTTCTTGGTGAAGTCCTGGCGGGTCTGCACGATCGAGAGGCTCGAACCGAGCGTCGAGGAGGTCGAGCGCAGCGAGGTCAAGGCACCCGTCAGAATATCGGCCATGTTGTTCAGGGCGTTGTCGTCCTGAATATTGAACTGGCCGGTGGTCGCGGTGCCGCTGGTGGCTTGCAGGATGCCCAGATTGGCGGCCGTGATGGTCTCGCCCTGAACGTCCAGCTTGGCCTGGTTGGCGCCGGTCTTCTCATTGAAGATGATCGAAAGCTTGTCGCCGGACAGCAGGTTCTTACCGTTGAAGCCGGCATCCTTGGCCAGCTGGTCGATCTGCTTGGTCAGGTCGTTGAACTGGTTGATCAGGTTGGTGCGCACGGTCGAGTTGCCGGCGGCGGCCGGAATACCAGTATTGGCCGTCGTCAGCGGCAAGCCGAGCAGGTCGTTCTGGCTGAGCGTGTCGCTCTGCGAGTTGGCGAGCGCCGTCGCGGCGCTGGCGTTGCTGGCGATGCCGATCTGCAGGGTGCTGGAGCCGGTGCCCGTGACGTTGAGCTTGCCGCTGCTGTCGACCGAGGCATTGGCGATGCCGGAGCGGTTGATCTCGTTGACGACGTCGCGGATCGTCGAGGTCGCGGTCAGGGTCGTCGAGACGAAGGTCGTGTCGCCGGCCTTGATCGACAGGGTGATGTTGGCGCCCAGGCCGAGCGAGGCGTCCGTGGTGACGCCGGTCGTCGAGTTGTAGCTCGCCGCTGCGCCGGCGCCGCCCAGGGTCGTGTCGAGGGCGATGTCCTTGGCGCTCTTGTTGCCGGTATAGGTGTTGCCGCCGATCTTGCCGCCGACGGTGATCGTGCCGTTGGTCGCGCTGCCGATCACGTTCGGGCGGTTGCTGGCGGTGTCGGCCTGCGCCTGCTTGATCGTCGACTGCAGCGACTGCACGAGCTTGGCGATCGAATCGACGCCCTGCGAGGCGGCGGTGATGGTCTGGATGCCGTTCGAGATGCCGTCGAGCAGGCCGGTGAGGGCGCCCGAGCGGTCGTTGAGGCCCAGCGCGGTGAAATAGTTCACCGGGTTGTCGATGGCCGAATTGACCTTCTTACCCGTCGAGAGGCGGTTCTGGATGACGGACTGCTGGTCGCGGGTCTGCTGCAGGGTGAGAAGGTTCTGCCTGACGCCGCTGGTTAGAATCGGATTGGCCATCGTTCGGTCCCCTACAGCGCGATTCGGCGCTTGCGGTTTGATCTCGGGGCCGACAATGCTTTGTTAAGGATAAGAAATGGTTAATGCCGCGGTTTCTCCGCGGCCATTGGGCTCGGCGGCCGTTACACCCCCCTTCAACGAAAAAAAACGGCGGAGCTTTCGCTCCGCCGCTTCGGTTCTTCGGCCCGCGTCCTGCAGGCAGCCCGCTTCTGCGGACGAAGGATCAGAACAGGCGCAGGATCGCCTGGTCGGCCTGGTTCGACAGCGACAGAGCGGTCTGGGACAGCTGCTGGCGGGTCTGCAGGGCGAGCAGGTTTGCCGCTTCCTGATTGGTGTCGGCGGAGACGAGGTTGTCGGCGCCGGCAGTCAGGGTGTTGGCCAGGTTCTTGGTGAAATCCTGGCGGGTCTGCACCGTCGAGAGGCTCGCGCCCAGCGACGAGGAGGTCGAACGCAGCGAGGAGAGCGCGCCGGTCAGCGTGTCAGCCATGGTCGACAGGGAGGCGTCGTCCTGGATGTTGAACTGACCCGTCGTCGCAGTGCCGTTGACGGCCTGGTCGATCCCGAGATTGGCAGCGGTGATCGTCTGGCCCTGAACGTCGAGCTTCGACTGGTTCGTGCCGGTCTTCTCGTTGAACACCACCGAGAGCTTGTCGCCGGTCAGCAGGTTCTTGCCGTTGAAGCCCGCATCCTTGGCCAGCTGGTCGATCTGCTTGGTCAGATCGTTGAACTGGTTGACGAGGTTGGAGCGAACGGTCGAGTTGCCCGAGGCCGAGATGCCGGTGGAGTAGTCCGTCGCGGCGAGGCCGAGAGCGGTGTTCTGACCACCCGCCTGAGCATCCGTGAGGGCAGCGCCGGCGTTCGCACCGGCGCCGAGGCCGATCTTCAGCGTGTCGGAACCCGCACCGGTGACGTTCAGCTTGCCGGAATCGTCGATCGAAGCGGTCGCGATGCCCGACTTGTTGATCTCGTTGACGAGATCGCGAACCGTCGAGGTGGCGGTCAGCGAGGTCGAGGTGAAGGTCGTGTTGCCGGCCGTGATCGTCAGGGCCAGGTTGGTCGTGGTGCTCGCGATGCCGAGGTTGCCCTTGGCGCTCGCGGTCGCCGCGTTGTCGGTGCCCGTCGCGTTGTCGTCGACGAGAGCCTTGTCGAGGGTAACGTCCTTCAGGCTCTTGCTGGTCGCGGCGGCTTCAGCCGCGGTGGCAAGCGCCGTGCCGGCCTTGGTCGGACGGTTGGCGGCGTTGTCGGCCTGAGCCTGCTTGATGGTCGACTGCAGCGACGACACGAGCTTGGTGATCGAGTCGATGCCCTGCGAGGCGGCGGTGATGGTCTGGATGCCGTTCGAGATGCCGTCCAGATTCTTCGTCAGCTGCGAGGCGCGATCGTTCAGGCCGGCAGCGGTGAAGAAGTTGACGGGATCGTCGACTGCGGAGTTGACCTTCTTGCCCGTGGACAGACGGTACTGCGAGGTCGCGGCGTCGGCCTTGACGGAAGACAGCGAGCCGAGCGCGGCGCGAACGCCAGCAGAGAGAGAAATCGTCGACATGGAAAAAACCCTTCTGGGATGGTGCCTTCTGGCGTCGAAGCCATCCTGGCTGCGACGGGGCGACCCTGCTGTCCCAGCCCGTAACAAGAGGTAAATTTCAGCCGGCGAATTGAGACGGATCGGTGGCTTGTCGGAGCGTGGTTAAGCAGTCTCTAACGGTGGTGGATTTGGCAGAGCGCCCAAACGCAAACCGCCCGCGCGGGGCGCGGGCGGCTTGACATGCACTGGAAGGGGGGAGGCGGCCGTCAGGCCGTCCGTTCGACCTGATGATGAGCCTCTGCGGATTCGCGTGCCCGCTCGGTGAGTTCCCGCGAATAAGCGCGCAGTTTCAAAAGGACCTCATCCGGCAATTGCGAGATCGTTTCGCCGGTGTGCGGGTCCTTCTTCTGAAGCACGATCGCGCGGGTCTGCGGATCGATGATCAGCTTGCGCTCGACCGTATCGTCTGCGGTGCGCGTCGCCGCGCGATTGTTCTGGTCGTTCGCCTGGGCGCGGCGCTCGCCATTGGCGCGGCTTTGCGCGTCACGCGTCTCGGCGCGGACCTCGACATTGACGGCGGAGCCTGCAGGGGCGGACTGCACGGTCTTTTCGGGAGGGAGCTCCACGGCGACGCTGCCGGCCTGGGCCGTTACGTCTGCGCGGGAAACGGGCGCCGCGCCGGTCACGGCTGCGAGCCTGGGTGCGTTGCCAAAATCCATGACCACTCCTTCTGGAGTCGTTCACGGCGCCGTCGCGCCGTTCTCACCAGGTGCCGGGATCAGGACGAGACTACCCGACACTGGGGAGAATGGCAGAAAAGATTGAATCCAGAGTCAAGAAATTAGGTAAATCTTTAGGGTTTCCGGCGCAGCCGGCGCGTAAACCCTTTATATACCAAGGCGCTGCCGTTTTCGGCGCCGGGCGGGCCGGTTCTCCCGACGCTACGTCGCTTACAGCCGGCGCGAAACGACCAGCGGACCGGAATTGGGGCGCGCAAAGACGCCGGCTCCGACGGTCGCGGCCGGGCCATAACCATTGGCGCGCATCGGCTTGTTGGCATCGGCGGCGAGGTCGCGGACGATCGATTCCGAGACGGCGCGCGCCGTCGCCAGTACGATCTGGTTGGTCTCGATCAGGCCCTGGAAGGCGAGATGGGCGTCCTTCAGCCGCTTGACCTGGTCGGGCACGAAGCGGGCGAGGGCCACGGCATTCAGCTTCACCTGCTCGACGCCGCGCATGTAGATGCCGGCGAGCTCGGTCTTGCGCGGCTCGCGGGTCATGGCTTCTGGCAGGCGGCCGGCGCGGACCAGCTCCGTCTCCTCTCCGACGAGATGCGAAAGCGCGCCGAGCGCCTCCAACACGGCCTCGACCAAGGCGCGGGCGCTGAGGGCGTCGGCGATGCGCGGGCGTTCGTCGAGGATAGGCTTAGCTGCCAGCATTCTGAACTCCGCCGGCGGCCTGCTCCTGGAGGCTGAGCAGGTCACGCATGATCTGGTTGGAGAGGCCGATACCGCCGGCCTTCTGAATCTGCTTGGCGTATTGCTGGCTGAGCTGGGAGCGCCAGATGCCGCCGCCTGTGCCGTTCTCGCCGAGCGGGCCCTCGGTGCCTTCGCTGGCGGTGAGCCGGTCGGTCATCTGCTCGAGGAACATGGTCTCGAAATCGTCGGCCTGCTTCTTCGCCTTGGCCTTGGCCGGGTCGAGCGCATTGGCGATACCGTCGACGACCTTACCGGCGACGCCGAGCGCGAGGTTCGCGGCGGGAAGCGCGAGGGCAGCAGTCATCACATCACCTCGATTTCGGCCTGCAGGGCGCCTGCCGACTTGATGGCCTGGAGAATGGAGATCAGGTCGCGCGGGCCGATGCCGAGCGCGTTGAGCCCGTCGACCAGCTCGGCCAGCGTCACGCTTTCGCGGACGAGGGCGAGCTTGTTGCCGCCGCCGGTATCGACCTTGACGTTGGTCCGCGGCGTCACGACCGTCTGGCCGCGGGAGAGCGGTTCGGGCTGCGAAACCTGCGGCTGCTCGCTGATCGTGACGGTGAGGTTGCCCTGCGCCACGGCGACGGTGGAGACGCGGACGTCCTTGCCCATGACGATGATGCCGGAGCGCTCGTCGATGACGATGCGGGCGAGCTGGTCGGGCTCGACGCGCAGCTGCTCGATATCGGTGAGCAGCTTGATCATGTTGCCCTTGAAGCGGGCGGGGATCTGCAGGACGACCGTCGAGGGATCGGTCGGCTCGGCCGAGTCGCCGCCGACGAATTCGTTTATCGCGGCAGCCATGCGGCGCGCGGTGGTCAGGTCGGGATTGCGCAGCGACAGGCGCAGCGTCTGAAGCTTGTTCAGCGCGAAGTCGATCTCGCGCTCGACGACGCCGCCATTGGCGATGCGGCCGACGGTCGGCACGCCGCGGGTGATCTTGCTGGCGTCGCCCTCGGCCGAGAAGCCGGAGATCGCGACCGGGCCCTGCGACACCGCATAAACCTCGCCATCGGCGCCGAGCAGCGGGGTGACCAGCAGCGTGCCGCCCTGCAGCGACTTGGCGTCGCCCATGGCCGAGACGGTGACGTCGACGCGCGTGCCCTGCGTGGAGAAGGGCGGCAGGTTGGCCGTCACCATCACGGCGGCGACGTTGGCGGTGCGCATGTTGGCGCCGCGGGTGTTGACGCCGAGACGCTCCAGCATCGCGGTGAGCGACTGCTTGGTGAAGGGCGTGTTGTTGAGCGTGTCGCCGGTGCCGTTGAGGCCGACGACGATACCGTAGCCGAGCAGCTGGTTGGTGCGGACGCCTTCGACCGAGGCGAGGTCCTTGATGCGCGAGAGTGCGAACACCGGCTGCGACGACAGGCCGACGACCACGGCCAGCATCGCGGCCAGCGGCTTCAGCAGCGTCTTCAGGGCGGGGTTGCGGAACATGCGTCTGGCACCAGCGGGTAGTTGAACTCGCCCGAGCCCTTGCGAGGGCCATGCCAAACCGCTCGAATTTGAAAAGCCTTGTTTGTCAGTCCTTTGCAGTTCGGCGGCATGTTGGGGAGGCCCCCGCGGAGCCTGCGCTTCCTGCCGGGGCGGCAGTTTCTGCCGGGCAGTTTACCGGCTGTTAACCGTCTTCCGGCAAGAGTTCGTTAACCCTTCCAGATCGTCTGATGTCGTTAAGTGACGATCTGGATCCTAATCATGGCATCGGATTCGTCCGAAAAGTGGCATTCACTTTTCGGTCCGATGCTCCAGAGGCCGCCGATGATCAGGATCGACCAGCGCGCGCCCATCTCGAATGCCGGCCCGGCCAGTTCCGCGAGGCGCTCGAGCGGCGCGGCCTTCACGCTTCCGACGCAGGAATCCACGACCGCGACCCGCAACAGCGGCGTCAGCGCGGCCGGGCCGCTCGACACCTTGCTCGCCGTGCAGGCGCAAGAGGACTCGCAGGACCGCAAGCGCCGGCAGGCAAGGCGCGGGCATGACCTGCTCGACGGGCTCGACCGTTTGAAGGCGGCGCTGCTTTCCGGGCGGGTGCTGCCCTCCGAGCTGGAGCGACTGCGCACGACGCTGTCGCTCCGGCGCGAGACCACGGACGACCCGCGGCTCGACGAGGTTCTGGCGCATATCGAACTGCGCGCGGCGGTCGAGCTGGCGAAGCTGAAGCGTTGAGCTCTTCAGGCACCATCATGCTCGCCCTTGTGGCGAGCATCCACGCCTTGAACACAGCCCTGCATCGGTAAAGACGTGGATGGTCGGGACAAGCCCGACCATGACGGGAAGCGTTACCGGATAAACTGATCGACATACTCTGCGCCGAGCCCGTTCCGGGCGTAATGCGCGCGGCATTTGTCGATGCGGGTGAAGACGTCGTCATAGCCGAGGCATTTGCCGTCCGGATCGACATAGATCATCGCGCCGTTCACCTGGAACATGGTGATCATCTCCTCGACATCGGGATCGACTACCAGCGTATGGGTCTCCCCCGGTGCCTCGTAGACATAGGAGCCTTCGGTCGCGACCCAGTCGTGTTCCAGATAGCGCCATTGGCCCTTGAGCACGTAGCCATGGACCGGCAGCGGATGACGATGGCGCGAGAGCACGCCGGCGCGGCGGACCTTGAGCAGGTTCATCCAGTAACCGCGCGAGGTGCACAGGAGCAGGGGGCGAAACCAGACATCGTCGTCGACCGGGACCCAGACGCGCTCGTCGGTCGGGATCACGTTGGGGACGATCAGTTCCGGCGGCGATTCCTTCGGTTGGGCATGGCGGTAGGGCGTCCAGCGCTCCTCCTGCGTGGCCGCGACGGGCATCGGGCTCGTCGTGTTCATGGTGTCTCTCCCGTGCTGATGTTCTGATTCAATCCGTGCACAATTCGCTTCATGTTCCCGGTCCAAGTTCTTGAGCGGGAATCGGATTTCCTAGACGGCGAGATAGCCGCCATCGACCGGCAGGATCGCGCCGGTGACGAATTGGGCTGCGTCCGAAAGCAGGAAGGCAATGGCGCCGCCGACATCGCCCGGCTTGCCCCAGCGGCCCATCGGCGTGCGGGCAAGGATCGGCGCCGAGCGCTCGGCATCCTCGACCAGCGGACGGGTGAGCTCGGTCTCGATCCAGCCCGGCGCGACCGCGTTGACGCGGATGCCGTCCGGCGCCCAGGCGGCGGCGAGCGATTTGGTGAGCTGGCCGATGCCACCCTTCGAGGCCGCATAGCCCGGCGCGAAGGGCGAGCCGTGGAAGGTCAGCATCGAGGCGATGTTGACGATGGCGCCGCCGGCCTTGTCCGCGCCCTTGGCGGCAAGCTTGTCCTTGGCGGCGAGGCACACCCGCATCGTGCCGTTGAGATTGACCTCGATGGTCAGGCGGAACGCGTCGATCTCGAATTCCTTGCCGCCGCGCTGGATCATGCCGGCGCAGTTCACCAGCGCGTCGAGGCGAGGGCAGGTCGCGACGATGGCCGCGACCTGATCCTCGCGGGTGACGTCGAGGCGGGCATGGCGGATCGCGGGATGGGCGGGCGCCGCCGCCACCTCCTCCTCGGTCAGGCCGGTGGCGAGCACGTCATAGCCGGCTTGAGCCAAAGCGAGGGCTGCACCGGCGCCGATACCGCGCGTGCCGCCGGTGACGAGAGCGAATTTGGTCGAGGTCGGATGTGTCATAGGGCGAGGCTAGAGCGGCCTACGCCCAGGGGGAAGGCGGGGAAGATGCAGGCCGCCATGCGATGGCGGCCGTGGCGGTCAGTTCCACTTGTATTTCAGGGAGAGCATGGCCCGGCCGCGCGTCTCGAAATCGCTGGCGACGAGCGGCACCTTGCGCGCCAGCGTGACGTCGAAAGAGGTCTGCCAGGGCAGGTCGGCGAGCCTGGCAAGATCGACGGAAAGCTTCATCTCCGGTGTCAGCGCGGTGTGAAGGCCGTCGCCCGGTGCGAAGACATAGTTGCCGGCCATGGCGAGCTGTGACGTCAGCGTGAGGTGCGGAAACAGCTCCTGCCGGTAGCCGATGAGCGCTTCCCCGGTCTGTTCGGGGCTGCCATAGAGCGCGCTGCCGCCGCCGGTCGCGAGGCCCCAGATGAAGCCGTTTCCGCCAGCGACGGGCTGCGCCAGCCGCCAGCGCAGTTCGGCGTTGCGCGTCGTGCCGGTGCTGGCCGGCTCGGAAAGCGTGGTCGAGAGCGAGAAGATGTCCTGACCGAGCTTGAAGCCGACCGAACGATCCTGCTCCGCGCTCGTCATGGTCTGGCGCGCAGCGAAGCCCTTGCGGATGATGTCGACGGGAATGGGGGCCCGCGCCCGCAAATGAGCTCCCGACTCCGCCGCCGCTCGACCAATCGCGGCGAGTGCCGGATCGAAGACGACGGCGTCGGGGTCTGCTGCCGCAAGCGACGAGGTCGCCATCACGTCGGCATCGGGGTCGACAAGCGCGCCACGCGGAATCGGCAGCGGCCTGGCCGGGGCTTCCTCAGCCGTTATAGGCGCGGAGGCGAGGGCGGGGCCAAGCGTCGCCGCGAGAAGGATCGCGGCCGGCTGGAGGCAGGCGCGAAGATCGAGAATGAAACGGAACACGTCGTTCGTCCTGTCGCTATGACGAGCGGCAGGTCAGGCTAGGCGCGGAAGGTGCCGATTTTGCGGCGGTGCAGCATAATCCTGCCCCGCTGGATTGCCCGAAAGCTGCGCTTCCCCCGCCGCCCTTAACCCGCGGCGCGCTTTCCCTTCGGCTGAAGCAGCCGAAGGAGAAGAATTCGCGCCTAATCAAATCATTGAGCATGTTCTGGGCCGCAAAAGTGGTTTCCACTTTTGCGGAACATGCTCTAGGAAGCGACCCAGCCGTGGGCCGTGGCCGAGAGCCACCGTTTCGGATCGTTCTATCTGGAGAGAACAGGGGTCATCGCATGAGCAAGATCAAGGTCGCCAACCCGATCGTCGACATGGACGGCGACGAGATGACCCGGATCATCTGGCAGAAGATCAAGGACACGCTGATCTTCCCGTATCTGGACCTCGAGCTCGACTATTACGACCTCTCGGTCGAGAACCGTGACGCGACCAACGACCAGGTCACGATCGACGCCGCCAACGCCACCAAGAAGCATGGCGTTGCCGTGAAGTGCGCGACCATCACGCCGGACGAAGCCCGCGTGAAGGAGTTCAACCTCAAGGAGATGTGGAAGTCGCCGAACGGCACGATCCGCAACATCCTCGGCGGCGTGATCTTCCGCGAGCCGATCATCTGCAAGAACGTGCCGCGCCTCGTGCCGGGCTGGACCCAGCCGATCGTCATCGGCCGCCATGCCTTCGGCGACCAGTACCGCGCGACCGACTTCAAGTTCCCGGGCAAGGGCACGCTCTCGATCAAGTTCGTCGGCGAGGACGGCAACGTCATCGAGAAGGAGGTCTTCAAGGCCCCTGAGGCCGGCGTCGCCATGGCGATGTACAACCTCGACGACTCGATCCGCGACTTCGCCCGCGCTTCGCTGAACTACGGCCTGATGCGCAAGTATCCGGTCTATCTCTCGACCAAGAACACCATCCTCAAGACCTATGATGGCCGCTTCAAGGACATCTTCCAGGAGGTCTACGAGAAGGAGTTCAAGGCCAAGTTCGACGAGCTCGGCATCACCTACGAGCACCGCCTGATCGACGACATGGTCGCTTCGGCGATGAAGTGGTCGGGCGGCTATGTCTGGGCCTGCAAGAACTACGACGGCGACGTGCAGTCCGACACCGTGGCGCAGGGCTTCGGCTCGCTCGGCCTGATGACCTCGGTGCTGATGACGCCGGACGGCAAGACCGTCGAGGCCGAGGCCGCGCACGGCACGGTGACCCGCCACTACCGCGAGCACCAGAAGGGCAAGGAGACCTCGACGAACTCGATCGCCTCGATCTTCGCCTGGACCCGCGGCCTCAGCCACCGCGCCAAGCTCGACAACAATGCCGAGCTGGCCAAGTTCGCCTCCCTGCTGGAGAAGGTCACGGTCGACACGGTCGAGGCCGGCGACATGACCAAGGACCTCGCCCTGCTGGTCGGCGCCGAGCAGAAGTGGCTCTCGACCACGGGCTTCCTCGAGAAGGTCAGCGACAACATGCGCAAGGCGATGGCCGCCTGATTTCGGGCGCATCGCTGCGTGGAATGAGAAGCCCGGCCGAAAGGCCGGGCTTTTTCATGCGTTGAATCTGTCTGCGGCGATCAGCTCTTCCGCGCCACGATGTAGGGACGTCTGTCCTCCCCTCGGGCCGCGTGGCTTTCCATCGCCAAGATCACGAAGCCCGCCGCGGCTATGCGCTCCTTCAACTCTGCCGCGCGAAAGACGCCGGCATAGGGCGCCAGGCGGAGCGCCCGCATCACGGGCAGCACTCCGTATCCGAGGAGCGGATTCATGTCCCCGATGCAGGGCGTTTTCGAAACGAATAGCCCGCCCGCTGCAAGCAAGCCGTGGATGCGGTCCAGTGTACCCGGCAGATCACGGACCAGATGCAGGTAGTTGAAGCCCAAAACGACATCGAAGCCCATATCGGGCGCTAGCGTTTCCGTTGTGGCGACGCGAAAGCTCAATCCTGGGATCGCGACAGCCGCATGTCTCTCCTCGGCGATCGCGATCATGCCGGGGGAGATGTCCGTCGCGAGATAGCTTTGCACGCAATTCGCGAGCCGCAGCGCCGTCGTTCCGGTGCCGCAGCCGAGTTCCAGCACCCGGCCCTGCGGTTTCAGCAGCCGACGGGTCCGATCCAGCGTGCGCTCATAGCCGGTACGATCTGCGATATTGCTGCGGGCGTAACGCCGGGAAGTCCGATCCCAGAAATGGGCATCGCTCTCCGCATTCATGACGGGTCGCTCCCTGCTGCCGGGCCACCATAGGTGTCGAAGGTTGCACGAGCTTTGACAGGGGCGCAGCCCGCTGGCCGTGAATTACTCTATCCTGACCGGCCGTCGCGCCAGAATCCGATGCTCCGCCAGCGGTGCATGCAGTACGTAGCGCAGTTCGTAGACGCCGGGCTGGTCAGGCGCCTCCAGCATCGCCTCGACATTCTCGGCCGGGAAGAAGCGCGGGCCGTCCGCATCGGCCGGCGCGTCGGGCTTCACCAGCATCACGCGGTCCTGCTCGCCATTGGGGCCGATGCCGCGCACTGGCAGGCCCTGACCGCGGCTGATGCGCTCGGGTGCGGCCAGGGTCGCGCTCGGCTCGGTCGTAGCGAGCGGCTGGCGCAGCAGGATCACGGCGGCGCCGTCCTTCTCCACCGTCAGGCGCAGTTCGTAGGTGCCGACAACGCCGGGTGTCGGCAGGTTCGGCACCGTGTTCTTCAACTCGACGACGACGATCGCCCTGTCCGCCGGATCGTCCGGCCGGGCGATGGCAAGGCGGGCGCCTTGCGGTGCGTTGCTCAGGAGCACGCTGAGCGGCGCGCCGGCCATGATGCTGCGCGCCGCGGAAAGCGAGGGCTGCGACGGGCGCGGTGCGGGCTTCTGCTGCTTCTGAGCGGCAGCCGTAGCCGGCCAGAGGCCAGCCGCGATCAAGAGGGCGCGGCGGGAGAGGGCACCGATGGAGGCGCCGCTTTTCCCAGTCGCCATCAGCCCATTGCGGCCGCGACGGCGTCGAGCGCTTCCTGCGCCTTGCTGCCGTCCGGCCCGCCGGCCTGGGCCATGTCGCGGCGGCCGCCGCCCCCCTTGCCGCCAAGCTGCTCGGAAGCGGCGCGCACCAGCGCGACGGCGTCGAAGCGCTCGGTCAGATCGGGCGTGACACCGACCACGACGCCGGCCTTGCCATCATCGGCGACACCGACGATTGCGACGACGCCAGAGCCGACGCGGGCCTTGGCCTCGTCGGCGAGGCTCTTCAGGTCCTTCATCTCGATGCCCGTGACGGCACGCGCCAGCAGCTTGGCACCGGCAATCTCCTGGATCGGTTCCTCGGTCGCGCCACCGCCGCCCATGGCGAGCTTCTTGCGGGCCTCTGTCAATTCGCGATCGAGCTTGCGGCGCTCCTCGATCAGCGCGGCCAAGCGATTGCCGGCTTCGGCGGCGGGTACCTTGAGCAGGCTCGCGAGCCCGTCGAGCAGACACGATTCCTCGTTGAGGCGCAGGCGGGCGCCATTGCCGGTCATGGCTTCGAGACGGCGCACGCCGGCCGCGACGGCGCCTTCACCGACGATGCTGACGAGGCCGATATCGCCGGTGCGCGCGGCATGGGTGCCGCCGCAGAGCTCGACCGAATAGGCCTTGCCGGCCGGGTTCTTGCCCATGGCGACGACGCGGACCTCGTCGCCGTATTTCTCGCCGAAGAGCGCGCGGGCGCCTGAGGCGATCGCTTCGTCGACGCTCATCAGGCGGGTGGTGACCGGCTCGTTCTGCAGGATGATCGCATTGGCGATCTCCTCGACCTCGCGCAGCTCCTCGGCGCTGATGGGCTTGGGATGCGAGAAGTCGAAGCGCAGGCGATCGGCCGAGACCAGCGAACCTTTCTGCGCGACATGGTCACCGAGGACGAGGCGCAGCGCCTCGTGCAGCAGGTGGGTCGCCGAGTGGTTGGCGCGGATCGCGGTGCGGCGCTCATGGTCGACGACGAGCTCGACGGCGGCGCCGAGCTTCAACTCGCCTTCCTTGACGGTGACGCTATGGGCGAAGACATCGCCGAGCTTCTTCTGAACGTCGGAGACCTCGACCACCGTACCGGGCGCCTTGATCAGGCCGGCATCGCCGACCTGGCCGCCGGACTCGCCATAGAACGGGGTCTGGTTGACCAGCATGAAACCGCTCTCGCCGGCCTTGAGCGAGGGCACCTCGGCATTGTCGCGGATCAGCGCGGTGACGACGCCTTCGGCGGTCTCGGTGTCGTAGCCGAGGAATTCGGTCGCGCCGACCTTGTCGCGCAGCGGGAACCAGAGGGTCTCGGTCGCCGCCTCGCCGGAGCCGGACCAGGCGGCGCGCGCCTTGGCCTTCTGCTGCTGCATGGCAGCGTCGAAGCCCTCGACGTCGACGGTGATCTCGCGGGCGCGCAGCGCATCCTGCGTCAGGTCGAGCGGGAAGCCATAGGTGTCGTAGAGGGTGAAGGCGACATCGCCCTTGAGGCTCTGGCCGGCGGTCAGATCCTTCGAGGCGTCGTCGAGCAGAGTGAGGCCGCGCGCCAGCGTGGTGCGGAAACGGGTTTCCTCCAGCTTCAGCGTCTCGGTGATCAGCGCCTCGGCACGCAGCAATTCGGGATAGGCGCGGCCCATCTCGCGGGTCAGCGCAGGCACGAGCTTGTAGAGCAGCGGTTCCTTGGCGCCGAGGAGCTGCGCATGGCGCATGCCGCGGCGCATGATGCGCCGCAGGACGTAGCCGCGGCCTTCGTTCGAGGGCAGCACGCCGTCGGCGATCAGGAAGGCCGAGCAGCGCAGATGGTCGGCGATGACGCGATGGCTCGCCTTCATCGGCCCGTCCGGATCGACCGAGGTCAGGTCGGCGATGGCGGTGATCAGCGCGCGGAACAGGTCGATATTGTAGTTGTCATGCGTACCCTGGAGCACGGCCGCGATGCGCTCCAGCCCCATGCCGGTATCGATCGAGGGGCGGGGCAGGTTGGTGCGGATGCCGCCGGCCGCTTCCTCGTATTGCATGAACACGAGGTTCCAGATCTCGATGAAGCGGTCGCCGTCCTGCTCGGCCGAGCCGGGCGGGCCGCCCCAGATATGGTCGCCATGATCGTAGAAGATCTCGGAGCAGGGGCCGCAGGGGCCGGTATCGCCCATCCGCCAGAAATTGTCCGAGGTCGGGATGCGGATGATCTTGTCGTCGGTCAGGCCGGCGATCTTCTTCCAGAGGGCGTGCGCCTCGTCATCCTCGGAATAGACGGTGACCGTCAGCTTGTCCTTGGGCAGGCCGAACTCGCGGGTGACCAGGGTCCAGGCGTGATTGATCGCCTGCTCCTTGAAGTAGTCGCCGAAGGAGAAGTTCCCCAGCATCTCGAAGAAGGTGTGGTGGCGGGCGGTGTAGCCGACATTGTCGAGGTCGTTGTGCTTGCCGCCGGCGCGCACGCATTTCTGCGCGGTGGTAGCGCGCGAATAGGGGCGCTTCTCCTGGCCGGTGAAGACGTTCTTGAACTGCACCATGCCCGAATTGGCGAACATCAGCGTCGGGTCGTTGCGCGGCACGAGCGGGCTCGACGGCACGATCTCGTGGCCCTGGGACTTGAAGTAGTCGAGGAAGGTCGACCGGATATCGTTGACGCCGCTCATCGCTCTTTTGCGCTCTGATCTGGGGCAGGAGGCCGGGCGCACCCGGCAGGAAGGTCCGGTTCTAGTCAGGCCGCTCGCCGCTGTCCAGAAAGCTCGTTGCAGCGCACAGCCCGCAAGGCCTTATCGGCAAACGAAAACGGGCGGCCCGAAGGCCGCCCGCGCATTCGCCCCTGATCGGGAGGGTCGTCTCAGGCTTCGCCTTCGTCGAGATCGTCCGCGGTCGGGTCCGCCTGGTCGAGAATGCGGTCGGCGACGAGGCCGGAATTCTGACGGATCGTCGCCTCGATCTTGGCGGCCATGTCCGGGTTGTTCTTGAGGAAGGTCTTGGCGTTCTCGCGGCCTTGGCCGAGGCGCTGGCTGTCGAAGGAGAACCAGGCGCCGGATTTCTCGACCATGCCGGCCTTGACGCCGAGATCGATCAATTCGCCGACCTTCGAAATGCCCTCGCCGAACATGATGTCGAACTCGACCTGTTTGAAGGGTGGCGCGACCTTGTTCTTGACGACCTTGACGCGGACCTGGTTGCCGGTCGCCTCGTCGCGCTCCTTCAGCGTCGAGACGCGGCGGATATCGAGGCGCACCGAGGCGTAGAACTTGAGCGCGTTGCCGCCGGTCGTGGTCTCAGGCGAGCCGTACATCACGCCGATCTTCATGCGGATCTGGTTGATGAAGATGACCATGCAATTCGAGCGCGAGATCGAAGCGGTGAGCTTGCGCAGGGCCTGGCTCATCAAACGGGCCTGGAGGCCGGGCTGGACGTCGCCCATCTCGCCCTCGATCTCGGCGCGGGGCGTCAGTGCGGCGACGGAGTCGACCACGAGCACGTCGATTGCGCCGGAACGGACGAGCGTGTCGGTGATTTCCAGTGCCTGCTCGCCGGTATCGGGCTGCGAGATCAGCAGGTCGTCGAGATTGACGCCGAGCTTGCGGGCATAGACCGGATCGAGTGCGTGTTCGGCATCGACGAAGGCGCAGACGCCGCCCTTCTTCTGGGCCTCGGCGATGGTGTGCAGGGCGAGCGTGGTCTTGCCCGAGGATTCCGGCCCGTAGACCTCGACGACGCGGCCCTTGGGCAGGCCGCCGACGCCGAGCGCGATATCGAGGCCGAGCGAACCGGTCGAAATCGTCTCGATCTCGATCGCCTGCGGGTTCTTGCCGAGCCGCATGATCGAGCCCTTGCCGAAGGCGCGTTCGATCTGGGAGAGCGCCGCATCGAGCGCCTTGGCCTTGTCCATCGAGGAGCCTTCCACGAGTTTGAGATTCGCCTGATTCACGTTTCGGGCTCCTTATGACAGGGCGAGGGGGACATCTCAATGCGTCTTGACATGAGCATGGTCACGCTTTGTTCTTGCCTGCAAGTTCTTTTTTTGTTCTCGGTGTCAGTTTCTGTCAGGAGGCGTGTCAGGAGCTGTCACAAGAGGCATGGGCGCAGTCGTCCGGCGCCCCGTCACGGGCGCCGGCCGCTTCAGCCCATCGCCGCCTTCACCGTCTCGACGAGCTGCTTCATCGTGAAGGGCTTGGGCAGGAAGTGGAATTCCTCGCCCTCGGGCAGGTTCTTGCGGAAGGCCTCCTCGGCATAGCCGGAGACGAAGACGACCTTGGTGTTCGGGTTGCGCTTGCGCAATTCGCCGAGCAGCGTCGGGCCGTCCATTTCCGGCATCACCACGTCGGAGACGACGAGGTCGATCTTGCCATCGTTCTGCAGGAAGAGGTCGAGCGCCTCGACGCCGGAGGCCGCCTCATGGACGGTGTAACCGCGCGAGACCAGCATGCGGGCATTCAGCGCACGCACCGCGTCCTCGTCCTCGACCAGCAGGATGATTCCGGCGCCGGTATGGTCGGCAGCGAGCTTCTTCGGCGCTTCCTTGGCGGCGGCCTCGGCGGCGATCTCCTCCTGGCTCGGCACATGGCGCGGCAGGAAGATCTGGAAGGCCGTGCCCTTGCCGATGGTCGAGTCGACGAAGACATAGCCGCCGGTCTGCTTGACGATGCCATAGACCATGGAGAGGCCAAGGCCCGTGCCCTTGCCGACCTCCTTGGTGGTGAAGAAAGGCTCGAAGATCTTGTCGAGATGTTCTTGCGGGATGCCGGTGCCGGTGTCCTCGACCTCGAGCAGCACGTAATCGTCGGTGGGCAAGGCCTCGTGGCCGAAGGAGGCGCAGTCCTCGCGGGTGACGTTGCGGGTGCGGACCGCGAGCTTGCCGCCATCCGGCATGGCGTCGCGGGCGTTGACGGCGAGATTGACGATGACCTGCTCGAGCTGGCCGAGATCGGCCTTGACCGGCCAGAGATCGCGGCCCTGGCGGACGTCGAGCGTGACCTTGTCGGCGACGACGCGCTTCAGCATCAGCGAGAGATCGGAGAGCACCTCGCCGAGCTCCAGCACCTGCGGGCGCAGTGTCTGGCGGCGCGAGAAGGCGAGCAGCTGCCGCACCAGCGCCGCGGCGCGGTAGGCGTTCTGCTTGATCTGCATGATGTCCGGGAAGGACGGATCGGTCGGCCGGTGGCTTGCGAGCAGGAACTCGGAGGCGTTGATGATGACCTGCAGCACGTTGTTGAAATCGTGCGCGATGCCGCCGGCGAGCTGGCCGACCGCCTGCATCTTGCCGGCCTGGTCCATGTTGTCGCGCAGCTTGCGTTCGGCCGTGGTCTCCAGCGCGTAGACGATGGCGCGCTCGCCATCGTTGCCCTCGGTGCCGGCAACGGGGGTGAGGTAGAGCTTGGCCGAGCGGCCGTCCTCCCCGGCAAGCGCGAGGTCGAGCGGGGCGCCACCGGAGCGTCCGGCGACCACCTCGGCCAGAGCCTGGTCGAGCCCGGCGCCGGACGCGACGAGGTCGTGGATCGTGCGCGGCCGCAAGCCCGCCGGGATCAGCCGTGCGAAGGCGGCGTTCGAATGCAGGATGGCGCCTGCCTCGTCGATGGTGGCGATCGCCATCGGCGTCGAATGGAAGAAGCGCGCGAAGCGGACCTCGGCGTCGCTGCCGCCATCGGCACCGGCCTCGCCGGCCGTGCGGTTGAGGACGAGGGTGCGCGAGGGTCCTGCGCGGCCGTCCTGGCCGAAGGCGACCTGATGATGCAGGCGCACGGGCAGGGGGGCGCCGTTGCGGCGCTTCAGGTCGACATCGAGCACCTCGACGCGGACATCGCCGGGCTGGCCGCGGATCGCCTGGATCAGGGCGGCGGCGGAGGGCGTGCAGACATCGTCGAGATGCAGGCCGCCGGAGCCGAAGCGGGCGAGGTCGAAATCGAGCCAGCCCGAGAGGGTTGCGTTGAGATAGGAGATCTCGCCATCGGCATCGATCGAGATGAAGCCGGCGGGCGCGTGGTCGAGATAATCGATCGCGTGCTGGAGCTCCTGAAAGGCGTTCTCCTGGCGCTCGCGCTCGGGCGTGATGTCGGAAACGGACCAGATCGTCGCGGTCGAGGCTTCCCTGCGCACCGGCGATACACGGACACGATACCAGCCGACTTCGCCGCGTCCGTTGAGGGCGGGTTCCAGTCGAACTTCCTCGACGAGGCGGCGATGCTCTCGGGCGGCGGTGGCGAGCCGGTAGATCGCCTCGGAGACGTCGGCGCGGCCGGTGAGCAGGCGACCGACCGGCTTCAGGTCGTTGGCACCGGTGGCCCCCGCCAGCGCGAGATAGGCCTCGTTGGCGTAGACGATCTCGTTTTCGCTCTCGGTGACGACGATGCCGTCATCGGCCCGGTCGACGATCGCCTTGGTCAGGTCGTTGCGGGCGGCGCGGCCGGAAAACTGTACGAGCCCGATGGCGAAGGCGAAGAGGCCGAAGACACCGACGACAGAGAGCAGCGCGAGCAGGCCGAGGATCAGCGGCTGTGCCCATTCATTGGCAAGGAAGCCGAGCGCGATCGCCGCGCCGACGAGCAGCGCTGCGACGAACAGGATGATCCCGATATGGCCGGGCTTGTCCGAGCGATCGATCGTGTTGGTCGCCGTGGTGCCGCTCATTGCGGTGGAGTCCGTTCCCTTGCGGCCGCGCCGATGACCGGGCAGCCAAACTTCCTTCGCATCCTCGCCGAGTTAGGCGCGCCGGCCCTTCAGGCGCAAGACGTATCCGATGACTTCGGCGACAGCCTGATAGTGTTCGACAGGAATTTCTTCGTCGATGTCGACAGTGGCATAAAGCGCACGCGCCAGCGGCGGATTTTCGACGATCGGCACGCGATGTTCGCCGGCGACCTCGCGGATCTTCAGGGCCATCGCGTCGACCCCCTTGGCGAGGCACAAGGGCGCGGCCATGCCGGGCTCGTATTGCAGCGCGACCGCGAAGTGGGTCGGGTTGGTGATGATGACGGTCGCCTTCGGGACGGCGGCCATCATGCGCTTGCGGACGCGCTGAGAACGGATCTGGCGCAGCTTGGCCTTGACCTCGGGATTGCCTTCCGAGTTCTTGAACTCGTCCTTCATCTCCTGCTTGGTCATCTTCTGGCGCTGGTACCAGGAGAAGCGCTGCCAGCCGAAATCGCCGATGGCGATGATGGCGAAGAGAGCGAGCACCGCGCCCATCAGCTGGATGGCGAGGGAGAGCGTCGCTGGCATCAGCGCCTCGACCTGCATCTGGGCAAAGCCCTCGAGACGGTCGTGCTGTTCCCAGAGCGTGTACCAGACGACGATGCCGATCAGCCCCGTCTTGGCGAGGCCCTTGGCGAAATTGACCCAGGCCTCCTTGCCGAGGAGCCGCTTGGCCCCCGCCATCGGCGATATCCGGCTGAACTTCGGCATCAGCGGCTCGAAGGTCCAGAGCGGCTTGTGCTGGAGCAGGGCGCCGGCAAGCCCGGCGCAGAGGATGAAGGCGAAGGGCATGCCCAGCGCCATGAAGCCGGTGAGCACGCCGCGCTGCGTGACCTGCATGAAGGAGGCGCCGTCGGCGGGGACCTGATGCGCGTTCATCAGGAAGGAGCGCAGCGAGAGCATCGCCTCGCGGGCCGACCAGCCGGCGGCGACCATCAGGGCGAGCGTGAAGCCGCAGAGCACGAAGAAGGTCCCGATCTCCTGCGATTTGGGGACGTCGCCTTTCTCCGTGGCTTCTTCCAGCTTTCGCTGGGTCGGGTCTTCTGTTCTGTCTTCGTTTTCGGCTTCCTCGGACATGATTTCCTCAGCCTGTGAACTGGCGCAGGAAGGTGCCGAGATCGTCGATGAAGACGCTCATCATCACGCCGATCACGACGAGCAGGACCAGCATCCCGCCCATGATCGAGGCCGGTGCTGCGAGGAAGAAGACCTGCAATTGCGGCATCATCCGCGCGAGCACGCCGAGGCCGAGATTGAAGAGGAGGCCGAAGACGAGGAAGGGCGCGGAAATCTGGATGGCGAGCGCGAAGCCCCGTGCGGTCGAGCGGATCGCCAGCGCCATCGTGTCGGTGAGGTCGACGGCGCCGCCCGGCGGCAGCAGGCGGTAGCTCTCATGGATCGCGGCGATGGCGATGTGGTGCAGGTCGGTGGTCAGGATCAGCGTGATCCCGAGCATCGTCAGGAAATTGCCGATCGAAGGGTTCTGCATGCCGCCGGTCGGATCGACGGTCATGGCGAAGCCGAGCCCCATGGTCTGGGCGACGAGCGTGCCGGCGGTCTGCAGGCAGGCCATCACCAGCCGGGCGCAAAGCCCGATGACGAGGCCGATCAGCAATTCTCCGATGAGCAGCGTGACGACGCCGGAGACGTCGCCGGGTACGCGCAGCGAAGGCCGCGCCACGGGTACGATCATCAGCGCGATGAAGAAGGCGAGCGACAGCCGCGCCCGCGAGAAGATGAAGCGCTCGCCGATGCCGGGCATGAGCATGACGAGCGTGCCGACCCGCGCGAAGACGAGCACGAAAATGGCGCTGATCTCGGGCAGGATCGCGATCTGCATCGTGCCGCGGGCACCCTCGCGCCAAGGTGGGAGCCGCGGTGCCGTGCCGGCGAAAGCCGGCAACAGGCGCGACAGGCTCATCCGCCCGTGGCGATTCGGGCGGCGACTCGCCCCATATAACCCGCCATGGCGTCTCCCATGAACGGGAGAAACAGCAGCAGGGCGGCAAAGACGGCGACGATCTTCGGCACGAAGACCAGGGTCTGCTCCTGGATCTGGGTCAGTGCCTGGATCAGCGAGACTATGAGGCCGACCGCGAGCGCGATCACCATCAGAGGGCCGCCGACCTTGAGGAAGACGACGATGCCGTCGCGGGCGACGTCGAGAATGGCTCCGGAAGTCATGGTCTCAATCCGATCCGTTGGCCGTCAGACCGGCATCCGCATGATTTCTTCATAGGCCGCGATGACGCGGTCGCGCACGGCGACCAGTGTCTCGATCGCCGCTTCGCTCTCGGCCACTGCCGTCACGACATTGACGATATCGGCCCGGCCGCCGGCGACGCTCGCGGTCTGGGTATCGGCCTGGCGCCCGGCGCTGGCGGTGGCGTCGAGCGCCTTGCCGAGCAGGGCGGAGAAATCCGGCCCGCCCGCCTCCGCTGCGCCCGTGGCGAGCGGCTTGCGCATCAGATTGCCGGCGCCCATCCCCTGGATGGAGGCGTAGGCGCCCGCAGCGAAACCCGGAGTGGCCATGTCGGTCTAGTCCCCTTCTGGAGCGCTTTATTCGGAGCCGCGCGTCAGGCGCGCAGGATGTCGATGGTGCGCTGGATCATCCTGCGCGTCGAAGAGATCAGGTTGAGATTGGCTTCGTAGCTGCGCTGGGCCTCGCGCATGTCGACCATCTCGACCAGTGCATTCACATTCGGCATCTGCACGTCGCCCTTGGCGTCGGCGGCCGGGTTGCCGGGCTCGTGCTTGACCTTGAAGGCGCTCGGGTCGCGCTGGACCTTGCCGAGCGCGACGAGCTGGGCATCGAGCGTACGGTCGAAATGGCGCTGGAAGGTCGGCACCTTGCGGCGATAGGGCTCGGCGCCGGCCCGCTCCGGGCCGGAATCGGCGTTGGCGATGTTCTCGGAGATGATGCGCATGCGCCCGGACTGGCTGCGCAGGCCGGAGGCGGCAACGGCGATGCTCTTGATCAGGTCCATGATCAGCGACCCATCCTTTAACGCCCCTTGCCGATCGCGATCTTCATCAGGCCGAGACCCTTGCTGTAGAGCGAGGCGGCGAGCTGATAGTCGGACTGATTCTGTGCGACCTTGAGCATCTCGTCCTCGAGATTGACCGCGTTGCCGTTGGGCGTGGTCTCGAAGCGCGGGGCGCCGGTGCCGTCGAAGCCGCCATTGGCGCTCGTCAGGCTCATATGGCCGGCATTCGTTTGGGCGATCGCGACACGGGCGCGAGCGGGATCGACGCTCGGCGGCTTCAGATCGACCGGGCGGAAGCCGGGGCTGTCAGCATTGGCGACGTTCTCGGCGAGGATCTTCTGGCGCGACTGCTGGTACTGCATGCGCGTCTTCAGCGCCTGCATCAGGCCGCCGCCGACGCTGAATCCGTCGTTCGCCATGGCTCCCGCTCCCCGTCTTCGCCCCCGGCGATGCCGGACAACTGGGCAAATCCTGCCGGGTGCATGGTTAACATCCGGTTAAAGGGGCGAGTTTCACGGGTGTGGTTAACCACGCGTTCACCATGTTTCCCGATAGCGAAAGCGTTATGCTATACGCAAGGTGTTGAACCATGGACGGGACTTAGCGGCCGTCCGGGCCGTTGCGTAAGAGGCAGACCTTGCAGAGCTTGTTCGGATTGGAACTCTCGACCGCGCAGAAGGTGATCGTCGCCTCTGTCGTCATTCTCGTGCTCCTCGCGCTGCTCGGCCTGTTCGTGCGGCAGATCCAGGGCGGGCGCCTGCGGCTTCGCGGCCAGGCTGGCGGGAGGCAGCGCCAGCCGCGTCTCGGCGTCATCGATACCTATGATCTCGACCGCCAACGCCAGCTCGTCCTGATCCGGCGCGACAATATCGAGCATCTGCTGATGATCGGCGGTGCTTCCGACGTCGTGGTCGAGACCAATATCATGCGCAGCGGAGGCCGGGCCGCGCCGCCGAGCTATGTCGACACCGCCGCGGCGGACCGGCCCCTGCCGCCGTTCGAGACGCTGGTTCCCCCGAGTGAACCCGCCATGCGGGCGGGCGAGGAAGCGCGCCGCGCCGGTTACCCGGAAGGGCCGGAGTTGCTGCCGCCACTACCAACCCGCCCCGTTTCGGTTCCGGTCGAGCCGGTGACGGCGACCGCCGCAGCCACGGTCGCGACCGCTGGCGTTGCCGCCGCGCTCGGCGTCGCGGCGGCGGCCGAGGCGGCCGCTGCTTCGGCCAAGCCTGCGATGCCCGCAATGCCGGCGCCGCCCGTCACCACCGGCCCGGCGCCGAGCTTCGCCCGCGAACATGCGCCGCAGCCCGCCGTCAGTGCCGGCGAGTTGGATGACATGACGCGACAGCTCGAAGAGGCGCTGAAGCGGCCCTTCTCCGCGGTGCGTCCGGCCAATCTCCCGAACGAGGCGCCGGTTCCGAGCCAGGCTCCTGTGGTGGAGCCGCCGGCTCCGGCCGAAAAATTCTCTCCCGCACCAGTCGCCGAGGAGAAGGCGCGGTCGGTCGAAGCGGTCGCTCCTTTCGCCGAGCCGCCAGCGCCCGAGCCTGAAATCGTGTCCAAGCCAGAGCCGGCACCGGTCGTACCGCCTGCTCCCGCCGTGGCTGCGCCACGCCAGAAGCCGATTCCGAGCGATGTCGAGGCCGAACTCGCCGCCGCGCTCGGACTGACGCTGGATCGGCCCCTCTCGAAGGCGCCGGAGCCCAAGCCGGTCGAAGCCAAGTCCTCCGAGCCGAAGCCGGCCGCGATGCATCATCCCGAACCGCCGCCGGCCCCGGAACCGATCATCGAGGATGAGGCCGTCGACGAGACGGTGTTGGACGAGGTCGTGGAGGAGCCTGCTCCCGCCGAGGCGACGAAGCCGCAGCCCGAACCCGAGAAGGCGGCCGAGCCCGCTCCGAAGGAGATCGATCCTTTCTCGGTCGACGCGATCGAAGCCGAGTTCGCCCGGCTGCTTGGCCGCGATCCCAAGGCCAAGTCCTGAGGCGATACGCTGTAGCCTGAAGGCCGGTTGCCTCCAGGCTGCCGCCATCAACAGAATTGTCGGCCATCCGGCCTTGTGACGCCGCGCATCGGTTGCGCGGCGTTTTCGTGTGACTAGCCTCAGGCGCATCCGATCGGTTGAGTCGGGCAGTGGCGGCGCGCGTGAAGTTCTTCGGCAGACGAGCAAGAGGCTTTCGAGGCGGGCGCATCCTGGCTGCTGCCGCGCTGCTGCTCGCGCTCCAGACGGTGCCGGCACTGCCGCAGACTCTCTCGCTCGACCTGGGGCAAGGCGGCGGCGTGGCGGAGCGGGCGCTCCAGCTCATCGCCGTCATCACGGTCCTGTCGCTGGCGCCGTCGATCCTGATCATGGTGACGTCGTTCACGCGAATCGTGGTGGTGCTGTCGCTGCTGCGCTCGGCGCTGGGGACGCAGACCGCGCCGCCGAACGCCGTGATTCTCGGGCTCTCGCTGTTCCTGACGGGCTTCGTCATGGCGCCGACCTTGCGCGAGGCCTACAGCACTGCGGTCCAGCCGCTGATCGCCGGCCAGATCCAGCCGCAGGAGGCCTATAATCGCGGCGTCGTGCCGTTCAAGGCCTTCATGCTCAAGCATGTCCGCGAGAAGGACCTCTCGCTGTTCCTGGACATGTCGCAGGGGCCGCGTCCGCAGCAGCCGCAAGATGTCGGCGTCGAGGTGCTCGTGCCGGCCTTCATGATCTCGGAGCTCAGGCGCGCCTTCGAGATCGGCTTCCTGCTGTTCGTGCCCTTCCTGATCATCGACCTCGTCGTGGCCTCGATCCTGATGTCGGTGGGCATGATGATGCTGCCGCCGGTGACGGTGGCATTGCCGTTCAAGCTGATCTTCTTCGTGCTGGTCGACGGCTGGGGCCTGGTCGCCGGCTCGCTGGTAAAGAGCTACGGCGGCGGGTGAGCGGAAGCTCGTCGTGCTCGGGCTTGAGCCGAGCATTTCGTGACGCGGAGGCTCGGGAGCCTCAAATCAGGAGAGATTTTCGGGTCTGCGCTGCGCTTCGCCCGAGAATAGCGGCTGGGGGCGGGCGCTCCCTCAGCCCACCACCACCCGGCCGCGCTGGATGCGCAGGCTGAGCGAGCCGTTCTTCAGCGCCAGGGCCTTCTCGCCGAAGACGCCGCGACGCCAGCCGTGCAGGGCCGGAACATCCGCGAGATCGTCGGAGGCGATGGCGTCGAGATCGTCGCTGGAGGCGATGATCTTGGGCGCGACGCGCTCGGCATCGGCCACCGCCTTGAGCAGGACCTTGAGCAGGTCGAGCACCGCGGCGTTGGTCGGGCGGCCACGCTCGCGCTCCAGCCGGGGCAGGGTCTTGGGATCGAGGGCAGCGGCGCGCTCGATCGCAGCGAGGACTTCGGCGCCGTTGCGCGAGCGCTCGAAGCCGTTGGGGACGGAGCGCAATTCGGCCAACGCCTCGACCGAGCGCGGGCCGCGCTGGACGATGTCCATCAGCGCGTCGTCCTTGAGCACGCGCTGGCGCGGCACGTCGCGGGTCTGCGCCTCGCGCTCGCGCCAGGCGGCGATCTCCATCAGGTTCGGCAGTTCGCGCGGCTTGCGGATGCGGCCCTTGAGGCGCTGCCAGGCGTTCTCGGGCTTGACCTCGTAGGTCGCGGGCGAGGTCAGCACCGCCATCTCCTCGGCGACCCAGCTCTCGCGGCCGCTGGCGTCGAGATCGGCCTTCAGGGCGAGATAGATGTCGCGCAGATGGGTGACGTCGGACTCGGCATAGGAGAGCTGTGCCTCGGTCAGTGGGCGGCGCGACCAGTCGGTGAAGCGCGAGGACTTGTCGATGCGCGCCTTGGCGAGGTCGTTGGCGAGCTGCTCGTAGCCGACCGAGTCGCCATAGCCGCAGACCATGGCCGCGACCTGCGTGTCGAAGAGCGGGTGAGGCAGCACGCGCCCGAGCAGCCAGACGATTTCCAGGTCCTGCCGGGCGGCGTGGAAGACCTTCACGACGTTCTCGTTGACCATCAGCCCGAAGAAGGGGGCGAGATCGAGATCGGGCGCGAGCGGGTCGATCAGCACGGCCTCATCGGGGGAGGCGAGCTGGATCAGGCAGAGCTTGGGGTAATAGGTGGTCTCGCGCAAGAACTCGGTATCGACCGTGACGAAGGGATGGGTCGCGAGACGATCACAGGCGGCGGAGAGCGCGGCGGTATCGGAAATCAGATGCATGATGTCGTCGTCTTAGCAGAGAGAGCCGCAGGATGTCGCGGGCGTTCTTGACATTTCGGGCGCGCGCGTGTGGTTAGCCGCAAGCTGTGGCTGGCCTCTGAGCTGGCCGTTGACGCATTTCCGAAAGACTGATCCCGTGACCCTGCATCGCTATCGTTCCCACACCTGCGGCGCGCTCCGCGACAGCGACATCGGCAAGACCGTGCGCCTCTCCGGCTGGTGCCACCGCATCCGCGACCATGGCGGCGTGCTCTTCATCGACCTGCGCGACCATTACGGCATGACGCAGGTGGTTATCGATCCTGATTCGCCGGCTTTCGCGGATGCCGAGACGCTGCGCTCGGAATGGGTCGTGCGCATCGACGGTAAGGTCAAGGCCCGTCTCGCCGGCACCGAGAACGCCAATCTGCCGACCGGGGCGGTCGAGGTCTTCGCGACGGCGATCGAGGTGCTCGGCCCCTCGGCCGAACTGCCGCTGCCGGTCTTCGGCGATCTCGAATATCCCGAGGACACCCGCCTCAAGTACCGCTTCGTCGACCTGCGTCGCGAGAAGCTGCACAACAACATCATGCTGCGCACCAAGGTCATCGACTCGATGCGTCGCCGCATGAAGGATTCGGGCTTCTCCGAGTTCCAGACGCCGATCCTGACGGCGTCCTCGCCGGAAGGCGCGCGCGACTTCCTGGTGCCGAGCCGCCTGCATGCCGGCAAGTTCTACGCGCTGCCGCAGGCGCCGCAGCAGTACAAGCAGCTCCTGATGATGGCGGGCTTCGACCGCTACTTCCAGATCGCGCCCTGCTTCCGCGACGAGGACCCGCGCGCCGACCGCCTGCCGGGCGAGTTCTACCAGCTCGACGTCGAGATGAGCTTCGTCGAGCAGGAGGACGTGTTCGCGACGATGGAACCGGTCATCACCGGCGTATTCGAGGAATTCGCCGAAGGCCGGAGCGTCCAGAAGAACTGGCCACGCATCCCCTATGCCGAGGCGATCGCCAAATACGGGTCCGACAAGCCGGACCTGCGCAACCCGCTCGTCATGCAGGACGTCTCCGAGCATTTCCGCGGCTCGGGCTTCAAGGTCTTCGCGCGCATCCTCGAAGGCGAGAAGAACCGCGTCTGGGCGATCCCCGCGCCGGGTGGCGGTTCGCGCGCCTTCTGCGACCGGATGAACTCCTGGGCGCAGGGCGAGGGGCAGCCGGGCCTCGGCTACCTGATGGTCAAGGAAGACGGCGAGGGCCAGGGGCCGATCGCGAACAACATCGGGCCTGAGCGCGTCGCGGCGATCATCAAGCAGATGGGGCTGAAGGGCGGCGACGCCTGCTTCTTCGTCGCGGGCGACCCGGACAAGTTCTACAAGTTCGCAGGCAGCGCCCGCAGCAAGGTCGGCCAGGAGCTCAACCTGATCGACGAGAACGCCTTCGCCTTCGCCTGGATCGTCGATTTCCCGATGTTCGAGTACAACGAGGACGAGAAGAAGGTCGATTTCTCGCATAACCCCTTCTCGATGCCGCAGGGCGGCCTGAAGGCGCTCAACGAGGAAGACCCGCTCTCGCTCAAGGCCTTCCAGTACGACATCGCCTGCAACGGCTTCGAGCTGGCCTCCGGCGGCATCCGCAACCACCGCCCCGAGGCGATGGTGAAGGCCTTCGAGATCGCCGGCTATGGCGAAGAGACGGTGATCGAGCGCTTCGGCGGCATGTATCGCGCGTTCCAGTATGGCGCCCCGCCGCATGGCGGCATGGCGGCCGGCGTGGACCGCATCATCATGCTGCTGGCGCGCGCGACGAACCTGCGCGAGGTCGCGCTGTTCCCGATGAACCAGCAGGCGGTCGACCTGCTGATGGGCGCTCCGGCCGAGGCGACGCCGAAGCAGCTGCGCGAGGCGCATCTGCGCGTCAACCTGCCCGAGAAGAACGGCTGACGACCATGGCTTCGCTGTCGATCGGGCGGGCGCTGCCGCTCGCCTGTCTTCTTGCACTCTCGCTCGGCGCCTGTGTCGCGGCCGGCGAGAGCAGCTCCGGCCGTGCCTCGGCGCTGGCCACGACGGTGTCGCGCGCCATCGCCTGCAAGGCAGGCTCGCCGCAGCGCTCGACACTCGACCGCTTCCTCGCGGCCGAAAAGGCGCGGGGTGCCGACGATCAGCAGATCGCGGCGGCGCGCTCGGCCTATATCGGCGTGTCCGAGGCCGAGACGATCAACCAGAGTGTGCAGCCTCACGCTTGCACCGCGGAGGAGCGTGCGGAGCTGAAGCAACGCATGGGCCGCATCCGCGCCGGGGATTTCGACACGCTCTGAGCTGCCCGTGCCGATGCCCTCGATCCTCAAGCTCGCCGCCGCTGCGGCCTCGTTCGCCGCGGTCGGTGCCTGCACGGTCGCCGGGCCGGTGCCGGGCACGGTGGAATATGCCGCCGCGACCGTGTCGCGCGCCTATGATTGCGGGTTGCCGGTCGATCGCAGCCGGATTCTCGCACGGCTCGATCGGCAGGATCGGCCGCGTTTCATCGCGGCCAATGCCGGCTATGCCGTGAAGTCCTACAAGGCGCCGCATCGCTGCGAAGCGAGCGAGCGCGAGCGGATCAAGGGCGAGATCGGCGCGCTCGCGCGCCGCTGAAATCGCTTGCGTCCGGCCTTCTGACATGGCCACAAGGCGGCAATGCCCGCCGCCGCCATCACCGCCATCGTCGTCAGCTATGACAGCGCCGATGTCCTGCCCGCCTGCCTCGACGCGCTGGCCGGGGAGGGCATTCCGGCCATCGTGGTCGACAATGCCAGCGGCGATGACAGCCGCGCGATCGCTGCGGCGAAGGGCGCGCGGGTGATCGCCAATGCCTGCAACGAGGGCTATGGCCGGGCGAACAATATCGGCGTGGCTGCTGCCGACACCCCTTATGTGTTGATCGTCAATCCGGACCTGGAAATCGGGCGTGGTGCCGCAGTGGCACTGCTCCAAGCAGCCGAGCGTTATCCCGATGCCGGGATGCTGGCGCCGCGCATCGTCGAGCCGTCCGGCCGCGTCTTCCTTCAGCCGCGCTCACTGCTCTCGCCACCGCATCTCAATCGCTCGGGCGCGATGGCGATCCCGGAGGGAGACGCCTGCCTGCCTTTCCTGTCGGGAGCGTGCCTGCTGATCCGGCGCGAGGTCTTCGTGGCGCTCGGCGGCTTCGATCCGGCTATCTTCCTGTTCTACGAGGATGACGATCTGTGCCGGCGCATGCGCGATGCCGGCCATGCGCTCGTCCATGTCCATGGCGCCGAGGCACGGCATGGGCGCGGGCGCTCGACGGCGCCGTCGCCGCAGCGGCGCTTCAAGGCGCGCTGGCACCTGGCCTGGTCCGAGCACTACATCGCCCGGAAATACGGGCTCGCCGGGCCGGGGCCGATTCGAATGCTGGAAAATGCGGGGAAAGCTGCGGGCTACGGGCTGCTGCTGAAGCGAGAGAAGATGTTCGCGCATGCAGGCTCTGCCGCCGGAGCAAGGGCCTGGCGACGCGGCGAGACGGCATTGGCCCATGAAGGGCTGGGGGAGATGCCATGAGCCGGCCCACGGTCGCGGAGGCGCTGGCCAACCCGCACAATAATTTCGGCCTGCTCCGGCTGATCATGGCGCTTGCCGTCGTTGTGTCGCATGCCTTCAGCGTCACCGACGGGCGGGTGGAGCTGGAGCCCTGGTTCCAGACGACCGGGTTCACGCTGGGCGAGCATGCCGTCAACGGCTTCTTCGCCATCTCCGGCTTCCTGGTGACGATGAGCTTCGTCAGGCGCGGCTGGCGTGACTATGTGGTGGCGCGGCTGCTCAGGATCGCGCCGGGGCTGATCGCGGCTACGCTTCTCGTTGCGCTCGTGCTGGGCGCGTCGATGACGACGCTGGACGTCTCAGCCTATTTCCGCGATCCGCGGCTGTGGCGCTTCATCACGGGCACGCTGACCACCTTCAAGAGCGCTGCCGGTTTGCCGGGCGTTTTCGAGAACAACCCGCTGCCGTTTCCGCTGGGGACGGTGTGGACGCTGAAATACGAGACCTTGTGCTATCTCGGCGTACTCGCCGCGGGGCTTGCCGGGCTTCTGGCGCGGCCGCGTCTCGCGCTGGCTGCGCTCTTGGCGCTGACGCTCGCCCTCGTCCTGCGCGAGGTGCTGGTGCCGCATGGGGCGAAGGGCACCGAGACGGCGCTGCGCCTGCCGCTGATCTTCCTCGCGGGTGGGGTGGTTTATCTCTATCGCGAGAAAGTGCCGCTTTCGCTGCCGCTGCTGATGGTCGCGCTGGCCGCGCTGGTGCTGCTCTCCCTCACGCCGCTCTACAAGGCAGCGCTCTTTCTCGTCACCGCCTGGGGCATTCTCGTGCTGGCGCTCGCGCCGGCCCTGACGCGGCGCTCGGTCGAGCCGCCGGCCGATCTCTCCTACGGCGTCTATCTCTACGGCTGGCCGGTGCAGCAGGCGCTGCATGCGCTCTATCCGGCGCTGGGTGCGGCGTCCCTGCTGTGGCCGTCGCTGGCCGTGACACTCGTCGTGGCGGCGCTGTCCTGGTTCCTGATCGAGAAGCCGGCACTCGGCCTCAAGCGCCGGCTGATGGGCGGCTCCTGAGCGCAGCCAGCAAGTCGTCGATCCGCTCGGAGAGCAGAAAGGGGATCAGCCGCTCGATCTCGGGGCGCGGGCGGTTCCACCAGGAGGTTTCGAGCAGGGATGCGATCCGCGTCTCGTCGAAGCGCAATCTGACGACGCGGGCAGGGTTGCCGGCAACGATCGCATAGGGCGGCACGTCGCGCGTGACCACGGCGCGCGCCGCGACCACTGCACCGTGGCCGATGGTGACGCCCGACATGATCATGCATTGCGAGCCGAGCCAGACATCGTGGCCGATGACCACGTCGCCGCGGGTCGTATCATGGCCGGTCAGGCCTGCAGTCTGAGGCCAGAGCCCGCGCAGGGCGGGGAAGGGATAGGTCGTCGCCCAGTCGAGGCGGTGATTGCCGCCGAGCAGGATCTCGACCCCGTCGGCGATCGAACCATAGCGCCCGATCACGAGCCGGGCGCCGCTCTCGGGAAAGCGCACCTTCGGGCGGCCATAGGTATACGGCCCGATGACGAACTGACCCGGCCTCCGCGCGACGAGCTTCGCGAGATGCAGCCGGGTCTGGTTGTCAGGGTTCAGCCGCTTGCGCAACCAGCCGCGCGGGACTGGCGGCAGGCCCGCCCACCAGGCCTCAAGGCCTGATGGGCGCCACTCGCGGTCTTCGGACGCGACAGCGCCCTTTTCATCACTGCGCATCGGCCTTGAGGTCGATCTTGTCGAAGATCTCGGTCGGTTCGGTCATGGTGATGACGTCGGCGAGGCCGAGACCGGTCGCCGACTTGGCGCTGGCCTGGACTGTCAGAGTGCCGGGCTTGGCGACGAAGCGCGAGGCCGCAGCGGCCACGGCCTTGGCGCCGTCGGACGGGCCGAGGATCGCGGCAAGCCCGAGGCTCGCGACCATCGTGAACTGCTGGCGGACCTCATCGGCCTTGCGCTTGGACTTGCGGGCCTCGTTCTCGATCAGCTTCTCGACCAAGCCGAAATTCTGGACCTTGACCTGGAGGTTGCGGGCGGTCGCGCCGAGCGCCGCCACCTGGGCGAGGGCGAGATCGCTGGCGAACAGGTCCTTGGTGACGTTGCCGAGCGTGCCGGAGGCCTCGATCTGGGCAAGGCCGGCGCTACCGAAGGAGAGCGTGCGGATGGCGATCTCGTTCTTTGCGGCTTCCCAGGCCAGATCCAGCTTGGCCGACAGGTCGAGCGAGCGGATGCCCATCGCGATCATGTCCTTGGCCGCCGGGTTGCCGGTCGCCTCGGAAACGGGGGTGACGAGCTTGTCGATCGTCAGCGCGAGGCTGGTCGGGATGCCGTTGAGCTGCTCGCCCGCCTTGATCTCGAAGGTGCCGAGCGAGATCTTGACCGGCTCCTTGCCGGTGATGATCGCGGGTGCGTCGATCGAGATGCCGGCGAGGCGGACCGTGCCGATCGTCGGGATGAAGCGGCGGAAATCGCCCTCCTCGATCGGCTTGTCCGGCTCATTCAGGGCCGCGCGCAGCTCGCTGATGACCGAGCCGAACTTAAAGCCGGAATAGGCGATCGAATCGACGCCGCCCTTGGCCTCGCCCGAGCGGAACTGGAGGCCTTCCATGGCGAAACCCGATTTCGCCGGGGTGTCCTCGCCGAAGGCCATGCGGGCGATCCGCATGTCGACGGCTTCCGGCTTGGCGCCGGCTTTCGGCGGGGCGCTGATGTTCATGACGAGGTCGCGCGCTTCGCCGCTGCCATATTCGAACATGTCAAAGAGCGCGAGCATGGACAGGCCGAGCTGCCGTTCGGCGTCGGTCTTGGCGGGCGACTTCTCGGAATCCTTGGCCTTCTTGTCCCCCTGCTTGCTCTCGACCTCCTCGCTTGCCTTGGCCAGGCGCGAGAACACGTCGAGCAGCGGCTCGGGGCCGACCTTGGCGGCGAAGCCGCGCGCCGTGGTGCGGCCGAGCGACATCTTGCCGGCCTTGCCCATGTCGAGGCTGTAGCCGTCCTGCTCGAAATTGCCGATGATCGGCAGCATCGCTTCATTTGCGCCGGCCGCGGCCTTCTCGGTCAGGACGCGCGCGATCTGGCGCAGGTCGAAAGCGTCGAAGGCGGTGCGCTTCAAGTCGCCCTTCATCGGCCCGGTGGCGCCGCCGTCGGCCGTGATGCTGCCGCTCGCCGATTCGCCGTGTCCGATCTTGCCCTCGCGGATATCGGTGAAGCGGATGTCGCGATAGACCGTGGTCTGCTTCTGGTCGCCGACCGTCTGCACCAGCGAGAGTTCCGGCGCGCTGATCTCGGCCGCGTTGAGCTTTGCTGCCCGTGCAGCGGCCGGTTCACTGGCGGATGCGCCGGTGAACAGCGCCAGGAAAGCATCCTTCTCCAGCGTCGAGCCCTTGATCGCGATCTTCGGTGCGTTGATGACCAGCTTGCCGAGGTCGATCTTGACATTGTCGAGCTGGAAATCGGCAGCCCAGGCCGAGGACGCGAAGGTCATCAGGATGGCCGCCAGGGCCGTGCCGGCAAGGTGCGTCGTCCGACGAGGGCGCGCAACGATCATGGATATCTCCTACTTCATTAGGCCGGCGAAACTGCCGCAAGCGGGTGACGAAAGAAAGCCGTCAGCCAATGTGGTCTGGCATCCCGCATTCATATGATGACGAAAGGCTTGACCGAAAGGCGGCGAAGGCGGCCATCTGCCGAAGATTTGCCATCGGCCGCTTCTAGAGCAGAACCGGCGATAGCCGCCATGGAGTCAAGAAACGATGCATGCCGTCAGAACCGCTCTCGCCGCCGTCGCGCTGGCGCTGATCGCATTGGCTCCGGCCGGATTGCAGGCCCAGGGCCAGCCCGCGGCTGCCGGAGGCGCCGGCCTCGAATCACTGGTCATCGTCAGCGGCGGCACGCGCCACGCCTTCCAGGTCGAGGTTATGCGCACGCCGGACCAGCGCGCGAAGGGCCTGATGTTCCGCAATTACATGCCGGCCGATCGCGGCATGCTGTTCG
>NZ_CAMFKW010000018.1 GCF_945957345.1 uncultured Allobosea sp. | reverse complement strand
CTTCGGTTGCGTAAAAAAGGACAAGCCGCCGGAGAGCCCGGCGGCGGTGTGGCGTCGGGATAGGGGCAAGGAAGCCGGCTGTCAAGCATTCTCGGAAGAGCAGAATCCGAAAAAATTCAATTTTCTCATAGCGATGAATGAAAAGGTATCAGAATACCGCTATTTACCCCTGCGACGTTCCATCCTCCGCCCCGTCACGCGCTCGCCTCGACCGGTTCGAGCACAAGAAGTGCTGGAGACATCGCCAAACCAATGCCGCGGCCCGGCCCTTGACTTAGAGCGCACTCGAAGATGTAGCTAGGTCTGCGTCACGACGCACAAGGCGAACCATGAAGATCGGGGATCTCGCGAGGCGCACCGGGTTATCGGCGCATACGATCCGCTACTACGAGCGAATCAAGCTGCTGCCCTATGCCTCGCGCGCCTCGTCCCAGCACCGCGAATACGACGCCTCCATTCTGTCCTGGATCGACTTCATCGGCCGTCTGAAGACGACCGGGATGCCGATCCGCGACATGCTGCGCTATGCGCGCCTGCGCGAACGCGGCCCGGTCACGGAGGAGGACCGGCGCATTCTGCTGGAGGAGCATCGGGCGAAGGTCCGGGCTCATGTCACCGAGCTCCAGGCCTGCCTTGCCGTCCTCGACACCAAGATCGCCGGCTATGCCGGCTTGGACACGGTGGAGACAAACCATGACGCAGCAGCATAGCGACACGAACGAGCGTTTCGAGCGGGGCTGGCAGGCCCTGGCGGCCATTGACGGCGAAGCCGGGACCAAAGTGGTCGACCAGCTTGCCGATATCGCACCAGACTTTGCACGCTACATCGTCGAGTTCCCCTTCGGCGACATCTACACGCGCCCAGGCCTCGATCTCAGGCAGCGGGAAATCGCGACGATTGCGGCCCTGGCCGCGCTCGGCAACGCGACGCCGCAACTGAAGGTGCATATCGAGGCCGGGCTGAATGTCGGGCTCAGCCGTGACGAGATCGTAGAAGTCTTGATCCAGATGGCCGTCTATGCCGGTTTTCCGGCTGCTCTCAACGCGCTTTTCGCAGCGAGGGAGGTCTTTGCGGCGCGAGCGCTCCAGCAAGCGGCCTGAGGCGGCGGGAAAGCGATGATGGCTTACCGCGCGGCCGGGATCGAATAGGTCCCGGTCGCGTGGCAGACCATCTCGGCCTCGCCCTGCGAGTAAAGGCAGACCTCGCCGACCGCGAGCCGCCTGCCGAGCTTGAGCAGCTTGGCCTCGCCGATCAGAGCAGCCTGGCCGGGCTTGCGCAGGAAGTTGAAATTGAGGCTCGTCGTCACCGCGAGGCCGATAGGGCCGATCTGGGCGAGGATCGCCGCATAGAGCGCGAGATCGGCCAGCGCCATCATGGTCGGCCCGGAGATCGTGCCGCCGGGGCGCAGGTGCTTCTCGTGGTAGTCGCAGCGCATGCGGGCCGTCATCGGCCCGACCTCCTCGATGAAATAGGTGCGCCCGCCGTAATGGAGCTGGGGGAAGACCTCGTCGAGATAGGCATCGATCTCGGAGGCGCTCATGCGGGTCGTCATGCGGAAAACCGAAGGCTGGAACGGGCTTATCCCCTTGCAGCATGGCCGGCCGGCTCCGACAATAGGCCGAAATACGGAAGGGAAGCGTCATGAATGCCCATCATCAGCCGGAGGCCGCGCCCGTCCTGCTGCGCGAGGATGCTGGGGGCGTCGCGACCCTGACGCTGAACCGCCCGCAGGCGCGCAATCCGCTGAGCGAGGCGATGCTGGCGGCGCTGAGCGAGACCTTCACCGCCATCGCCGCCGATCGCTCGGTCAAAGCCGTTATCCTGACCGCCGCCGGACCGGTCTTCAGCGCCGGGCACGATCTCAAGGAGATGACGGCCCACCGCGCCGATGCCGACCGGGGCCGGGCCTATTTCACGGATATCCTCGGGCGCTGCTCGGCCATGATGCAGCAGATCACTGCCCTGCCCCAGCCGGTCATAGCTGCCGTCGAGGGAACGGCCACGGCCGCTGGCTGCCAGCTCGTCGCGAGCTGCGATCTCGCAGTCGCGGGCGAAGGCGCGCGCTTCTGTACGCCCGGCGTCCATATCGGGCTGTTCTGCTCGACGCCGATGGTCGCGCTGTCGCGCAACCTCTCGGCCAAGCATGCACTCGAGATGCTGCTGCTCGGCGAAATGGTGCCCGCGACGGAGGCGGCCCGCATGGGGCTGGTCAATCGTGTCGTGCCGGCTGGCGAAGCGCTGACCGGGGCACGGCGGCTTGCGGCGATCATCGCCTCGAAATCGCCGGCTGCCGTGAAGATCGGCAAGCGTGCCTTCTACGAGCAGCGCGAGATGGGATTGAAGGCGGCCTATGACCACGCCTCGGCCGTGATGGTCGAGAACATGCTCGCGCGAGATGCCGAAGAGGGGATCGGCGCCTTCATGGAGAAGCGGCAACCCATATGGGAGGGGTGATCCCGCTGCCGCAGTTGCATTCGGGATGACGCGGTCTCCCCTACATCCTATACCCTGCCCCATCGTCCTTTCGCTGAGCCCGGCATGATGAACCACGACGCCTACCCGGACAGCCTGATCCGCGACATCCTGAAATCCGTGAAGCGGATCGCGTTGGTCGGCGCCTCGGCCAACGAGGCGCGGCCAAGCTGGATCGTGACAAAATACCTGCTCGACCGCGGCTATGACGTCATTCCGGTCAATCCCGGCCTCGCCGGCCAGACGATCCTCGGCAAGACGGTCTATGCCGCGCTCAAGGACATCTCGGGCCCGATCGACATGGTCGAGATCTTCCGCAACTCGGAAGCGGCCGGACCGATCACCGACGAGGCGCTGGCGCTCGACCCGCTGCCGAAGGTGATCTGGATGCAGTTGTCGGTCCGCAACGACGAAGCCGCCGCCCGGGCCGAGGCGAAGGGCGTCACCGTCATCATGAACCGCTGCCCGAAGATCGAATACGGCCGGCTCTCCGGCGAAATCGGCTGGCAAGGCATCAATTCGCGCATCCTCTCGGCCAAGAAGCCGGTGCTCGCCGGCAAGGGCTTCCAGAAGCTGACGATCCACCGGCCGGGCACCTGACGCGGCCAACCGCGCCGAATTGACGCCTCGCGAACCGTTCGTTAAATCGAACGATCCGTTTTCGACGTCAGATTGTCAGGGAGCAGCCATGACCGACCGCGCACCGGGTTTCAGCACACTCGCCATCCACGCCGGGGCAGCCCCAGACGCGGCGACGGGCGCGCGCGCCACGCCGATCTACCAGACGACCTCCTTCGTCTTCGACGATGTCGACCATGCCGCCTCGCTGTTCGGCCTGCAGGCCTTCGGCAACATCTATACCCGCATCGGCAACCCGACGAACGCGGTGCTGGAAGAGCGCGTCGCGGCGCTGGAGGGCGGCACGGCGGCGCTCGCCGTAGCCTCGGGCCATGCGGCCGAGTTCCTCTGCTTCCACGCGCTGCTGCAGCCGGGCGACGAGTTCGTCGCGGCGCGCAAGCTCTATGGCGGCTCGATCAACCAGTTCAACCATTCCTACAAGAGCTTCGGCTGGAACGTGATCTGGGCCGATCCGGACGATGTCGAAGGCTTCGCCGCCGCCGTGACGCCGAAGACCAAGGCGATCTTCATCGAGTCGATCGCCAATCCGGGCGGCGTCATCGTCGACATTGCCGCGATCAGCGCCATCGCGAAGAAGCACAATATTCCGCTCATCGTCGACAACACGATGGCCTCGCCCTATCTGCTGCGCCCCTTCGAGCACGGCGCCGACATCGTCGTGCATTCGGCGACGAAATTCCTCGGCGGGCACGGCAATTCGATCGGCGGCCTGATCGTCGATGGCGGCTCGTTCAACTGGGTCGGCGACGACCGCTACCCGATGCTCTCCAAGCCGCGGCCGGAATATAACGGCATGGTGCTCGGCGAGACCTTCGGCAACTTCGCCTTCGCGATCGCGACCCGCGTGCTCGGCCTGCGCGATCTCGGCCCGGCGCTCTCGCCCTTCAACGCCTTCATGCTGCTGACCGGCATCGAGACGCTGCCGTTGCGCATGCAGAGGCATTGCGAGAGCACGCAGAAGGTCGCCGAGCATCTCCAGAAGCATCCGGCGGTCGAGTGGGTGAGCTATCCCGGCCTGGCCGGCGACAAGTACGAGGCCCTGGCCAAGCGCTACACGCCGAAGGGGGCCGGCGCGGTCTTCACCTTCGGGCTCAAGGGCGGCTACGACGCCGGCGTCAAGCTGGTCTCGAACCTCAAGCTGTTCTCGCATCTCGCCAATATCGGCGACACGCGCTCGCTGGTGATCCACCCGGCCTCGACCACCCATCGCCAGCTCACCGACGAGCAGAAGATCGCGTCCGGCGCCGGGCCGCAGGTGGTCCGCCTCTCGATCGGCCTCGAGGATGTCGAGGACCTGATCGCGGATCTGGATCAGGCGCTCGCCTGATCGGAACTCGCATTCTTGGAATGACAAAGGCGCCGGAGACGGCGCTTTTCTCTTTGAGAGATGTTCCGATTGTCACTCCGGGTTCTTCTCTCCGCGAAGCCCCGGAATGACAAGGGATACGCCTTATCCCCGCGCCGCTTGCTCGGTGCGGGTGAGATGGACCACGCCCATCGCCAGCACCGCGAAGCCGAGCGCCTGATGGGCAAGCCCGGCCCAAAGCGGCACGACCAGCAACAACGTGGCCACGCCGAGCGCCGATTGCGCCAGGACCAGCCCGGAGAGGGCTGTCGAACGCTTCGCACTGCCCGATCCCGGCGCGGCGCGGCGTAGTCTCAGAGCGTTCCAGAGTGCGACGGCAAAGAGGAGATAGGCGCCCAAACGGTGGTTGAACTGCACCAGCGCGACATTGTCGACGAAGTTCTCCCAGAAGGGCGATTGCGCGAAGAGCAGCGAGCCCGGCGGCACCAGCGCACCGTCCATCAAGGGCCAGGTGTTGAAGGTGAAGCCCGCCTTGGAGCCCGCGACAAGCCCGCCAAGCGCGACCTGCACGAAGAGCAGGAGCAGGAGCAGCCATGCGGTCGCCCTGCCCCGAGCCGGCTCGATCCGGCGCAAAGGCGTCAGCGTCGTCGCGAAGGCCACGACCGAAGCGAAGAACAGGCCGGCGAAGGTCAGATGCAGCGTCAGCTTCACCGGCGCGACGGCGATCATGCCTGGCTGGAGGCCGGAGGCCACCATGATCCAGCCGATCGCCCCTTGCAGGCCGAGCAGCAGGCCCATGCCGAACAAGGTCGCGATCTGCCGGGCCGGCAGCAGGCGGCGCAGCGCGACGACCAAGAAGCCGGCGAGATAGATCAGGCCGATGAAGCGGCCGAGCTGGCGATGACCCCATTCCCACCAGTAGATGAACTGAAACTCGCCGAGGCTCATGCCCTCGTTGAGGAGCTGGTATTGCGGGCTCGCACGATACTTGCCGAACTCCTCGGCCCAGGCATCGGCCGAGAGCGGCGGCATTGCACCGGTGATCGGCTTCCATTCGGTGATCGAGAGGCCGGAACCCGTGAGACGGGTCGCACCGCCAACGACGACCATCACGAAGACGAGCCCGGCCACGATCCAGAGCCAGCGGCGGATGCCGGTATGATCGGTCCTGGCGCTTTCGCCGGCAGTCTGGTTGAGAGCAAGGGTCACGGGCGGGCTTTCGGTCGCAGACGCTGGCGCTTCACAAGCGCGCTCGCCGGTGACATAGACCCGTCGCTCCGGCGCGACAACGCCCGCATTGCCGCAGCAGACAGACCTGCGCGGTGGAGAGCCCGATGAAACAACGCAACCGCAAGCTGATCGGGACCGTGCTGATCCTCGTCTTCGTCTGCGTCTACGCGCTTGTGGCGATGGCGCTGGCGCAGGGGCGGATCACCGAGGCGTCGAAGCCGGTGCAGACCATCGCCTATATCGCGCTCGGCCTCGCCTGGGTGCTGCCTCTGCTGCCGCTGATCAAGTGGATGGAGCGCAAGGACAACTAGGTACCGCCCCTGATCACCACAGCGTCGAAAATGAAAATTATGGCATATGATAATATAAAAGTTAAAACACCCGCCTTTCTATTTAGATTAAATACTATTCCTGATAAATAAAATAGAATTAATATGAACCCTATTGCCCCATTGTCTTTGTTATATCTAGCATTATTCCAATACCATCCATAAATCGCAAATGAGAATAGACCTACAAAGCAGCCGGAGATCCTCTTTAACGCGGATACATACTTTCCCGACCCATCACTCGATAGCAGCCATCCGCCTAGAAACAATATGGCCGATGCCAAAAAAATTAGCCCAAGCGGAACCATAGCGACACCCCAATCAGCCTAACCAACATCCACTTTCCGCCCCCTGCTTCGCAGCCAAAACGGCAGCCCCGACAACAGTGCCCGCAGAGCCGCCTCGTTCTGATGGAGGCCGTTGAGCGAGACGCGCGGCAAGGCGTGGAGATGGGCGGCGTGCTCCGGCAGGAGATGGCCTGGTCGCGTTGTGACGGCGCTCTCGAAGCCAGCTTCCGCAGCCAGCTCGAAATCGCGCGGCCCGGCCGAACCGGGATCGCCGACGGGGTAGGCGAAATGGCGGATCGGGATACCCAGCTCAGCCTCCAGGCGTTGCTTGCTGTCCACGATCTCGCCGCGTGCAACATCCACGCCGTGCTTCGCCAGCATCGGATGCGTCAGGGTATGGGCGCCGATGGTGACGCCTGGCGCACCAGATAAAGCCCGCAGCGTCTCCCAGGGCAGGCACTCGCGCTCGACGAGGGCAGCGGGATCAATACCGGCCTGAGCCATCAGGGCAGAAATCGTCGACAGCAGAATCGCTTCGGGGCCGCGGCGTAGACGCCAGTAGAGCTTGGCGAAAGCGCGGGCCTTCTCGGCGTCGGCTTCGGTTCGGGCGATGAAGCAGCCATCCGGCAGGGCGAGATCGAGCCGTGGCAGCGCCCGGATCGCCTCCTCCAGCTCCAGCCACCAGAGCCGCGCCGTGCGGTCGGCGAAGCCCGGCGTCACGAACAAAGTCCAGGGCGCCTCGTGCTTGGCGAGGATGGGCCAGGCTTCCTCGACATTGTCGCGATAGCCGTCGTCGAAGGTCAGCGCGACGAAGAAGCGGCCGGGCTTCGGATTGCGCAGGCGCGCCAGCGCCTCCTGTAGCGAGACGATATCGTAGCCCTCGGCCCGGATCAGACGAAGCGCGCGGTCGAGGAAGTCCGGCGTGATGTCGAGCAGAGCATTTGGCGCGAACCCGCGCCGTTCGGCCGCCCGGACATGGTGGAGCGTCAGAATCACGCCCCGCCCCTGCGCGAAGCCGCGACTCCAACGGTCGGCGCCCGTCGCCGCCATCATCCGGAATGCGGCCGCGATGGCCCTGTGACGTCCGTTCATCACCGCCAAATGCAACTGTCCCCTAGCAACCGCCCGACTTTGATTGGTCGCATTGTCTTCACGCGAACCGGCATCCACTTCGCTCGACAATGCTTTAACGCTATCGCGCGATCGCGTGGCCGGGCCGGGGGATTGTGGCCGATCCGTTCACAATGACGGGTTAAGGAAGCGCCATCAGTCCTGCTCGCATGAGCGAAGGAAACATGCCCACCGCCACCGCCTCTTCATTGGCCACGCCCGACGCCATCCCGGCCAGCCACGCCGCGTCTCGTCCCTGGGCCTCGATCGCGATCGAGACGGATATTAAGGGCCTCGCCGAAACATGGCGCGCCTTCGAGGCCAGCGCGCTGGTGACGCCTTATCAGAGCTATGACTGGATCAGGCCTTTCGTCGAGACGATCGGCGCTGCCCATGGCATGGCCTTGCGCTACGCGCTGGTGCGTGGCGCCGACGGCGCGCTCTGCGCGCTGCTGCCGTTCGTCATCACCCGGCGCACTGGCTTCCGCTTCGCTGAATTCATCGGCGGCAAGCACGCGAACTATCATATGGGGCTCTATGCTCCGGGCTTCGCTGCGCAGCTCGATACGCAACTGACGACGCAGATGCTGACCGAAATCGGCATCGCCATCGGCGGGCTGGATGCGCTGGCCTTCGTCAACCAGCCGATCGCGTGGCAAGGCATCGCTAATCCGGCTGCGCTGCTTGCCGCAGGCCCGAGCCCGAGCCGCGCCTACAAGCTTGCCCTGATCGCCGGCGACGGCGAGGCCACGCTCAAGCGTTCGATGAGCAGCCACGCCCGCAAGAAGCTCAAGAACAAGTACAGCCGGTTCAAGGATTTCGGCTCGTCGGTGCTGACGCGGGCAACGACGCCCAGCGAGATAACGCGCACCATCGACGCCTTCCTGGCGCAGAAGGCGGAGCGCTTCCGCACCATGGGCGTGCCCGATCCCTTCGCCGAGCCGGCCATGCGCACCTTCCTGGAAAGCGCGGCCATGCCGGAAGGTGGCCGACCTCCGTCGATCGAGCTCTATTCCCTCGATCTCGGCGGCCGCTCGGTCGCGACCTATGTCGGTGCGGTTCAGGGCGCGCGCTTCTCGGGGATGGCGACATCGTTCGACATGGGCAGCGAAACCGTCAAGACCAGCCCCGGCGAGTTGCTGCTGGCCGAACTGATCCGCCTGAAGGCCGGCGAAGGCGTCACGGTCTTCGATCTCGGCGTCGGCGAGGCCCGCTACAAGACGACCTTCTGCGACGAGCATGACGATCTCGTCGACAGCTTCCTGCCGCTGACCTTCAAGGGCCATGTCTTCGCGCGGATCGCCCGGACGAAACGCGAGCTCAAGCGGCGGATCAAGCGCTCTCCCCTCGCGCTGAAGCTGGCTCATCGGGCCTCGGGCTGGCTGCGGAGCAAGCGGTCCGGGGACGAGTAGGACCGCCGCTTCTCCGCGATCAGGCCTCGACCGGCGCCTCCATGCGCGCAGTCGCGGACGTCGGCACGCCGCTCTCGGCATCCAGGATCAGCGTGACCGGAGCCTCGGTCAGCTCGCTCAGGCGATAAGCCGTTTCGAGCGCATGGCCGTTGCCGACCTGCCCGCTCATGACGAGCCCGGCCTGCGCGCGGCGGGCGATCGGCGCCAGCACAGCGCCGTCGTCATTGGAGGCGGCGGCGACCAGCACCCAGTCATAGGTCTCGCAGAGGGCATCGAGCGCGACATCGACAAGATCCGGCGCAGCCAGAACAGCGGCGCGGCCGGCGTGACCAGCACCGATGCGATGCAGCCGCGAACCCGGCGCGCGCGTGATGATGTCGGAGAACAGCGCCTCTCCTGCCAGCAGCTCCGAGAAGCCGGCTTCGCCGTCGTCATGGTCCGACGACAGGTCGATGAGCACGCAGCGGCAGCGCTGGGCGAGCAACTCGGCCAGGTCCCGCGGCCGGGCGGCCTCCTCGCCGGCGCCGTCCAGCACGAGCGCCAGCGGTGCCATGCCGCGTGCCGGCTCGCGGGTCCGTTCCGCAATTTCCGCAAGCGTCAGCTCGGGCTGGTCTAGATCGAGCCGGGTCTGGCCGAGCCTTCCGGCATGGGTCAGCAGGCCGGCGACACGCGCATGGCGCGGCGTCTCGGGCACCGGGTCGGGCGTCTCGGGCTCACCCTCGGTACGCCCGGCGGAAACCCAGCGCGGCCCGCGCGGCGCGTCCGGCAAGGGCCGACCCTGACCGTTGAGCAATTCGCGCGTCACGATCGTCCCCAGCGCGATCAGAAATGTCGCGAGGGTCACGACCAGCACCACCGGCACCTTCTTCGGGAAGGATGGTTCCGTCGGCTCGACGGCGCGCGAGATGATGCGCGCATCGGCCGGTGTCGCATTCATAGTGTCGCGCGCAACCGCCTCGCGATAGCGCTGCATATACTGTTCCAGCTGGTCGCGCAGCGTGCGCGCCTCGCGTTCCAGGGCGCGGAGCTGGACTTCGCTGTCATTGGCGCTGGAGACGTTCTTCTTCTGGCCATCGAGCGCAGCCTGGAAGCTCTCGACGCGCTGGCCGGCGATCTTGGCCTCGTTCTCGAGCGTGCGCACCGTGCGCTCGGCAGCGGCGCGGAGCTGCCCTTCGAGGTCGAGGAGCTGGGCGTTGAGCTCCTTGATCCGGGGATGTTCCGGCAGGAGGCTGCGCGATTCCGCCGCGATCTGGGCGCGCAGGTTGACGCGCTGCTCGATCAATCGACGGACGAGGTCGTTGTTGGCGACGTCGGGAATCTCGAAGGTGCGTCCCTGCTTGATCGCATCACGGATCAGCCCGGCCTTGGCCTGCGCCTCGGCCTGCTGGCTGCGGGCATTCGAGAGCTGCGCCGAGAGGTCGGTGAGCTGCTGGGAGGTGATGCTGGTATTGTTGGGGCCGGCGAAGAGGCCGTTCTTCGAGCGGAAATCCTCGACTTTCGCCTCGGCCTCGACCACGCGCTTGCGCAACGGCTCGATCGTGGTCGAGAGCCAGTTCGAGGCGCTGCGGGCGTTGTCCTGCTTCGCGGCTTCCTGGAACTCCAGATAGGTCTCGGCGATGGTGTTGGCAGCCTTGGCGGCAAGCGCGGCATCCTGCGAAGTGAACTCGACGGAGACGATGCGCGAGCGGCCGACGGGGTAGACCAGGAGCCGCTCATAATATTTCTCGAGGACGCGCTCCTCCGGCGTCCGATCCGCCGGATGGCCGCCGAGCCCGATCATGACGGCGAGCTTGCGCAGAGCGCTCAGCGCGCCGACGCCTGAATCGAATTCGGCATTGCCGACGAGGCCGATCCGCTTGATCGCCTCCCGCGCGAGATCGCGCGACATGATGACCTGAACCTGGCTCTGCACAGCCTCGGAATCGAACTGACCGGCGCTATCCGGGAGCGACTGGCCGGGCATCGCGTAGAAGCTGCCGCGATTTTCCAACAACAGTCTAGCCTCGCCGGTGTAGCGGGGCGTCACGACATTCACCGCGATAAAGGACAGGCCGAGGGCTGCCACGGTCGGCCCGATGACCCAGAATTTGCGACGCTTGATCGCCGCCCAGAGGGCGGAGAGATCGAGCATATCGCCCCGGCCTTCGCCGGCGCCGTGCGCATCAATCCCTGCTTGAGCAGTCATGGGCCCACCTATCGACGCAAAACGCTCGCCCCACGGGAGGGGCGCGGGCGACATTGAACACTCGGTAAGGTTATTGCGGAGTAAACACCGGCGGCACGGCCCGCCGATGGCGCCTTTTCCGCCCTCCTACTCGACTGCGGCTGGCGCGGGCGGGTCGATTCGAGCCAAGCCGCAGATCACGTCCCTTCTAGGCTACGGACCGGCGAACACCCGACCTCGCGAGACCTCCGGAGAATACGGCGCTGCGGTATTTTGGGAAGCGAGGCCACGGCCAACCGTAAACGCAGAACCATTCCAAGAGGCGCGGATTGCGGGCCTCCACCACCGACTTGCAACGCCTTGGATCAGAAACAGCGCAACGCAGTAAGGAAGGTTAACGATGCGTTGCAGCCACTGGAGAAGATCGTTTCACCTGCGCTTCAGCCGGGTGAGCGAACCCTTTCAACCGCCCGGTCAAACGTGTCGCCATGATCGGGCCGCTGCCGATTGCTGCTACCCCACAGCCTAGCAGTCGGCAGCGTTCGCACGTCCAGCCCCCCTTTCGAGCGACGGCAATCACCCCGCTGCGATGTCCTCCACACATGATCCAGGATGCTGGCAATGGCCATCGGGAAGCTTTTGTTAACCATGTCGCGCGTAAAGATCGGGTCAGTTCTGCACGGATAAGCCTGTGATGAGTCGACGCCTCGCCTCTCTCGCCTTAGCCGCCGCCATGACTGCGGGCGCCTGCGCGCCCCGCTATCCGGCGTCGGACTATGCGCTCGCCGAGCCGGCCGGCCCCTACCGGCTCGCCAGCGGCGATCGGCTGCGCGTCATCGTCTTCGGGCAGGACAACCTCTCGAATATCTACGCGGTCGACGGCGCCGGACGTATCGCCATGCCGCTGATCGGCTCTGTCGAAGCGCAAGGCCGCACGACCCAGCAACTCGCCCAGGCGATCGAGGCCAAGCTGCGCGGCGGCTATCTGCGCGAGCCCAAGGTTTCGGTCGAGGTCGACACCTACCGGCCGTTCTTCGTGCTCGGCGAGGTCACTCAATCCGGCCAGTTCCCCTACGTGAACGGCATGACCGTGCAGACCGCCGTCGCCATCGCCGGCGGCTTCACGCCCCGCGGGCAGCGCTCCTCCGCCGAAGTGACGCGCCAGATCGACGGCCAGACCGTGACCGCAACCGTGCCGATCACCTATCCGGTCCGGCCCGGCGACACGATCGTCATCAAAGAACGCTGGTTCTGAGATCGGCCGAACCCATGACGGAGGGCCTGACGTCCCGCCCCCTGAAAATCCTGCATGTTTTCCGCGCCCCGCTTGGCGGGCTGTTCCGGCATGTCCTCGACGTGGCGCGGGGTCAGGTCGAGCGCGGGCATGATGTCGGAATCTTCTGCGATTCAAACACTGGGGGTGCGCGGGCCGACGATGTCTTTCGCGAGCTCGGCAGCCAGCTGACGCTGGGCATCACGCGCGTGCCGATGTCGCGCTATCCGAGCGCGACCGACCTCAAGGCGCAATTCTCCGAAATATCGCTGCGGCGGCGCCTCTCTCCGGACGTGGTACATTGCCACGGCTCGAAAGGGGGGGTCTATGGCCGCATCCCCGCCCTGTTCTCGCCCGGCCGGCGCTATGTCACCGCCTACACGCCCCATGGCGGCAGCTTCAACTACAAGCCCGGCGGCACAGAACATAAGATTTATATGAGCGTCGAACGCCTGCTGGAAGGCGCAACCGACATGTTCCTGTTCGAGAGCCGCTTCATCGCCGGCCGCTTCGAGGCCCATATCGGACATCTGCCGCGTACTGACCACCGCATCGTGCTCAACGGGGTTTCCGAAGCGGAGTTCGAGCCGATCGACCACAGCGCCGCGGAATTCGACCTCCTCTATCTCGGGGAATTGCGCTCGGCCAAGGGCGTCGACACGCTGATCGAGGCGCTGGCGCTGCTGCGTCGGCGGGATGGACTGACGCCGCGGATCCTCATCGTCGGCTCGGGGCCGGACGAGGAGGAGTTGCGGCAGATGACAAGCGAACACGGCATCGCCGATCAATGCACCTTCGAGCCGCCGGCACCGATCCGCAAGGCATTGGCCCGTGCGCGGGCCATGGTGATCCCGTCGCGGGCCGAATCCCTACCCTATGTCATCCTGGAAGCGGCGGCAGCCGCGCAGCCGTTGATCTCGACCGATGTCGGCGGGATCGGCGAAATCTACGGCCCGCACCATCGCCGGCGACTGATCCCGGCGAACGACCCGGCGATCCTTACCGGGGCGATCCGCGCCATGCTGGAGACGCCGGAGGCCGAGCGCCTTGCCCAGGCGGCCGACCTCGCCGGACATGTCCGGCAGAATTTCTGCCTCAACGCCATGATCGATGGCGTCATCGCGGCCTATCGCGACGCGCTCGCGACGCGGGGCCTTGCCTGAGGCTCGCCTCAAACCAGCTTGAGCGCGACGACGCCACAGACCACCAGCAGGATTCCAAGCCAGCCCACCGGCCTGATGCGCTGGCCGAAGACCAGCGCGCCGATGATCGCGGTGATGACCAGGCCCGCGCCACCCCAGACCGCATAGGCGACGGAAAGATCCATGCCCTCGATCGCCTTGGCGAGCGCGGCGAAGGCGCCCATGACGAGGAGGATGCCGCCGGCCCCCATCTTGCGACGGCTCATGCCGTCCGAGAGCTTGAGCAGATAGGTTCCGCCGATTTCGAGAGTTACGGCGAGCAGCAGCCAGAGAAACGGCGCAGCCTGCATAAGGGAGACACTCACACGAGCCTCCCGTGATCCTCGCTCCGTTCGTGCCCCACCCCGTTCTCGATGAGCAGGATGCCTGCCAGGATCGCGGCGAGACCTGCCGCACGCGCAGGGGTCAGGTGCTCGCCGAAGAGCACATGGCCGATCACCGCGATGCCGACGATGCCGAGCCCCTCCCAGACGGCATAGGCAACCGCCATGGGAATGACGCGCAGCGCGATGCTGAGCAGGATGAAGGACAGACCGATCAGGACCAGCGGCAAGGTGCCGACGAGCCACGAGGTGGAGACAGCCGACTTCAACGCGGCCGTCGCGACGATCTCGACGGCAATGGCCGCGAGCAGAACCAACCAATGAAAAGACATGTTGCACACGGGCGAAGCCGGCGCTGAACGTCACGGGGGCGACGCAGGGACAGCCAAGCAATCGTTAGAGTTTTAAAGCGATAGTTCCGAAAAGAAGACTTTGCCGGAGCATTACTCCAGCAGCCGACGCCATAGGCAAAAACACCTGTCGGGGCGCGGCGCTCATCTAGAGCGATATATGTTTCTCAGACACTCATCGATAGCCAATATGCCGACCCAACCTCGTTCTGTCAACTCGCGATCACTTGCAATAACAATCACTTGCGGGAATCCGTGCAATTTTCGGCGGCTTTAAACCTGCGTCAAAGCACTGGTCGGCCAAGACAAAATCCACTTTTTCGCCATCGCGTTTTGAGAGCGTCCGCAGAGCGCCCAGCGAGCGTCTTTACCCGGCCCCGAGGGTTTACGAATCCACGAAAACAGCAAGCGGTCGGATTAAATGTTCCGTGAGCAATTTCGGATAGAGCCGAACCGGGATCGCTGCACCCGTGCGCGGCGCTCCGAGTTGAGGGTGTAAGGGTCATGGGGACTTTCGACGTCCGCGATATGATGAAGGCGGATGCGGCCGCCTCGGCGACTTCGGGCATGCTCGGCGGCGCCGAGAAGGGCCAGACGCGGCGCTTCCATCCACTTGCCGAACGCATCGCCGCCATTCCCGTCAAACCGACGCTCTCCCCCGTGATGATCGAAGGCGTGGCGAGGCTGCTCGACATGACCGCCGTGCTCGGAGCGGGCGGGCTGGTCTATTGGCTCTATGCAGCGGGCCAGGTTGAATACACCCTGCCCTACCAGGTGACGATCGGCGCGCTCGCCATCGGCGCGCTCGCGCTGTTCCAGGCCTTGCAACTCTACCCGATCGGCGCCCTGCGCCACATCATCGGCAGCGCGGTGCGGCTGCTTGCCGGCTGGACCATGCTGTTCCTCGTCGCGCTGGCGGCCTTCTTCTTCCTAAAGATCGGCGATCAAGTCTCGCGCGTCTGGCTGATCGGCTTCTACTTTTCCGGCGCCGGCGGCCTGCTGGCCGGGCGCATCGTCATGGCGCTGGGCGTGCGCCATCTCACCCGCACGGGCCGGCTGGAACGGCGCACAGCGATCGTCGGCGGCGGCGAGGCCGGCGAAGCCCTCATCCGCGCCCTGGAAAGCCAGAAGGATACAGGCCTGCAGATCTGCGGCGTGTTCGACGACCGCAATGACGAACGTTCGCCCGATCTCGTCGCCGGCTATCCCAAGCTCGGCACGATCGACGACCTCGTCGAATTCGCGCGCCGCACCAAGCTCGACCTGGTGATCTTCACCCTGCCGATCTCGGCCGAGGCACGGCTCCTGACGATGCTGCGCAAGCTCTGGGTGCTGCCGATCGACATCCGCCTCTCGGCCCATCTATCGAAGCTGCGCCTGCGGCCGCGCTCCTATTCCTATTTCGGCGCCGTCCCGGTGCTCGACGTCTTCGACCGGCCGATCGCCGACTGGGACATCGTCGTCAAATGGGCCTTCGACAAGCTCGTCGGCACGCTCGCCCTGATCGCGCTCTCGCCGGTGATGCTGGCGGCGGCCATCGCGATCAAGCTCGATTCCAAGGGGCCGGTGTTCTTTCGCCAGAAGCGCTACGGCTTCAACAACGAGACCGTCGATGTCCTGAAGTTCCGCTCGCTGCGCCACGACATGGCCGACCACACCGCGTCCAAGCAGGTCACCAGGGACGATCCGCGCGTGACGCGCGTCGGCCGCTTCATCCGCAAGACCTCGATCGACGAGTTGCCGCAGCTTCTGAACGTCGTCTTCAAGGGCGATCTCTCGCTGGTCGGGCCGCGCCCGCACGCGATCCACGCCCACACCTCGAACCGCGCCTACGAGCAGGTCGTGGACGGCTATTTCGCCCGCCACAAGGTCAAGCCCGGCATCACCGGCTGGGCCCAGATCAACGGCTGGCGCGGCGAGACCGATACCGACGAGAAGATCCAGCGGCGCGTCGAGCACGATCTCTACTATATCGAGAACTGGTCGGTGCTGCTCGACCTCTACATCCTCGTCAAGACGCCGTTCTCGCTTCTGACCAAGAACGAGAACGCCTATTGAGCGCGCTGGCGCAAAACCCGCCGCAGGAAGGCAAGGCTCCGCGCCTGAGGGTGTCCTATGGCGCGGTCAAGCGCGGCACCCTATGGCTGCTCGGCGCCTCCAGCGGGCTCGCCCTGGTCGAGCCCTCGCCCTATGAAATCGCCTTCCTGCTGACGTTGTTCGTCTTCGCGCTGACGGGCATCCGCTTTTCGCAGAAGCTGCTGCCGCTGGCCGTGCTGCTGCTCGGCTACAATCTCGGCGGCATCTTCTCCCTCATCCCCTGGATGAGCGACGGCGATTCCGTGCGCTTCACCGCCGTTTCGGTCTATCTGATGATCACGGCGGTCTTCATCGCCGGCATCATGTCCCAGGACGCGGCCGGCCGGCTCGAGACGCTGCGCCGCGGCTATCTCTTCGCCGCCTGGGTCGCGGGTTTCGCAGCCATTCTCGGCTATTTCGATATCGCCGGGCTCGGCTCGGTCTTCACGCTCTACGGGCGCGCCTCCGGCACGTTCAAGGATCCCAACGTGCTGGGCCCCTATCTGGTGCTGCCGATCGTCTACGTGCTGCAGCGCATCCTGACCGGACAGGCCGGCATGATGCGCGGCCTGATCACGCTCAGCATTCCGCTCGCAGCGCTATTCCTCGGCTTCTCCCGCGGCGCCTGGGGCGTGCTCGTCGTCTCGACGGCGATGATGATCGCCCTCACCTTCCTGACCGCGCCGAACGCCTCAAGCCGGGGCCGTATCGTCGCGATGTCCCTGATCGCCCTCGTCGCGATGATCGCCGCGCTCCTGGTCGCTCTGTCGTTCGAGGACATCCGCAACGTCTTCGATACGCGCGCCAGCCTCGACCAGGACTATGACCAGGGCGTCACCGGCCGCTTCGGCAACCAGCTGCGCGCCATCCCAATGCTGTTGGACGCGCCCAACGGCTTCGGGCCGCTGCAATTCCGCTGGATCTTCAACCAGGCCGACCCACACAACGTCTATATCAACGCCTTCGCCTCCTATGGCTGGCTCGGCGGCCTGTCATGGATCAGCCTGATGGTGGCGACCTGCTATGTGGGGTGGCGGCTGGTGTTTCGGCCGGGGCCGACTCAGCTGCACGCGATCGCAATCTGGTCCGTGCTCTTCGTCACCATCCTGCAAGGCTTCCAGATCGACAGCGACCATTGGCGGCATCTCTACCTCATGTTGGGCCTCGTCTGGGGCCTGGCAGCGCTGGGACCGCAGGACGGCGCGGCCGAGGATCGCCCATGACGGCGGCATCGCCACCGGCCGCCGGCCCGGCGGCGACCGGCCAGATCGCGAGCATCCAGGCCTTGCGCGCCGTTGCGGCGCTCCTGGTCGTCTTCGCCCATGCCGCGCATGAGACGGAGGCCATCGGCCCGCGCGTCGGCCTCAGCGCCATCGATCCCTCCTTCATGCAGGGAGGGATCGGTGTCGACATCTTCTTCGTGATCTCCGGCTTCATCATGGTCCACAGCTCGGCCAATCTGTTCGGGCAGCCGGGCGCCTGGCGGATTTTCCTGGCTCGGCGCATCGCCAGGATCGTGCCGCTCTATTGGCTCCTGACCAGCGTCCTGCTGATCGGCGGCCTCTTCGCGCCGAAGCTGCTGAACGTCCCGATGGGCGACTGGCAGCACATCCTCAAATCCTATCTTTTCATTCCCAGCCTGCGCGACGGCGACGAGATCCGGCCGGTGATGGCGCTGGGCTGGACGCTCAACCTGGAAATGTTCTTCTACCTGCTGTTCGCCGGAGCGCTGCTGCTGCCCCTGCGGCGCGGCATGATCGCGCTTGCGCTGGCGATCAGCGGCTTCGCGCTCGCCGGCATTCTCCTTCAGCCGATGCAGGTGCAGCTCGCCTTCTGGACGCAGCAGATCATCCTCGAATTCCTGTTCGGCTGCCTGCTGGCGCTGCTCTACCGCCAAGGCGTCAGGCTACCGGGTGCGATCGCCGCGCTGATGGTCGCGCTCGGCTTCGCCGGGATGTTCAGGTTTCATGGCCTTGACGCGGCAGCGACGGTCGCACCCGCGCTGCGCTGGGGCGGCCCCGCCGTGCTGATCGTCGGCGGCGCGGCGCTCTACCGTGGCGCGCCTCCACGCGTGGCTTTGCTTCTCACCGGGCTCGGCAACGCGTCCTACAGCCTCTACCTCTTCCACCCGTTCGTCTTACGACCGCTCCGGGAGCTCTGGATCAGGCTGGTCGGCGGAGCGCTGCCGCTGGAGATCTACATCGCCGTCGCGATGATCGTCGCCGCCCTTGCGTCCATCCTGCTCTATCGCTGGATCGAGCGCCCGCTCGGGGGCTGGCTGCGGCTTTCATCGGCGCGCGAGACCTCACGCGCAACCGGCCCCTCGCCCGACGGATCGCATTGGCGAGAGGGCCAGGAAGCCGGCCATATTGCCAGCTAGCAGTTCGAGGGCTAGTGCGGCCCAGCGGACAGGCTTCCGCGAAGTCTTGATCAGCCCCGGCCCTTGCGCACCACGACATAGGCATAGGTCGTGACGAAGCTCCAGCCGATCCGAGCCGCCAAGGCGTTGAAGGCGTGATCGACCTGCTTCAGGCCCGGCATCCGGTCGAAATAGCCGTGCCCCCAGAAGCGCTGGACATGGGTTTCGGCGAAGCCCGCCCGCTTCAGCATCGGCTCGAGCAAGGCGGGATTGCCCCGGCACCAGTCATAGAGCGCCGGGAATTTCGGATCGCCACCGCCATCGCGGCGCGCCGGGAACAGGGCATGGACGATGGCATGCGAGACCTTCTCCGGCAGGATATGGTTCAGCGCGAACACCGGGGCCCACAACGTCGGGAAGAAGGCCAGGGCCACGCCGCCGGGTGCCAGCAATTCATGGATGTTTGCCCAGGCCCGCTCGACGCCATCGACGTGTTCGAAGACCATGCGCGACACCATCATGTCGTAACTGCCGCGCCGGACATCCGGCTCGCTCAGATCGCCGGCGATGTCGAAACGCGCTGTCCTGAGCCCGCGCCCGGTCAGGGCGAGCTCGCCGGCATCGATGTCGTTGACGATGAGCTCGATGCCGTTGCGGCTGGCCTCTTCCTGCGTGAACAGCGGATCGCGACCGCCACCGATCTCGCAGACGCTACGCAGGCCGAACTGGTGCGCCAATCCCAGGATGGTCGCTTCATAGTGGTCCCAGGCCCATTGCGAATGCCAATCGGGAGCGACTTCGTCGAAGAAGCCGGCAAGCGAGCCGGCCGGCTGCGCCGACCCAAGGCGGTTGGGCCCGGCACCCGAGATCGTAAGGCCCGCCATGGACATGATCGCTTTCGCCTTCTGCATTCCTTACCACCCGTGATCACATTGGCCCTGCGCCGCTACGGCCGCAACAGCGCGGTTGTTTGAGGGTAAACGGGAAATGGCGGCGTAAACCGCAGGCTGCAGCGGCTCGTGAGGCGAATCGAAACGTGCCGCAGAACGTCCGGCGAACATCGGTGGGGACTTGGGCGGGGACCTTTGCGCCGATCCGTGCGGATTCGCGGTGTTGCGCGAGAGATCATTGCGCCGCAGCTCAAACCGCGAACGCCGCAACCTATTGATTTTTGAGGATTTATGGTCGGAGCGAGAGGATTCGAACCTCCGACCCCTTGTCCCCCAGACAAGTGCGCTAACCGGGCTGCGCTACGCTCCGACGGCTCGGCTTATAGTGGTGGGGCCGCGCAGATGCAATGCGCTTCGACACGATCTTGCACAATCCATCCGAGCGCCCCTGCGGACCCTCGGCCCACCGGACGATACTTGGTCCCAAGGCCCAGCGACGGTGCCCCGCCGCGCTGTCGCGCGCATCCCTCCCAAATGGGAGATGCGTCGGCGCCTGAACTGCGCTTCGGTCCCGGCATTCGAATGAGGGCCACATGCTCGACAGGGACGAAGATCCAGCGATGGCCGCCGGAATCGCCGTGCCGCACTGGCTGCTGTCGGCGATCAACGGGGTCGCGGCACTGATCTTGCTGCTCGCGATCTGACCTTTTTTGAAGTTCGCGCGCGTTTGCAGCCGTTTACCCCAAATGGGGGGTGCGTACTTCCTCCGCTGGGGAGATGATGGGACCGCGGCTACGGGTAATTCGATCATGAAACATAGGCATCAGATGTCGCTCATTGCGCGACGCGCTCAAATTCGCCGTGCCGCTGCTTTGCGGAAGGAAGCCGTTTCGGCCCTGCCGACCGGCCGGCCCGTTCTTCGCCTGGTCACTTCAACCGCCGATGAAGTCGATCAGGATCAGCTTGCCGATCGTCGCGAACCGGCCGCGTGCGCCAACTAGGCGCCGCTTCCGATCCTGAACCGCGCATTCAGCCCATAGTCATCTGCAATGGCCCTTGATGCCGGCGCGGCAAGTATATTGCCGTAACGTCATCGGCGAGCACGGATGGTATCGCGTTGAGGCAAGACGGGTTTCATTGTGGGGATTGCGGTTCGCCGGGCGTGTCGGTTCCGCACGCGCTGAGCGATGCGAGTGTCGTTTCCTGCGCCAATTGCGGCTTGAGCCTCGGTTCCTGGGCTGAGTATCGCCACCGGATCGACCAGGCTCTGATGGCCGAGCAAGTCAGCAGGGCCCGCCGCGTCATCGTGGCGGATCCGATCGGAAGCGCGATGATCGACGCCTGAGCTCCCTGGGCGCGGGCGCCACCTCGCGGAAACCTCCCGGCATCCGTGTCGCGGCTCCGCAGGCGTGACGATCACGACGAGCAGAGTTGTCCACTGCCCGGCATCTTCAGCCGGCTTGCCAGATGCATCATCTGGTCTCACGATCCCCTGACGTAGCGTCGCTTGGGAGGTCGAGGATGCGTGCTCTGTCGCGTTCAGTGGATGTTCCGATTTCGAGCCAGCGCGCCGTTCTGTTGCGCGTGATCTTGCTTCTGGCCATCACGATGGCCGTCCTGATGCCCCTGATCGACTAGGGATATTCAGCAAACCCCGGCTTGCGCGCCGGATGCGGCAGCGCGGAGCGATCTCCGCGCTGCCGCTATTCCTTCAGCGGCGGGCCAGCCAATCCTTGAGCAGGCCGATATCGGTCTGGCCGAGGCCATGCCCTGCCGGCAGCACCCTATGCTCGACAGCCGCGCCGCTTTCGCCGAGTTGCCGCGCCAGCGCCTCGGCATTCGCCTTCGATACGATCGGATCGAGCGCTCCCGAGAGGATCAGCACCGGCTTGCCCGCGAGGTTGGCACGCGGCGGTTCCGCGAAGGGCACCATCGCGCGCAACAGAGCGGCACCGCCGAGAATCTCGGGCCGCTGCATCAGCATCGCCGCCGCGATATTGGCTCCATTTGAGAAGCCCAGCGCGATCGGCGCCGGCAGGCCGTAACGTTCCCGCGCACTCATCACGAAACCCGCCAGTTCATCGGCGCGGCGCTTCAGATCGGCCTCGTCGAAGACGCCCTCGGCAAGGCGGCGGAAGAAGCGTGGCGCCGAGCCTTCCAGCACCTTGCCGCGCGGCGAAAGCAGGCTCGCTCCCGGCGCGACGGTGCGGCCGAGCGAGAGCAGGTCGCTCTCATCGCCACCCGTGCCGTGCAGGAGCAATAGCGGCCGGCGCGCCGGATCACTGCCCGGCTCGAAGACATGGATGAAATCGGTATCGGCAGTCGTGGCGGCCATGATCTGTCTCCCTTGATCAAGCGGAACCGCCCTGCCCCTTACGACAAGCGGACAGGGCGTCGCCTACGCCGCCCGCCTGTGCGGGCGAGCGGCGGGTTTCGTCAGCCAAGATCGGGCAGGACCGCCTCGATCTCCTTGCGATGTGCCTCGTACTGAGACGGCAGCTTCAGCGAGCGGCCGAGCTCGGCCGGAGGCTCGTCGACCGCGAAGCCCGGGATATCGGTCGCGATCTCGAACAGGACGTGGCCGGGCTCGCGGAAATAGACCGAGCGGAAATAGTTCCGGTCGCGCTGTTCCGTGGGGCTGATGCCATGGTTCTGAACGAGACGGCGCACCATCTCCTGCTGCGCGGCGTCGTCCGCCGCCCGGAAGGCGATGTGGTGGACCGAGCCCGCGCCCTGCCGAGCCGGCAGGAAGCCGCCGGCGACGCGCAGGTCGACGACCCCGCCAACCGTCGTGCCCTTCGCGGCATAGCGGATCAGCGTGTCCTCGCGGCCGATCTCCGTGAAGCCGAAGACGTCGCTGAGGATGGCGCCTGTCGGCGCGGCCTCGGCAAGCAGCAGGCTGACGCTGTGGAAGCCGCGCAGCGCATGCTCGGCGGGAATGCCGCCGTCAGTCCAGGCCGGCTCCTTCTCGACACCCGGCAAGCCGACGAGGGCGAGCCTCATGCCGTCGGGATCACGGAAGCTCAGCACGGTCTCGCCGAAGCGCTTGGTGGGCGCCTCATGCGGCACGCCCTGCTCGACGAAGCGATGCGCCCAGAAGCCGATCGAACCTTCCGGAACCCGGAAGACCGTCTCCTGAGTCTCGCCGACACCGAGCCGGCCGGGGGCGGCGTGCTCCCAGGGGAAGAAGGTCAGGATCGAGCCGGGCGCGGCATCCGCATCGCCGAAATAGAGGTGATAGGTGCCGGGATCGTCGAAATTGACCGTCTTCTTCACGAGGCGCAGGCCGAGCACGCGGGCATAGAAATTGAGATTGCGGCGCGCGGGACCGGAGATGGCGGTGACGTGGTGAAGGCCGTTGATCTGCATGGTTTGGGTCCTCCGTTTTCCTGATCACGATGAGCGGACACCCGCTCCGTTGACCGGAAGATCGGCATGGAAGCAGCCAAACGCCAGAGGCACTTCATTGCGTTAATGCAATGTAACAAACGCCAATTGACAATTTGATTTGCGAATTGAGCCGATCGATCTTCTGCCCCGAGACCAACCGGTCCCGTTTCAGGAGACTTCCCATGATCGACAATCGCTTCGCCCCTTACGGTGCTCTCGGCCTTCGCGTCGCGCTCGGCGTGATGTTCATCGCCCATGCCTATCTCAAGCTCGTCATCTTCACGCCGGCCGGCTTCACCGGCTTCCTCGGACAGGTCGGGTTGCCCAGCTTCCTCGCCTGGCCGATCATGCTGGCCGAGCTTCTCGGCGGCCTTGCCATCCTCGTCGGCTTCCATGGCCGCTATGTCTCGCTGGCGCTGATCCCGATCCTGCTCGGCGCGCTCTCGGTCCACGCCGGCAATGGCTGGGTCTTCAACGCTCCGAATGGCGGCTGGGAATATCCCGCCTTCCTCGCTCTGACCGCCTTCGCACATGTCCTGATCGGCGACGGTGCGCTTGCCGTCACCGGCTCACGCTCTTCGGCTGCTGCCAAGCCGGCCTTGGCGTAACGCGAACCCGCCTTGAAGGGGCTCGCGCCTTGGTCGACATTGAGCGGATGAATCAAGCCGCGAAGCCCCTGGCCTGGGACGATTTCCGCCTGATCAAGGCGATCGCCGACAAACGAGCGCTGCCGGCAGCCGCGGCAGCGCTCGGCGTCAACCACTCGACGGTGTTCCGACGCCTCGGCCAGATCGAGGAGGCGCTCGGCACCCGCCTGTTCGAGCGTCATCGCAGCGGCTACGTCGCGACGCCGGCCGGCGAGGAGATGATCCAGCTCGCGGCCCGCGTCGACGACGACATCACCGCCTTCGCCCGGAAGCTCGCCGGGCAGGAGATCAAGCCGGCCGGCGAATTGCGCGTCGCCACCAACGATTCCCTACTGGTCGACCTGCTGACGCCGCTCTTCGCTCGTTTCCTCGGGCAATGCCCGGATATCCGGCTCGACATCCTGATCGGCAACCAGGCGGCCAATCTCTCCAAGCGCGATGCCGATGTCGCGATCCGCGCGACCGACAACCCGCCGGAGACGCTTGTCGGCCGCAAGCCCGCCCGGATCGCCTGGGCGCTCTATGGCCGCGCCGCCGATTTCCCCGAAGCCGAGCCGCCGACGCGCGAAAGCCTGTGGGAGCGCAGCTGGGTCTCGCTCGGCGACCAGTTCACCATGCTGAGCGCCGTGCGCTATCTCGCTCGCCATGTCGCGCCGGAGCGCGTCGTCTACCGGCTCAATACGGTGCTCGGCCTTGCCGAGGCGGTCGAGGCCGGGATCGGCGTCGGCTTCCTGCCCTGCTTCATCGGCGACACGCGCCCTGCCCTGAGGCGCTTTGGCGACCCCGATCCCGATCTTGCCGCCGACCTCTGGCTGCTCACCCATCCGGACATGCGCCACACGCCGCGCGTCAGACTCTTCCTCGATTTCCTTGCGGTCGAACTCGGGCGACTGAAGCCGCTGGTCGAGGGCGATCGTCCGATCGGTGGGGCCGCGGGTCCGGCGAGCCTACCCACGGATGTCGCGCTTCCTTAAGTCGCGGCGCAGCCTTGCGGACAAGCGACAGGCCGAGCCAGCGATTGCAGCGCCCCCGAGACGCAGGTTAGGCTCTCGCCATGGAAATCGTCATTCCCCTGATCATCGGCCTCAGCCTGATCTGGCTGATCGGCCGCGGCGTGCCCTGGAACGCGAAGCTGATGACCATCGTGGTCACGCTGGCGATCATCGTCCTGATCGTGCTGCTGGAGCGCGGCGGCTACTGGCCGGCATCCTGGCGCAGAAGCTAAGCCTCGGCTTTCACGCCGAGACCAGCTTGAGCCCGACAATGCCGACAACGATCAGGCCGATGCAGGCCAGGCGTAGCGCGCCCGCGGGCTCACCGAGCAAGGCGATGCCGAGGATCGCCGTACCGATCGTGCCGATGCCGGTCCAGACCGCATAGGCCGTGCCGACAGGCAGCGATTTCAGGGCAAGCCCGAGCAGGCCCAGGCTCACGACCATGCTGATGCCGGTGAACAGCGTCGGGACGAGGCGGGTGAAGCCTTGCGTGTATTTCAGGCCAATAGCCCAACCGACTTCGAACAGCCCCGCGACGAACAGATAGAGCCAAGCCATGCCGGCGCTCCTCAATGGGTCAGGCGCAGCGGCTCGCGCCCAAAAAGCCCGAGATCCCTCTCGGCGCCTTCGTAGCTATGTGGCGAGATTGGGACATCAAGGCTGCCAATCTGGCACGCGTGCAAGTTGTACACAGCTCACACGCATGCCCGCCTTGCTCTTTTGCCACGACAGAATCTAGCTAGCCCTTGGGGAAAGGGGCTTAACATGTTGATAATACGAGTTCTCGGCGCGGCTGCATTGGCCGCGACGCTGGGTGGATGCGCGACCGTCACGCGCGGAACAACCAATCAGATCACGATCAGCAGCGAGCCCGGAGGTGCCGAGGCCCGCTCGTCGCTGGGGCATGCGTGCACGGCCACGCCTTGCACTTGGGAAGTCAGCCGCAAATCGGAATTCGTCGTCACCTTCTCGAAAGAGGGGTACGCCGAGATGCAGGTGCCGGTCTCGACACGCATTGCCGGAGCCGGCGCGGCCGGTTTCGCCGGAAACATTCTGATCGGTGGTGTCGTCGGCATGGGGGTCGACGCCGCCACGGGCTCGACGCTCGAGCATTTTCCCAATCCGGTGCTCGCCAGTCTCGTGCCGCTGAAGAAGGCTGGCCCGCTTGGCCGCGGGAAACACAAGCCTGCCATCCGCCGCGAGCGAGCCCCGCGCGTTGAAGCCGATGAAGCACCGCAGAGCTGACCGGCGGCGCACGCCCTCAACGAGTTAGCTGGAACATGAGAGACGGAGCGCGGCAGAGCCGCGGCTCCGTCTTCTATCAGGCCGCGTCAGGCGCAGGTTGCAAGGCTTGTTCGAGGATGCGTCGGCACTCGCCGAGCTCCTTCATCACCGCCGTCAGGATGGAGACGTCGTCGAGCCCCTCGGGAACGGCCTGCCGGTAAGGCTGCCGCGGCTCCGTCGGACCGTCGGCAAAATCGTCGGGCATAGCCGCCTGACCACCGGGCGTGGGTGCGCCGGCCGCGGCAGCACCGCTCATGGCCCCGATCGGCGCTCCGCGCCCGATCGCCTGGACATGGCGCGGTCCCTGTTCCTTCAGGATGCGCTGCAGGCCCTTGATCGTATAGCCTTCGCCATAGAGCAGGCGCCTTATGCCCTTGAGCAGGGCGACGTCATCAGGCCGGTAGTAGCGGCGCCCGCCGCCACGTTTCAGCGGCTTGATCTGATTGAAGCGGGTCTCCCAGAACCGCAGCACGTGCTGAGGTATGTCGAGGTCTTCGGCGACCTCGCTGATGGTCCGGAAGGCATCTGGGCTCTTGGTGTCCAATTCGGCCTCGGTATCGCCGGCGTGGAACTCCAGGTTCACTCAGTCTCACCCTCACCCGTCTGCCCGTTGATGCGGGCCTTCATCACGTTCGAGGGTTTGAACACCATCACGCGACGCGGCTCGATGGGCACCTCAACGCCAGTTTTGGGATTACGCCCGATTCGTTCGCCTTTGTCTCGTACGACGAAAGAACCGAACGAGGACAATTTCACATTCTCGCCGCGCGCGACCGCGTCGCAGATCTCGTCGAGCACCGCTTCGACGAGCTTCGACGACTCCGTCCGCGACAAGCCGATCTTCTGGTAGACAGCCTCGCACAGGTCCGCGCGAGTGACCGTTTGCCCCGCCATTCATATCCTCCAAGGCGCATTGCAGGCAGCGGCGGAAAACCGCCGGCCTTTCGCCATTACGGACGGCGGACGCTAGGCCCCCCCGTCGCGCGGGTCAATCCTCAAGCGCGGCTAATGTGCCGTGCTAGGCCGAATTTGACCCAAAATAGCGATGTTTCATGACAATTTTCGCGAATTCTCTACCGCAAGGTCACCAGCGGATCAGGGCCGAGCCCCAGGTGAATCCGCCACCCATCGCCTCGATCAGGACGAGTTGCCCGCGCCTGATGCGACCATCGGCATGGGCCTCCGCCAGAGCGAGCGGGATCGACGCCGCCGAGGTGTTGCCGTGGCGGTCGACCGTGACGACGACATGGTCGTGGCTGATGCCGAGCTTGTCGGCGGTGGCATCGATGATGCGGCGGTTGGCCTGATGCGGCACGAACCAGTCGATATCGGCGCCGGACAGGCCCGTCTGCTCGAAAGTGTGGCGCACTGTCTCGGCGAGATTGGTGACGGCGTGGCGGAAGACCTCCTTGCCCTCCATCCGCAGGAAGCCGACCGTCTTGGTCGAGCCTGCGCCGCCGTCGACATAGAGCTTGTCCTTGTAGCGGCCATCCGACCGGATATGGGTGGTGAGAATGCCGCGATCGGCCAACGTGCCCTCGCCCGGCACTGCCTTCAGCACCACCGCACCGGCACCGTCGCCGAACAGCACGCAGGTGGCGCGATCCTCCCAGTCGAGGATGCGCGAGAAGGTCTCGGCGCCGATGACGAGGGCCGCGCGAGCGCCGCCCGTGGTCAGGAACTTGTCGGCCGTCGCCAGCGCGAAGACGAAGCCGGAGCAGACAGCCTGCACGTCGAAAGCCGCACCGCCATTGATGCCCAGCGCCGCCTGGATCTGCGTCGCGGTTGCGGGAAAGGTGTGGTCCGGCGTCGCGGTCGCCACGATGATCAGGTCGATCTCGGTGGGGTCGATGCCGGCATCGGCGATCGCCGCCTGCGCTGCCTTGAGGCCGACGATGGAAGTCGGCTCGTCATCGGCCGCGACATGGCGCTGGCGGATGCCGGTGCGCTGGACGATCCACTCGTCGCTGGTGTCGACGCGCGCGGCGAGCTCGGCATTGGTGACGATGCGCGCGGGCAGATAGGAGCCGCAGCCGACGACTTGAGAGCGCAGGATGGACAAAGGAGGCTGTTCCTTACTCGGTCTCGGCAGGCTGCGCGACCGTCAGCTCCGGACGCGTGCTCGCGGCGACCATTTCGCGGACCTTAGCCATCAGGTCCTCGCGTGCCATTTCATAACCCAATTCGGCGGCGCTGGCGAAGCCGATCGCGTCCGTGCCGCCATGGCTCTTGACGACGATGCCTTCCAGACCGAGAAAGACGCCGCCGTTCGACTTGCGCGGATCGAGCTTGTCCTTCAACGCCGCGAAGGCGCCGCGGGCGAAAACATAGCCGATTTTCGACATCAGCGAACGGCCCATCGCGGCGCGCAGATATTCGGCGATCTGCTTGGCGGTGCCTTCGGCGGTCTTGAGCGCGATATTGCCGGTGAAGCCCTCGGTGACGACGACGTCGACCGTGCCCTTGCCGAGATCGTCGCCCTCGACGAAGCCGTGATAGGCGAGATGCGGCAGGTTGCTTTCGCGCAGGATGCGGCCGGCTTCCTTGACCGCCTCGACGCCCTTGATCTCCTCGACGCCGACATTGAGCAGGCCGACGGTCGGCCGATCGAGATCGAGCACGACGCGGGCCATGGCCGCGCCCATCACCGCGAGATCGACGAGATGACGCGCATCCGCGCCGATCGTGGCGCCGAGATCGAGCACGATGCTTTCGCCGCGCGCGGTCGGCCACAGGCCGGCGAGCGCCGGCCGATCGACCTGCGGCATCGACTTCAGGCAGAATTTCGACATCGCCATCAGCGCGCCGGTATTGCCGGCGGAGACGGTGACATGCGCCTCTCCGGTCTTGGTGGCGTCGATCGCGCGCCACATCGAGGACTTGTAGCGGCCATAGCGGAGCGCCTGGCTCGGCTTGTCGTCCATCTTCACCGAGACTTCGGTGTGGTGGAAGGTCGTGACGGCCTTGAGCTTGGGATGCTGGTCGATCAGCGGCAGCACCTGCTTCTCGTCTCCGAAGATGACGAAGCGCGCGTCCGGGCGACGCTCAAGCATTAGGGCGGCGCCGGGAATGACGACGGAAGGGCCGTGATCCCCGCCCATCGCATCGAGCGCGATTGTAACCGGTCTTGTCATGGAATTCTGGCGTGTCCCGGGAATGGCCGACCTTCGATCCGGGACGGCTCAGTGCCGGCCGGACAATAGCGACTTGGACCGTAGCCGCAAGCAGCGCAAGAGCCGGAGGACGCTTCAGTCACCGCGTTTCAACTTTGCGAGCGCCGCGAAAGGCGATTCCGTGCCGCTGTCGCCTGCCGACGACTCGAAGCTGGCGCCGGGCTTGCGCGGGTAGGGATCGAGCGCCAGCGCCAAGAACTCCAGCGTGATGCCGCCGAGATCGATGATTCCGTCGATGATCGGCTCGGGCGGATCTTGCTCGTTCAGCAGCACTTCGATGTCGATCTCGGCATCGTCGCGATCGTTGCGCCGCGCGAAGGCCGCGATGTCCTCTTCGGGCGCGAAATCGAGCTGCACGGGCACGTCGAGCTGAACCGGGAACGGATCGAGCGTCACGATGCAGGCCTGGTGCAGGCGGGCCGCGATGCGGCCATCGAGCTTCACGCGGTCGCCGTTGCGCGTGAGGGTATAGCGCCCCTCCAACGCCTCGATGGAGACGAGGCCAAGCATCGTCGCAATGCCCGGCAATTGCCCCGCTTCCGCCCGGACCACGACCTCGGTGCCGCGCGGGCGGATCGACTCGACACGGACCGGATGCTTGAGCGGCGAAGCCGGCTGATGATCATGCGCCATGGGCAGCCTCCCGGATCGCGAAGGCGGGAAAGAGTGCTTCCCGATTCATGATGTCGTCGAGATCGGCGGTCGCGAGCGCTTCCTGCGCGGCCCGAACATAAGCCGCCAGCGCAGGCGCCGCCTCCGGCTTGCAAGCATTGCGCCCCAGCGCCTCGGCCAATGCGTCGAGGCCCGGCGCCGCCAGCGCGGCCTCATAGGCCTGCACGCGGCCATAGAACATCTGGCCGATCTTCTTCATCTTCTTGGGCACGGCGATGTCGCTGATGCCGCCATTGCGGAAGCCCAGCTCCAGATAGGCGAAGCAGGCATCCACCAACTCCTGCGCCAATTCGGCGGCCGGCGGCGGCAGCTCGCGCAGACGGCGCAGCACCAGCAGGACATGCAGGGTCAGCGATTCGAAACGGCCCTCGAAGCTGTCGGGAATCCCGCCACCGACATAGAGCGCGGGCAGGCGCGAAGCCTCGGCCACCCGCCCGAACAGCGTGTCCACAGGAGAGCGTCGATTGCTGCGCTTGCCGAACAACCCGAAAATCAACTCTTTACTCCCGCCCGCTCCTGCACGGGGCGCCCTCGCCTTGCCAAAGCCATCCTCGGGCGTTACGCCAACCCTTACCCTTTTGACAAGCGGCTTGGATCGTCCCGGCCGTGCTCGCCTTTCGGATCGTGCCCGCATGACCCAGATCACCCGCCGCACGGCTCTGCTCGGAGCCCTCGCGACCACCTCCCTTGTGCTGGCCGGCTGCGGCCCGGATGTCGGCGGCTTCGTGCTGCCAACCTCCGCGGGCATCAACGAGGAATTCAAGCGCGGCTTCGTGATGGACGAAGGGCTGATCGCGCAGGTCAAGGTCGGGATGGACGTGCAGGCCGTGCTGACCACGCTCGGCACGCCCTCGACCACTTCGACGGTCGGCAATCGCACCTTCTACTATATCAGCCAGACGATGCGGCGCCGATTCCAGTTCCAGGACCCGGCGGTCATCGACCAGCAGGTACTGGTCGTCTATTTCAACAAGAGCTTCAAGGTCGAGCGCATCGCCCATTACGGGCTGCAGGACGGCGTGATCTTCGACTTCATCAGCCGTACCACGCCAACGGGCGGCGAGGAGCAGAGCTTCCTGCGCAACCTGTTCCGCGGGGTCACCAAGTTCAACCCGCTCGGCTCGTAAGCGGGCACGACGACGTTCGGAAGACGACGAACCCCACGGCGTCGCCGCGGGGTTTTGCTTTTTCAGGCCGGTGCAGGTTTCAATTCGCCGCGCTTTTCCGCTCCGGGAGCGTCATCGACAGGACGCCCAGCACGACCAGCGCAAGCCCGATCCAGGCCGTCGGTTGCAGGCGCTCGCCCAGAAAGACGAAGCCGATCGCGACGCCAACCGGCACGCGCAAATAAGATACTGCCGTCGTCCCTACTGACCCCAGCGTCCGGATGAGCCGGAAATAGATGGCGAAGGCGAGCGCCGTCGAGACGACCGATAGGGCGAGCAGCGCCAGCACGGATTCCTGCGAGGGCGCCAGCGTCCAGGGCCTGTCGACGATGAGCGCGGCCGGAATCAGCAGGGCCGTGCCGGTCAACATCGAGCCAGCGGCCGGCAGCAAGGGGTCCATGCCGGTGAAATGCCGGCCGAACAGCGCCGCGAAGGCGTAGGCGACGGTCGCGGCGACGATGGCCAGTTGCGGCATCGCTTGCGAGCCCAGTCCCGAGAAGGCGTCGACACCGACGATCAGGCTGATGCCGGCGACGCCGGCCGCGACGCCCAGCCCCTTGCGCCAATCGGGCCGGCGCTTGGGCATCAGCGCGAGCGAGATCAGGAAGACGAAGACCGGCGTGGTACCGTTGAGGATCGAGGCGAGGCCGGCATCGACGCTGCGCTCAGCCCAGGCGATCAGCGTGAACGGCACGACGCTGTTCAGCAGGGCTTGGGTGAAAAAGCGTCGCCAGGACACGAGGTCGCGCGGCAGGCGCAGGCCGCGCCAGCGAATGACCGCGAGCAGGATCAGCCCGGCAATGAGGGTGCGTGCCGCGATCAGCGTCAGCGGCGGGATCGTCTCCACGCCGATCTTGATGAAGCTGTAGGAGCCGCCCCAGAGCGTGGCGAGCACCAGAAGCAGGACGATTTCAGTAGCGCGGTTCGGGGCCGCCGATGCGGTGTCGAGCGTTTGTATGGACATGGTCACTCCTTGGTCGAGCGGGACCATGCCAGCACTTTCACCTGACGGCATGCGGCAACACTACGCTCCCGGCCGTAGCTTGCGAGCTTGATTCAACAGCCTGCCGGCTTGATTCAAGTCGCAGGCGCAAACCGTTGCCCGACAAGAAAAACCCGCGGCTTTTGCCGCGGGTTCGTGATGGCCTCGACCAGGCTTGCGATCAGGAATGCGCCAGGATCGCCAGCAGCAGCAGGGCGATGATGTTGGTGATCTTGATCGCCGGGTTCACGGCGGGGCCCGCCGTGTCCTTGTAGGGGTCGCCGACGGTGTCGCCGGTCACCGAGGCCTTGTGCGCGTCGGAGCCCTTGAGATGGCGCACGCCGTCCTTATCGACGAAGCCGTCCTCGAAGCTCTTCTTGGCATTGTCCCAGGCGCCGCCGCCCGAGGTCATCGAGATCGCGACGAAGATGCCGGTGACGATCACGCCCATCAGCATGGCGCCGACGGCCGCGAAGGCGTTGTTCTTGCCGGCGATCCAGTAGATCACGAAATAGGTCACGATCGGCGCCAGCACCGGCAGGAGCGAGGGCACGACCATTTCCTTGATAGCGGCGCGGGTCAGCATGTCGACGGCGCGGCCGTAATCGGGCCGGTCCTTGCCTTCCATGATGCCGGGCTTCTCGCGGAACTGCCGGCGGACTTCCTCGACGACGGAGCCCGCCGCGCGCCCGACCGCCGTCATGCCCATGCCGCCGAAGAGGAAGGGGATGAGGCCGCCGAGCAGCAGGCCGACGACGACGTAGGGGTTGGACAGCGAGAAATCGACGGTGACGCCCTTGAAGTACTGGAACGCCGTGCCGCCGGCCTTGTTGGCCTCGGAGATGAAGAAGTTCAGGTCCGAGGTATAGGCAGCGAAGAGCACGAGCGCGCCGAGGCCGGCCGAGCCGATCGCGTAGCCCTTGGTGACCGCCTTGGTGGTGTTGCCGACCGCGTCCAGCGCGTCGGTGGAGTGACGGACCTCCTTGGGCAGGCCCGCCATTTCGGCGATGCCGCCGGCATTGTCGGTGACCGGGCCGAAGGCGTCGAGCGCCACGACCACGCCGGCCAGCGCCAGCATGGCGGTGGTAGCGATGGCGATGCCGAACAGGCCGGCGAGGCTGTAGGTGACGATGATGCCGGCGATGATGACGATCGTCGGCAGCGCCGTCGATTCCAAGGATACTGCGAGGCCCTGGATGACGTTGGTGCCGTGGCCGGTCACCGAGGCCTGGGCGATCGAGACGACCGGGCGCTTGCCGGTGCCGGTATAGTATTCGGTGATGACGACGATGCAGAGCGTGACGGCAAGGCCGACCAGCGCGCAGCCGAAGAGCGCGCCCGAGGTGAAGCTGACGCCCTGCGCCGTCTTGAAGGCGGCGGAGAAGCCGCCGAACATCACGTAGTTCACGGCCGCAATCGCGCCGACCGAGAGCACGCCAGCGGCGATGAAGCCCTTGTAGAGCGCCCCCATGATCGACTGGTTGGCGCCGAGCTTCACGAAGAAGGTGCCGATGATCGAGGTGACGATGCAGGCCGCGCCGATCGCCATCGGGTAGAGCATCATCGTGCCGAGTACGGGCTGGCCGGCGAAGAAGATCGCGGCGAGCACCATGGTTGCGACCAGCGTCACCGCATAGGTCTCGAACAGGTCGGCAGCCATGCCGGCGCAGTCGCCGACGTTGTCACCGACGTTGTCGGCGATGGTCGCGGGGTTGCGCGGATCATCCTCGGGGATGCCGGCCTCGACCTTGCCGACGAGGTCGGCGCCGACATCGGCGCCCTTGGTGAAGATGCCGCCGCCGAGACGGGCGAAGATCGAGATCAGCGAGGCGCCGAAGCCGAGCGCCACCAGCGAATCGATCACCGTGCGGCTGGACGCCTCGAAGCCGAGGAAGGAGGTCAGGACGCCGTAATAGACGGCAACGCCGAGCAGCGCGAGGCCGGCGACGAGCATGCCGGTGACGGCGCCCGCCTTGAAGGCCACGTCGAGGCCCTCGCCCAGCGACTGCATCGCGGCCTGTGCCGTGCGGACGTTGGCGCGTACCGAGACGTTCATGCCGATGAATCCGGCCATGCCCGAGAGCACCGCGCCGATCAGGAAGCCGATCGCCACCCATTTGCCGAGCAGCCAGGCGAGCGCGACGAAAAGCACGACGCCGACCATCGAAATGGTCATGTACTGGCGCTTCAGATAGGCCTGAGCGCCTTCGGCGACCGCACCGGAAATCTCCTGCATGCGCTGGTTGCCGGCATCGCGCTTCATCACATCGCCATAGGCCCAGACGCCGTAGGCTATGGAAAGCGCACTCAATATGATGATGAGAAGCAGAGCTGACATTCGATTTCCTGACCTTGAGCTTCCAGCCGTGGGAGCGTGATCGCTCCTCTTTGCAGCGTTGGACGTCAGGCAGCGAAAAAACGGGCCCTAAAGACTCAAGGCCCGCCTCGCGTCGCCAGTGTCAGGCGAATTTGTGGCAAGTTTCGGCGAGGAGCGCAAACGCCCCGGCTTACAAATTTGGTCGAATGTCAGGCAGAACGGCGAAAGCTCTAAAGCGCGAGATCGCGATTGACGTTCTTGTAGAGCAGATAGCAGGCGTCGCCATAGCCCGTCGGATAGAATTGCTGCGGGCAGAAACCGCCCATCCAGATGAAATCCCGCTCCCAGATCTCGTGCCAGTCGGCACCGAGAAGATAGAGCCCCTGCCCTTCCAGCATGTAGAGCCCGTGCTCCATAACATGGGTCTCGACCGCCGGAAAGCAGACGCCCGGCTTGAACCACATCAGGTTCATCTCGAAATCGAAGCGCATGTCGCCATAAGGCAGCAGGAACTGGAAGCCGCGCCCCTCCATGCCGGTGTGATTCGCCATCGGCACGGCGTCCTGATGCGAGACGATCGGCTCCGGCGTGGCCAGACCCGGCGCCGGCTCATAGCGCTTGCGCAGCGCGAGCACGCGGATGCCCTGAGCCGATTCGTTGCGCAAAGTGAAGGCGGTCGCCGGCGGCAGATAGGCGAAGCCTCCGGCCGTGAGTGCCTGCGCCGCACCGCCCGCGACCGCAATCCGTGCTTCGCCCGAGAGGACGTAGAAGAAATGCTGGATGCCGTCCTCGCTGAAGGCGGCCGGCGTGCCGCCGCCGGGCGCGATCTCGAGCACGTATTGGGCGAAGGCAGCGCCCATGACCGGCCCCGTGAGAACGCGGGCGATCGTGTCGCGATATTGCGGCAGGCGGCTGACCAGCACGCCCTCGGGCGGCATGAAGGCGTAGTTGGACTTGATGACACCGCGGTTATGCCCGATGGCGCCGGGCGGAACCTGGCCGGTCGCAGGCGGGAAGGCGCGGTTGTTCATCGATCTGCTCCGATTGCCGGTTCTGCCACTCAGGCCGTGGCAGGCCGCTGGAAGCGCTGCCAAGCGACCAACATGAGGGCAATCGCGACGGGCGGGAAGACCAGCCAGTTCACGGCGTTCCAGCCGCCATGGCTGAGCAGGCCGCCGGACGAGAAGGAAGCGATGGCGACCGAACCGAAGACGAGGAAGTCGTTGGCGGCCTGGACCTTCACCCGCTCCTCCGGCCGGTAGCAATCGGTCACCAGCGCGGTCGCGCCGATGAAGCCGAAATTCCAGCCGACGCCGAGCAGGATCAAAGCCAGCCAGAAATGGCCGACGCTGAGGCCGGTCAGGCCGACGACAGCGGCGAGCGCCGTCAGGCCAAGCCCGACGACCGTCACCGTGCCCTTGCCGAAACGGGCGATCAGCCGCCCGGTGAAGAAGCTGGGCCCGAACATCGAGAGGACGTGCCACTGGATGCCCAGCGCAGCGTCACCGACCGAATGGCCGCAGGCGACCATCGCCATCGGCGCAGCGGTCATCACGAAGCTCATCAGGCCGTAGGCGACGAGCGAAGCCGTGACCGAGGCGATGAACTTGGGCTGGCGCATGATCACGCCCAGGGGACGCCCCCCGCCGGAGCGGATGGCAGCAGGCGGCGGCGGGCGCAGTTGCGAGACGATAGCGATCGCCAGCAGCGCCAGCACGCCCTGAGCGAGGAAGCTGGCGGCAAAGGGCGTGGCAGGCGTCAGATCGCGCGTCCAATAGACGGATTGCGGCCCGATGACACCGGCAACGAGGCCGCCGATCATCACCCAGGAAATCGCACGAGGGCGGAAGTCGTTGCTCGCGGTATCGGCCGCGGCGAAGCGATAGCTCTGGACGAAGGAGCCATAGAGCCCGCAGACGAAGGTGCCCAAGCAGAACAGCCAGAACAGGCGCAGCGTGACGCCGCCTGCGGCAAGGCTAGCCCCTGCAGCGCCGACAAGCGCGCCGATCAGATAGCCGCTACGCCGCCCGAGCTTGCGCATGATCATCGCGGCCGGAATGACGCCCGACGCGATGCCGAGCTGGAGCAGGCTGACAGGCACTGTGGCGAACGCCTTGTCGGCGACAAGCTGGGCGCCGACAAGGCCACCGAGCGAGACGATGATCGCCGGGTTGGCGCCGCCGAGAGCCTGGGCGCCGGCAAGGACCAGGGCGTTGCGCTTTGCGAGCCTGTCGCCGTCGAGAGCCGAGAAATGCTGATCCATCACAACGCCGCCCCGCGGTCGCCGTGATGCGCCGCCGTCAGAAATGGGAGAAGGAACCCTGCGCGAAGCTCTGCGCCCCACCCTTCCCGCGATAAGTCACCACGCCGGCCTCATCCGAGACCCGCCCGATCGGCGTCAACAGAAGCATTGCTCCTTCCGCTGCCGCAACCAGAGCAGGATATTCCCTTTCCGAGGCCGTGCAGAGAATTTCGTAGTCGTCCCCGCCGGTCCAGGCCAGTTCCGCCAATGCGGGAGCAGCCATGAGCGCGGCGCGGGCCGGACCCGAGAGCGGAACCGCGTCGAGATCGATCTCGGCGCCCACGCCGGAGGCCTTCAGGAGCTTGGCGAGATCGCCGACGAGGCCGTCGGATATGTCCATGGCTGCCGAGGCATGGCGCTGCAATGCATCGGCCAGGGCATGGCGCGGCTGCGGATGCAGGTAGCGATCGGCAAGAAAGGCACGGTCCTCGGCGCCGAGCGCAGCGACCCAGTCCGGCTTGTCCGGGCCATGGACCTTGAGCCCGAGCGCGCCGTCGCCGATGCTGCCGGAGACGAGCACGACATTGCCCGGCTTAGCACCGGAACGCCGGACCATCCGCCCGGCCGGGACGGTGCCAAAGGCGGTAATCGAGAGTGTGAGCGGCCCCGAGGTCGAGACGGTGTCGCCGCCGATGAGCGGGCAGCCCGCGGCCTCGGCCATGCGGGCGAGGCCCGCGGCGAAATCGGCAAGCCAACCTTCCGTCCAGCCGCGCGGCAGGGCGAGCGTCAGGACGAAGCCCTCGGGCTTCGCGCCCTTGGCGGCGAGATCGGAGAGATTGACGGCAAGCGCCTTCCAACCGATCGCAGCCGGCGGATCGTCGGGGAAAAAGTGGACCCCGGCGACCAAGGCGTCGGCCGTGACCACGACCTCATAGCCGCGGCCCGGCCGCAGCAGGCCGGCATCATCAAGGAGGCCAAGCCCGCCCGGCCCGGCGATCGGCGCGAAGTAGCGGGCGATCAGCTCGAATTCGCCGGGGCGGGACGGTTCGGTCATCAGGCGCTGGCGGGGTCGAACTCGTCGGCGCGGAAGTCGCGGGCCATGCGATCGAGCACGGCGTTGACCATGCCGATCTCGTCGCCCTCGTAGAAAGCGCGCGCGACCGCGACATATTCGGAGATCACGGCGCGGGCCGGCACGTCCTTACGGAAGGCGAGCTCATAGGCGCCGGCGCGCAGGATCGCGCGGACCACCGCCTCGACGCGCTTCAGCGGCCAGTCCTTGGCCAGCAATTCGTCGACGGTGCGGTCGACAAGACGCTGCTCGCGGACGACGCCGCCGAGGATGTCGCGGAAGAAGGCGATCTCCGCCTCCGGCAGTTCGATCTCCTCGACCTCCTTGCCGATCCAGAAATGCTCGAACTCGGCCATCGCCTCGACGACGCCACGGCCGCCGATTTCCATCTCGTAGAGCGCCTGCACGACCGAGAGCCGCGCCCCGCGCCGCTTCTCGGCGCGGCTCATTGGGACGGCTCCACCAGCGAGCGCTTGTAGCGCAGCACGGCGAGCGCGGCTTCGGCAGCGCCGCCGCCCTTGTTCATGTCCTCGCGATTGGCGCGGGCCCAGGCCTGCGCCTCGTTCTCGACGGTCAGGATGCCGTTGCCGAGCGGCAGCGCGAAGGCGACCGAGAGATCCATCAGCGCGCGCGAGCTTTCGCCCGCGACGATGTCGTAATGGCCGGTCTCGCCGCGGATGACGGTGCCGAGCGCGACGACCGCCTCATAGGGGTCGACGGCCTCGTCTGCAGCGCGCAGGCCGATGACGATCGCCGAGGGGATTTCGAGCGCACCGGGAACGGTGACGACGTCGACACGGCATCCAGCCTCCTCCAGCGCAGCCATCGCGCCCGCCAGCAATTCGTCGGCGTACTTGTCATAGAAGCGTGCCTCGACCACGAGGACGCGGGCGCCGTCGATCTCGACGGCAGGAGTTGCGGCCTTGTCGGCCGAGGTCTGCCGGGGTCCGGCCATTTCTTCTGTCCTTCTTGGAATGTGATCGGGCTGGTTACCCTTGCGGGCGCGCCTCCGCAAGCCGCGCGGCATACCGTGCCATCAGATCGACCTCGACATGAACGGAGTCTCCCTCCTTACGCTCCCCCCAGGTGGTGACCGCGAAGGAGTGCGGAATCAGCAGGACGGTAAAGACATCGTCCTCGACCGTGTTGATGGTGAGCGAGGTGCCATCGAGGCAGATCGAGCCCTTGGTCGCGATGAAGCGCTCCAGCCCTTGCGGGGCGCGAATGTGGAAGCGCGCCGTCGCACCCCAGGGCTCGTCGGGATCGGGCTCGATCGCGTCGATCTTCAGGATGCGGCCGGGACCGTCGACATGGCCGACGACGAGATGGCCGCCGAGCTCGTCGCCAACCTTGAGCGAGCGCTCGAGATTGATGCGCGTGCCCGGCTCCCAATCGCCGACCAGCGTCTTCGCCAGCGTCTCGGCGGCAGCCTCGACCTGGAAGATGCAGCCGGGCTCGCCATCCGTCCGCGGTCGCAGCGCGGTCACGGTCAGGCAGACGCCGGCGCAAGCGATCGAGGCGCCGATGGCGATGCCCTCGGCCTCATAGGGGCAGGCGATGGCGAGACGCTTGAGGCTCGGCCCCTTGCGCTCTGCCTCCACGACCTCGCCGATGGCGGTGACGATGCCGGTGAACATCAGCCTCTCCTCGTAAAATGCTCGAAACGGTCCTGACCGATCAGGCCGGTCTCGACAAGGGCGTATAGATCGGGGTCCGCCAACTGCGCGGCAAGCCCCGGACGCACCGCAAGGATGCCAGGCTGCCCCAGCGTTTTCGGGGAGGTCGAGACGATGACCTCGTCGGCAAGGCCCGCCAGCGCGAGCTTCTCGCCGATGCGCGGCCCGCCTTCCGAGAAAACACGGTTGATGCCGCGCGTGCCGAGCAAGGTCAGCGCTTCGGCGAGGTCGAGATGGCCGTCGGACCCCAGCGAGACCCGCATGACCTCGACGCCGGCCGCGACCAGAGCCTGCTCCGGCTCGATGAGCGCGGTCTCGGCCGCGATCACCCAGACGGGGACCTCATGGGCCGTGCGGACGAGCTTCGAGGCCAGAGGCAGGCGCAGATGCGTGTCGAGGATGACGCGGATCGGCGAACGATCCGCCATGCCCGGCAGGCGCACCGTGAGTTGCGGGTCGTCCGCAAGGACCGAACCGATGCCGAGCATGATGACGTCGTGATGGGCGCGCTGGAGATGGACCCAGCCGCCGGCAACCGGCCCTGAGACGGCGAGCGGCGTGCCCCCGGCCCCGCCGGCATAGCCATCGGCGGTGCGGGCGATCTTGAAGGTCACCATCGGGCGGCCCTGCGTGATGCGCGTGAGATAGCCGCGATGGCTGCGCCGCGCCTCCTCCTCCAGCACGCCGACCGTGACTTCGATGCCGGCCGTGCGCAGCAGCGCATGGCCGAGCCCGGCGATGAAGGGGTTGGGGTCGGACATCGCCGAGACGACGCGCTTCACGCCCGAGAGGATGGTGTGCTCGACGCAAGGGATGCCGCCGCGCACCGAGCGATGCGAGCAGGGTTCGAGCGTGACATAGAGCGTGCCGCCCATCGAGGCCGCGCCGGCCCGCGAGAAGGCATGCGCCTCGCCATGCGGGCGGCCGCCGGGTTGGGTATGGCCACGCGCGACGACCACGGGACCATCAGGCGTGTCGCGCGTGACGATGGCGCCGACCGATGGATTGGTTCCGGTCGTACCGAGGCCGCGGGCGCCATAGGCCAGCGCCTGACGCATGAAGGCGCGATCAATCGCTTGCTGTCGGTCCGACGCATTGTCTTCACGCGAAGCGATGGCCGCTTCGTGTGAAGAAGCCCTGGGATCAATCATCGGCGCGGCGCGGCGGGGCGGAGACGCCCTCCTCCTCGATCGTGCCGAGCTGGCCGAGCAATTCCTCGAAATCCTTGGCCTCGCGGAAATTCTTGTAGACCGAGGCGAAGCGGACATAGGCGACGTCGTCGAGCCCCTTGAGCCCCTCCATCACCAATTCGCCGATGGCCGAGCTCTGGATTTCCGCCTCGCCGGAGCTTTCGAGCTGGCGGACGATGCCGTTGACCATGCGCTCGATCCGCTCCGGCGCGACCGGGCGCTTGCGCAGGGCATGCGCGATCGAGGTCTCCAGCTTGTCGCGGTCAAAGGGCGTGCGCCGGCCCGAGCGCTTCACGACCGTCAGTTCGCGCAACTGCACGCGCTCGAAGGTGGTGAAGCGGCCGCCGCAATCCGGGCAGACCCGGCGGCGGCGGATCGAAGCGTGATCGTCGGTGGGACGGGAATCCTTCACCTGCGTATCGAGGGAGCTGCAATAGGGGCAGCGCATGCGCGAATCCTTGCCTGACGAGCGAAACGCCCGACGCTTCTTTGCCCCAGCGCCGGTTTTCGCGCCAGACGTCAAGGCGCCGCTGCTGCTATGCTGCGCGGGGCGATGAACCTCGAAGCGCAACACGACGACGAAGACGAGACCTTCACAGCGAGCGCGGCGGAGCTTCTATCATGGCAGAAAATAGCGGCAATATGGGCGAAGCGTTCGGCGGCCTGGTGCTGCTGGCCTTTGATCTCGTGGATTCCGAGATCGCCCGGTCCCCGGAACGCCTCATCCAGACTTTCAAGAACCCGACGCTGCTCAAGGCGGCCGAAAATGCGGTCCTGAACTTCGCGAAGTCCCGCAACCCGACCGCCAGCTCGCAATTGACGCCGGAAGAGATCGGCAAGCTGCAGTCCTCCGTGATCGACGGCGTGAAAACCGCCGCGACCGACGCCTATCTCAAGCAGATCAAGGACTCGTCGAAGTTCAAGGCGCTGGAGAAGCAGCTCAAGAACTTCGAAGATGCGGCGAAATCATCGGCGATCGGCGTCTGGGTCGATCACAACAAGGGCATTCTCTATGTGGTCGGCGCCGTGCTCGCGGTCGGTTCCGGCGTGGCGCTCTACATCACCAAGCCCACCGGCACGCTCTACGGCATGGGCATCCGGGAGCTGGAGAAGCTGAAATTCGAGGTGCTCAAGGTCGGCGCGCTGAAGCTCAGCGTCGGCAACATCATCTTCGACCCCACCGCCGAGCGCTACGGCGGGAAGGTGACCGGCAAGCTGGAATGGGAGCAGCTCAAGATCGACCTGTCGCTGCAGATCGTCACGGCCAACCTGAAGGCGCCCGAGATCACCAGCGAGGTCGGGGTCAAATATGGCGTGATCAACCTGACGGCGACCAACAAGGTCGACCTGACGAAGCCCAAGGTCGACCTGACGCTGAAACTCAGCGCCAACAAGGATCGCTTCGGGCTCTCCGTTGCCGCCAATATCAAGGACGACAACCTCACCGGCAGCGCCTCGGCCTCCTATCAGATCGCGGAAAGCCTGAAGCTGGGCGTGGACCTCAGCCGCAAGAACCGCCCCGACAGGGGGAACCAGAGCGAAAACATGATCATGTTCGAGCTCAGGGGCACATTCCCCTGAGCTCGAAACAGCATGACCTGCGGATGCAGCTCAGTAGATCGGGAAGCGCGCCGTCAGCGCCTTGACCTTGGCGGTGACCGCCTGCTCGATCGCTGCATTGCCTTCGTCGCCATGGGCTGCGAGACCGTCCAGCACCTCGGCGATCAACTCGCCGACCTGCTTGAACTCGGCGATGCCGAAGCCGCGCGAAGTCGCCGCCGGGGTGCCCAAGCGGATGCCCGAGGTGGTCATCGGCTTCTCGGGGTCGAAGGGGATGCCATTCTTGTTGCAGGTGATGTGAGCGCGACCGAGCGCAGCCTCCGCAGCCTTGCCGGTCAACTTCTTCGAGCGCAGATCGACCAGCATCAGGTGGTTGTCGGTGCCGCCGGTGACGAGGTCGAAGCCCTTCGACTTCAGCGTCTCGGCCAGCGCCTTGGCGTTGGCGACGACGGCATGGGCGTAGGTCTTGAACTCCGGCTGCAGCGCTTCATGGAACGAGACCGCCTTGGCGGCGATGACATGCATCAGCGGGCCACCCTGGATGCCCGGGAAGATCGCCGAATTGACCTTCTTCGCGATCGCCTCGTCATTGGTCAGGATCATGCCTCCGCGCGGGCCGCGCAGCGTCTTGTGCGTCGTGGTGGTGACGACATGGGCATGCGGGAACGGCGAGGGGTGCGCGCCGCCGGCCACAAGCCCGGCGAAATGGGCGATATCGACCATGAAATAAGCACCGACCTTGTCGGCGATCTCGCGGAAGCGGGCGAAGTCCCAGTGCCGGGCATAGGCCGAGCCACCGGCGACGATGACCTTCGGCTTGTGCTCGACGGCAAGGCGCTCCATCGCGTCGTAGTCGATCATCTGGTCGACGACGCAGACGCCGTAGGAAACGACGTTGAACCACTTGCCGGACTGGTTGACCGGCGCGCCATGGGTCAGGTGCCCGCCGGCAGCAAGGTCGAGGCCCATAAAGGTGTCGCCGGGCTGCATCAGGGCCATGAAGACGCCCTGGTTGGCCTGCGAGCCGGAGTTCGGCTGGACATTGGCATAGGCGCAGCCAAAGAGCCGCGTGGCACGCTCGATCGCGAGCTTCTCGGCGATGTCGACGAACTGGCAACCGCCATAGTAGCGCCGGCCCGGATAACCCTCGGCGTATTTGTTGGTCATCACCGAGCCCTGCGCCTCGAGCACGGCGCGGGAGACGATGTTCTCGGAGGCAATCAGCTCGATCTCGTCGCGCTGGCGACCGAGCTCCAGGTCGATCGCGCGGGCGATCTCGGGATCGGCATCATGCAGCGAGGCGCCGAAGAAGGAGTTGGAAAGGTGCTTGTTCAGCGCGGCGTCGGTCATGTCCGGCTCCTGAAGTTCAACGGCCGGTGGGCGCCCGGCTCCGTCGCGGCTCCCCTATCATGCGGCGGGGGGCTGTCCAAGCGATAGATGACCATCCGGCGACAGCGGCGCCCCTACGTCATCGATCGCCCCGCTTTCGGCGCTTCGGCAGCAAATTCTTCTCCACTTCCGGGCGGGACGGCGCGTAGGCGAGCGGACGGCGCGACGCCGTCTTCAACAGCGCCCGGAAACTCGGGCATTCCAGGTGAGTCGGCGCCCGGCAATCCGCGACATGGCGCAGCGCATCGCGCAGCGTCCTGAGCCCGATCATCTGCCGCTGCAATTCGTCCGCCCGCGCCCGCAACTGTTCGCGCGGAATGTTCGGCTGCCCGTCCGCGCCGAACATCGCGGCGATCTCGTCCAGCGAGAAGCCAGCCGTCTTGCCGAGCCCGATCAGCGACAGCCTGAGCAGCACGTCCGGATCGTATTGCCGCCGCAACCCGCGCCGCGCCTCCGAGCGGATCAGGCCGATCTCCTCGTAGTAGCGCAGGGCCGAGGCCGGCACGCCGGAGCGTTCCGCGACCTCTCCGATATCCAGAAGCAGCATGCTTGACCTCAAGTCGACTTGAATTCGTAGGCTCTGCCGAACGGATCAATTCGACAAGAGGTAAAATCATGGAAAGCCTTGCTGCAACACGAGAAAGGCCGATCTGGCAGAAGCCGCACGCCGTCGCGTTGCTGATGGCGGCATCGCTCACCACGATGGCGAATGCGACGATCAGCCCGGCGTTGCCCGGCATCGAGCGTCTGTTCACTGAGGACCCGAACGCCGCGCTGCTGACGCGCCTGCTGGTGCCCGCGCCGTCGCTGAGCGTCGCGCTGCTTGCGCCGCTGGCAGGCTTCGCGGCCGATCGCATCGGCCGACGCGTCATGCTGCTGGCTGGCGTCGTGCTGTTCGTGATCGCAGGCTGTGCCGGGCTTGTCCTGCCCGACCTGCCATCAATTTTCACGAGCCGTCTCGTGCTCGGTATCGCCGTTGCCCTAATCATGACCGCGCAGACCGCGCTGGTCGGCGATTATTTCACCGGCGACGACCGCAATGCGTTGACCGGCCTGCAGATCTCGGCGCGGAATTTCGGCGGGCTCGTCTTCATCTCGCTGGCAGGCTGGGCGGCGACCCTGTCGCCTCGCCTGCCCTTCGCGATCTACGGGCTCGCCGCCCTCACCCTGCCATTGATGTGGCTGGCGATCGTCGAGCCGCCGCGCATCTCAACTCGACCAGGCGCCGCGTCCGCGAAGGACCAGGAGGAACGTCCGTCCTGGCGCAGCCTGCTCGCCGTGCTGGTCCTGCTGCAAGGCGTAACGAACATGGTCTTTTTCCTGATGCCCACGCAGATCTCGTTCTTCCTGGAGGCCCGGGGCTACGATAGCGCGGTCATGACGGGATCGGTCCTCGGGCTGCTGATGATCGCGGGCGGTGGTTCCGCCCTGCTCTACCGGCGCACCCAGCGGGCGATCGGCTCAGCCGGCATCTTCGCGGCCGGCTATGGCGCGATGGCACTGGGCTTCCTGCTTCTGTCCCGCTCCGCGTCGCCCCAATCGCTCTTTGCGGCCGCCCTCTTCATCGGTGCCGGCTATGCACTGGTCTCGCCCAGCTTCGTGGCGATGGCGCTCGAGCTCGCGCCTCGGCGCTCCCGAGGCCTGGCCGGAGGCATCCTGACCGCCTCGATCTTCATCGGCCAGTTCTGCTCGCCGCTGGCCAGCACGCCTCTCATCGCCGCCCATGGCTACGACGGATTGTATGGCGGAACAGCCTGGCTGCTGGCGACCATGGCGCTGGTGGCCGCTCTGGCATTCTTCCGCAGGCTTTCACAATCGCGAAACTGATCGACCGAGAACGCGGCCCGGACACGTCTCACGCACGCCCCCGTGCCGATAGCGGGCCGTGCAGCGAGAACGCCGCGCCGCCGCCTTTATGGTTAACAATTTATGGCTTGCAGCTTGCTGCGTCCGACCTAACGCAATGCTGGATGCCTCCCGATGACACAGAACGCCCCAAAACAGAACGCGTCTCGCGTTCCAGATTCGGCCCCAGCCATCTCGAGGCGGGTCAAGCAGGCTTTTCTTGGCGGCGCGAGCGTCTTCGTGCTGTCGATGCCGTTGATGAGCCAGGAGGCCGCCGCCGAGGGATGGCAACTCAACCGGCAATACTATCCGGGCGGGTCTGTGGCTGTGCTTCGCCAGATTCCTGACGGAAACGGACGAATCGCGAAGCTCAACAATCCCGCTCCCGGAAACAACTGCCCGGTGCCCGCCTTCGAGGTGATGAATCCGGGGCCGGGGGAAGCGCGCTGCGTAGGCTATGTCATGCCATCCTGGCTGACGCGCTGAGGTCACTCCGCGTTCCAGCCAAGAAAAAAGCCCACCGGAAACTGGCGGGCTTTTCGAAACGCATGTGAAGCGGAAGCGTCAGATGTCCTGATCGCCCTGTAGGGCAGCGACGGGCTCGGGGCCGAGGCCGTCCTTATTGTAGATGTCGTCGCGGAACTGCACGCCGCCATCGGGCGTCGCCCAGGCGGTGATATAGACCCAGTAGCACGCCACCGGATCGGCGATACGAGCGTTGACGCGCTGGCCGGAATTGATGGTCTCGTCGATCTTGGCTCGGTCCCAGCCGGGCGTGTTCTTCAGGAGCCAGGCGACATAGTCGCGCACGTTCTGGACACGCATGCAGCCCGAAGAGACGAAACGGTAATCGTCGCCGAAGATTCCCTTCGACGGTGTGTCGTGCATGTAGACCCCGTAAGGGCTCGGGATGTTGATGCGCACGAAGCCGAGAGAATTGAAATCGCCGCCCGGATCCTGCCGGAAGGTATAGCGTGTCGCCTCGTCCGAATTCCAGTTGACGCTGGCCGGCGAAATCTCGCCGCCGCTGGGCGAGATGATGCGGATCTTGTTCTCGGTCAGGTAACCCGGCTCCTTCCTCATCTTCGGGATGAGGTCCTTCTTGATGATCGAAGCGGGAACCGTCCAGGTCGGGTTGAAATTGACCTCGGGGATCTTGGTCTGCAGCAGCGGCGACTGGCGATCGATCTTGCCGACGCCGGCGGCGTGGCGCGTCGCGACATGGCCGTTCTCGACCGTCTCCACCATCGCGGCTGGAATATTGGCGACGACATAGCGGCCGCCGAGATTGCCCGACCAGGTACGCAGCCGAACGACATTGGTCTCAAGCTGGCGGATTCGGCGGTCGATCGGCACGTTGAGAGCGACGACGGTGGCGCGGTTGATCGCACCCGTGGTCGACAGGCCGACGCGCGACTGGAAGCGGCGCACGCCCGCCTCGACATAGGAATCGTAGATGGCGCTTTCGCCGGCGGAAGCATCGAGATCGCCGGTGACGATCAGGCGGCGGCGCAGAGCCACGACGCCCGGTCCCTTGGCGCCGACGCTCATGCGATCGGGCAACTGAACCTGCGGCCAGCCACCACGCGCGGCGAGGTCGCGATAGGCCACGATCGCCTGCTCGGTCGCCTGCAGCGCCTCGGCCGACAGCATCGGGGTCGAGGACCGCGCCACGGCGTTGCGGGCGCCGGCATCGTAGCTCTGGCGCCACTCGGCCTGCTGGGCGAGCGCCGGTGCGGCGGCAGCCGTGGCGACACCCGACAGCAGGGCCAGCACGGTTTCGCGGCGGGTCAGGCTCAATTGCGACATCTCTTCCCTCTTCACGACTTCACGCATGCATAAAGGCCACAAGAAAACGCCGCCTGAACGGGCGACGCTGACGACGCAATGACGACGGACGACCTCTCGATGCTCGACGGTGTCCTAGCACAGTTAACGAGGCGTGATGACAGAGGCGAATTTAGGGCATGGCAACGTTTTGCCGCATGCATGGCAGCAAAACCACAGTCGAGATCGCAGCTCGACAAAGCCGTATAGGCACGACCGGGATGATATCCCTGTCGTGCCCCTGCCAGGCGGGCAGTCGCCGGAAACCGGCTGATATCTCAGAGCTTGTAGCGGATCTGGTCGGTCCAGAAGCGCTCCAGGCGCAGCAGGGCGTTGTTCATCCGCTCGAAGTCGTCGGCCGCGATGCCGCCGATCTGCTCGACCGTGCGGACATGCTTGTCGTAGACGCCCTTCACGATATCGTGCACGGCAGCGCCCTTTTCGGTGAGGCTGATCCGCACCGAGCGGCGGTCGATGCGTGACCGGGCATGGTGGAGATAGCCGAGCTCGACCAGCTTCTTCACGTTGTAGGAGACGTTCGAGCCGAGGTAATAGCCGCGGGTACGCAGCTCGCTGGCCGACAGCTCGGCATCGCCGATATTGTAGAGCAGCAGGGCCTGCACGCTGTTGACGTCGTCGCGGCCGCGGCGCTCGAACTCGTCCTTGATGACGTCGAGCAGACGGCGATGCAGACGCTCCACCAGCGTGAGGGACTCAAGATAAAGAGGCTTCACGTTGAGTTCTGCTTCGCTCGTCTTGGCAAATTCCGAAGTCTTGACACTCGCTTTCATGGTATATCCCGCCTGTTGTGTGTCGGCCAGGATTTATCTCCCGGTCCGCTTCTGAAACACACCATATGATGGCTCCGATGAAAACGAGTTTAAATATCAGGATGAATCAGGGATTTACCCCTTTGGGTGAATCGTAAGTGAAGCCAGAAACGCTTAAGCTAAAGCGATTCTTACCATGACTCGGCGCAATCGAGAGGCTCGGCGGCTAACCCGCACTGTCATCCCGTGCGCGGCGCAGCGCGCAGCGGTGCGCCGCAGACACGGGACCGCGTGACGAGAAAGGCGCCCTTTTCGGATGACGGTCCCGCATCTGCGCAGCGGCATTGCACGCCGCAGCGCGTGCGGGAAGACACCTTCTGCCGGCGAGCCGCCAGCTATTCGGCCTCGTTCTCGGCCGCCCAGGTCGCCAGGAAATAGACGGCGATCAGTGCGATATAGAGGCCGACGAGCCAGGCCGTCATCGGCACGAAGCGTGGGAAGAAGAAACCCAGCAGCATCTGGCTGATCGCAGCCAGCAGCCAGAGCACTCCGCCCCAGGTCGAAGTCAGCCAGAGGCCGACAGCGGCGACGAGATCGATCACCGCGAAATAGACGATGATCGCCTGGTAGCTCAGCAGGCGGTTCTCGAAGGGCGGCTGCGGATTGCCGGGCAGGCCGAATATCACCATCCAGGCCGTCAGCCCCTTTGCGAGCCAGAAGGCCGAGAGCAGACGCAGAAACCAGACGAGGAGCACCCGCCAGCGGTTCGCCTGCTTGCCTTCGTCCTCACCCGCCCGGGCGCCGCGCAGGGCCTCGCCGTCTCCGCCCAGGCCCAAGCTCAACCCTCCAGCTTCAGTTCGTCGGCGCCGAGCGGCGCGAAATAGGCGTCGATATCGGCCTGCCGGACCTCGTCCAGCGTGGCCGGCTGCCAGCGCGGCGCCTGGTCCTTGTCGATCACCACGGCGCGCACGCCCTCATAGAAGTCGTGCCCCCGAGCAATCCGCGAGACGACGCGGTATTCCGTGCGCATCGCCTCGGCGAAATCGAGACCGGCGCCGCGCCGCATCTGCTCGAAGGCGATGGCGACGCTGGTCGGCGACTTCACCATGAGGGTCTGCAGCAGCTTGCCAGCGAAGGCGCTGCCCTTTTCGGCAGCCCGGCGCAGGCGCGCGATCACCTCCGGCAGGGCTGCCGCGGTGAAGGTCTCTGCCATCATCGCCCTCTCTGCGTGCAAGGGGCCGGGGCCGCGCTGTAAGGTGAAGCCGGCGAGGATGTCGTCGATGGAGCCGGGCTTCGTCAGTGCATCGGCCAGCTCGTCCATGCGTTCGCTGGGGACGCCATGGGTTGCGAGTCCGGCTGCCAGCGCATCGGCCGCGCCGACCCGCTCGCCGGTGAGCGCAAGGAAGCTGCCGAAGCCGCCATCGAGGCGGGGCAGCGCATAGGTCGCACCGACATCCGGGAAGAAGCCGATGCCGACTTCCGGCATGGCGAAGAGATAGCGGTCGCCGGCGATGCGATGGCTGCCATGCAAGGATATGCCGACGCCGCCGCCCATGACGATGCCGTCGATCAACGCGATATAGGGCTTGGGATAAGTCTTGATGCGGTGGTTTAGGATGTACTCCTCGCCCCAGAAGGCGAGCATCTCGTCATGGCGGCCGGCCTTGCCGCAATCATGCAGCCAACGAATGTCGCCACCGGCCGAAAAAGCCTTTTCGCTCGTGCTCACGACGACGACGCGCGTGACCTGCGGATCGTTCTCCCAGGCATCGAGGGCGCGGGCGAGCTCGCGCACCATGCCGAGGCTCAGCGCGTTCAGCGCCTTCGGCCGGTTGAGCACGACGACGCCGGCGGCGCCGCGAATCTCGCAGATGATCTCGCGATCCTCAGTCATGGTCCGATCCCGCTTCCGTAGGCAGCGGTTCTGGAAGGCGGGGGATGGCTTGTCAACGCGAGGTGCGTGTCGATGTGGATGTGAGCTTGGGTCGAAAGCGGAAGCCCGCGCGTTCAGAAAGTCCCGGCTAGTCGCCTTCCATCGGTGGCTTCCAGCGATTTGAAGTCTCAATCGACGAAGGCTTCTTTTGAGGCAATAGCGACCTCGCCATGAACCACGCCATCATTACAACAGTCAGGCCCGCAAAAAACGCCAACGGCCAAACAATAACTTCCCACCAAGCATCTGGGGGATAACCAAGTTCGCGTTGTAGGTCGGCTAATAGCGGCCTGCGCCCATGAATGTCAGGATATTGCAGCGCTAAACCGGCCAGCGCCAATGCTGTAGCTGTAGCGATCCAAAGTAACGATGGACGCATCAGGCCCCTCTTCCGATACGCACTTTTCAGGGCATTGCTAAAACTGGCGTAGCCAGTCTCGACGCTCAGCTGGTCGATCATCGTCTCACGAGTAACGAGCGGCTGCTAGAGGTCGAGAGCGGCACTACGGAGTGACGCCGGCAAAGTTGCGACCATGCGCCCTGTTTTGGAATCGTTCCGATGTGATAAAGAAGCGATCGGTCGGTTTCGCCCGCATGACGACAACCGCGCCTGTACCGTTCATCGCTTGAGGCAGTTGCCATGGAATCCCCGGTCGTGCGGCCTTTCCCGACCCCGAAATCCCGCCATGAAGACGTACCGTCGCTCGGCCTGACGCGCCGCATGCGCCGCAACCGCAAGGCGGAATGGTCGCGCCGGTTGGTGCGGGAATCGGCACTGACGACCGACGACCTGATCTGGCCGATCTTCCTGATGGATTCCAGCGAAGCCCGCTCGCCGGTGGAATGGATGCCCGGCGTCGACCGGCTCAATATCGAGGAAGCCGTGCGCCAGGCGGCCGAGGCAGCCGCTCTCGGCATCCCTGCCATCGCGCCCTTCCCCTATGTCGACAAAGCGCTACGCGATCCGACCGGCTCCGAGGCGCTCAATACCGGCAACCTGATGTGCCGCGCCGTGCGCGCGATCAAGCGCGAGGTGCCGGAGATCGGCATCATCTGCGATGCGGCGCTCGATCCCTATACCTCGCATGGCCATGACGGCGTGATGGAGGGCGAGCGCGTCCTCAACGACGCCAGCGTGCAGATTCTCGTCGGGCAGGCCTTGGCGCTGGCCGATGCCGGGGCCGACGTCATCGCCCCCTCCGACATGATGGACGGGCGCGTCGGCGCGATCCGGGCGGCGCTCGACGGCGACGGCCATGAGGACGTGCAGATCATGGCCTATGCGGCCAAATACGCCTCGGCCTTCTACGGCCCGTTCCGCGACGCGATCGGCACCAATGCCACCCTCGTCGGCGACAAGCGCACCTATCAGATGGATCCGGCCAATTCCGACGAGGCGATCGCGGAAGTGATGCTCGACCTCGAAGAGGGCGCCGACATGGTGATGATCAAGCCCGGCCTGCCCTATCTCGACGTGGTGGCGCGGGTGAAGGACCATTTTCGCGTGCCGACCTTCGCCTATCAGGTCTCCGGCGAGTACGCGATGATCATGGCCGCGGCGAATAATGGCTGGCTCGACGGCGACAAGGCGATGCTGGAGAGCCTGCTCGCCTTCAAGCGTGCCGGCGCCGACGGGGTGCTGACCTATTTCGCGCCGCGCGTGGCGAAAAAGCTGAAGGCCGGCGCGTAAGCGAAGGCATCTTAGCAGACGGTGTCATCCTGCACGCGCTGCGGCACGATAGCGCTGCTGCGCAGATGCGGGATCGCCTTCCGGAAAAGGCGCCTTCTTGTCACACGGTCCCGTGTCTGCGGCGCATCGCTGCGCGGTGCACCGCGCACGGGACGACAGCGCGCTCCCAGGAACATCTATGGTCTCGATATGACGACGGATGAAAGCCAGGGTTTCCTGGCCATGCTGAAGGCCGATCTGCGGATAGCGATGCGCGATCGAAAGACCGCCGAGGTGACGACCCTGCGCGGACTGATCTCCGCGATCGACAATGCGCAGGCCGTCCCGGTCGGAGACCGGCATGACAAGTATGTCTTTCATGCCTTCGGCGACAGCGCCGTCGAGGTTCCGCGCCAGGCGCTGAGCCGTGACGATATTCGTGAACTGATCGAGGCCGAAATCCGGGCCCAAAACGATGCGGCGGAGGACTATCGACGTCTCGGCCGCGCCGACAAGGCTCAGGAACTGGCGGAGGAGGCTCAGATCCTGGGTCGCTACCTCAACGCGGGCAGTTCGGACTAATCGATCGGTCCGTCGCCGATACGCCAGCCGAAAGGTCATCCCGCACGCGCTGCGACATGCAATGTCGCTGCGCAGATGCGGGATCGTGCTCCGAAAAAGGCGCCTTTTTCTGCAGACGGTCCCGTGTCTGCGGCGCACCGCTTCGCGCCGCACCGCGCACGGGATGACAGCGCGGCCCCGCAGGCGCTACCGTTGCGCTCGCATGCGCCCGCTCCTCCTGTCGATTCTGGCCGTCGTCACACTCGCCCTCGCGGGCTGCGGTGCCGATTTCGATACGGACCAGATGCGGCTCTGCCGGCAGGCCATCCCGCCGCTCAATCCGCCGAATGCCCATATCGAGATCGAACGGACCACCAAGGGGCCGGTGCCGCGCGCCCTCAGGCTGCTCTACCGGGTCCAGCTCGGCGACGGCCTGTCGCGCCACCGCAGCATCGACTGCCTGTTCGCCAGCGAAGGCACGGGGCCGAGCCGCGGAGCACTCGTCGGCATCGCCTCGGACGGGCGGCCGATGGGCGATGCGAGCTTCTACCTGCTGCGGCGCTTCTATCTGGAGGACCGGGCCTCGCCGCCGCCCGACCCGGCAGAACCTTCGGCCGAGACCTTGCCGGCGATCCCGGCCAGCCTCGCCTATGGCCTGCAGCAGGGCTTGGGCGCCCTGCCCTCGGCGGCGATCTACGGCATGCTCGCGGCGGCCTATGCCCTGGTCTACGGCCTGACCGGACGGATCATCCTGAGCTTCGGCGAATTCGCGGCGCTGGGGGCGCTCGCTTCGGTCGTCGGCGTGGCGCTGCTGCTTTCGCTTTCGGTCTCGACGCCAATCTCGGGCCTGGTCGTCGCCTTCACCGTCGCGATCGCCGTCTGCGCCTTGCACGGCTTCGCCATGGGCCGTTTCGTGCTGCGCCATCTCGAACGCGCCACCGGCCAGCAGATGCTGATCGCTACGATCGGGCTCGCCATCGCGATGTCGGAATATCTCCGGCTGGCGCAAGGGCCGGAACTGCGCTGGCTGCCGCCCGTCTTCAACACGCCGATCGCGCTCGCTCATGCCGGCAATTTCGTGGTCACGCTGAACCCGCTCGCATTGGCGTTGGCGCTGATCGGGCTCGGCACAACCCTCGGCGTCGTCATGCTGATCCGACGCACGGCCTATGGCCGCGCCTGGCGGGCGGTGTCTGATGATGCCAAGACCGCAGCGCTGTTCGGCGTCGATGCCCGCGCGGTCCATGACGTCGCCGTCATCATCGCCTGCGCGGCCTGCGGCATCGCCGGCGTCATCGTCACCGTGATCTATGGCGGCATGGGCTTCGCCGGCGGCTTCTCACTCGGCCTGAAGGCGCTCGTCGCGGCGATCCTCGGCGGCATCGGCTCGGTCAGCGGCGCGGCTTTGGGCGGCCTCTTCATCGCCGCCTTCGAAGCCGTCTGGTCGGCGACGCTGCCGATCGAGCAGCGCGACCTCGCCGTCTATTCGCTGCTCGCGATCGTGCTGATCTGGCGCCCCGGCGGCTTTTTCGGCGACGGCGAATTGACGCCACGTCGCGTGTGAGGCCCTCTCCTTCGCCTCCCGACGGAATCGAGACTGAGCATGAGCGAAAGCTTCGCGATTACCCCCGAGGATATCGACGCCGCGGCCGGGCGGATCGCCGGACATGTGCTGCGTACGCCGCTGGTACCGGCGCCACGTCTGTCCGAATTGACCGGCGCGACCGTGCTGGTGAAGCACGAGAACATGCAGGCGACCGCCTCCTTCAAGGAGCGCGGCGCGGTCAACAAGCTGCTGACGCTGAGCGAGGTCGAGCGGGCGCGGGGCGTCGTCGCGATGTCGGCCGGCAATCACGCCCAGGCTGTCGCCTATCACGCGAAACGCTTCGGCATTCCCGCGACGATCGTGATGCCCGAGACGACGCCGCTGGTGAAGGTCGAGAACACGCGCGCCCATGGCGCCCGCGTCGTGCTCCATGGAGAGACGCTGTCGGAAGCCAGCCAGAAGGCGCATGAACTCGCCGGAGCCGAACAGCTCACCTTCGTCCATCCTTATGACGATGCGGCCGTGATGGCCGGACAAGGCACGCTGGCGCGCGAGATGCTGGCCGATGCGCCCGATCTCGACACGCTCATCATCCCGCTCGGCGGCGGTGGATTGATGGCCGGCAACGCCGTCGCAGCCAAGGCGATCAAGCCGGGCATCGAGCTGATCGGCGTCGAAGCCGCGCTCTATCCCTCCTTCTTCAATGCCGTGCGGATGGAAGACCAGCCGATCGGCGGCCCGACGCTCGCAGAAGGCATCGCAGTGAAGACCGTCGGCCAGCTCACCTTGCCGGTGATCGCGAGGCTCGTCGGCGACATCGTGCTCGTCGGCGAGGACCTGATCGAGCGCGCCGTGAACGCTTATGCCAGTCTTCAGCACAGCCTTGCGGAAGGGGCCGGCGCGACCGGCCTCGCCGCCATGCTGAAGGAGCCCGAGCGCTATGCCGGCCGCAAGGTCGGACTCGTGCTCACCGGCGGCAATATCGACACCCGCCTGCTCGCCGCGATCATGGTGCGCGAACTGGAGCGCGACGACCGCATCGTCGCCTTCCGCCTGACCACCAGCGACCGGCCGGGCCTGCTCGGCCGCATCGCCAGCCTGCTCGGCGAGGAAGGCGCCAATATCCTCGAGGTCAGCCATGGCCGGCTCTTCCTTGATGTGCCCGCCAAGGGTGTGACGCTCGACGTCACCGTGGAAACGCGCGGTGCGGCGCATTCGCGCGCGATCGAGGATGCGCTCGCCAGGAACGGCTTCGCGCCGCGGCGGATTCTCCCCCGAGGTCTTGCGGAACCGGCCCGCTGATCAAACATTATCTCCCGGCGCCAGTTTCCGCGCGCCGATGGAGGATCGAAGTTCCGATGAGCGATACCCGTTATGGCCAGCCGCCGATCACGGCACTGGAGCCGCGTCCCTACCAGAACGTCAGCGGCGTTCTTGGATCGCGGCTGTTCGCCTGGCTCGTCGACATCGTCGTGCTGTTCTTCCTGGGCTGGCTGGTCCTGGTTCTGTTGGCCGTGCTCGGCGTCGTCACCTTCGGCGCGACATGGCTTCTGATCCCGGTCGCCACCGTGGCGACCGCGCTCGGCTATGCTGCGCTGACGATCGGCGGGCGCAAGCAATCGACCTGGGGCATGCGCGTCGCGGGCCTCAAGGTCGAGACCGCCAGCGGCGGGCGCCCCGATGGACTGGCCGCCGCGGTGCATGCGCTGCTGTTCTATGTCGCGGCCGGCACGTTCCTGCTCTGGCTCGTCGACGTCGCCTGCGGCTTCGCCCGCGAGGACCGGCGCATGGGCCATGACCTGCTGACGGGGCTCGTGGTCGTTCGCGCCTGACGGGTTGAGCCAGGTCAAAAGACCGCGAATCTACCTCTGATCGGCCGCGCCATGCTTGTTGCTGGTGCGGCCGATGTTACATTGAGAGTCGGAAGCTTCCGGGGAGCCAGCCGACGTGACGCGCCCATTGCGGGATGCCCCGCAATTCTACCTGACCTCACCGACCACGTGCCCCTATCTGCCGGGGCGCGAGGAGCGGAAAGTGTTCACGCATCTCGTCGGCTCGCGAGCGCGCGAACTCAATGATGTGCTCTCACAGGGTGGCTTCCGACGCTCGCAAAGCATCGCCTATCGCCCGGCCTGCGAAATTTGCCGTGCCTGCGTTTCGGTTCGCGTCTGCGTCGACGGTTTCAGGATGTCGCGCGGCTTCCGCCGGGTGCTCGCCCGCAACAGCGACCTGATCGGCGAGGCCCTGCCGCCGCGGCCGCGCTCGGAGCACTATTCTCTGTTCCGCTCCTATCTCGACGAACGCCACCCCGATGGCGGCATGGCGACGATGTCGGCGCTCGATTTCGCGATGATGGTCGAGGACACCCATGTCGAGACCAGCCTGATCGAATATCGCCGCCGCGGCCCCGATTCCGGCTTCACCGGGCGGGGCCAGGGCGATCTCTTCGCCATGGCCCTGACCGATACGCTCAAGGACGGGCTCTCCATGGTCTATTCGGTCTATGATCCCGGGCTGGAATTGCGCTCGCTCGGCACCTTCATGGTGCTGGACCATGTCGCCCGGGCGCGGCGCCTCGGCTTGCCCTATGTCTATCTCGGCTACTGGGTCGATGGTTCGCCGAAGATGGCCTACAAATCGCGCTTCCTGCCGCAGGAGCGCCTGATGCCGCAAGGCTGGGAGCGCGTCGACCGGAACGATTCAACCGATTGAAACGCATCCGCGACGCGCAGAAAACGCGCTTGCCGCACTCCTCTCCGCCCGACACTCTGGCAGCAACGGCCATGGCGGCGGAGCCGCAACAGAGGCCGAAGCGGAGGAATGATGAGCCAGGAACTGACCGACAGGCTGGAGCGCTGCTATACCGGCATCATCCACGACACGATGCGGGCGATGGGCCTGACGGACTTCGTCCTGCCGCCGGAATTGCGCCCCCTCCTGCCCGGCCAGAAGCTGGCTGGCCCCGCCTTCACGGTCGAGGGCAAGACCGGCGAATTCGACGCGCATGAGACGCTGCTGGGCTGGACCGGCCTGCTCTCCGCCGCCAAGCCCGGCCATGTCTGGGTCTGCCAGCCGAACACCAACGAGATCGCGCTGATGGGCGAGCTCTCGGCCGAGACGCTGAAGAACAAGGGCGTGCGCGGCTGCGTCATCGACGGGCTCTCGCGCGACACCGAGTTCATGGTCGAGATGGGCTTCCAGGCCTATTTCAAGGCCTATACGCCGCGCGACATCGTCGGCGCCTGGCTGCCCAAGGCGGTCGACGAGCCGATCAAGATCGGCGAGGTCTGGATCCGTCCGGGCGACTATATCCTGGCCGATCGCGACGGCGTCGTCCGCATCCCCGTGGAGATCATCGAGGAGGTCCTCGACAAGTCGGAGACGGCGATCTCAGCCGAGAACAAGGTCCGCACCGCGATCCTCGCCGGCACCGACCCGCAGAAGGCCTATCTGCAGTACGGCAAGTTCTGACGTGATCCCTCCTTCGAAGGGCGGCTCATCATGACCCACGATCCGCGCCTCATCCTGCTCGATCCGCGCGATAACGTCCTCGTCGCGCGGGTTCGCCTCAAAGCCGGCGAGACGATCGAGACCGGCACCGGTCCGGCGGTGCTCGATCGCGACATCGCGCTCGCCCATAAGGTCGCGCGGCGCGTCATCGCGGCCGGCGAGAAAATCCTGAAATACGGCGCGCCGATCGGCGTCGCGACCGAGGCGATCGCGCCCGCCGCGCATGTCCATGTTCACAACATGCGCAGCGACTACACGCCGACCTATCATCTCGAAGACGAACGCAAGGCGGGAGCCTCGGCATGAGCACGATGCGCGGCTATCTCCGGTCCGACGGGCGCAAGGGCATCCGCAACACCGTCGCGGTCGCCTATCTCGTCGAATGCGCCCACCATGTCGCGCGCGAGATCGCCCTGCCCTGGCGCGAGGAAGGCGTCCACGCCATCGGCTTTCCCGGCTGCTATCCGAACCCTTATGCCGAGCGGATGATGGAGCAGCTCTGCACCCATCCGAATGTCGGGGCGGTGCTGCTGGTCTCGCTCGGCTGCGAGAGCTTCAACAAATACGCGTTGGAGCGGGCGGTGCGCGCTACGGGCCGGCCGGTGAAGACGCTCATCATCCAGGGCACCGGCGGCACCCGCGCCTCGATCCGCGAGGGCCGCGCCTGGGTCGAGGAGCAGCGCGCCCTGCTCGACGCGCAGGAGACGGTGCCGATGGCGGTGTCCGAACTCGTGGTCGGCACGGTCTGCGGCGGCTCGGACGGCACCTCCGGCATCACCGGAAATCCGGCAGCCGGTCGCGCATTCGACCAGCTCATCGCTGAGGGCGCCGCCTGCATCTTCGAGGAAACCGGCGAACTGATCGGCTGCGAGCACATCATGGCGGCGCGCGCGATCACGCCCGAGCTTGGCCTGGAGTTGGAGAAATCCGTGGCCAAGGCGGCGCGCTATTACGCGACGCTGGGCTATGGCTCCTTCGCCGCGGGCAATGCCGAAGGCGGGCTTTCGACCATCGAGGAGAAATCGATGGGCGCCTATGCCAAATCGGGCGCCTCGCCGATCTCCGGCCTGATCAAGCCCGGCGACGTGCCGCCGCATGGCGGGCTCTATCTGCTCGACGTTGTCCCGGATGGCGAGGTCCGCTTCGGCTTCCCGAACATCAACGACAATGCCGAGATCGCGGAGCTGATCGCCTGTGGGGCGCATTGCGTGCTGTTCGTGACGGGACGCGGCTCGGTCGTCGGCTCGGCGATCTCGCCGGTGGTGAAGATCTGCGCGAACCCCGAGACCTATCGCCGGATGTCCGAGGACATGGATGTCGATGCCGGGCGCATCCTCGAAGGACGCGCCGGGCTCGACGAGGTCGGCATGGAAATCCGCGACCTCGTCGTCTCGCTTGGCCAGGGCGGCCGGACGAAGTCGGAAGAGCTCGGCCATCAGGAATTCATCCTGACCTATAAGAGCTTCGAGCCGCTCGGACCCGCCTGCCTGCCGGCGGCTTGAGCAAACGAAGCGCAATCCGGCAGGCGGCGGTAAGAAAATAACAACCTTTAGTTGCATAATCTACATCACTTGCCGCTAACGAGCAGCAAGTCCACCACGGGCTGAACAACGGGGCGCCATCGCCCCGTTGTTCAGAGTCGAACGCTGCCGCCTTAAGAGTAAATCAAGCCGTATCTGCACAGAGTGCCACCACTGCTTTGCCGTGGGGGGCCTCATGCTGCGTAATCTGACCCGAATGCCGGCTGACATGTCGTCGGATTCGCGCCGGCAGCTCCTCCATGCCGTCACGGACCTGTTCCTGCTCGATCACGACCCGAACGAGGCCGTGAAGGAGCATTACGGGGAAATCGCGGCCGGCTCGCTCAGCCATCTCGGCGACGAGGATCGCAAGGGCTATGCCGCCCGCGTCGCCACCCTGCCGACCCTGCCGCATAATGTTGCCGTCACGCTCGGCGGCGATGGTAATGCCGAGGTGGCGCGGCTGGTTCTGTCGCTCTCGCCGGTCCTGACCGATACCGATCTCGCCGCCATCGCGGTCAGCCAGTCGCAGCAGCATCTCGTCGCCATCGCCGAGCGTGCGCGCCTGTCCGAAAGCGTCACCGACATCCTCGTCGAGCGCGGCGACCAAAAGGTTCTACACACCGTCAGCGCCAATGAAGGAGCGGCCTTCTCGGATCGCGGCTTCGACCGGCTGCTCGAGCGCGGCGAGGGCGATGCCGCCATCACCGACGCGCTCGCCCGTCGTTCCGACCTCGCTCCGAACCGGGCGCAGCGCGTGCTGCGTATCGTCGAGCAGTTCTCCGACGGCGGCGGTTCCGCTCCCGCCACCGAAGCGAGCGTCTCGCTCGCTCGGCAGGCCCGCCAGCAGCGTCTCGAGGTCAAGCTGCTGCTCTCCGACCTTGCCGCGAAGGTGCGCGAGGTTGACGACGTGCTCACCATGCTCGCTGACGAGGATCGCGCCTATCACCTCTCGCAAGTGCTGGCGGAGATCGCCGGCATCTCGATCGAGCAGGCGTTGCGCGTGCTGATGCAGCGCGATTCCAGCGGCATTGCCGTCGCCTGCCGCTCGCTCGGCATCGGCGCCACGGCCTTCCGCGCCATCCTGCAATTGCGGGCGCGGCGCCTCTATTTCTCCTCGCGCGACGTCGACGACGATGTCGACGCCTACGAGAAGCTCGATCTCGCGACGGCAGAGCGGACGCTGCGCTTCCTCAAGCTCAGGACCAAGATCTCCTGAGCAGCGGCGGCGGCCGACGCGCCACAAAACCGCGACATTCGCCACGCTCCATGCTAGCTTCCGACGGGGCACGCTGTCGCGAGGACGCTTTCGACGTGAGACTTCCGCTTCTTTCCGCCGCGACGCTCGCCGCTCTCATGGGCGCGGGCGCATCGGCGCAGGCACAGGCCTTCCTGCCCCTGTCCGGCTTCGCGCCGCTGCCTTCCTTCGCCTGGGACGCCCCCAGCCTTTCGCCGAAATGGGAGGGGTCCTATGCCCGGATTTCCTCTGGTTTCCAGGTCACCAGCGGCAAGCATATGCGCACCAGCGCCGGCCCGACGATCGGGCTGGAGGCCGGAACGATGCGACGTGAGGGCAATTTCGTCTACGGCATCGCCGGCGCGATCGACTATGCGCCTGCCGTCGGCGGCTACGGCTATCCAAGCTTCGGCAACGCCGCCTTCACGCGCGACCTCGCCGGCGCCTTCAGGGTTCAGGCCGGAGTTCTTGTGACGCCCGACGTCATGCTCTACACCTCGGCAGGATTGAGCGCAGCCAACGAGACCTGGCGCTATGGCGCCACCAATGTCTCCTCGCCCTTCAGCCGCAGCGATATCGCCGTGCGGCCCGAGGCGCGCGCCGGCGTGCTCTGGGCCGTCACCGACAAGCTCACGATCGGCCTCGAAGCCAGCGTCGTCGGGCAGCAGATCCGCTGAGGGTTTGATTCAAGCGGTTGCGGGATTGATTCCGGTTTCGCGCGCAAGCCGTTGATCTGGCGTCGTTCTCGGGCGAAACGTTCCAATTTTCCAGCGCGGGAAACCCCTCTCCTGTAAGGAGAGGGTTTCTCCGTCGCAGTTCGCGCTGCCTTGTCAGCAAGCCCGAGCGGCGTCACCCCCCGAACGTATTGCTCTTCGGGAAGCCCTTGGGCGGCAGGCGGCCGGCTTCGGCGCGGTGGCCGAGCCATTCCAGAAGATCGGCCTGCGTCACCGTCCAGGTCCGACCGGAGGTGTCGAGCCAGGTCAGGCCATCAGCGAGGTTGAAGGTCTTGGCGTCGGAGAGACCGCCATCCTTGTAGCGCTGCAGGCGCACGCCCTTGCCGCGACCCATCTCCGCCACTTCCGAGATCGGGAAGCAGAGCAGCTTGCGGTTCTCGCCGATGATCGCGACATGGTCGCCATCGGCCGGCACGGCCAGCATCGCGACATGGGTGCCATCGACATTGAGCACCTGCCGTCCTTTGCGGGTATTGGCGACGACATCGTCGGCCGGCGCCACGAAGCCCCTGCCCTCGCTCGTCACCATCAGCAGCTTCGAGGCGGGCTTGTAGGGGAAGGCGGAGACGATCTCGGCCGTCTCCTCCAGCTCGATCATCAGGCGGATCGGATCGCCGAAGCCGCGCCCACCGGGGAGCTTGGACGCATCCAGCGTGAAGACCTTGCCGTTCGAGGCGAGCACCAGCACCTTCGCCGTCGTCTCGGTGAAGAAGGCGGTCTGGAGCGCGTCGTCGCCCTTGAAGGAGAAGCTCGACTTGTCCTGAACATGGCCCTTCAGGGCGCGAATCCAGCCCTTCTTCGAGATCACGACCGTGATCGGCTCGCGCTCGACCATGGCCTGGGTCAGGTCGATATCGGCGGTCTCCGGCATATCCGCGAAATCGGTGCGGCGCTTGCCGATCGCGGTTTCCGGGCCGAAGGTCTTCTTCACCTGCCGGATGTCCCAGGCGATGGTCTTCCACTGCGTCGCCTCGGAGCCGAGCAGCGTCTCGATCTGCTCCTTCTCCTTGGTCAATTCGTCGAGCTCGGTCTTGAGCTGCATCTCCTCGAGCTTGCGCAAGGCGCGCAGGCGCGTGTCGAGGATGGCGTTGGCCTGGATCTCCGTGAGGTCGAATACCTTCATCAGCTCGATCTTGGGTTCGTCCTCCTCGCGGATGATTTTGATCACCCGGTCGAGATCGAGATAGACGATCAGCAGGCCGCGCAGGATTTCGAGGCGCTTGTCGATCTGGCCGAGCCGGAAGCGCGAGCGCCGCTGCAAGACCTCGCGGCGATGGTCGAGCCAGGCGCGCAGAGCCTCGGCGAGGCCGAGCACGCGCGGCACCAGCCCGCCGGTCAGCACGTTCATATTCATGGAAATGCGCGCTTCGAGCTCGGACAGCCGGAACAGCGATTCCATCATCAGGTTGGGATCGACATTGCGGGCGCGCGGCTCGATGACGATGCGGATGTCCTCGGCCGACTCGTCGCGCAGATCCGCGACCAGCGGCAGCTTCTTGTCGTTGAGCAGCTCAGCGATCTTCTCGATCAACCGGCCCTTCGAGACCATGTAGGGAATCTCGGTGACGACCGCGAGCCAGGTGCCGCGGCCCTGGTCCTCGACATGCCAGCGCGCGCGGGTGCGGAAGGCGCCGCGGCCGGTGCGGTAGGTCTCCGCCATCGAGGCCCGGCTCTCGACGATGATGCCGCCGGTCGGGAAATCCGGGCCGGGCACGAAGGTCATGAGCTGCTCGGAGGAGGTCTCCGGGTGCTGGATCAGGTAGAGCGCAGCGTCGCAGAGCTCAGCCGCATTATGCGGCGGGATCGAGGTCGCCATGCCGACCGCGATGCCTTGCGAGCCGTTGGCGAGCAGGTTCGGGAAGGCGGCCGGGAGCACGACCGGCTCCTCGTCCTCGCCATTATAGGTCTCGCGGAAATCGACCGCGTCCTCGTCGATGCCATCGAGCAGGAGGCGCGCGACCTCAGTCATCCGCGCTTCAGTGTAACGATAGGCGGCGGCGTTATCGCCGTCGATATTGCCGAAATTGCCCTGCCCGTCGACGAGTGGGTAGCGCTGGGCGAAATCCTGCGCGAGGCGGACCAGCGCGTCATAGACCGACTGATCGCCATGCGGGTGGAACTTGCCGATGACGTCGCCGACGATGCGGGCGCATTTCTTGTGGACCTGACCGGGATCGAGCCGGAGCAGCCGCATGGCATGCAGGATGCGGCGATGGACCGGCTTCAGGCCGTCGCGCGCATCCGGCAGGGCGCGGTGCATGATCGTGGAGAGCGCATAGGCGAGATAGCGCTCTTCGAGCGCCGATTTCAGATCGATGCGCTCGGACTCGTCTTCCGGCGGCGGATCGACCGGTTTGCCCATGCTGCGTCAGCCCTCGTGCTGTCCAAAATTCGCGCCTGCTCTATGGCACGTCGCGAATCGGCCCGCCAGAACAATGCAGGTACGAAGCCCCCCGCGCAAACGCAGGGGCGGCCTTTTCGCGCTTAGCCGGTGGATGATTCGGCTGGCGGCGCATTCGCCGCGGCCCGCGTCGCCATTTCAACCAGTCGCGCCCGCTCAGGAGGCTCGCGCAGGCCGCGCGGATCGAGGATATGGCGGCGCAGGAAGAAGCCCGTGAGGGCGAAGCCCGAGAGGATATCGGCGGGTGACGGCCGGCGCCCGCCCTGCCCTTCGACGAGAAACGAGGGCAGCTTCAGCAGGCGGTCCAGATAGGGCTGCGCAGCCTTCCGACTGACCGCCTTGCCGGATTTCGGCGAGACATGGCTGAGATCGTCGGGCGAGCCGGTGACGGCGCAGCGTGCGAGATCGAGCCCGAAGCCCAGCTCCGTCAGCATCGCCAGTTCGAAGCGGATGATCAGGGCCGGCGCCATCTCCGCCTCGTCGAGATGGGCAACGAGGACGGACAGCCCTTCATAGAGGCCGGGATGCGGATCGCGCTCAGGCAGCAGGCGCAGCAGGCCGGCGATGGTGCCGAGCCCGTAGAGCGCGACCGGCGCGGCGATCAGGCGGGCGGCATGGGAGGTCAGCAATTCGACCTTGTACTCGCCGAGATGCTCGTCGAGCCGGGCGCGCCAGGTCAGCGAGACATTGTTGCCGGGCTGGAGCGAGGCCTGGGCCTTGGCGGAGCGCCCGGCCCTGACGAGGCCGAGATGGCGGCCATGCTCGCGCGTCATCGCCTCCAGGATCACGGCGCTTTCGCCATGAGCCTTGAGGCCGATGATCGTGCCCTCGTCGGTCCATTCCATGAAGACAGGATTTAGGACAGGAGCGCTCGGGAGGAAACTGCGTGCCTGCGCGCCCCACGCGCCTCACGCCACGTATTGCGCGATGCCGCCGCCGAAGGACCAGTCCTCGCGCTTGACCTCGACGAGGTTGATGAAGATGTCGTCCGGCTTCAGGCCGGGCTCCTTCATGAGGTTCTCGACGATCGCGGCGTAGAGCTTCTTCTTCTGCGTGACGCCGCGCGTATTGGCGACGGTGAGCTGAATGATCACCAGCCTGTCGCTGCGGTTGAAGCCGAAATAATTGGCGTCGAAGACGAACTCGTCGGCATCGTGCTGGTGGACGACGGCGAAGAGGTCTTTCTCCGGCACCTCGAAAGTCTCGCGCAGCGCCTTGTAGACGCCGTCGATGATGGCGGCCGGCTCGGAAGCCGGGCGGCCACGGCGCATGGAAATCCTGATGAGGGGCATGGTCTCTCTCCGTGTCGAGGCGCAACCGCGCCTTTCGAAGAACACCATAGGTCGCTTCCGATAAGTTGATAATCATATCTATGCTGATATCAATGATATGGTATCATGATTTATGAGCACTCTGGACATCGACGCGGTCGCCTCCTTCCTGCGTGCGGCCGAGCTGAAGAGCTTCACCCGCGCCGCCGAGGCACTCGGCACGACGCAATCGCTGGTCAGCACGCGGGTCAAACGCCTCGAAGAAGGGCTCGGCCGAATGCTGCTGCAGCGACATCCCCGCCTTGTTCGTCTGACTGCGGAGGGCGAGCGCTTCCTGCCGGCCGCGCGTGAGTTGCTGGCGGCGCATGGCAAGGCGCTCGCGGCCTTTGCGGTCACGCCGGAGCATATCGCGGTCGGCATCAGCGAGCAGGCTGTCGGGGCCGAGGTTCCCGCGGTGCTGGCACGCCTGACGGCCCATGACCCCGGCATCGTCATCAATCTGCGGATCGAGCCGTCGCGGATGCTGGAAGAAGCTTTGGAACGTGGCGAACTCGATGTCGTGATCGTCCGCCGGCTCGCGGCCGGACGGACCGGAGAGGTCCTGCGCGACGATCCGGTCGGCTGGTTCGCGGCGCCTGGTCTCGTTCGGCAGGCCGATGCGCCCGTGCCACTCGTCAGCCTCGTCGCCGAATGCCGTTTGCGCCGGCACAGCATGGATACATTGGATCGTGCCGGCATCGCCTGGCGCGAAGCCTTCGTCGGCGGCGGCATGGCGGCAGTTGCGGCGGCCGTTCAGGTCGGGCTCGGTGTCTCGCCACTGGCCACGCGAATCGCACCAGCAGGCACGATCGATATCGGTCCCGCATGGAACCTGCCGTCGCTCGGCGGATCACAGGTCGTGCTTCGGAGCAATGTCGCGTCGCCGCGCGCGGGCGCTTTCGTGCGGGAGCTTGCGGCGGCGTTCCGGGGGTAGTGGCTGGTCGCTCCTGCGCTGAGACCGCACCCTTTGTCATTCCGGGGCGCGCCACAGGCGCGAGCCCGGAACCCACGACCGGGTGAGACATCCCATGCCGCATGAAGAGCCGCTCGCCCAGCCGTGGGTTCCGGGTTCTTCGCTACGCGAAGCCCCGGAATGACAAAGGTGATTTCGGGGTCAGGCCTACGGCCGGCCCGGCATAATGGCTGGCTTGCCCTACCCGACCACGCGCTCCACCCTGCTGATCACCCGCTTCTCGCGCAACTCGCTGATGATCGCCGAAAGGTGCTTCAGGTCCCAGACCGTGAGGTCGATAGTGACGTCGGTGAAGTCCTGGTTCGGTCGGTTCATCGAGACGGAATCGATGTTCCCGTCATGCTCGGCGATCGTGGTGGTGATCTGGGCGAGCGAGCCGGGCTCGTTGATCGATTTCAGGGCGATGCGCGCCGGGAAGCGCTGCGGCACCTTGTCGTCGAGGTCCCAGCGGACATCGAGCCAGCGATCCGGCTCGTTGTCGAAGGCAGCGAGCGCCGGCGACTGGATCGGGTAGATCGTCACGCCCTCGCCCGGCGTCAGGATGCCGACGATGCGGTCGCCCGGCACGGCGCCGCCATGCGGTGCGAAGCGTACCGGCAGGTCGCCGCCAAGGCCCCGGATCGGGATCGCCGTGTCCGGCTCCTCTCCAGGCAGCTTGAACTTGAGGTTCTCGCCCTGGCGCAATTCGAACCAGCCCTTGCCATTGGCAGCCGCGCCCGGCTTACCGTCGGAGGAGCCACGCTTCTCGGGTTCGAGATCCGGATAGACCGCCTTGACCACGTCGCCGGAATACATCTCGCCGCGCCCGACGGCCGCGAGCACGTCGTCGACCGTGTTGCGGGCAAGGCGCTTCAGTGCCGCCTTGAGCTTGTCGTCGGAGAAGGCGCGCTCGGCACGGGAGAAGGCCCGCTCGAGAATCTGGCGACCGAGGCCGGCATACTGGCGGCGCACCGCGGCGCGGGTGGCGCGGCGGATCGCGGCGCGGGCCTTGCCGGTGACGACGAGCGATTCCCAAGCGGCCGGCGGCGCCTGCCCATCGGCACGGGTGATCTCGACCTCGTCGCCGTTCTGCAATTCCGTCAGAAGCGGCGCGATGCGGCCATTGATCTTGGCGCCGACGGCGCTGTTGCCGACATCGGTATGGACGGCATAGGCGAAATCGATCGGCGTCGCGCCGCGCGGCAGGGCGATGAGCCGCCCCTTCGGCGTGAAGCAGAAGACCTGGTCGTGGAAGAGCTCGAGCTTGGTGTGTTCGAGGAACTCCTCGGGACTGTCGCCCTCGGCCAGCAGGTCGACGGTGCGGCGCAGCCATTGATAGGCGCGGCTCTCATCGGCGAGGCCGATCGGCTGGCCGGCCCGGCCATCCTTGTAATGGGCGTGGGCGGCAATGCCGTATTCGGCGATGCGGTCCATGTTGTCTGTGCGGATCTGTAGTTCGACGCGGCTATGGCCGGGGCCGACGACCGTCGTATGGATCGACCGATAGTCGTTCTGCTTGGGCGTCGAGATGTAATCCTTGTAGCGGCCCGGTACCATTGGCCAGGTCATATGGACGATGCCGAGCACCCGGTAGCAATCCTCCGGCTTCTCGACGATGACGCGGAAGCCGAAGATGTCGGAGAGCTGCTCGAAGGAGACCGACTTGCGCTCCATCTTCTTCCAGATCGAATAAGGCCGCTTGCGCCGCCCGAAGACCTCGGCCTGGATGCCGCTGGCGGCGAGCTTGCCCTTCAGATCCTCCTCGATCTCGCCGATGACCTTGCCTTCCCGCGCGGTCACTTCCTCCAGCCGCTTGGTCACGGTGGCGTGGGCCTCGGGCTTGATATGACGGAAGGAAAGCTCCTCCAGCTCCTCGCGCAGTTCCTGCATGCCCATGCGGCCAGCGAGCGGCGCATAGATCTCGATCGTCTCCTCGGCGATGCGCAGGCGCTTCTCGGGCGGGACGAAATGGAGCGTCCGCATATTGTGCAGGCGATCCGCGAGCTTCACCAGCAGGACACGGATATCGTCGGCGATGGCGAGCAGAAGCTTGCGGAAGTTCTCGCCCTGCGCCGCCTTCTTCGAGACGAGGTCGAGCTTCTTGATCTTGGTGAGGCCGTCGACGAGCCGGCGGATATCCGGCCCGAACATGGTCTCGATCTCTTCCAGCGTCGCGGCCGTGTCCTCAACCGTATCATGCAGGACGGCGGCGACGATGGTGGCATCGTCAAGCTTGAGATCGGTCAGGATCGCCGCGACTTCGAGCGGATGCGCGAAGAACGGATCGCCGGAGGCGCGCTTCTGCGTGCCATGCGCGCGCATGGCGTAGACATAGGCCCGGTTGAGCAGGTCCTCGTCGGTATTCGGGTTATAGCTCCTGACCCGATCGACGAGTTCATATTGCCGCATCATGCCCATACGGGCCCCAATCCTATCCTGCGATCATTGCAACGCATTATTATTTGCACAGGCATCGGCGGCAGCAAGGCGTTTTCCGGATGAGGGCCATGAAAAAAGCCCGGCACTGCCGGGCTTTACTGGGAAACGGTGAACAATCGATTCACATCCGATCGAAGTCACGAACTTCTCAGCCCGATACTCGGGCTCTTTGGTTTTGCATCGGCTTTGTCCGAAAACCGCGTACCACTTTTCGGGCCGATGCTTTGAGGATCAATCCTCGTCGTCGGCGCTCTCGGTCGGCGGCACGAGGCCGTCGAGGCCGCGCAGCAGATCCTCTTCGCTCATGCGGTCGAACTGGACTTCGCTGTCGGGCGTCGCGGCGCTCGTGGGGCTGGCGAGCAGCGGAACGGTCTCCTGCTCCGGCTCGTCGACCTCGACATGCTTCTGCAGTGAGTGGATCAGGTCTTCCTTGAGATCCTCGGGCTTGAGCTTCTCGTCGGCGATCTCGCGCAGCGCGACGACGGGGTTCTTGTCGTTGTCGCGAGCGACGAGGATCGACGAGCCCGACTGGATCATCCGCGCGCGGTGGCTGGCGAGCAGCACCAGCTCGAAGCGGTTCTCGACCTTGTCGATGCAGTCTTCAACGGTAACGCGAGCCATGGCCGGCTTCTTCCGATCTCAGCGATGCAGGGAAATGGATTGAGCACGGCCTTACAGGCAAAGCCACCGCGATGCAAGAAATTCGCAGGCCGCCCCCTCAGGCACGCATCCGCCTGACCATATCGTCCAGCGTCGGCTCCAGCCGGCCCACGACCTCGCCGCCGCGCGCGCCCATCGCCGGCAATTCGTGCGGCTTGAGCTCGGCGAAGCGCATCCGCATCGTCGTGGCGACGCCCTCGCCGAAGGCGATCGCCTCGCGATTGCCGATCGAGGACAGGAAGTTGATCGTGCTGGCGGAGGCGTCGGAAATCGCCGAGCGGATGATCTGCTGATCGCGCTCGTTGGCCAGCCGCATCGCGAAGATTGTCGAGCATTGCGACAGGATGGTCGAATCGAGTTCGCCCGGGCGTTGCGTCACGATGCCGAGATAGGCGCCGTATTTGCGTCCCTCCTTGGCGATACGGGCAAGCGCCTGCCGCGTCGGGGCGAAACCCAGCTTGGGATCGGAGGGCACATAGCGATGCGCCTCCTCGCAGAGCACCAGGATCTCGCAGGCGCCCAGGCTCGCGCTCGCAAGATCGAAGGCCAAGCGCGACAGCACCGAAGCCACCGCGTTCACGACTTCTCCCGGCAGGCCGCCGAGTTGGAAGGCCGTGATCGGCCGGCCATGCATCGGGATGCGGAAGACCTGTGCCAGGATCGGCGCGACCGTCTCGTACATGTTGGCGCGGCCGAACATGAAGCGGTAGCGCGGATCGGCATGCAGCGATTCCAGCCGCACCTTGAGCGAGCGCAGGGCGGCGCGAGGCCAGCGCTGCTCGTGCAGGCCGATCATCTCGTCGATGACCGCGAATGCGTCCTTGAGGCGATAGGGTGTCGCCGCATCGACGGCGCCGCCCGCTTGCTGAGGTTCCTGCGACTGGCGCGAGATGCCGAGGTCGAGCGGGCGCTTCAAGAGACTGGAGCCGAGATCGCGCGCCAGCTCCTGCCCGCTGGGCATGCGGTAGCGCGCCCGCGCCGCCGCCACGACCTCTCGCAGGATATCCGGCTCGTCGTCGAGGACGGCACGCCCGCGGAACACGACCTCGGCCAGCTCCTCCTGCTTGAACATCCAGAAAGGCAGATCGAGGCTCTCGCCGTCGATGGTCAGGGCGAGGTCCGGAAAGGCGCTGGAATACTCGTTATGCGGATCGAGGATGAGCACGCGCAGCCGCGGGCGCACGGAAACGGCACGGCGCAGCAGCAGCGCGACCGCACTCGACTTGCCGACGCCGGTGGTCCCGACCAGGGCGAAATGGCGCGAGAGCATGTCCTGGACGCTGACGGTGGCCGGAATGCTCACATCCTGCGACACATGGCCGATCTCGACGCCGGAGCGCTCCCCCAGATCATGAACGAGCGACAGGTCCCCCGCCCTGATGCGATGGGCGATCGCGCCGATCGGCGGAAAGGTGCTGATGCCGCTCTGAAAGCGCGTGCGGCCATCGGCGCTTTCCAACACCTCGCCGAGGAATTCCACCTCGACCTGGATCGGGTTCTCCTCGGCCTCGCTCCAGGCCGGCTCGACGGCGTGCAGCTTGTAGACCAGCGCGACGATGCGGCTCGAACCCAGATTGATCGAGACCATCCGACCAATGGCCCAGGCATCGCCGGCCAGCCAGTTTCCGGTGGAAACCGCGCTGAGAATCGTGGCCCGCGAGCCGTCGCAGGCAATAACGCGGCCGAGCGCCCGCTCCGGCGGCTGGTTTGCCTCGCGCCTGTCCGGAAGGACATCGCTCTGGAAAGCCGCATTCTTCAAGGGGAGTTGCATCGGCCAACTGAAACTCTGTGATGTCCTCAGTCGACGTTACGGAGTTTCGGTTACGATTACCTTCACAACACGCAGCCATTCCGCTTCAACGAATCGTAATGGCTTCGCGGCTTGCGGGCACCGATCACAATTCGTGGGCCCGGCATCACAATCCCTGCATTGAGCCGAGATGCCGCTTTCGTTTAAGCAGGTCTCGAACGAACAGGGGGAATGCGCCATGGCCGATCGGCTTCGTCTGGGCGTCAACATCGACCATGTCGCCACGGTGCGGAACGCGCGCGGCGGCGCCCTGCCCGATCCGGTCCGCGCAGCGCATCTCGCCATCGCCTCCGGCGCCGACGGCATCACAGCCCATCTGCGCGAAGACCGCCGCCATATCCGCGACGCTGATATGGAGCGCCTGGCCAGCGAATTGACCAAGCCGCTCAATTTCGAGATGGGCGCGACCGAGGAAATGATCGCACTGGCGGAACGGCTCAAGCCGCATGCGGCCTGCCTCGTGCCGGAAAAGCGCGAGGAACGCACCACCGAGGGCGGCCTCGATGTCGTCGGGCAGGAAAGCCATCTGAAACCCGCCATTGCCCGCCTGAAAGCGGCTGGCAGCCGCGTCTCGCTGTTCATCGAGCCGGACGAGGCGCCGATCGCGATGGCCGCCAAGCTCGGAGCGCCGGTCATCGAACTGCATACCGGCAGTTGGTGCCATGCCCTCATCGACGGCGAGACGGCCAAGGCGGAGGCTGAGTTCCAGCGGCTGGCGAGCGGCGCGGCGCTGGGCACCAAGCTCGGGCTGGAAGTTCATGCCGGGCACGGCCTCGACTACGACACGGCGCGCACGCTCGCCCGCGTGCCGGCCTTCGTCGAGTTCAATATCGGCCATTTCCTGGTTGGCGAAGCCATCTTCATCGGCCTCGAAGAAGCGATCCGCCGGATGCGGCAGGCCATGGACGAGGGCCGCAGCGGGCGCTGAGCTCTCATTCGGCCTCAGGTAACCCGATCCGATTTCGGGAAGCTGTTCCTGTCCGGCGAAAAGCACGCTACATCGCCAGCATGATCCTCGGCATCGGCTCCGACCTCTGCGACATCACCCGGATCGAGCGTTCGCTCGAGCGTTTCGGCGAACGCTTCACGCATCGCGTCTTCACCGAAGGCGAGCGTAAGAAATCGGATCGCCGCGCGACCCGCGCGGCTTCCTATGCGCGTCGCTTCGCGGCGAAGGAGGCCTGCTCGAAGGCGCTGGGCACCGGCATGAGCCACGGCGTCTTCTGGCGCGACATGGAGGTCGTCAACCTGCCGGGTGGGCGTCCGACCATGCGATTGACTGGCGGCGCCGCAGAGCGGCTGAAGGCCATGACGCCGCCCGGCCATGAGGCCGTCGTCCATATCTCGCTGACGGACGATCCGCCGCTGGCGCAGGCATTCGTGGTGATCGAGGCGCGGCCGGTCGGCTGAGGCTCTTCCTCTGCAAACGCAAACCGCCGCCATTCCGGGGCACCACTTTGGCGATGCACCGGAACGGCGGCGGCTTTTGGAGCGCTAATGGCCTGCCCGGCCGCTCAGCGGCCGGTGACCTCGCCGGTCGGCTCGTCGCTCAGCCAGCGATAGGTCACGCCGCCGAGCACGCCGCCGAGCAGCGGCGCCACCCAGAACAGCCAGAGCTGCTGGATGGCCCAACCACCGACGAAGAGTGCCGGGCCGGTGCTGCGGGCCGGATTCACCGAGGTATTCGTCACGGGAATGCTGACGAGATGGATCAGGCATAGGCCGAGGCCGATCGCGAGCGGCGCGAAGCCGGCCGGCGCCTTGCCATGGGTCGAGCCCATGATGATGAAGAGGAACATCATGGTCATCACGACTTCCATCAGGAAGGCCGAGACGAGGTTGTACTTGCCGGGCGAATGTTCGGCGTAGCCGTTCGAGGCGAAGCCACCGGCGAGATCGAAACCCGGCGCGCCGCGTGCAATGAGATAGAGGACGCCCGCAGCGACGATGGCGCCGATCACCTGCGCCACGATGTAAGGAACGACCTGCCCCGCCGGGAAACGCCCGCCGGCTGCGAGGCCGACCGTCACCGCCGGATTGAGATGGCAGCCGGAGATATGGCCGATGGCATAGGCCATCGTCACGACCGTCAGGCCGAACGCGAGCGAAACGCCGAGCAACCCGATACCCACATTTGGAAATCCTGCGGCGATCACAGCACTGCCGCAACCCGCAAAGGTCAACCAGAACGTGCCGATGGCTTCGGCGACGAGCTTCTTCGTACTCATGAGTGATTCCCCCAAAGTGTCGCGCCAAACGATGCTGTTGACGAAAATGTGGGCCGTCAATCTGTCTCTGGGGTGAGAATCGCCCTGATGCTGCCGCTTTCCCGTTCTGGAGTCGCGTTTGCCATCTCTTCGCCAATCGATTGGCGCCCTTCCCCCTTACCGCTCTTGCGCGTTGTCGCAGGCGCGATAGTCGGCTAGACCGCGCGCTGGATCGCAGCCTCAGGAGCGCCCGCGTGGCCAACGACGTCGACAGCAAAAGCAAGGCGGCCAAGGAAGAAGGCGGCGTCTTCGAGACGATCAAGGTCGTCGTCCAGGCGCTGCTCATTGCGCTGGTCATCCGCACCCTGCTGTTCCAGCCCTTCAACATCCCCTCGGGCTCGCTGATCCCGACGCTGCTGATCGGCGACTACCTGTTCGTGTCGAAATACACCTACGGCTATTCGAAGCATTCGATCCCGTTCAGCCCGCCGCTGTTCTCAGGGAGGATTTGGGCGGCCGAGCCGAAGCGCGGCGATATCGCCGTATTCAAGCTGCCGAGCGACGGGTCGACCGATTATATCAAGCGCGTCATCGGCCTGCCGGGTGACCGCATCCAGATGATCGACGGCATCCTGCACATCAACAACCAGCCGGTGAAGCGCGAGCGCATCGCCGACTATGTGACCAGCGACAATTGGGGCCGCAGCGTCCCGGTGATCCGCTATATCGAAACGCTGCCGAACGGCGTCAGCCATGAGATCATCGAGCGCGAGGGCGATACCGGCACCTTCGACAACACGCAGGTCTTCGTCGTGCCACCCGGCCATTTCTTCATGATGGGCGACAACCGCGACAACTCGCTGGACTCGCGCGACCGCAGCGTCGGCTACGTGCCTTTCGAGAATTTCGTCGGGCGGGCCGAGATCATCTTCTTCTCGATCGAGGACGGCGCCTCGGCCTGGAAGATCTGGGAATGGCCTTACACGGTTCGCTGGAACCGTCTGTTCAGCACCATCAAGTGAGCAAGGTGGGCGACGGCGGGCGCAAGGCCCCGGACACGGCGCGGCTCGAAGCCGCGCTCGGGCACCGTTTCTCGGACCCGAGCCTTCTCGCGACCGCTCTCACCCATATGAGCGCCGAGGGTTCGCGCCTCGCCAGCTACCAGCGACTCGAATTCCTCGGCGATCGCGTGCTCGGCCTGTCGGTGGCCGACCTGCTATTCCGCCAGTTCCCGCAGTCGGAGGAAGGCAATCTCTCACGCCGGCTCGCCGATCTCGTTCGCAAGGAGACCTGCGCCGAGGTCGCTCTCGGCTGGAATCTCGGCCAGTTCATGCGGCTGGGCGAAGGCGAGATCCTGGGCGGCGCCCGCAAGAACAAGGCGATCCTGGCCGATGCCTGCGAGGCGATCATCGGGGCCGTCTTCATCGACGGCGGCTATGACGCTGCCCGCGCGCTGGTCGAGCGCGCCTTCGGCGAGCGCATGCTGAAGCCGGTCCGCCCCTTACGCGACGCCAAGACGGCGCTGCAGGAATGGGCGCAGGGACGCGGCTACCCAACGCCGACCTATAGCGAGCGCGGCCGCTCCGGCCCCGACCACGCACCGGTCTTCGTCGTTGCCGCCAGGATCACGGGGCTTGCCGACGCCGAGGCGCGCGGCCCATCCAAGCGGCTGGCCGAACAGGCCGCGGCCGAAACGTTCCTCAAGCGCGAAGGCCTGTGGAACGAGAACCCGGAAGGCGAGAATGTCTGAAACCGATCAAGCCACGCGCTGCGGCTTCGTCGCGCTGATCGGCGCGCCGAACGCCGGCAAGTCGACGCTGCTGAACCAGCTCGTCGGCGCCAAGATCTCGATCGTCTCGCGCAAGGTCCAGACGACGCGGACGCAGGTACGCGGCATCGCCCTTTCGGGCACGGCGCAGATCATTTTCGTCGATACACCCGGCATCTTCGCGCCCAAGCGCCGGCTCGACCGCGCGATGGTCACGAGCGCCTGGGGCGGTGCCACCGATGCCGACCTGATCGGCGTGCTCGTCGATGTCGCGCGCTTCGACCATGAGGAGAACACGGCGCTGTTCGAGAAGCTCGCCGAGCTGAAGCAGCCGAAATTCCTGATCCTGAACAAGATCGACACGGTGCCGAAAGAGAAGCTGCTCGATATCACCGCCAAGGTGAACGAGCGCGGCAGCTTCGAGACGACCTTCATGGTCGCAGCGCTGACCGGCTATGGCGTCAAGGACATCCTGGCCTGGCTGGAGAAGCGCCTGCCGCTCGGCCCCTGGCTCTATCCGGAAGACCAGATCTCGGACGCGCCCTTGCGCTTCCTCGCCGCCGAGATCACCCGCGAGAAGATGTTCGAGCGGCTGCATGATGAGCTGCCCTATCGCTCGACGGTCGAAACCGAGAGCTGGCAGCAGAAGCCGGACGGCTCCGTCCGCATCGAGCAGACGATCTATGTCGAGCGCGAAGGCCAGCGGAAGATCGTGCTCGGCGAAGGCGGCCAGACGATCAAGGCGATCGGCCAGAGAGCCCGCGTCGAGATCGCCGAGGCGGCCGAGGCCAAGGTCCATCTCTTCCTCTTCGTGAAGGTGCGCGAGAACTGGAGCGACGATCCGGAGCGCTATCGCGAGATGGGGCTGGAGTTCCCCAAGGGCAAAGCCTGAGCGGCGCGGACAACGCGATGCGCAGCGAGAAGGACAAGATGCTGGCCGGCGAGCTCTACCGGGCCGACAGCCCCGAGCTTATCGCCGATAACCGTCGCATCAGCGCCTGGATGGAGCGCTTCAATGCGACCGGCGCGACGCCGGAACAGCGGCCGGCGCTGTTGCGCGAAGCCTTCGGCCATGTCGGGCGGGACGTCGTCATCCGCCCACCCTTCCATTGCGACTACGGCTACAACATCAGCCTCGGCGATGGCGTCTTCCTCAACTTCAACTGCATCATCCTCGATGTCGTCGCGGTCACGATCGGCGACGGCACGCAGATCGGCCCCAGCGTGCAGATTCTGACCGCCGACCATCCGCGCGATCCCGAACAGCGCCGGCAGATGCTGGAATTCGGGCGCCGGGTCGTGATCGGGCGCAATGTCTGGATCGGCGGCGGCGCCATCATCCTGCCCGGAGTGACGATCGGCGACGACGCCATCATAGGCGCGGGCAGCGTGGTCACGCGCGACGTGCCTACCGGCCGCACCGCAGTCGGCAACCCGGCCCGCCTGCGGGCCTGACGCAGAGGTACCGTCACGCTGCGTCAAGGTGACACGGCCAACGCTTGTAACTTGTCAAATTTCAGTCGCGAAAGACATTGTTCGAACGCGTTTTGCTTCCATTTTCACGCCTTAAGATATTTCAGCAGGAGTGATTGCCATGAGCGGCGCACCGCGCATCGCGCTTTTCATCGATGGCGCCAATCTCTACGCCACCTCGAAGCAGCTTGGCTTCGACATGGACTACCGGCGCCTGCTGCGGGAGTTCCAGGGGCGCGGCAACCTGATCCGCGCCTTCTATTTCACCACGCTGGTGGAGAGCGAGGAATACTCCTCGATCCGGCCGCTGGTCGACTGGCTCGACTATAACGGCTACCGCGTCATCACCAAGGCGGCGAAGGAGTTCACGGACGCCACCGGCCGGCGCCGCGTCAAGGGCAACATGGATATCGAGCTGGCGATCGAGATGCTCGAGCTCGCGCCGCATCTCGACCAGATCTACCTGTTCTCCGGCGACGGCGATTTCCGGCCGCTGGTCGAGGCGGTGCAGCGCAAGGGCGTCAAGGTCTCGGTCGTCTCGACGATCTCGACCAATCCGCCGATGGTTTCGGACGAGTTGCGCCGGCAATGCGACGAGTTCGTCGATCTCGCCCAGCTCATGCAGAAGATCGGCCGCGACCCCGCCGAGCGCGCCAGCCGCAGCGGTACCGCCGCGCCGGGAACGCCCGCCAATCCGTCGCTGGAGCGCCGCTACGGCATCCGCCAGGGCGACGAGCCGGCGGAGGGGTAGGCCGCAGCCCTACCCACCCGTCTTCAGCAAGCGCTGCTTATCGCGGTTCCAGTCGCGCTCTTTCTCGGTCTCGCGCTTGTCGTGAAGCTTCTTGCCCTTGCCGAGGCCGAGTTCAACCTTCGCCCTGCCCCTGTCGTTGAAGTAGACCTTGAGCGGGATCAGGGCCATGCCATCGCGCTGGACCGCGCCCATCAGCTTGTTGATCTCCCGCCTGTGAAGCAGGAGCTTCCGCGGCCGACGGACCTCGTGATTGAAGCGGTTCGCCTCGAGATATTCCGGGATATGGGCGTTGAACAGAAACAGCTCCGTCCCCATCGGGCCGGCATAGCTCTCTCCAATCGTCGCCTTGCCGCCGCGCAGCGACTTGATCTCGGTCCCCTGCAGGGCGATGCCCGCCTCCACGGTTTCCTTGATCTCGTAGTTGAAGCGCGCCTTGCGGTTATCCGCGGCGAGACGATAGCGCTCCGGATCGGGTTTCTTCATGCCGTTCCGCTGAATCCATGCTGCTCGACCGGCCCTGCCAGAGCTTGAGAATCCGATTCGGAATCGGCGCCCAAGCCCTTGAAAATACCGGTCTTGTCATTCTTCCGTCCACCCCGGCGGGGCGGGCGAATGGCCGTGCCTATCCAGATCGGCCATTCGCCCTACTTAAGCATTCAACAGCCCGGCGAAAACCATGGCTTCGCGAATGACCTTGCCCGTCGCCGGGGTCACTGGCAGCAGAGGCAGGCGAACTTCCTCCTCGATGCGGCCGAGCAGGGCCAGACCGTGCTTGGCGCCGGCGAGACCGGGCTCCTTGAAGATAGCGTCATGGAGTGGCACCAGCCGGTCCTGCACCTTCAGCGCACCGGCATAGTCGCCCTTCTGGACCGCTTCCATCAGGTCGGCGCAAAGGCGCGGCGCGACATTGGCGACGACCGAGATGCAGCCATGGCCGCCGGCCGCCATATAGGCGAGCGCGGTCATATCCTCGCCGGAGAGCTGGATAAAATCCGGCCCCATGGCGTGGCGCTGCTGCGAGACGCGGGCGAGATTGGCGGTAGCATCCTTCACGCCGGCGATGTTCTTGAGCTCGTACAGCCGGGTCATCGTCTCGACCGACATATCCACCACCGAGCGCGGCGGGATGTTGTAGATGATGATCGGGATGCCGATCGCATCGTTCACCGCCTTGAAGTGCTGGTACATGCCTTCCTGGGTCGGCTTGTTGTAGTAGGGCGTGACCACGAGCACGGCATCGGCGCCGGCCTTCTCGGCATGAACCGCGAGATCGACCGCCTCGATCGTGTTGTTCGAGCCGGCACCGGCGATGACCGGGACGCGACCCTTGTTCTGATCGATGACGATCTCGACGACGCGCTTGTGCTCGTCATGCGACAGCGTCGGGCTTTCGCCGGTGGTGCCGACGGGCACGAGCCCGGTCGAGCCGTTGTCGATCTGCCATTCGACCAGCGCGCGCAGCGCCTGCTCGTCGACCTTGCCGGATTTGAACGGTGTGACCAGAGCGGGCATCGAGCCGGCGAAGGCAATGTGCTTGGTCATGAGGACGATCCTAGGGCGAAAAGCGAGTTGCAGGGCCGCCACACATAAACCGTCGTTCCGCCAAGGCAAAGCCGGCAAGCCATGAAAATGCGTGGCCTCATAGTTAAGCCTCTGTAAACTGCCTTCCCCGACCATTCCCCGATGACCATCCGAGCCTGGAGTTCCGCCATGGCCTCGCCTGCTGCCGTGAGGAGACTGATCGGCCTGCTGCTGCCTGCCATGCTCTCGGCGTCATCGACGCTCGCGGGCGATGACGGCATGCTCGCGAGCCAGCGCAAGCTCGCCATGCTCGGCGATGTCGAGACCACCAGTGCGCTGCCGCCCTATCCCACCAACGCCTTACGCGGCGAGACGCCCATCAACGTGGAGGCCGTGAAGGCGGTCGTCGCCGCCTATCGCCGCGGCGCGCTGACCGAAGGCGACGAACTCGCCGCGCGCATCGACGATCGTTCGACTCGCTCGCTGCTCGAATGGGTCGCGATCCATGCCAATGCTGGCGCGGTGCCCTTCCTGCGGATCGACGCCTTCCTGCGCGATCACCCGAACTATCCCGCCACGACCCGTTTTCGACGCCGCGCCGAAGAAGCGCTGATCGCTGAGAAAAAGAGCCCGGCGATCGTGCGCGCCTTCTTCCATGGCCAGCAGCCGGTCTCGCCGGCCGGGCGGGTTGCGCTGGCGCTCGCACTCCAGGATGAAGGCAAGGTCGAGGAGGCTGCCACCCTTATCCGCCGGACCTGGCGCAAGGACCCGTTCGGGCAATCGCTGGAAAAGATCGCGCTCGGCGCCTTCGAGGCGGTGCTGACCAAGGACGATCATCGCCTGCGCACCGAGCGTTTCCTGTTCCGCGAGAATGGCGAGGCGGCCCTGCGCAACGCCGCCCGCGTCTCGGCCGATTATGTCGTGCTGGCCAAGGCGCGGCTGGCCAGCGCCAAGGCGCGCCGGCCGATTGCCGAGAAGCTGATTTCAGCCGTGCCGGCCTCGCTGCGCGGCGATGTCTCCTTCGCCTTCCTGCAAGCGCAGCAAGCGCGCCGCAGCGACAAGCTCGACGACGCCGTGAAGGCGTTGACTGCGATTCCCCGCGACCCATCCTTGCTCGGCGACGGCGATGGCTGGTGGGAGGAGCGGCGCATCATCGCGCGCAAACTCCTCGATGCCGGCCAAGCGCAGAAGGCCTATGAGGTCGCGTCCGGCCATGGCGCGGAGGATGCGGCCGAGCGGATCGAGGCCGAATGGCATGCCGGCTTCATCGCGCTGCGCTTCCTCAAGAAGCCGGATGTCGCGCTCAAGCATTTTGATGCGGCGGCGGGTATCGCCGAGACGCCGATCTCGATCGCACGCGCAGCCTATTGGCAGGGCCGCGCCTATGAAGACCTCGGCAAGCCCGATGAGGCCAAGGCCGCCTTCGGCAAGGCCGCGGAGCAGCCGGTCGCCTATTACGGGCAACTGGCGCGGGCGAAGCTCGGGCTCTCCGGCCTGCCGCTGCGACGGACGGTGGCGGCCGGGCTCGACACCCTGCCGGGGCATCGCGCCGTGCGCCTGCTCTACCGCATCGGCGAGCGCGATCTCGCCACGCTGATGCTGAACGACCTGGCGCAGCGTCTGCACACGACCGAGGCGCTGGAGGCGATCGCCGCCATCGCCAGGCGCGAGACCGATGCGCGCGCGCAGGTCGGCATCGGCAAGGCTGCGCTGCAACGTGGCTTTCCGCTCGACATGACCGCCTATCCGATCAACGGCATCCCGAGCTTCGACGTGCTCGGCGACCCAATGGAGCGAGCCATCGTCCATGCCATCGCCCGCCAGGAGAGCGCCTTCGACCCGGCCGCGATGTCCGGCGCCGGCGCGCGCGGGCTGATGCAGATGATGCCCGCAACGGCCCGCGAGACGGCAAGGCGCGCCGGCCTGCCCTTCGACTGGGACAAGCTGGGGCAGGACCCTCTCTATGCGGCGCGGATGGGCGCAGCCCATCTCAACGACCTGCTCAAGGAGTGGCGCGGCTCCTATATCCTGACCTTCGCCGCCTATAACGCCGGCTCGCCCAATGTGAAGAAATGGATCGCGGCCTATGGCGACCCACGCGATCCGGAGGTCGACGCCGTCGACTGGGTCGAACGCATCCCCTTCTCCGAGACGCGCAACTACGTTCAGCGCGTGATGGAGAACCTGCAGGTCTATCGCGAGCGCCTGAACCAGCGCACCGCCTACCTGATCGATTACGACCTGAAGCGCGGCGGCAAGCGGGACTGAGGCCATCAAACCACCCTTGTCATTCCGGGGCTTCGCGTAGCGAAGAACCCGGAACCCACGACCGGGAGCCGCCTGCAAATCGACATCCATTGTTTCACCCAGTCGTGGGCTCCGGGTTCGCGCCTGCGGCGCGCCCCGGAATGACAACCGTGGCGGTTCCAAACGTTCCTACGACGACCTTCCCCGTCGATTGCAATATTTGAAACTTTCAATTACTTTCTGCCGGCAGCGGAGGAATTTCGATGCTGCAGGACATTGCCGATTTCGCGCCCACGCTTGAGGCCTGGCGCCGCGACCTTCACGCCCATCCCGAAATCGCCTTCCAGGAATTCCGAACCTCGGACTTCGTCGCCAAGACGCTCGCCTCCTTCGGCATCGAGGTGCATCGCGGACTCGGCGGCACCGGGCTCGTCGGCGTCATCAAGGGCGCGGCGGAAGGACCGACCATCGGCCTGCGCGCCGACATGGACGCGCTGGCCATGGAGGAGGATACCGGGCTCGATTACCGTTCCACCACCAAGAACCAGTTCCATGGCTGCGGCCATGACGGTCATACGGTCATGCTGCTGGCCGCGGCGCGCCATCTCGCCGCCAACCCGCCAAAGCGCGGCAAAGTCCATCTGATCTTCCAGCCGGCCGAGGAGATCGGCCAGGGCGCCGAGCGGATGATCGCGGACGGGCTGTTCGAGCGCTTCCCCTGCTCCGAGGTCTACGCGCTTCACACCATCCCGCTCTACGAGGAAGGCACGGCCGCCGTCCGCCCGGGTCCGACGCTGAGCGGCACGACCGTGTTCGAGATCACGATCAAGGGCAAGGGCGGCCATGGCGCGGCACCCCATACCACAAACGACCCGTTGCAGGTCGCGGCGCGGCTCGCGACCGAGATCTCCTCGATGGTCGGGCGACATGTCGACCCGATGCAGCCGGCGGTGATCAGCCTCGGCAAGCTCATCGCCGGCACGGCCTCCAACATCATCCCCGACTCGGCCGAGCTCAGCGGCACGATCCGCACGTATAACCCCGAGACGGAGGCCCGCATCATCGACAAACTCGATGTCGCCTGCCGCGGCTTCGCGCTGATGTCGGGCTGCACGATCACCTGCACGAAGAAGGCGAGCTGCCCGCCCTGCCTCAACGATCCCCGCGCCGCCGCAGCGGCGGCCGCTGCGGCGGGTCAGGTGCTCGGCGAGGCCAATGTGCAGGCCGATCTGACGCCTCTGCCCTTCTCCGACGATTTTGCACTGATGCTGCGGCAATGGCCGGGCGCCTATATATTCCTCGGCCAGCCCGGCGCGATGTGCCACCATCCGACCTTCGATTTCGACGACCGGCTGATCCCGGTCGGCGCCAGCATCCTGTGCCGCCTCGTCGAGCGCCAGACCGGAGCCAACGCATGACCGCCGCCGCGATCCCGAGCGCCGAGCCGCGCTCCTCCGCTATGATCCGCCGCGCCGTGATCTCCTCGGTGATCGGCAACGGCCTCGAATGGTACGATTTCCTGGTCTACGGCTTCTTCGCCACGATCATCGCGCAGGTCTTCTTCCCGACCTCCGATCCGCTGGTCTCGACGCTGCTGACGGCGGCGACCTTCGCGATCTCCTTCCTCGTCCGGCCGGTCGGCGGCGTGCTGCTCTCGACCTATGCCGACCGCTTCGGCCGCAAGCCGATCCTGACGGTAATGATCCTGATCATGGGATTCTCGACCGTGCTGATCGGCCTGACGCCGGGCTACGCGACGATCGGTATCCTCGCGCCGATCCTCGTTATCCTCGCGCGCATCCTGCAGGGCATCTCGGTCGGCGCCGAATTCGCTTCGGCCACCGCCATGCTGGTCGAATACGCCCCGCCCGGCCGCAAGATGATGTTCGGCAGCTTCCAGATGTGCTCGCAGGCGCTCGCGCTCGCGCTGGCAGCCTTCTCCGGCTATGCGCTGGCGACGCTGCTGACGCCTCAGGACCTGCAAGGCTGGGGCTGGCGCATTCCCTTCCTGCTGGGCTCGCTGATCACGCCGCTCGGCTTCTATATCCGCCGCTTCGTCGACGAATCCCCGGAATACGAGAAGGACAGCGGACAAAGCGAAGGGCATACGCCGTTCCGCGCCGTGCTCGCCGAGCACCGCAACGCGCTGCTGCGCTGTTTCGGCATCATGATCCCCGGCACGGCCTCGAACTATGTCTGGTTCATCTTCCTGCCGGGCTATGTCATCCGCCAGCTCAAACTGCCCTTCACCAGCGCCATGCTGAGCTCGCTGATCGGCGGCATTCTGCTCTTCATCTTCGTGCCGATCATGGGGCATCTCGCCGATCGCTGGAGCGCCTTCCGCGTCTGGCTGCTTGGCATGTTGAGCTTCGCGCTGCTCTCCTATCCGCTGCTGGCCTATGTCGTGGCGCAGCCGAGCTTCGAGCGCCTGCTCGCAGCGCAGGCGATCTGCGCGCTCTCGATCGCCGCGATCTGGGCGCCGACGCCCGGCCTGCTCGCCGGCATGTTCCCGACCCAGGTGCGCTCGACCGGCATGTCGATCGCCTACAATGTCGTGGTGCTGCTGTTCGGCGGGCTCGCGCCCTTCACCCTGACCTGGCTTGTGGCGCAGACGGGCTCGGACATGGTGCCGTCCTACTATCTCATCGCCTGCACGGCAGTCTCGCTGCTCGCGCTGAGCCTGGCCAGCAGGACACGCGCGCAAAACTGATCCACAAGCCTCGCCAAGGGAGCCCGATGGCCCGCGACCCCTTCCTGACCTTCCGGCTCGACCAGTTGAGCCAGACCGCGATGGCGAAGGCCTCGCAGGTCTACAAGGAACGGCTCGGCCTCAATATCCGCGAGTTACGGGTCTTGCGCGCCATCGGCGATCAGCCGGGGCTGTCGTCCCGGACCCTGTCGGAAGCGACCTTCATCGAGCAGACGCTGGTCTCCAAGCACCTGCGCAAGCTGGTCGATGCCGGCCTCGTCCAGCGCGAGTTGGAAAGCGCCGATGCGCGACGCGTCGCCCTGCATCTGACCATGCAGGGTGAAGCGATCCGGCAAGAGGCCGACAGACTGGGCGAGGAGATGGAGCGCGATTTCCTGTCGGTTCTGACGCCGGAGGAACTCGCCCAGTTCAATCGATGCATCGACAAGCTGCGCCGCTGGGGCGCTTCCTGAGCCGAAAGCCGGCTTCCGCAGTCGCCGACGCCATGGTTAGGTGCGTCCCCCTGCATGTTTCGAGTCCCCGATGCCCGAATCCGGTTTCACCTCCCGCTTCGTCAGCGCCAGCGACGGGCTCAAGCTGCACTATCGCGATTACGGTCCGCTCGCAGCAACCGCACTGCCCGTCATCTGCCTGCCCGGCCTTGCTCGCACCGCAGCCGATTTCCACGAGCTGGCGCTCGCCCTCGCGCAGGATGAGGACAAGCCGCGCCGTGTGCTGGCGCTCGACTATCGCGGCCGGGGCCTGTCCGAATACGACAAGAACTGGAAGAACTACGATATCCGCATCGAACTCGACGACCTCGTCCAAGTGCTGGTTGCGGCCGGCATCGACCAGGCGGTCTTCGTCGGCACCTCGCGCGGCGGCCTCCTGACGATGGCGCTGGCGGCGGCGCGGCCCGCCCTCATCCGCGGCGTCGCCTTCAACGATGTCGGCCCGGTGATCGATGCGCGCGGCCTGCTGCGCATCCGTGGCTATGTCGGCAAGCTGCCGGTGCCGCGCAGCTTCCAGGAAGGCGCCGAGATCCTGAAGCGGCTCTCCGACCAGCAGTTCCCGGCGCTGGGCGAAGCGGAATGGGAGATGATGGCGCATCGCACCTGGACGGATCGCGACGGTGCGCTCCGGCCCGATTATGACGTCAAGCTGATGAAGGTGCTGGAGGAGCTCGATCTCGAGGCGCCGCTGCCGGTGCTCTGGACCTATTTCGATGCACTCAAGGCCGTGCCGATGCTGGCGATACGCGGTGCCAATTCCGACCTCCTGGCGGAGAAGACCCTGGAGGAGATGGCGGAGCGCCATCCCGATTGCGAGATCTACACCGCGCCCGGCCAGGGCCATGCCCCGCTGCTCGGCACCAAAGACATGATCCGGCGGATCGCCAAGCTGATCGGGCGCGCGGAGCGGCGCGCAGCCTGATCCGGGTCAGGATTTCGGGTGCTTGACCTCGGCCTTGCCCTCGACAACCTCCGCGATATTCTCCTGCCCGGCCGTGCCGTCGTCGCGCGAGGTCTCGACCTCCCCGGCCTTGGCCCGCCTGGCGAACTCGGTCTCGCTCCCGGCCGCCAGGAGCTTGGCCTGGCCGACCCAGTCTTCGCGCTCGATTCGGCCGGGGAAGGCGAGATAGCCGCCAACCCACTCGACATTCTCGGCCGTCCAATTGGCGATCTGCTCGAAATGCCAGATGCCGAGGCCGTGCAACCGGCCTTCGTTCTGCCGGCCGATGCCCTTGATCAGCTTCAGATCGTCGGCCTTGTCGTCGCGGGCCGCCACGAGCCCGGCCGGGCGCTGGCCGGGCAGCTCCGCTTCGTTCTCGACCGGTGGAAGTTGCGGTTGCGCGAGCGATGCAATGGAAGAAGAAGCCTCAGCGGTAGCCGGCGCGAGAATGGCCACGGCAGCCGAACCAGCCTGCGCAACTCCCGCTGTAGCCGTCCTGCGAAGGAGGGTCGCGCCGACACAGCCCGCCCAGTAGACTGCCGTGAACAGCAACGCCGTCTCGACCCAGGTCGCCGCCAGGCCGTTCAAAAGCTGAACCCAGGTCAGGGCAGCTCCGGCAATCCAGAGCGCGGCCAGCACGCTCCAGGCCCCGCTCCAGAGGCGGGACTTGCCGCCATCATGGCTGATCCAGCCCATGGCGAAGCCGAGGCCGAAGGCGGCGAGCAGGAACCAGGCGAATTGGCTGGCGAGATAGAGCATCTCTGTCTCCTATTTCGCCACAGTGAACTGGACACGGCGGTTCATCGCGCGGGCTTCCGGCGCCTCATGCGGCACGAGCGGGCGGGTGCTGCCGTAGCCCTTGACGGCGAGCTTGCCGGGATCGATGCCGCGCCGGGCCAGCTCGTCGCGCACGCGCAGGGCGCGGCGCAGCGACAGATCCACATTGTCGAAGCCGCGCCTTTCGCCGTCCCGGTTGGCATGGCCCTCGATCACGACCGGAGAACCTGGGCATTTCTTCAGGATGGCGGCAGCCTCGCTGATCACCCGTTCGGTCGTGGCGTCGAGTTCGACGACCGAGGTTCCCTGGCCGAACAGGACCGTGTTGCGCTTCGTCAGCCCGTCCAGATCGTTCTGGCAGCTCGCCGGCGGATCGACCACGCAGCCGGTCTGGCGCAACCCCACCACCGCATCGGCCTTGAAGCCCGGTGGCAGTCCAGTCGCTGCACTGGTTTCGATCTCGCTCTTGATCAGGTCGCGGCAGGTCAATCCGCGCAGCGTGACATGGCCGTCCACCACCGATGCCGATCCAAGGTCGAGGCGCAGGAGATCGGCAAGTACCGTGCGAGCCGCTTCGGCGAAACCGGCCGGCGCCCCGGGAACCAGCGTCGCCGCATCCTCGTATCGATCCTTGAGCGGCGAATCCGTCACCAGTGCACGCAGCGATGCTTGCGTCGCCTGATCAGGCAGGTAGCCGGAGAGGCGCAGGCCGGTCCGATCCGCCGAGAGCGACAGGCCATAGGGCCGCACGACGACGTTGTCCGGCATGGCGGCGACTTCCAGGCCAGTGGGGGCCTTGTGGGCGAGGAGATCCTGCAGTGCCGCCAAGCTCGCAACATCGGCGACTTCGCCCGCAACGGCGAAGGTCTTCTCGCGAATGCTGACCGATCCCGCCTTCAGTTTGGCCAAGGCCTCCAGCGCAAAGGCGGTCGACGCCGGCAGGTCGAGCTCAGATCGCAGCCCCGGCTCCACGACCATGCGATCGTCGACAGCCGCCTGGCCGAAGAGATTGCGGATCATGGCCAGGATGGCCGCGCGAGCCGCCTCATCCGGCAGCTTTCCGTTCAGGCGCAGGCCACTTTCGCTGCGCACAGCGCTCCATTCCAGCGGCACAAGTGCAACCGCGCGCGGTGCCACCACCGACGTGCTGGCCGAGGGCGTGAGATTTGAGCCCTGCGGTGCCGGAACGTCCGGTGCCGGAGGCGGCGCAGGATTCTCCGGCCTCGGCGAAGCCGGCAGGACATCATCCAGGATCAAGCCCGGCACCTCGGGCATCGGCACGACGACCGGCACCGGAGGGCAGGCGATCGTGGCGCGCGCGACCGAATCCGGGCCATCCATCTGGGCGATTTGCAGACGCAAAGCCTGGCAGGCTTCATAGGTCTCAGGCCCCTTTCCGCTCAGCGCATAGTCGTCGCCATCGATCTCGGCCTTTCCTTCCCGCAGCCGCGCCAGATCGCCGAGCGCGCGCGTCACCTTCGCAAGGAAAGCCGAGGGCGCCCCAAGCGCTGGCTTCATCCCATCGCGGACAGCCGCGCCCGCTCCGAACGCCTGGCGCGCCGCAGCCAGAATCTGCCCGCGAACGTCCCGATCCGGATAAAGGCCGCGCATCACCACTCCGCCACCGGCCTCATGCTCGGCGCTCCAGCGATAGGGCGTAACGGTCGGCGGCTCGATATCGCATTTGACCGCACGAAAACCCGGCCGCTCAGCTTGCGGCGCCGCGGCTTCGAGAGCGAGGAACGCATCCGAGCTGACAGCTTTCCCTTCGATGCAGAACCGGCCGTCATCGAGCGCGACGCGTCCAGAAGCCAGTTTCGGCAACTCGGCGAGCATCGCCACGGCCATCGCCGCAAAACCTTCCGGCGCTCCGAAGGCTACGGTCTGGCGGTCATCGATCCGCGAGCCGGGCAAGGCTGCCGCAGCTACTGCCATATTGGCCGCGGCCGTATCGAGATCCGGCACGAAGCCGCCGATCGTCACTCCGTCCGACTGGCGGCTCGCGAACCAGGAATAAGGCTTCTGGGCGACAACCTGTGACAAGCCACCGAGCGTGCGGCGCACGCCGAACTCGCCATGCAGGCGGGCCATGGCCTTGTTCGCTCCGTCCGAGGACAAGACTTCGCCGCCGATCGTAACGTCTCGGCCATCGACCTGGGCAACGACCGGGCGCGCCCCCGGCGCCGTGCCAGCCACCGCCGCGACAGCTTGCTCGGCGCGCTGGCCGACATCGCGCTGGAGCGCGGCATCGAGCGCGAGATTTGCAACTCCCCACAGCAGGCCCAGCGGGACCAGCCCCCAGAGCCAACGCGCCGGTTGAGACATGCACAGCCCCCTGCCCGCGCAGACCACAAGGTTCCGCGCAGCCCCCATTATCGGGAACGCTCCCGTTTTTTTCAAAGGCTTATTGAGCGATCCGCAGATATCGATTCAGCGAATGCCAAGCGCCCCCGAGTGGAACGGACGCCGGAGCATTCGTGCGCGATCATGGCCGCGAGCAATGGTGGCCCGTCAACAGCGTGGCCGGACAACCCACATAAAAAAGAAGCCCCGGGTTTCCCCAGGGCTTCCTGACTAGAGATCGGAAACCGATCAGAAGTCGCGCTGGATGCGCAGACGGCCCTGGAAGGAGTCGTCCGACTTGGTCAGCACGCCGGCCGGGCGGCCAGCCGCCTGGACGAAGTTCTTGACCTTGGCGTTGGCGTAGAGAACCTCGACGCCGATGTCGAGACCAGCAACCGGCGACCAGATCAGGTTCGAACCGACGCGCCACTCAACCGGATCCAGGCCAACGTTGCCCAGAGCGCCGATGTTGTTCGAGTAGTCGAGCTTCGAGTACGAACCATACACGGCCTGACGGATCGTGGGGGTCCAGTAGTGCAGGAAGCCGGCGGTCAGGGCGTAGCCCTTGGTCAGCTTGACCGAACCGAAGACGTCGGCGTTGACGTCAGAGTTCGTGACCAGCAGACGACCGACGTTGGTGTTGGCACCCCAGGCCGCGCCGGCGCCATTGCCGCCGTAGCCGAGGTAGGAGAGACCGCCTTCGGCGTAAGCAGCCTGCAGCCAGAGCTCGTCGCCAGCGGCGAGCATCGGCAGGCTGATCTTCACGCCAGCCTGCAGGGCGAAGCCGGTCTTGTCACCCGAGCCGACGCCGACGCTGGCGACGGTCTTGCGCTGGAACACGGCACCCGACAGCTGAGCGGAGCCCCAGCCCTGCGTGACGTTCAACGAACCGACGAGATCCGGATAGTCCGAACCGCCCTGGACGAAGTTGCCGTTGGCAACGCGATGCTCGTTGGAGTCTTCGAGGGCGATCGTCGCCGAGAAGCCGCTGCCGAAGGTGGCGGTGTAGGCGAGCAGGTTGACGACGTTGTCCGAGCCACGGATCGGGCCGTAGTTCAGAGCGTCAGCGTAGAAGTCGAA